>CALVWV010000052.1 GCA_944368065.1 uncultured Clostridia bacterium | reverse complement strand
GTTACGTTCGACGTCGATGCAAACGGCATAGTAAACGTTACCGCCAAAGACCTCGGCACGGGCAAGAGCACCAATATAACCATCACGGCGTCCACCAACCTTTCCGAAGAGGATATCGATAAGGCAGTCAAAGATGCAGAGCGCTACGCCGAAGAGGATAAGAAGCGCAAAGAGGCTGTTGATAACAAGAACAACCTCGAAGGCATGATAGACAGCCTTGAAAAGACGGTAAAGGAAGCCGGCGACAAACTTTCCGAAGAGGATAAGAAGACCGTTGAAGACGCTATAGCCAAGGCAAAGACGGAGCTCGACTCCGGCGATGCAGACAGGATTAAGGCGGCAAGCGAAGAGCTCACTCGCGAAATCCAGCCCGTAATCGCAAAGATTTACCAGCAGACTCAGGGCGCTAACGGCAACCCCGGCAACGGCGGCAACGGCGACGATACCGAGTTCAGTCAGCACAATAACTGATAAACGGTAATTTCAGGATAATTTAACCTTGAAAGGCTTGCCTTTCAAGGTTGCAGCGGGGCGCACGGGGAGCAAAAACCCCCGTGCGCCGCACAGCGTTAAAAAGATAAAAAAATCACAGCGTTTAATAATGCTACAGGGCGTCAGTTGCGGCATATGTGCGGGTCAATTTCCATAAAGCAACCTTAAAAAGCGTCCCGTTATAAGGTAAACTATGGCAGAGAAAAAGAACTATTACGAAATTCTTGGCGTTTCCAAAACCGCCACTCAGGACGAAATCAAATCGGCTTACCGCAAGCTTGCAAAGCAGTATCATCCCGACTTCCACCCGGGCGATAAAGAGGCGGCGGAGAAGTTCAAAGAGGTGAACGAGGCCAACGCCGTTCTTTCCGACGAGCAGAAGAGGAAGCAGTACGACTTCGAGCTCGAACATCCCAATATGGGCGGAATGGGCGGATTCGGCGGAGAAGGCGGCTTTTCGGGCTTCTCGGGCGGCGGATTCGGCGGCTTCGAAGATATAATAAGCTCTATGTTCGGCGGCGGATTCGGCGGCGCAAGCCGTCAGTCCCGCCCTGCGCGCGGTGCGGATATCGAACAGACTGTCCGCCTTTCATTCCTCGATGCTATAAAGGGCTGCACCAAAGAGATAAGCTATTTCCGCAACGAACCCTGCGCTTCGTGCAAGGGCACGGGTGCGCGCGGCGGCACGGAATACACCAAATGTACGCGCTGCGGCGGCACGGGCAGGGTAAAGTTCCAGCAGGATACTCTTTTCGGGCGCACAATACAGGTCGGCGCCTGCCCCGACTGCGGCGGCACGGGCAGAAAGATTACCGAAAAGTGCCCCGACTGCAAGGGTAAGGGTTATAAGCGCGTAGAAACGAAGTTTACCGTTAATATCCCCGCCGGCGTGGATAAGGACAGCTCTTTGAGAAAGCGCGGCTACGGTCAGGCGGCTGCGGGCGGCGGAGAACCGGGCGACCTTTATATCTACTTCCAGATAGAGCCGCACAAGCTCTTAAGGAGGGAGGATAAGGATTTGTTCGTAACGGTGCCCATCTCCTACAAGACGGCGGTATGCGGCGGCAAAATCCTTGTACCCGGCATTGACGACATGATAGAGTACACCATACCCGAAGGCACTCCCTCAGGCACGCGCTTCTGCCTGCGCGGCAAGGGCGTAAAGACTGTCAACGGCACGGGCAACCTGTACGTTACGGTGGAAATAGAAGTGCCCACAAGGCTTACGCGCGACCAGCAGAAGAAAGTGGCGGAGAGCGAGGACAACATCGCGCTCAAATCGTGCGACAATATGTCCAAATTTGCAAACACCGTTTCGGCGGTTTACGGCACTAAGCTTGATAAACAATAATTTCTGAATATAATGAGGCATGAGCGCCGCGCTTAAAAACGCGCGGCGCTCATGCTCTTAAAAATCCCCTGCGGATTTATCCGCAGGGGATTTATTCTGATTTAATGTTTTTCTTTGGTATTATCGTCTTGCCCGCTTTTGCCTTTTCGTCTTTTGACGCACTCTGTCAGGAGGTATTCTATCTGCCCGTTTACAGAGCGGAAGTCGTCCTCCGCCCAGGCGGCAATTTCAGCGTACAGCTTTGCCGAAAGCCTTAAAGGTATTTGTTTTTTACCGTTTTCTTTCTCCATAACTTCACCTTGCTGCCGCGTTTTTTGTTTTTTTGCTTACCCCTGCGCGCCGTGCGGCGCGCAGGGGTAAGCTCTTTTATTCGTGCAATTTTATCTTTTCAGTACGCATTTTATGTCTGTTGGTTCGGGCATATATGCGCGCCAATCATAATTTTTCAGTACAGGCTTCCGGAATTTACCACAGGCTGGGCGTCCTTGTTTCCGCACAGCACTACCAGCAGGTTGGATACCATTGCCGCCTTGCGCTCTTCGTCAAGCTCTACGGTGTTGTTCTGGCTGAGCCTTTCAAGCGCCATTTCAACCATACCCACGGCGCCGTCAACTATCATCTTGCGGGCGTCAATAATTGCCGAAGCCTGCTGCCTTTGCAGCATCGCCGCCGCAATCTCGGGCGCGTAAGCAAGGTATGTAATTCTCGCTTCTATAATCTCGAGCCCTGCTTCCGCAACTTTGTCCTGTATTTTGTCGCGTATGCGCTTTGCAACAATCTCGCTCGAGCCGCGCAGACTGCCGTCGTCCGCCATTCCGTCGCCCGTGGTGTCAACGTTGGGAGCAACGTCGTAGGGGTAAATGCGTACTATATCCCTGAGCGCCGTGTCGCACTGGAGGGAGAGGAACTCTTTGTAGTTGTCCACGTTGAACACGGCTTTGGCGGTATCAATGACGCGCCAGGTGACGGCTATGCTTATTTCAACGGGGTTGCCGAGGCAGTCGTTTATCTTCTGCTTGGCGTTTGAAAGGGTCATCACCTTTAAAGAAATTTTTGCGTTTGTAAATCCCTGTGCACCTGCGGCGGGGGTCTTTTCCGTAGTTACGTCGCTGCTCTGCCCGAGCTTTGTCTTTGCCGCGGGGTTGAACGACTGGCAGAACGGATTGACCCAGTAAAAGCCCTCGCCCTTAAGCGTGCCGTAATATTTGCCGAAAAGGGTAAGCACGATTGCTTCCTGAGGTTTTAAAACCTTGAGTCCGCCGAATAAAATCCAGCCGAGCATAATGTACAGAACGCATATAATCGCGCCTGCTATGTATCCGCCGTTATTTTCCGCCCCTTCGAGACTGACCGTGCAGAATATTGCACCCGCTATCGCCGCGATATACAAAACTGCAAGAAGTATAAGCATCGGCATTCCGTTCGGCTTTTTGTTCAGTGTTTTTTCCTTCATTTTCCATATCCTCCTTGAATTGGATATTTATTTGATATCAAAATAATATCATATCGCGCGACGGTTGTCAATAGTAAATTTTATTTTAAATCATTAAGCTGATTTGCGCGCGTAAAATAAAGTAAACGGCATTGACTTTTGCGCAAATCGCGCAATCAGTTCTAATGCGTCAGATTTTTCTTACCTTGGATTGGGCTTTGCCGCGTGGCGTGCGGGCGATTCGGCAGTATTTTATGCAAGTTATCAACATTTTCAGCGATGTGGATAACTTTCTTTGACTGTATTAAAAAATTGCGGCAAAAATGTCGGAATTGGCATAAAATCGGAGCATTGTCAGCAAAATGTGGATAACTCTGTAAAATCACTGTCGTTATCAACAAGTTTACGCACATAAAAAGAGTGCAATTTGTGGATAAAACGCGGGAGTTTCCACAGCGCGTTGTGGATAAATTTTTGCTTGCCGAAGCCTGCAAAAAAACGGCATTATAAATTATACGGCGTGCAGCCCAGGCTGCGCGCCTTTAAAAAGTCCGTCTTTTTTAATAATTGTTGAAATTGCCGCGGCAATGTGCTAAAATAAATGTAATTCCTGCATGGTTACGGGGGTGTATTATGCTCAGCGAGCAAAAATTCAGAAAATTTGAAAATTATTTTGCCGCGGAGCATGAAAATTCTTTTGAGCTTATCGGCGGTGTCGGGACAGTTATAATATCTGCGCCGCACAGCGTAGAACAGACGCGCGGAGGTATCGTCAAGTATGCTGAGCCGCAGACGGGCGCCCTTGCGCTTTGTCTTAACGACGATATCGGCTGCCCCGTCATATATAAAACAAAAAATTGCGGCGACGATGCCAATTACGATAAAGTATCTCCTTACAGGCAGGCTCTCGCGGAATATATAAAGGGAAACGGTATTTTATACCTGATTGACCTGCATTTATTGTCGCCACGCCGCACCGCCTTGATAAATATAGGCACGGCCGGGATGAAAAACGTTTCAGACGCGGAAAGCGTCGGCATTGTATGCTCAGCGTTTACTGAACGCGGGTTAAGCGTTTCCATAGACAGACCTTTCAGCGGCGGATACGTCAATACGGTATCGTCTGCAATGCACAGGCAATGCGGCATAACCTGTATGCAGATAGAAATCAATTCGAAATTGGTTTACGGTTGTGCTTTCAGCACAATACAGTCGGTCTATGACGCTCTCAAAGAAGCTGTCGTTGCGTTAAGGGGGTAATTGCAGTGAAGGGAAACACTAAAGAAGATTGTGTAAAGGTAACTGATATTACGGGCGCAATGTCCGTGCGCGTGGACGGCGGCAAGGTTGTTCTGAGCGGCGAAAAATGCGAAGTGCGGGATATGTTCGGCGATATCGTCAGCCTTATATGCTGCGACGGCGAACTCAAAGGCACGGTGCTCGACCTCGTCGGCGTGTCTGAAGAGGTCTATGATAAATTCTGCGGCAGTAAAGCTTATATGGTTAATCCGCAGTCCGGCAAGGGAATAAATGTAAAACCTGTTGCAAAAAAAGGCGTCGCGGAGGGCAATGTAGTTGCTTCCGCTTATTTAAAGGAATGCCTTTCGCTCAAGCCGAATGAAAAGGTGCTTCTTTGCGCTTATAACGATATAGTTTTCACCGAAGTAAAGTCGCAGAATATTGATAACATACGCGAGGACAGGCTGGTTATGCCCCTGTCCGATTACGAACGCTTTATAAAATCGGCTAACGGCGGCTGTCAGCTTTTCGAACTTTACAACGTACATAATCAGTCGTCGCTGATTATAAAAAGCAGCCATATTTACGGCGACAAATCTCTCGGTGCGGGCACTCTTAAGATAAACAAGAAACAAAGGACTATGCTCGGGCTCGAGCTGCCTCTCCGCCTGAGCAAAAGTCAGTGGAAAAAGCTTACATGTACAGGAGATGGCGTAAGCGGCAATAAGTCGGAGTCCGTCGGCGGAAAAAAGGTGTGCAGCCCTGAAGATATAGAGATAATAAAGTCTGTCTACCCGACTGCCGACCACGTGCGCGAAAGAGACGTGCCTTTCGACGTGAAAAGGCGCGCGGCGGACATAATTGAATCTGTATGCGGCGTTGAACTGCGCCTTATCCCTGTGCCCGAGGCGTATTTCAGAAAAAAGCAGAGGCATTTTCTCAAATGGCTTGCAGATAAATATGTGGGCAAAAGTACGCTGTCCCTTCTTGTACAGCGCCCGCTTGAAAACGACGAGGGGCAGAATGTCGTCAGAATGACCAAATCCAATATGAATCTGCTCGGCATTGACGAAATGGATAAAGTCATACTTCAGCATAAAAACAAGCGGATACGTTGCCGCGTGCTCGAATTTGAAGATAAGGAAGATTTTTACAGAACAAATCTGCCGTTATTCCCCGGTTTTGCGGTGGGAGTGCCAACGCATTTAAGAAAACTTCTGGGAATTACCGATGTGAACACTATTGTAAAAATCGACCGCGATACAGGTTTCATTTTCCGCAAAAGCATAAATAATCAGATACTTCCCGTGCTTTTAACGCTTGTTTCGGCAAATTTATTTATAGATAAATCGGTATGGATATCTGCCGCATTGTCCGTTGTGGCTATACCGTTTGTCGTGTATTTCAATCTTTCGTCAAAAAGGAATATGCGCGCGTAAAAGAGCTAATATTTTTCTTTGTGCGTCTTTGCAAGGCTTTGGCTTTTTGCGCGGACTATTCCTGTAAAACTTTGGAGTAATTATGAAGGGCTGGCTTGTAGTAAACAGTTTTCTGCATACAAAAAAATTTGAAGAAATTTACAGCTTTCTCGGCCGCGCCGCCGCAAAGCGCGGGATAACGCTCGATATAGTCCGTTCGGCAGATATATTGTGCGCCGTGGGCGACGATTTTTCTCTTTTCTCAAAGCCCGATTTTGTCCTCTTCTGGGACAAGGATATCGCCCTTGCAAAAAGGTTGGAGACGGCGGGACTCAGACTTTTCAACAGCGCTTCCGCCGTGGAAATCTGCGATAATAAGGCGCTTACCGCAATTGCGCTCAGCGGAAAAGTAAAAACGCCCAAAACAATAATTGCGCCGAAAACTTTTGAAGGGGTGGGCTACTGCGATAAAAACTTTATTTCCGCCGCGGCTTCCGTCCTTGGTTTTCCTTTTGTTATAAAGGAAGCGTATGGTTCTTTCGGCGCTCAGGTGTATCTTGCCGGAAATCTTGCCTCGGCGGAGCAGACGGTCGATAAAATCGGCTATAAAGATTTTATAATGCAGGAGTTCGTCTCGTCGAGTGCGGGCAGAGACGTGCGCGTCAACGTCGTGGGCGACAGGGCGGTCTGCGCAATGCTCAGGTATAACGAAAATGACTTCCGCTCCAACATCACTAACGGCGGCAAAATGAAAAATATTGAGTTGCCTGCGGAGTTTGCTTCAGCCGCAGTAGCTGCCTGCAAAGCCATCGGGCTTGATTTTGCGGGAGTTGATGTAATGTTCGGCGTCGGCGGCGAACCCGTTGTGTGCGAGGTAAATTCCAACCCGCACTTCAAAAGCAGTCTGGAGTGCACGGGCGTGGATCTGAGCGAATATATAATGGAGCATATCTCGGAAAAACTTTTATGAACGGCTGGCTTATTTATGACAGGGAAGGCGCTGCGCGCAACGCGTGGTTTATAGCAAGGCTCAAAGAAAAGGCAGAGGAGCTGGGTGCGCGCCTCGAGCTTGTTTATGCGGAAGATTTAATGCATGCGGTAAAAGGGTATACGGAGCGCGGAACAGACTGCTCAGACGGCGCGTGCAGAGCAGGAGTGATTGATTTTGCCGTCGTCCGCACAATATGCCCCGACATAAACATGTATTTTGAAAGCCGCAAAGTACCGTGCTTCAATAACTATAAAACAGCATTTGCGGCAAACGATAAGTGGCAGACGTATATTATGGCTGAAAAGCTCGGTTTGCCCGCAATGGAAACCTGTCTTTTGTCCGATATTCAGGCGGGCGCGCGCAGCCTTTCGGGGTTTGCGTATCCGCTTGTAGTAAAGTCGCGCACAGGTCACGGCGGCAGTGAAGTTTACCGCATTGACGGAGATAAAGAGCTTGCGGAATTTATAAAAAACTGCGATTCGTCGCGGTATATATGCCAACCAATGTGTTCTGAACCCGGTATTGACGTGCGCGTGTATGTGCTGGGCGGCAAGGTTATCGCGGCGGCGGAAAGGAGGTCGCAAAGCGATTTCAGAAGCAATTTTTCGCTCGGCGGAAGCGCGCGTATGGTAGATGTTACGAAAGAGCAGAAAAATATTGCCGCGGCGGTATGCAAGGAGCTTGACTGCGATTTCGTCGGGGTGGATTTTATACTGCACGGCGGCAGATGGATTCTGAACGAGGTGGAGGATTCGGTAGGCACGCGCATGCTCTACAAGCTTACAAAAATTGATGCGGCAGAGCTTTATATGCGGCATATTATGGGGTCAATTGCATAATAGCGGTGGCTATCTGATATAATTTTGTCGTCGTATTTTGGTCGTCAGTTTTAATTTTTTTTAAAGAAAGCGGAAGCCGAAACTGAAATAATAAAAAATTTTAAAACAAAAACTAAAACTGTTTGACAAAGCGCGGCGCATTTTATATAATATATAAGCTGTAAGAAAAAACAGCGGCATATTTAAGCGTCTTGAAAACAGCGTTAAACAACCTAATAAATTATGCACCGTTAGCTCAACTGGATAGAGCGTTGGTCTACGGAACCAAAGGCTAGGGATTCGAATTCCTTACGGTGCACCACGAAAAAAGGGATGACTTTTGTCATCCCTTTTTTCGTGGTGCACCTAATCGGAATCGAGTAGCGTAGCGGCGTAGCCGCCCGCTCGAGCATCGCTGTAAGGCGTGCCCTGCCGAGGCTCCCTCAGGGAAACGGCAGTATTCCTTACGGTGCAAGGTTAATGTCGCGGGTAGTGTACGACCCGCTTTTTTTCGTGGTGCACCTAATCGGAAACGGGTAGCGTAGCGGCGGACCCGCCCGCTCGAGCATCGCCGTAAGGCGTGCCCTGCCGAGGCTCCCTCAGGGAAACGGCAGTATTCCTTGCGGTGCAAGGTTAATGTCGCGGGTCGTTTACGACCCGCTTTTTTTTCGTGGTGCACCTAATCGGAATCGAGTAGCGGAGCGGCGTCGCCGCCCGCTCGAGCATCGCTCTAAGGCGTGGCCGGCCGAGGCTCCCACAGGGAA
>CALVWV010000051.1 GCA_944368065.1 uncultured Clostridia bacterium | reverse complement strand
CTATGCCCTTGCAGTCCGGTCTGCATAAAAGTATCTGCGGCTGACTGAAAAGGACAGCATCGTTTACGGCAGTGGTAAGATTGATTTTTAAGCCGTTATACGAATAATTTTCACCGTCGTCTTCGGGGAGATACAAAACGTCCGTTTCGTACTCAATCTGCTTTTGTGCAGGTTCGAGACAATAGGAACACTGGCCGACAAGCAGATAACTTATTTTCAGATTTATTCCGACGGAATCGTCGTCGTAAATCTCATACTCTCCCTCTGCCTTTACCTTGCCCTCTATGCGGGCGGAAGGCAGAATAACGAGGTCTGCGGGGCAATCGTATTCAAACGAAAAACCGCCTTTGAACTTTTTTAAAGCTATAAGCCTTGCTACGTCAATAATCATACCGAACCGACTATGCAATTATAGTATATAGCCGAATTTTTGTCAACTTATTTTGTAAACGGCATAACAATTTTTTACAGAAGTTCTGCCGTTTCCCTTGCGATGACAAGCTCTTCGTTGGTGGGGATTACAAGTATCTTTACCCTGCTGTCCGCCGCGGAAATATCGCGTATGCTTCCGTCGTTTTTGCCCTCGTTCTTCTCAAGATCGAGTTTAACGCCGAGGAACTCAAGACCTTCGCAAACACCCTTTCTTACTTCGGGGGTATTTTCGCCTATGCCTGCGGTGAACACTATGCAGTCAAGTCCGCCCATAACTGCGGCATACGCGCCTACAAAACGCTTTGTCTGATAGTTGAACATATCGAGCGCAAGTTTGCACCTTGCATTGCCCTGAGCTTCCCCTGCGAGAAGGTCGCGGAAGTCGCTGGAAACACCTGAAATGCCCGCTACGCCGCATTTTTTGTTGAGGTACGTGACCATATCAGCATGGGAAAGACCCTTCTTGCGCGCAAGGAATTCAACAGCGGACGCATCGATATCGCCTGAACGCGTGCCCATAAGCACGCCTGCAAGAGGCGTAAAGCCCATGGACGTATCAACGCACTTGCCGCCGTCTACTGCCGTTATGGAAGAGCCGTTGCCGAGGTGGCAGGTAACTATTTTAAGTTCTTCGGGCTTTTTGCCGAGATATTTGGCAGCTTCCTGAGAAACGAATTTATGGCTCGTGCCGTGTGCGCCGAATTTGCGCACGCCGTATTTTTTGTAATCTTCGTAATCTATGCCGTAAAGATATGCCTTTTCGGGCATGGTTGCGTGGAAAGACGAGTCGAATACGAGCGACATGGGCGTGCCGGGCATAACTTCCATGCACGCGCGTATAGCCGTAGCAGCCGCGGGGTTGTGAAGGGGCGCAAGTTCGAAAGTCTTTTCCTCGAGCGTCTTCATTACTTCGGGGGTAACAAGCGTCGTCTTCTTGAAATATTCGCCGCTTGCGACAATTCTGTGACCTACCGCGTCAATTTCCTTCATAGACTTGATGACGCCGATTTCCTCGTCGCGGAGAGCTTCGAGAACGAGCTCTATGGCAACCTTATGGGTAGGCATGTCCTGATTGTAGACCTTTTCCTTGCCGTTGCCCTTTGCCTTTAAAACGGAACCAGCTATGCCTATTCTTTCGCAGCCGCCCTTTGCGAGCACGCCCTCCGTCTCCATATCGATAAGCTGATATTTAAGCGACGAGCTGCCTGCGTTTATAACCAATATCTTCATTTTACTCTCTCCCCTCGTTTTAATCAGCCTGAAGCGCCGTAACTGCTACCGTTGCAACGATATCGTCTACGTTGCAGCCGCGGGAAAGGTCGTTCAGAGGCTTTGCAAAGCCCTGGCATACGGGACCGATTGCCATGTAGTTGCCGAATCTCTGGGCAATTTTGTAGCCGATGTTGCCCGCATTGATGTTGGGGAATACAAATACGTTGGCGTGACCTGCAACGGCAGAACCGGGAGCTTTTATCTCACCTACTTCGGGAGCTACTGCGGCGTCGAACTGGAATTCGCCGTCGAGAGCAAGCTCGGGAGCCATTTCTTTCGCAAGTCTGGTTGCTTCCTGCATTTTGGGAACGGATTTGAAGAACTTGTCGTCGTTGCCGGAACCCTTCGTGGAGAAGGAAAGCATTGCAACTCTGGGCTCGAGACCTGCGATAGCTTTTGCAGTCTTTGCGGAAGATATGGCAATATCTGCAAGCTGCTGAGCGTCGGGCTCTATATTGATGGCGCAGTCAGCGAATACTGCAACGCCGTCGGGATTGTATTTGTTGCCGCCTTCGGGAGCAATGAGAATAAAGCAGCTGGAAACCGTCTTGATTCCGGGAGCCGTTTTAACGACCTGAAGTCCGGGACGGAGAGTGTTTGCAGTGGAATGGCAAGCGCCGGAAACGTAACCGTCAACGTCGCCTGCTTTGAGCATAAGCGCGCCGAACATAGTCCTGTCCTTCGCCTGCTGAGCAGCCTGCTCTTCAGTCATGCCCTTGGCCTTTCTTGCTTCGTACAAAATCTTGGCGTATTCCGCCGTCTTTTCGGAAGTGAGAGGGTCTATAAGCGTTATGCCCGTAAGGTCAACGCCGGGGGCTACCTTTTTAGCTTCTTCCTCGTTGCCGATAAGAACTATTTTGGCGATGCCCTCTTTGGTAATCTGCGCCGCGGCTTCAACCACGCGCTTGTCTTCACCCTCGCAAAGAACTATGGTCTTTTTAAGGGCGGCAGCCTTTGCCTTGATTTCGTCAAGTAATGCCATGTTTATTTTTCTCCTTAAAACACTTTATTTTACACTCGATTTGATATATAATGCCTGTAAGGCACAAAAGTACGTCTGTACCGCTTATTATTATATAATATAATTTTAAAATTGTAAAGATTTAAATTAACTTTTACACATCTCATCATGAAAATTTGCGCCATAATCTGCGAATACAATCCCTTTCACAACGGACATAAATATCTTATCGGGCGGGCAAAAAGCCTTTCGGGCTGCGATGCGGTGCTCTGTATTATGAGCGCATCTTTCACGCAGCGCGGCGAAGCGGCTGTTCTGCCTAAATTCACGCGGGCGGAACACGCCGTAAAAGGCGGCGCTGACTGCGTAATACAGCTTCCCGCGGCATTTTCCGTCGCTCCCGCAGAAATTTTCGCAAAGGGCGCAATCAGCATTCTTTCAAAAATCCCTTCGGTAACGCATATTGCTTTCGGCAGCGAAAACGCCGGCGCAGACGATATTATAAAGGCCGCCGATATCATAAAAGACAGTAATTTCAACGGCGCTGTAAGAAAAAATCTTACACAGGGACAGAGCTATAAAAGAAGCCTTTCCTCTGCCCTTGAAGAATACGGCGCGGACAGCACGCTCGTCTCGTCGCCCAACGGAATTCTCGGATTGGAATACGCTAAAGCCATAAAAGATTGCGGCGCGGATATCGGCATAGTTCCCGTGCGACGCGTCGGGTCAGGATACGGCGACGACGGCTTGAAAGAAAATTTTTCGTCCGCGGGCGCGATACGTTCCAACTTATACGATGAAAGAGTTTCGGACAACGTGCCCGACTACGTTTTCAAATCGATTGAACAGCTTAAAAAAACTGACATGTCTGCTGCAGATAAAAGGGCGGACGCGCTCGTAAGATATGCCCTTGCCGAGGCAAAAAAAGAAGATATGACTCGCATTTTCGGTTGCAGCGAAGGTCTGGAAAACAAGCTCAAATCCGACGCCGATTTTACGGCGGAAGAGATAATAGCGCGCGCGACAAACAGGCGCTACACCTCCTCGCGCATAAGGCGCATACTTGCAGCAAACATGCTGGGGATTTATTCCGACGACGTAAGAACGTATATCAGCGAAGGCACGTATATAAAGCCGCTCGCCGTGAGAAAGAGCATTAAAGACGAAATTTTTTCTGCGCTTGCGGAATCTTCGCTGCCGGTCTTAATCAAAAAAATGAGTTTGACAAATCTGTCCGATACAAACGGCACTGCCATTCCCTCCGCCCTGAAGTGCTACAGAACCGACGCGCATGCAGACTTTGTGCGGGCGCTCATTTACGGAGATAAACCCGAATACGATTATACTGTAAAAATTATCGGATAAAGAAATAAGGCGGCGCCGCAATTAATTGCGGCGCCGCCGATTTTGTGTGTTAAAATCCGAGGCTGGTCTGTAAGCCGAGTTCTGTCGTGTACGGTCATCTATCTATACTTGCAGTCACCTGCAAGTTAAAGCGATATTAACGGATAAGAACGGACGGGCAGCCCTGCGATTGAACGCAGCCCTTATCCCAATCTTGCATCTGATGGGGTTTAACTGGCTCGCCTTGTTACCAAAGCGACGGTGA
>CALVWV010000050.1 GCA_944368065.1 uncultured Clostridia bacterium | reverse complement strand
CGGCAGGGTGGAAACGGCACAGAGGGAGTTTAGGTGCTGTCCCTTTTTTCTCTTGTTTCAGAAGTCAACGCAACCCAGAAAAATTATTGCTTTTAAGTAATGAAACGCTATAAAACGCAAAAAAGCCGGGCAGGTCAATACGACCTGCCCGGCTTTCCTGATAAGAGATATTCATCTTTTCAGCGATAATTCTTCCCGTTTACTTACCTCTAGCTGTGCCAAAATCCCTGCACGAAATGGCAAAAAATTCGGAGATTTTCTCGCTTTTTACATAAAAAAAGACCCAGCAGACACCCCTTTTTATAAGGTGTTCGACTGAGTCTAACTTGGCTGGGGCGAAGTGATTTGAACACCCGAATGACGGAGTCAGAGTCCGTTGCCTTACCGCTTGGCGACGCCCCAATATTCAATTTGCGGACAATAGCTTTATTCCGCAGCTCTACCCTCATTGCCAGACAAACAGCAAGGGTGAAGAGTTACCAAAAAAAGCTTATTGCTCTTAACGCTTAAATATTATATAAAACATGCAATAAAAAAACAAGCATTTTTACCCTGCGTTTGCAACTTTTTTTAAAAATTTGAATACACGCCGCGCTGCGGGCTATGCCGCCGTTCAAATCAGCCACATCAGCGGAAAATTTTTGCCGCAGATGGTCGGGCGGAAAATTTAGCGTTTTGAAAATTAAGGTGCATCAATGAATCAAAAAAAGCCAATCAAGCCCGCGCCCCGTCGCGCTGGCTTGCGCTTTTACAGAAATAATATGCAATTCACCCGCATATATGCCTCAACTATCGGCTTTTTGCGCCAAAGCGTCAGAATGGCTTTCATCGGGAACGGGTATAACCATCTGCAAGGTAAATATGCCGGCTTCCGTGCCTACGGCGATGCTTCCGTCGTACTTTTCAACAATTTTTCGCATGCTGTCCATTCCGAAACCGTGATAGAATTTGTTGCTTTTGCTTGTAAGCGGAAGCCCGTCTTTGAACAAAAGCTTGCCTTCGTAATAGTTGTCGGTGCGGATGAGGACTATTTCGCCCTGCTCGTAAATGCTGAAATTGATTACCTTTTTATCCTTGTCCTCAATTCTTACGACGCTCTCCACGGCGTTATCAAGGGCGTTGCCGAGAAGCGTGTACAAATCCACAGGGTCCATAAAGCGCAGCTTTTTGCCGTTCCCGGAGGTGTAAAGCCTTATTCCGTTTTCCGTGCAGTAAAGCGTTTTTTCGGAAAGAATGGTATTTATTACCTCGTTGCCCGTATCTATGGAAAGGTCGTAGAACATTATGCGCTTTTCAATTTCCTTTATACGCTCGTCCTGCTCCTCTTTGGGCATGCGGCGCAGAGCGCCTATCTGGTGCTTAAGATCGTGGCACTTGCCGTTTATGATATCTATGGTTTCCTTTTTTAATTTATACTGCTTCTGCGAATCGATAAGCATCTGGTTTATTATATCGTTGCGCCTGTCGCGCTCCCTTACGCAGCAGAAGGCATAAAGAATTATGAGGACGAAAATGCAGTTGAATATATCGGCTATGGCGGCTATGTAGTTAGGACTTTCAAGCGCGTACTTGTCTTCGCCGTTGAGGAAGAGAATCTGCGCCATAAACGCCGAAGTAATCAACATTGCAAGTAGCAGGCTGTAGAACACCAGCGAACGGGTTGTGACGGCAAACTGAAGTTCGCCGAGCGCCTTGAGCTTTCTGCGGAAAACTAACCCGACCGCCACGCATAAAACCGCGTACGTAACCACGATAATTGCGGCATACAGCGGTATGTTTTTATTGACTTCGGGATAAATCCAGAGTGCGAAAGCTTCGTTGACGATGACGTATTCGATGTGCTGCAGCGCATAGCCGGCAATGCCGCAGAACAGCAGCCAGCCGAAAGATATGCGGTAACAGAAAAGTATGGAAAGGAGCGAAAGCACGGTGAGCAGTATATACCACGATATATGCACCATAAACGACGACGCCAAATGTCCTGCCGTTAGCATTTCCACAAAGTAATACAGAAGGGAAAATCCCATACAGAAAACAGTGCAACCGAGGCAGCGCCACGCAAATTTACTGCGCCTTTTTGCGGCGGGAGTGACAAAAATAAACTCGGCGCACAGAAGTTCGAGTATAAAGCGCCATTCTTCAAGAACGAACAGAGCGGTCATACCTTCACCTCTTCTGGGCAAATTCTGCAAAACGCTGCATGAAATCGGCCTTTTTGGCGCGGCTTATTTTTATTACAGTGCCGTTTACCGTTATGGTATCGCCGTGGACCGCGAGCACGTGCGCAAGATTCACGAGATAGCTGTGGTGTATTCTGTAAAATGAATATGGGCTGAGCTTTTCCTCCACTTCGCGCATTGTGCCGTGCGACTTTATTTCGCCGCTGACGGTGTGATAGATAAGGTCGTGCTTTATAACTTCCACATAATATATCGTAGAGGCAGATATTTTGACTATACTGCCCGTCATTTTAAATGTAATTATGTCCTGGTCTTCGGTTTTTACACGCTTTACCGCCTTGTGCATTTTCATGTAAAAGTCGGCGTATGTAACAGGTTTTACGGCAAAATCGCAGGCGTCGACTTCGTACCCCTTTATCGCGTACTGCGCCATGCTCGTTACGAAAACTATGACTATTTCCTGGTCTATGGCGCGCAGTCTGCGCGCAGCCTCGAGCCCGTCTATGCCGACGAGCAGGATATCCATAAATACGATGTCGAAGTGCGTTTTGTAATTCAGCAGAAAAAGCTCGCCGTCTTCAAAGACGGAAACCTGTGCCGAAACGCCCGCCTCCTTTTCATACCGCTTTATGTAACGGTTCAGAAGTTCCGCATCCTGAGCGTCGTTTTCAACGATGGCTATCTTCAGCATATTTCAAAATCTTCTCCTTATCACTCTGATTATAAAGGCAAAAACAAAAAAAGGACGGCACATATCATCGAATTAACGCCGCGGAATGCGCGGCGCCGCCCTGATTGCGCCTTTGCCTGAAAACGAGCTTACGGTATACCCCGCACAATAAGGCGGGATATACCGTTGCCGTTTTTTTCTTGAGTCTGAGTCTGTCTGCCTGTCAGCTGCGGGACTCTTTCCGCTTCGTCGTGATTATGACTGCTGCGCCCCATGCTGCGAGACCCGCAACTATGGCGACATCGACGCATATCATAACCACTACCCATACGGGCGACTTGTAACCGTCCACCCTTATGCTCATGACGTTGCTGTTAGCCGTCGTGTAGAGAACGTTCTTGGTAGCCTGGCGGAGCAGAGTTATCTGCGTTGCGTCGTCTTCCTTGGCGAAAGTTTTGGTCGCCTGGGTAAGGAAGAGGTCGCCGCCGGCGCGGAGCATAAGGTCAACCTGAGTATAGGTGTTCATGCTGTAGTCGGTGATTACAGCGCCGCGGAAGCCCCATTCGTTGCGGAGAATTTCAGTAAGGAGCGCGTAGCTGCCGCCCGCCCACGTCATGCCTATTCGGTTGAACGAGGACATCATGCCCGTTGCACCGCCTTCTTTTACGGCTATTTCGAACGGCTTGAGATAAATTTCGCGCATGGACTGTTCGTTAGCCCATACAAGTATGCCGTTGTATTCGCGGTCGGTTTCCTGGTCGTTTACCGCAAAGTGCTTGAGATAGCAGTTCACGCCCTTCTTGCTTGCGCCGCTTACAACGCTTGCCGCAAGTTTGCCGGAAAGCAAACCGTCTTCGGAGTAGTACTCCCAGTTGCGGCCGCCGAACGGCGAACGGTGAATGTTCACCGCAGGCGCGTACCAGCCGGTGTAAGGCATTCCGTCGCCCTTTTCGTTGCCCACGAGCGCCTCTTCGCCCACGAGCTCGCCCATTCTTTCTGCGAGGCTGACGTTCCACGTTGCGCCCATTACGCATTCGCCCTGATATGCACAGGTATCGTAAACGACGGAATCGGATACAAAGCTCGTGAAGCCCGAAGGACCGTCCGAATCGTTGGTTATGGGCTTGTTAACGACGTTGTTGATGCCCGCAACCGCGCCCGTGCGGAATGCGGCGTAACCGACGAGCAGCTTCATTTCGTCGAGGGAAATCTCGTTTAACAGCGTTTCCCAGCGGGGGTCGTCGTAGTCGACTTTGCCCACATATTCGCCGTTTTCGTCATAAAGCATGTCAGCGAGCGAAAGGCCGCTGTCCACGGGGGTGGTCGAAGGCGCCGCGCCCGTCACCTGCCAGGGCTTGCCCTCGTCCGACTGGGTGTAGTTGCGGCGTATGGAAAGGTCGAGCGCCTCCTTCTGCTCTTCGGTGAGAGTGCGCTCCGCGTCCGTTATATAATCGGAAGGCACTGTGCCCGCAAAATCACTGCGGCTTATATATGCCTCGTAAGTGAGGTCGCCGCTTATGCCCGCGCTTACGTCGTCGAAGCGGTTTTCCACCGTTACGGTGTTGCCGCGCGCGTCGGTATCCGTGCGGAGCGTTGCGCCCTCCTTAAGATTGTATGTCTGGCTGTCTGCGGCGGTGTGCGCGTCCTTGCGCACGCTTATCACATAGTCGCCCGCGTCGAGTTCGTAACCCTTGAAGCCGTTTTCGTTGGCATCGGCATAGTCGTAAGAAGCCATGTCGCGCGCTTTCAGCGTGAGGGTTATCTGCTGGGAATTGGGCTTGCTTTCGCCGTTTGCTTCATCTGCGGGATAGAGAGTGTCCGTCTTGGCAAAGTCTGCGAGAACTACCTGCGACTTTTCTATTCCGCCCTCGTAATAAGGCGCGGTATAGTAGAGCTGAACTACGTCCTTGCCGGCATAATCGCCCGTGTTGGTGACGGTGACCGTAGCCGTTATCGTGTCGTCAGCGGAAAGGTCATCGCTGCCGCTCTTGCTGAAAGTTATATCCCAGTCGAACGTGGTGTACGAAAGACCGTAGCCGAAGGGATATACGACGTTTTCGGCGTACCAGTCAGATTCGGGGTCTGCCTTCTCCTCTTCGTAGCCGCGGGTCTCCCAGTAGCGGTAACCGGCATAGATACCCTCTTCGTAATTGACGAAGGCGTAAGCCGTTTCGCTGCCGTCGTAAAGATAGCGGTTGCCCTTTTCGCTGCCGTATATGCCCGTATTATACCACGTGGGGTCCTTGGTGAAGTCCGCCGCCCACGTATCGGTGGTGCGTCCCGAAGGGCTGAGCTTTTCGCCGTCGTCAGACTTGCCCGCAAGAAGCTGTCCCACCGCCATTATGCCCGTGGAACCGGGGAAACCTATCCACATCACTGCGTCTATGCCGCTGTCTGAGGCAAGTCCGCCGAGCTCCATCGTCGAACCGGTATTGAGAAGCACGATTACCGTGCTGAAATGCTCTTTTACATATTCGAGAAGCTGCTTTTCGTACTTGCCGAGCTCGAGATAGTGGCTCGTGGGGGAATCGGCGTCGTCGAGCGCAGTCGAATACGTGAAATCGGTCGCCATTGTGCGGGGAAGGTCGAAGCCCTCGCCGCCTATGCGCGAGAATACGACTATAGCGGCGTCGTCATAGTCGCCGTAAGAAGATACGAGATCGCTGCCGTATGAAGAAACGGGCGTTTCGCCCAAGCCGAAGCCCGCAAGCCTCTGGCCTGACGTCATAGGGGGATTGGCGGGACGACCCGAACCCGAGCGCGAGTTATCTTCGTAAAAAGATTTGAGCTGGGGATTGTAGTTTATGCCCGCCGCCTCAAGACTTTCGTAGAGCGTTCTGGTGCTGCCCGACGTGCTGTTCGCCGAACCCGAACCCGAATATACGAGATTTACGGAGTTCTTGCCGAACACGCTCACCGAAGGATTTTCTGCGGCGAGGGGCAGCGCGTCGTTCTCGTTTTTAAGAAGTATTGCGCCTTCCTTTTCCACGTCGATTACAAAATCTTCGGCGGCTGCAAGCACATCCTTCTTGTTTTTGAATTCGCGGTCGTAGAGCTCGTCCCTGCGGTCCTCAACTATGTTGGCGCGTTCGCCGCCGAATACCAGACTTATGGAATTGGCGAAAAGCGGAATGCTGGTCGCAAGCACGGATACGACTATGGCAAGCACGAGCAATATGCTGGTTACTATGAGCCATATGCGCGTGCCGAGGTGTTTCCAAATAAATTTCATACCTGCTCTCCTTTCGTTAAGCAAAAATTAAAGGATATTGTCTTCGTAAGTCTCCATCGTGAGAGTAGCCGTCGTCTTGATTCTTATGCAGTCGATAGAGGGACCTACAGGCAGGTTGTTGAGATATTTGTTGTCGCCTACGGAGAACACTATCGTGTTTTCTCCTTCGTTGAGCGTTATTTCGCCGAGGTTGATAGTTTTGAAGTTCTGTCCGCCGGAAGTGCTCTGGGTGGTGCTGAACTCAGTATAGTTGAGCTCAGTGCCGTTGACGGAAATTTTGAACGTCGTGGTGTTCCATGCGTTGGTGCCGCCGAGAGAGTTGTTGCCGAATATGCCGCGGAGGGTTACGGTAACCTGTGCGGAAGAAGTTATTTTGAAGGTTATGGGGCTGTCTGTGCCGAGGTTGGCAACGCAGAAACCGTTGCTGGCATCGGTTATGGGAAGCGCGAGGCCGACGCCTACGGGCGAACCTGAAGGACCGAAGCCTTCAAGACCTTCGAGCTTGGTATATTCCGCTTCGAATACGTATGTTTCGCCCTCTTCTTCCGTGCCGCCCTCATCTCCGTTTTCATCGGGCTGTTCGGTGTTGCCGCCAGGGTTGTTTGTATCGTCGTTGTTGTCTTCGCCGCCGCAGCCTGTAAAGGCGAATATCGTGCCTGCAAGGCAGACAGAGAGCACTGCTATGAGCAATTTTTTAAATAATTTCATTCCATTCTCCTTATTTATTTTTCTTTAAAGCCCACTTTAGCTGCGGCATAGCCGCAGCTGAAAGCAGACGTATTTACGTTTTTTTGCCGCCCGCCGCGCCGCTTGCGCGGCGGGCGGCCATAAGTTGCGCCTGGTCGTATGGATATAACCCTATGGATATAGCCCTAAACTTATTTGGAGCTCTTCCTGCGGAGAACTACCACGGCCGCGCCGAGAAGCGCAAGGGATACGGGGATTATGAAGCCGAGCTCGAGTGCGCTGCTGCATCCGCCCTTATCTTCCTTTCCGTCATCCTTGTTGCCGCCATCGTCCTTGTCGCCGCCGTCATCGGGGTCAACGGTCTGGCTTGCCGCATCCACTACGAGCGTGAATTCGTGGGACGCCGACTGATATCCTTCAGCTGCTGCCGTAATGGTTACCTTGAAGGTACCTGCCGCCGTGGGAGTACCGGTTATAAGTCCGGTAGCCGCATCAAAGCTGAGACCTGCGGGAAGTCCCGTTGCGGTGTAGGTTATATCCGAATATGCATAGCTGGTGTTGAGCTGTGCAAGCGTTACCTTTGCAGAAGTGTAAGCCGTGCCTACCTTTGCGTTTGCAAGGGTAAGTTCAACTTCTTCGCCCTCGTCGTTCTGAACCAATGCGTCGTAAGTTACCTTTGCGCCCTTAGGTATCTGCATAGCGTTGCTGTTAGCTACCATGTAGAAGTTCTGCTTTACAGTCTGCTGCATGCCGTAGATAATTACGTCCTTGGTCTTGCCTTCGGGCATAGCGTTGATTACGTCTGCGTCGAGGTAGATACCGCCCATGAAGCCCGTGAGCATCATGCCGCCGCCGGAAGTTACAAGCTGGTAAGCGTTTACGGAGTTGTAGAGCACGATATCGGTTACAACTGCGCCTTCAAAGCCCCACTCGTCGCGGAGTATTGCATTGTTTATAGCATAGCTGCCGCCGCACCACGTCTTGCCTATGCGGGTGAACGAACCCATTGCGTACGTTGCTTCGCCGTCTTCGGTGCAGATCTGGAACGCCTTGAGGTATATTTCACGCGCGGTCTGTTCGGTCATCCACGCTGAAAGACCTGCTTCGGGATTGCTTTCCGCAGAGATGGTACCTGCACGGTAGGTCATTGCGCCGCCGCCGTCGTTATGGAATGCGAAGTGCTTCATCGTTATATAGCAGCCCTTTTCCTTAGCGCCGAGCGAAACGTTTGCAGCCGTCATACCCGTAAGAACGGGGTCTTCGGAATAGTATTCAGTATAGCGTCCGTCGAAAGGCGAGCGGTGAAGGTTCATGCCGGGTGCATACCAGCCGGTGTAGGAGTATGCAACGCCGCTTTCCTGAGTGCTGTTGCCCCAGAGACCCTGTTCGCCTATCATCTTGCCCATTTCAGTGAACAGCTCCTTGTTGTAGGTAGCCGCAATCATGGGTTCGGATGCAAAGTAATTGAAACGGTCGTTGGAGTCTACGCCGCTGCCCGTCCAGCCCTTGGGACCGTCGGTGTTGTGCGCGTAGGGAACGCCGAGGTAATCTATAGCTATCGAATGGAAGCCGCCTTCATTGATGAACTCAACGAGTTCTTCTATGGTGAGCTGCTCTACCATATCCTGGAAGCGAGGATCGTCCGCATCCGCGCCTATGAGGTCGGAAAGAACGGTCTTGTACTTGTCAGCCCTGCCCTCGGTAGTGGTTGCATACTTGAGGTCTTCGAGCTGAGCTTCGGTATAATTTGCGTCATAGTCGCCGTTCTCGAACTTGAATTCGGCATACTCATCGGCAGTTATGGCTATGTTCTTCTTTGCGGGATCGGGCATCGTGCCTGCGAAATCCGCGCGGGAAAGACCATTGTACTGCTCTTCGAAACCTTCGGTAACGTCGTCAAGCTGGTTGGTTATCTTGTTGCCCGTAACTGCGGTATCGCAAAGAGTTTTTGCTGCAAGATTATAGTTATAATCAGAGCCGGTGCCGGCTGCAGCTTCGTGCGCGTTCTTGGCAATGCTTATGGTGTAGTCGCCGCTGTCGAGAACGTACGTCTTATCCGTCTTGTAGTCGTAGGAAGCCATATCCTGGACGTCTATGCTTAACGTAACGGTCTCGCTCTTGCCGGGCTGAAGAATGTCGGTCTTTGCAAAATCGCCGAGATTTACCGCCGATTTTTCAATTCCGCCTTCGGTGTAAGGCGCGGAGTAGTAAAGCTGAACTACTTCCTTGCCGGCAGCCGTGCCTGTGTTGGTTACCTTTACGTCGAAGGAAAGGGTATCGGTGGCAGCCATTGCTCCTGCCGCCTTTACGGGGGTTACTTCCCACTTGAAAGAGGTGTAGGAAAGGCCGTAACCGAAGGGATATACAACGTTGTCGTCGTACCACTTCTCTGCGTCTGCCTGCGTATAGCCGGTGGGAAGATAGTTGCCTGCGCCTATTTCGGTATATGCCGTTTCATACCAGCGGTAACCTACGTATATGCCTTCTTCATAGCCTACCGACCACGTATCAACTTCTTTGCCGTCTACCGTGTACTTGGAGTAGCCGACTTCGAGGCCGGTACCGTCAGCAGCCCACGCGTTGGAATCGCCGAGTACGTTGAAGTTTACATAAGAAGGGTTCTTTGTGAAGTCTGCCGCCCACGTATCGGTCATGCGACCGGAGGGATTGACTTCGCCGTTGAGAACTCTGCCGAGAGCCGCAAAGCCGTTGTCGCCGGGCTCGCCGGTCATGAGTATTGCATCTACCTTTGCATTGTCCTGTATAGCCTTAAGCTCTAAAGGAGTGCAGCTGTTTACGAGAACTATTACTTTATCAAAGTTTTCGGTCGCGTAATCGACGAGGTCGAGCTGCTCTTTGTCGAGCTGGAGGGAATGAACTCTTTGTCCGGCTTCGCCGCCTATGGCGTTTGCGCCCTTGGAGAGAACTACGAATACCGCGTCGTCATATTCCGCGTTGTCCGTAGCCCAGCCCGCAGACTTGGAAGCGAACGAATTGTCGCCCGAAAGTTTTGCTATGGCTGAATCGGACGTAGCCAGAGCCTTGCCTTCGCCGTCCTTAAGCGCAAGCCAGTCCTCATACGCCTTTTTAACGCTGGGATTGAGCTTGTAGCCGGCTTTTTCAAGGCTGCCGTATATGTTTTCAAGCGCTATCGCTGAGCCCGCGGAAGAGTCGCCGCCGTTGGCGCTCGCGCCTGCATTAGGCGAAACGCCTGCAAAACCTAATACGGTTACTTTGGCGCCTGCCGTGCCCGTCTTGACGGGAAGTGCGTTTGCCTCGTTTTTAACGAGGATCATGCCTTCTTCGGCAATCTTTTCGTTAAGTTCAAGTCCTGCATCCACCGCTTCCTTTTTACTTGAGTAATCGGAAGTATAAAGCGGATCCCCCTCAGCCGCATTTACGAAAGATACGTTCGCAACTGCAAGACTGCTCAGCAACAAAGCCGCCGATAGTGTTGCAGCGACAAAGCGAGCCGATCTCTTCGATTTTGAAGCTTTTAACATTATTTACCCTCCTGTAAGTAAATTTTTATCGTAAACACAACATAGCATAAGGTGGCGCACGTTCTCAACTTTTATGCATAACTTGCATTTTTTGAGCACAAATTACATCTGCACGAAGTGATAAAATACAACAGCTAACATAAACATTGCGTTTTTAACAAACGCGTTTGCTTGGGGTTACGCGCGCGCACGTGCGCGCGCTCAATATAATTATAATTTCACTTATATCGCGTTATATTTCAGACAGTTTATTTTAACTCAAAAACAGAAATAAGCGGTAAAATTATAAGCGACAGGCAGGTTCAGGAATAAAAGTGTTGCCGCGGCGGCATAAAAAAAACGCCGCCGCGGAGTTAAAAACTTGTGCTGCGACAGCAGGCTGCGGCGCACTTATATAGGGAAAAATACGCGTTATTTGCGGCATATGTGCTGGGCAATTGGCTTTTTGCAGACTTGAGGCAAGCAGCATGACGCAGATTGATTAAGAAGATTTGCGCCAAACTTATAATTGGCGAGGGGGGGGCATAAAACACGCAAAAAAAAGGCAAAAAAAGTTGCGCGGCAATTTATGCCGCGCAGCTTTTCGATAAAAATAAAGGCGACGAAAAAATCCGTCGCCTGATATTTTTTGTATGGTGCGGAAAACTTTCCGCTTGCAGATTAACCCTTGTTGTAGTTAACTCTTACGCCGGGACCCATCGTGGAGGTGATGGTAACGCTCTTGATATACTGACCCTTAGCGGCTGCGGGCTTAGCCTTTACGATTGCGTCCATAAGCGCGTTGAAGTTTTCGGCAATCTTATCGGCGCCGAACGACTTCTTGCCGATGGGGCAGTGAATGATAGCCGTTTTGTCGAGGCGGTATTCAACTTTACCTGCTTTAACTTCCTTGACGGCCTTGGCTACGTCCATGGTAACGGTACCCGACTTGGGGTTGGGCATCAGTCCCTTGGGGCCGAGGATACGACCGATACGACCAACTACGCCCATCATGTCGGGAGTGGTAATCATAACGTCGAAATCGAACCAGTTTTCGTGCTGGATGCGCTGAATGGTCTCTTCTGCGCCGACGAAATCAGCGCCTGCCGCTGCAGCTGCGTCTGCCCTTTCGCCCTTTGCTATAACGAGCACTTTCTTGGTTTTACCTGTGCCGTTGGGGAGCACGAGAACGCCGCGCACCTGCTGGTCTGCCTGGCGGGGATCTACGCCGAGACGAACGTGAAGTTCGATAGTTTCATCGAACTTTGCTTTAGCGGTGGAAAGTGCGAGGTTTACGGCCTCTGCGGGTTCGTATGCCTTGGAATGATCGTAAGATTTAACGCTTTCTGCGTACTTCTTGCCGACTTTCATTATTTTAATAATCCTCCGTGTGGTACTTCCGAGGGGTTCGACTTTTTTATGTTTTTAGTCCCCTCTCCCACATGTTCAAAAATGCGCTTACTCTTCTACGGTAACACCCATGGAGCGCGCGGTGCCCTTTACCATGCTTACGGCTGCCTCTAAGGTAGAGCAGTTGAGGTCGGGCAGTTTGGTCTTAGCTATCTCTTCAGCCTGAGCCTTGGTAAGCTTGCCCACTTTGTCCCTGTTGGGGCGGGCGCTTGCCGTATCTATGCCGAGCGCCTTTTTGATAAGCACGGGCGTAGGGGGCGTTTTGAGAACGAAGGTGAAGCTTCTGTCCTGATAGATGGTAACTACGCAGGGAATGATAAGGCCGGCCTTATCCGCAGTCTTTGCGTTGAATTCCTTGGTGAAACCGGGAATGTTGATGCCGTGAGGGCCGAGGGTTGAACCTACGGGGGGCGCAGGGGTGGCCTTGCCGGCAGGAAGCTGCAACTTTACTACAGCGGTAATCTTTTTTGCCATAAATAAAAGTCCTCCTATGTGGTACTGACGAAACGCGCCATGAAAATGTGTATTTAACGCGCTCTCCCACTGAAAGCTCGCTGAAAATTTTCTGCCCGAAGCAAAAACTTTATTCGGCGATTTTATAATACCGTCCGTAAAAGCGGATATACTTCGCTTTACGCGACATTATTATTGATTTTACAGCGCGCTCGCGCGCGCTTTACTGACCCTTTTTTGCCTTTGGTTCGCGCATATGTGCCGCGCAATTTCATTATGCCGCAATTTTTGCGGCCTTAAAGGCTGATCAGTTCTCCGAAGGGGTCTCCAGCTTTCTTATCTGGATGTACTCCACTTCCACGTCCGTATTGCGGCCGAAAAGCTCTACGTTTACAAGCGCTTTCTGAGCGGTATCGTTGAGCTCCTTTACGGTGCCTTCGAAACCTTCGAGGGGGCCTGCGTCTATGCTGACCCTGTCGCCGACGGCAAAGTCGGCGTTTACGGCGACTTCTTCAAGGCGCATTTTGCGTATTTCCGCTTCCTTCATGGGGATAGGTCTGCCCTGAGGACCGACGAAACCCGTAACGCCGCGCGTATTGGTTACCCAGTACCACAGCTGGTTGGAATATATCATCTTTATGAAGACGTAGCAGGGAAGCAGCTTGCGCTCGACAAGCTTGCGCTTGCCGTTCTTTTCCTCTATGGTTGTCTCCATAGGGATTTTCACATCGAAAATCTGCGTCTGAAGATTGTTGTTTTCAATAAGCCTTTCAAGGCTGTCCTTCACCATAGCCTCGTAGCCGGAATAGGTATGAAGGATATACCAGCAAGGCTGAGTCATATCCGCCATGGCTTTACGCTCCGATATTTGTAACGAGGTCCAGAAGTGCCTGCAGACCGAAATTGATGCCCGTAACCACTACGAGGAACACGAGAACGACCGTGAGAACCACGCCCGTGGATTTTAATACCTTGGGGAATGTGGGCCACGTCACCCTTTTGAGTTCGGAAAAGGTTTCCTTGAGTTTTCTGCCCATGCGGACGAATATGTTGGGCTTTTTAACGTCGTTTTTGTTTGATGCCGCCATAAATTAACCTCTTGAAAGCGCCTTTTGGGTGCGGCGCTTTATCGCGCGGCGCTTTTTAAGCGCCGTATATTTTTTAAGAAAACTTACTTGGTTTCCTTATGCTCAGTGTGCTTTTTGCAGAAAGGGCAGTACTTGGACATGGTAAGCCTGTCGGGGTCGTTACGCTTATTTTTGAAACTGTCGTAATTCCTGTTCTTGCACTCGGTGCACTCAAGGGTTATTTTGGCTCTTA
>CALVWV010000049.1 GCA_944368065.1 uncultured Clostridia bacterium | reverse complement strand
AAAAGAGCGGCGCCGGCATGCTCGACTGCAAAAAGGCTTTGCAGGATGCAGACGGCGATATGGAAAAGGCAGCCGAGCTTTTAAGGGAGCGCGGCATAGCCAAAGCAGTTAAAAAGGAAGGCCGCATTGCCGCAGAAGGCGTTGTTGGCGCATATGTTACGGGCAACACCGGCGTTCTTCTTGAAATCAACTGCGAGTCCGACTTCGTATCCAAGGGCGAAAAGTTCCACGGCATTGTTGATTCCGTAGCAAAA
Source organism: uncultured Clostridia bacterium (assembly GCA_944368065.1). Classification (GTDB taxonomy): domain Bacteria; phylum Bacillota; class Clostridia; order Christensenellales; family Borkfalkiaceae; genus Coproplasma. The sequence goes on along the minus strand of CALVWV010000049.1, from coordinate 36,405 downwards.
GTAGTTGCGGAATGCAAGCCCGCAGACGTTGAAGCGCTCAACGCATGCCCCATGGGCGACGGCACCGTAAAAGACTTCATCACTTCCCAGACTGCCGTTATAGGCGAAAAGATTTCCATCCGCAGGTTTGAAATCATAGAAACCGCGGGCAAAATCGAAACCTACATCCACATGGGCGGCAAGGTAGGCGTTATGGTTGAAGCTCTCGACGTTCAGCCCGGCAGCGAAGAAACTCTTCACGATGTAGCTCTTCAGATAGCAGCTTCCCGTCCTTCCTATATCGTAAAAGAGGAAGTTCCCGCAAACGTTATCGAAAAGGAAAAGGAAATAATGCTCGTTCAGATGCAGAACGACGAAAAGAACGCCAAGAAGCCCAAGGAAATTCTTGAAAAGATAGTAATGGGCAAGCTCGGCAAGTTCTATTCCGAAAACTGCCTCATGCTCCAGCCTTTCGTAAAGGACGATTCCAAGACCGTTGCCGAAGTTATCGGAAAGCAGTTCAAGGTAAACAAGTTCGTCCGCTATGAAATGGGCGAAGGCCTTGAGAAGAAGAGCGAGGACCTTTCCGAAGAAGTGGCAAAACAGGTTGCCGCCATGAAGAAGGACTAAGCTTAAAAAAATAATCGCTGCGGCGCAAATTCGCGCCGCAGTTTTTTTATGGTTGCATAAATTTATTTTTATCCGCAAAACTTCTTTCCTCGTGCGTAAGCAGCCTGAAAAAGCGTATAAATGCGGTATATGTGCGGGGCAATTTGCTTTTATTTTAAAACGGCGGCGTTTGAATAATTGATTATTTTTTATAAAAAGGAGGGCACATATGCCTTATTTAACGCAATTCACCGCCTATTTTGCTTCAAAATAATAAAATATTGTTGTATTTTTTTGTCTTCGGTGCTATAATTTAATCGTAGAAGTATCTTTTCAGCATATTATGGATAAGGTACTGAGTAGAAAAAGATGAAACAGTTAAAGATTGAAAGCGTATATAAGGACGCGTATTTAGACAGGTACCGTCGTCTCGGTTATACGGTGGTGAGCATATCGGAACACGAGGAACACGGCGTAAAATATTCAGTTATAATGCTTCAGCGCGACGAACATATGCCGGCGAGCGGTCGGCTTGCCGAGCTCGAAGCTGAGGTCGACAGCCTGTGCGAGCAGGCGAGAAAAGTGGGCGGCATTCCCCCCGAGGTCAGGAAAAAGCGCCGTGTGGCGCTCCTTGCGATACTCATCTGCGGCATAATAATTATGGGCGCAGGCGTCGCGCTCGTCGTGAGCGGACTCCAGACATCCGAACTTTTCCTTGCGATAGGCGGCTGGGTGGCTGCTGTTGTCGGCGCCGTACTCACGGTGGTTTGGAGCTGCCTGCGCGAAAAGTGGAGAATGCGCAAAATTGATATTGCAGACGACGCCGAAAACCCCGGTTTCGGCGTGGATATATACAGTAAAAAAGTTGAAGAGTGCCTTAAAGAAGCGGAATCGCTTTTATCGGGCGCCGCGCACTGAAAAATTGCGGCGGGGAATGTTTTTTCCCGCCTGATTTTTTGCCTGTAAACAAAAGTATTTGCGCGCCAGGTATTGTAATCCGTCCGCGCATATGGTATAATTTAGCAAGTGGATTTAAAATATGCGAGGTGCTGAAAGCTTATGCAACCCAAATACAAAAGAGTGCTTATAAAACTTTCGGGCGAGGCGCTTGCCGGCCCTAAGGGACACGGACTGGACGAAGCGGTGATAGCGCGCGTGGTCGACCAGATAGTCGCGATAAAAAAGATGGGCGTGGAAGTGGCGCTTGTCATCGGCGGCGGCAACTTCTGGCGCGGCAGGCAGGGTACGCATATGGACCGTACCACGGCCGACCATATGGGCATGCTCGCCACGGTAATGAACTCGCTTGCAATGATGGACGCCATAGAACAGCGCGGCATACCCACGCGAGTGCAGACGGCGCTTATAATGACTTCCGTAGCCGAACCTTACATCCTCCGCAAGGCTCTTCATCATTTTGAAAAGGGCAGGGTGGTTATAATGGCGTGCGGCACGGGCAATCCATATTGCTCGACGGATACGGCTGCCGCACAGCGCGCGTGCGAAATTCAGGCTAACGTTCTTCTCATGGCCAAGAATATAGATGGCATTTACGACAGCGACCCCAAACTCAATCCCAATGCCAGAAAGTTCGACCACCTCAACTACCTGGACATAATCAAAGACGGCATCAAGGCGATGGACGCCACCGCCGCCACAATGTGCATGGAAAACAACATTCCCGTGCTTGCTTTCGGGCTCGACGAGGAAAATTCCATTGTAAAGGCGGTCTGCGGCGAAAAAATCGGCACGCTTATAGATAATAATTAAGGAGCAATTTTTATGATAGATAACGAACAGGTTGAAGAAATTATGCTCGTTCTGGACGACAAGCTCTCCAAAACGGTGAGCGTCCTCAAAGAGGACTACTCTGTAATCCGTGCAGGCAGGGCAAATCCCCACATACTCGACAGGGTGATGGTAGATTATTACGGCGCGCCTACGCCCGTTAACCAGACGGCCAACATCTCCGTGCAGGAGGGCAGGTGCCTCGTCATTTCCCCCTGGGACGTGTCCATTTTAAAGGCTATCGAAAAGGCTATACAGGTTTCCGATATAGGCCTCAACCCCACCAACGACGGCAAGGTTATACGCCTTGTATTCCCCGAGCTCACCGAAGAGCGCAGAAAGGAACTCGTTAAAAAGATAAGGAAGATGGGCGAGGACGCCAAGGTTGCCCAGCGCAACGTGCGCAGGGAGGCAATGGACGCGCTCAAAAAGCTCAAAACAGACAAAACGCTTTCCGAGGACGAATACGCGCTCTGCGAAAAGGACGTGGAAAAGCAGGTAACCGAAGCCGTTGCAAAGATTGACGCGGCGGTATCCGAAAAAGAAAAGGAAATAATGACCGTATAATATGGCGGAAAAGTCTGCTCTGCCCGTAAACGTGGGCATAATAATGGACGGCAACGGCAGGTGGGCAAAGAAGCGGCTTTTGCCGCGTTCCGCAGGTCACGATGCCGGCATGAAGCGCATAATAAAGCTTGTGGAGTACGCCCGCGAATCGGGGGTGAAGTACCTCACGCTGTACGCGCTTTCAACCGAAAATCTTTCGCGCCCCAAAGAGGAGCTTGAGGGGCTTTTTACCCTTTTCAGAAAATATTTCGAAGATTACGCGCCTAAGCTTATCGGCGAAAACGTAGGCGTGCGCGTCATAGGCGATATATCCGCACTCCCCGCGGACGTGGCGGATAAAATATCGCGCGTGTGCTCGCGTTCGCCCTCAGACGCGCCTTTTACCGTCGTTTTTGCGGTAAACTACGGCAGCCGTGCAGAGATTGTGCGCGCGGCGAACTTTGCTGCGGAACTCGGCGGCAAGGTTACAGAAAAAAGTTTTGCCAAGCTTTTGTATACGGCGGATATTCCCGACCCCGACCTTATAATAAGGACGGGCGGCGAAATCCGCTTATCCAATTTCCTTTTATGGCAGGCGGCATACGCCGAGCTCTACTTTTCAGACGTGCTTTTCCCCGATTTCGACAATAAGCAGTTCGATAAAGCGATAAAGGAATTTTCGCGGCGCACCCGCCGCTTCGGAAAAATATAAGGCGCTCAGGCAAAACATAATAAGCAAAAAAATAATCCGCGCGGCGCGCTTTACGTAAGCCCGCGGATATATAACTTTAAAAGGATTTTTTCAAGATGAAAGTAAGAAGTATAACAAGCACCGTCTATGTGCTTGCGGTAATAGCGCTGTGCGCGGGCAAGTGGCTTATTCCCGACGGGCTCGGCTCACTGCTGTTCGACGCGCTTTTCTGCGCGATTGCGGCTATAGGCGCGTTTGAACTCATCCGCGCTTACGGCGGCGTGTCTGTATTGCAGCGCGCGGTTACAATAACTTTTTCCGCGCTTGCCGTTCCGCTTTTCACACTTTTTGCCATGCTTCTCGGCGAAGGCTGGCTCGGCGCGGCGGACGCGCTCGGTTTCGGCGCGGTCGTAATCTGCGTTCTGTTTGTTGCTGACCATTCCCGTTCGGACCTCAAAAGCACGCTCTTTTCGCTCTTTACGCTTCTTTACGTCGGCCTTCTTACGGTTGTGCTCTCGGCGGTAAACCACATGGATAACAACTCCATGCTGGCAATGCTTGTGCTCTTTATCAGCGTACCTTTCACGGACGCGGGCGCATATCTTATCGGAATGGCGCTCGGCAAAAGGCTTCCTTTAAAGCTTGCGCCTCACGTAAGCCCCAACAAAACTGTAATCGGCGCTGTCGGCGGACTTATTGGCGGCATAATAGGCGCCGTTGCGGCATACTATCTCTTTGTGGTGCTCGGCGGAAAAGTTGTAATCTCTTCGCCCCTGCCCGGCTGGGCGGCGGCAATCGTAATAGGCTTTGCCGTATCTGTGGCAACGCAGTTCGGCGACCTCTTCGAAAGCGCCGTAAAAAGGGCTTGCAACGTAAAGGATATGGGCAGACTTCTTCCCGGTCACGGCGGCGTTATGGACCGTTTCGACGGCACGCTGTTTGCGGGCATAGTAGTATTTATTTCCTTTTTGTTCCTCGCGTAAATGCGGCATATGTGCGGGCTGATTTGCTCCGCGCCGCGTTCAGATACAAGTTTCCGCCGCGTGCGGAAACTTTTTTGCTATAATAAAGTCATTTTTACCGTAATAAAGTCATTATTCCGCGGGCGTCGGGGTATAATATTTTTAGCCACGCCGTGCCCGCAAGGAGCTTACATGAAAAATATTGCGCTCATCGGCAGCACTGGCAGCATAGGCAGACAGACCATTGAAGTCGCGCTTGAAAATCCCGATAAGTTTAAAATAGTAGCGATGGCGGCGGACAGCTCTTACGCTCTCTTTGAAAAGCAGCTTGCGCTCATAAAGCCGGAGTACGCCGCGCTTGCCGACTCCGCGGCGGCGGAAAAGATAGCGGAAGTGCCCGCAGAAACAAAGTTCTGCGGAGGAAAAAGCGCCGCGCTTGCAGCGGCGTCTTATGAAAAAGCGGATGTTGTCCTCGTTGCGGCGGGCGGCTTTGCCGGGCTCAAGTATTCCGCGGCGGCTATAAACGCGGGCAAAACGCTTGCGCTCGCCAACAAGGAAACGCTTGTGTGCGGCGGCGATTTTATAATTCCGCTCGCAAAGAGCAAGGGCGTAGCCATTATGCCGGTAGACAGCGAGCATTCTGCAATATGGCAGTGCCTCGGCTTCGACCTCGGCGCGCCCTTCAGGCGCCTTATAATAACAGCCAGCGGAGGCGCATTCCGCGACCTTGAGCAAAAAGAGCTTGAAAACGTAACTCCGCAGATGGCGCTTAAGCACCCTACGTGGAATATGGGCGCAAAGATTACCATAGACAGCGCAACCCTTTTAAATAAGGGGTTCGAAGTGATAGAAGCGCACCACCTGTTCGGCGCTGACTACGATAAAATTACGGCGGTTCTGCACCCGCAGAGCATAGTGCATTCCATGGTGGAATTTTCAGACGGAGCGGTGCTTGCCCAGCTTTCCTGTCCTACGATGAAACTTCCCATACAGCTTGCGCTGTCCTGTCCCGTCCGCGAACGGCTCAAAGGCGCGGAGCTCGATTTCACAAAGCTGCTTTCGCTCGAATTCAGACCGCTCGAAGAGGGCAGGTATCCCTGTTTTTCGCTTGCAAAGGCTTGCGGAAGGGCAGGCGGAACGTTGCCCTGCGCGCTGAATGCCGCGGGCGAAGTGGCTGTCCGCGCCTTTCTTTCGGAAAAAATAAAGTTTACCGATATTTTCCGCGTGGCGGACGGCGTCGTGCAGTCGGAAAACAGGCAGAGCGTGCGCAGCCTTGAACAGCTCACCGAAGTTGACCGCAGCGCAAGGCTCAGAGCCGAAGAGCTCATATCAAAGCTCGCGTAAAACAAGTTACATAAAAAATTATGCGCGCGCCCGCGCATAGCGCGGGCGCGCGCTCCTCATAATAAATTGTAAATGCAGGCAAGGGGGCAAATGAATTTACTTTCGGTATCGTCCGTTTTAAGCGGCATAGGAGCGGTGCTTCTCGCCGTTTTAATATTGCTCGCCATGATAACCGTACACGAATTCGGGCATTATGCGGCGGGAAAGGCGCTCGGTTTTAAAATAAACGAGTTTGCCGTAGGCTTCGGTCCCGCGCTCTTCAAGCGCAAGAGCAAAAAATCGGGCGAAGTTTTTTCCGTGCGCGCCGTGCCGCTTGGCGGTTACTGCGCTTTTGCGGGCGAGGACGGCGAGGAAAGTAATAAAGGCGGAACGGTCTTGAATGGCGGGGTAAGCGGCGAAGGCTCGCTCGCTTCAAAAGAAGGCTTTACATCCAAGCCGCCGTGGAAGCGCATAATAGTGCTTATCTCCGGCGCGCTCATGAATTATGTCACGGCTGTAATTTTAATTATTATCTGTTTCCTTGCGTTCGGTCAGACGGTAATTCAGGTAAACGGAGTGACTTATCCCGAAGGATATACCGCAATGAACAGCTTTGCGGCGGGGGATATAATTCTGGAAGCGGACGGCGGAGGGGTTTACCTCACGACCGACCTCATGGAAGCGCTTTCGGGCAAAGCCGAAGGCGATTGGGTAGCGTTCACCGTCGAACGCGGCGGAAAAGTTACGGAAATAAACGTAACCCTACGCGGCGACTGCGATTTTGAAAATTCTGCCGACACGTCAAAGCTGTGGAGCGCGCTCGGCGTTGATACCGAACTTAAAGAGGACGGCAACTATTACTGGCAGATAGGCACTGCGAGCTACCGCTTCCCCGTGTTCGACAGCATAGGCCGCGCATTTGCGTACTCTTTTGAAATTGCGGGTACAATTTTCAGGGTGCTGGGCGAGCTTTTAACGGGCAACATCGGTTTAAGCGCAATGGGCGGGCCCGTAACTACAATCAAACTTACATCCCAGCTTGCCACGCAGAGCGTGCAGAGTTTTCTGGAAATTGCGGCATATATAGGGGTCAATCTTGCGGTATTCAACCTTCTGCCCATTCCCGCGCTGGACGGAAGCAAGGTGGTTTTCTGCCTTATAGAGTGGATATTCAGAAAGCCCGTGCCCAGAAAGATAGAGGCGGCAATCCACGCCGCGGGCTTTATTCTGATTTTAGGTTTTGCCGTGCTGGTGGACATTCTGCAGTTTGCCGCGTGCGGATAGTTGCATATTTATAAAAATACGGGGCGCCATGCTGTGCATGGCGCCCCGTTCTGCGCGTAAATATTTCAAAGCGCGAAAAATCCGCGTTTTTATGTTTTATGGTTATGCCGCTATCGCGTCGGTTGCTACGCTTTCGGCGGTCTTTTCATACTCGCCGTAGCGCAATACCTGCCTGCGCATGTTTGCGGAAGAAAGAAGAAGCACGCCCACGACTATCACTATAATCATTTCGGGGATTACATACATCGTCTGATATACGAACGAATAGAAGTAGGGGTTTGCAAGCGCGGAAATTCCGTATTCTTCGGCATAGTCTGCGCCGAACATGCCGAACGCGAACACGCCCGAAAAATAGTGCGATACATACCTTAATACGCCCGCTATTATTGCGCCTAAAGTAAACTGCGTGCGCATTTTGCCTTTGAGTGAGGCAACGTTCCTTAAGCATCCGGTAAGCGCTATCGCCATGAAAGCTACTATGTAGTCAAGCGCGAACTGTGCGGGGTGCAGAAGCCAGGGGTCCTGTATTGCCTGAAGCACGCCGTAAATAATGCCAGCGACAAGTCCCTTTTTGCAGCCGAACATATAGCTGTAGAGCATGAGGGGAAGCATTGAAGCCAGCGTTATCGAACCGCCCATGGGCATGTGTATTATCCTTATGTAGGAGAGCGCGAAGGAAAGCGCTATGCATATGCCGCCGAAAGTTATGGCGCGCGTGTCGAAGCCTTTGGTTCTGTCCGTGATGAACGCCACGGCAACTATTATCGCAAGAAGAATAATTGCGCTTACGTACAAACCTGCCTGTTCGACCTGGTCTTCGGAAACCCAGTTCCATTCAGCCGCATCGCCGGAAGCGTAGTAAACTATAAGGCAGATTATCGCCGCAACGAGCGCGGCGGCGGAAACGCTTGCAGCTATTATTTTTACAAGCTTCAGAGGCTTGAATGCTACCGCAATTCCTCCCGCTATGGAAACGGCAAGGAAAACGAGAAGGGGATAGAAGGTTATGGGAACAAGGCTTTCTTCGCCCGTGCTTACATCGTTGAAGTAGCATACTGTGAACACCACAATCGCCGCAACGGCATAGCCGAGCGCAACGAACAGCGCTGTTTTGTTTAATTTGGACTGCCTTGCGTCCTTTACTTCTTCGCCTTCTGCAACTTTGGGAGCCGTGCATCTGAGCGCGATTTTTGCTGCTATGAATGCGAGAATAAGCGCGATTGCTACCCAGAGCATTACCGTGCGGCAACCGTCAGTCGCCGTCTGAAAGTTGGCGAAATAGTTAACTGCGTCGCCTAAAAGGTCTTTGAATGCCAGCATAGAAAAATTCATAAAAATTCCTCCTTTTACCGCCGAAAAGAAAAAAGCCGCTTTGTCTTTACCGCGCATAAATAAAGAAAAGCGACCCAATTATATGGTCTTTGTACTATCGCTCAAGCATTACCTTGCCGATTCAAAGGGTATAATCTCAGCCCGCACACAGCGGACACCCCCGACGGTATTTATTTGTTGAAATTGCCGCAGTGCTTTGCCTGCAACTTAAAAAAATTATATGGCAAAACAACGTTTAAGTCAATTGAATTTGAATGCAAAATGTATTATAATTTATTTTGTAAAGCTTGCGCGCGTGCTCGCGCTGCATTATATATAAATACAGCTGTTGCAGCGCGCCTTTTAATCTGCGCGCGGGAGTTAATTTTTATGTCGTATAATTTTTATGCCTTTATGGACAGAATGAAGTATATAAAGCGCTGGTCGCTCATGCGCTCCGTCCGCGAAGAAAATATAATGGAGCATTCCCAGCAGGTGTCGTTTATCGCCCACGCGCTCGCCGTTATAAACAACAAGCTTTTCGGCGGAAAGACGGATGCGGAAAAGTGCGTGCTCTATGCGATGTATCACGAGTGTTCCGAAGTGCTCACGGGCGATCTGCCTACGCCCATAAAGTATTTCAACCGCTCGATTACGGGCGCGTACAAGGATATAGAGAGCGTCGCCTGCGATAAGCTTCTGGCTACCCTCCCGCCCGAGCTCGAAGAGGAGCTGTCGCCGTTTGTCAAGCCCGATACAAATAGCGAGGAGTGGAGGATAGTGAAGGCGGCGGACAGACTTTCTGCATACATCAAGTGCCTTGAAGAGCGCCGCTGCGGCAACACTGAGTTTGAAAAGGCGGAAAAGAGCATAAAGGACGATATTGTATCCCGCAAAATGCCCGCGGTCGATTACTTCATGGAAAAATTTATTCCGGCTTTTTCGCTTACGCTGGACGAGCTGGAAAAAGGCATCGTGGACTGAGCGCGCAGGAATGCGCGTAAATCTGATACTTATTGCTGCATAAACAAATTGAATGTAAACAAGTCGCGCGGAAAAAATTCCGCGCGACTTGTTGTTTGCATAAATGCAATTCGGCAACGTTTAAAGTTTAGATTAAATAATAAAAAATCAGTATCCCCCGCGGGATTTACATCCCGCGGGGGATACCTCTACACAGACCAGTCATTCCGTGGCGGGAGGAGAACTATCCCGCCAGGACTATATACCCCGATAAAACTGTGCGGATTTCAGCGGGCTTCCCGATTGCCCGCAGCGCTTCCGTTTCCGCACTGCGCATTCACCTTTTGTTTTGCAGCCGTCTTTATGCGGCAGGGCTTATTAAAACCCGTACTGTGAGAATTTCTGTTCATGGAATAGCCGTTTCACAACGGTTAGTGCTTAAGTGGCGCATAATATGCGCGTTCTGCGGATATTTTCCGCACTTTCGGAAAAATATAGCCCGTGCGCCGTACCGCTAATCCGCTTTTTGTAAAACTATTTCGCGCGATGATCCGGGTGGAGTAAATCTTGCCGTCCGCCCGCAGTCGTTCTACAATCGGCGCAACTTTTTGCCTTTTTCCGTGCAAATATATTTTTCGTGCCGTTCGCTCGGCTGAATCCGCATACGTCAGAGCGGTGGGGGGATGCGCGCCTCGCCCCGTTATTCGGCAGCTTGGGCACAAAAACCTGCGCAATTACATCTGCGCAGGTATTGTTTTCAAAGTTATTAAATTTTAATTTCGAGACCCGCTTCCGCTTTTTTTACGGTGCTTTATATGCACTTGCGGCAAACGCCATACAGGTAGAATCTCTTAGCTTTCTTCCGTCGCGTCTTACTTGCGTTCTCGCTTTAAGGCTTCTAAGGGGAGTGAAGCAAACCTTTGCAAAGTTTATCGCTCAATCTCTCGCTTCCGCGCTCAAATTTTAATAATCGGGCAAATTATCTTGAATTCCCCGTCCGTCAGAATCTTCTTATCCGGAATTGAAAATCCCTTCTTTCAGGGTCTTTAAAATTCTTCATCCGAATATCTCCATCCGGTTGCGGTCGTCTGAAATTTTACTTTAAAAATTGTTCGGGATTGCCCCGCGCGGCTTATCTTCCTTGCGGCTCGGCGGCTTTCAGACCCGATTTCTGAAACCCGATTCAAATCCCTGCGAAATTAAAACCGTGTTTTCAGAATAAGGTCTCCCGGGTAACGCTGTTCATTGGACTACCCTCCTTGCATACGTAGTAGCTTTGCAGAAGTAAAATTTCCTTTTCGTCATTTTTCTTTTACCTCCTTGCTTTGCTATTCAATTTATATCTTAACGGGCGGTTCGCTTTAAGCTGTCCGCTCTGCGGTATAACATTGACCCCCTTTCGGGGCTACTTGAACTTCATCTTTAACCTCTTTTAGTTTATTCGTTAAAATGTTTAGCGCTAACATTTTTTGTTTGTTTTTATCTTTTTTGTACTTTCATTATAGCATCAAAAATCAGTTTGTCAATAGGCAAATCAAAAAAAATAGGCAAAAAAATGTATTTTGTGCTACCTGCAATATATGCGCACGGGGGCGCGGAGCGCGCGTATAAAAGGTCGCGCGCGTGCGCGTGGATTGGCACGCTTCGCAGATTTTTTTGTCGGATTGCGTCGTAATTTTTGCAATGGCTGTACTGTTTTATTGCAAAACGGTTGACAAACGGGCGCAATTGGTTTATATTAACATAGCTTTTTCAAGGTTTGCGGCGGCAAAATAAAGATGCGCCGCGGAGGTGTGAATGGAAATAAAAAGCAGACGGGAAGGTGAAAATCTTTACTTGTGGCTCGAAGGCGATATGTGCGCGGAATGCGTACCTGAAACCGAGGCGTTTTTGAAGAACAATCTCGACGGGGTCAAAAAACTTACCGTAGATTTCGGCGGGGTAGACCGCCTTGCAAACGAGGGGCTCATGCTTCTTCTTTCCACAAAAAAGAAGCTCGGGAGTTCGGATCTTACGATGGTCAACGTAAAAGAAGAATTATACGACAGGCTTGAAGAGCAGGGCGTGACAACGCTCATGAATGTGGTAAAAGCCGTATAAGGGGCGGCTTTATTTGTTTGCGGAAAGGCAAAAGTTTGAATTTCTTTCCGCATTTTTTATTTTTTGAACGCAACAAGATTAAAAATTTGTTCCGGGGCGCGTTTTTGGGTGCAAAAACGCGCCCCGGAACGCGCATTATGCAAAAATTGTGGTAATTTTTATTTAATTCCGCCGTTTGACATATAGCCGCGGCGGTGATAAAATTATACCCGTAATGTAACTTCGTTGAGGCTGGAATGACAGAGGACGGCATAAAGCTTACCCCGCTTGCGGGCAGGGTGACAATCAACAAAAACGAGGCGATCACCGGTTCGGTGTTTCTTGCAATCCTCATAAATATTTTTCTCATCGTGCTGGTTCAGGCGCTCAACGTGCTCTTTCTGCAGGATATCCCCGCGCTTTTCTGGTCGATAACCGTCGTGCTTATTGCAGCCGACGGCGTTTTGTGCGTCCTCGTTTTCCGCCGCGCCATATCCGATGTCAGCGTAAGTTCAAATGCGCCGCCGTATACGATAGCCTACCGCGAGGACGGCTTCATAGTTCTTTGCCATAAAAACGGCACGCGCGAATATTTTGCCGCGCGCGACGTGGTGTATGTAAAGGCCACGCCCGCAAAACTTGCCTTTCTTGTGAACGGCTGGGCTTATTCGGGCAATCTCAATTACGGCAAAGTCACTTTTTACCTTGCAAGCGGCCTGGATAAGCCTATAAAAAAGAGCGTGAAGTACGTCGTGAACTGCGTTCAGGCGGTAAAGTTCATCCGCGTATATCTGCCGCAGAGTTTAAGCGGGACGGAAGGCAGGGTGTAGCGCTGTAAATAACTCGGCGTGTTTCCGCCGCGCAATGCGCATATGTCCGCCGCGCGATAAAAATTTTAATGCAAAAAAAGTTCTTATTTCGTTTGACAATTTTTTTGTCCGTGTGTTAATATCTATATGCAATTAAATCCCGTGGGGGAGTAGTAAGCGCGCCGTGCGGCGCGTAGGCAGTAACCAACATCGTGGCATTGCGCCTGGCCTGCCTCAAATTACCAGACTCACGTATATCCATAAAAGCGGCTATACGGGGTCTTTATATTCAACCGTAAGCCGACAGGGCTTGCGGATATTTTTTTTCTGCGTGATTTTTCCCGGATTTTATTGCAGACTAAAAGTGGAGGTTTTTAATGAAGGAGTACATGCAGTCCGCGCGCGACGTGCTTTCGGAAAAAGGCGTAAATCCCGACGTCGGCCTTTCCGAAGCCGAAGTCGAACAAAGCCGCGCGGCAAACGGCGAAAACCAGTTCACCCGCGAAAAACCCAAATCGGTTTTAAGGCGAATATGGGAAGCCGTGTGCGAACCGATGCTCATAATCCTTCTCGTCGCGCTCGTAATAACCGTTGCCGTCAACATCGTCAACGAAGTAACAACGGGCGAAAGCGAGTTTTATGAGGTAATCGGCATACTTGTTGCCATCATGCTTTCGGTTACTATAACCGTAGTGATGGAGGGCAGAAGCGCAAAAGCTTTCGAGGCTCTGTCCAAAATAGGCGAAGATACGCTCGTAAAAGTCATACGCGGCGGCGAAGTAAAAATGATTCCCCAGCTCGAGGTCGTGGTAGGCGATATTCTTCTTGTAGAAACGGGCGCAAAACTGCCCGCCGACTGCCGTCTTATAGACAGCACCCAGCTTATGTCCGACGAAAGCGCGCTCACCGGCGAGAGCATGGCCGTGCACAAGGACGCTTCCTTTGTATGCGAAGCGGAGAACACGCCTGTGGCTGAAAGGCAGAACATGCTCTATTCGGGCTGCTTCATAACGGGCGGTTCGGGCAAGGCCGTGGTAACGGGCGTAGGCGACCATACCGAATTCGGCAAAATCGCGCGCGAGCTCACCAATCAGGATAAGTCCACGACTCCCCTGCAGGAAAAGCTTGCAAAGCTGGGCAAACTCATAACCACGCTCGGAGCAGTCGCCGCGGCGCTCATATTCGTCATACAGGCGATAGAGTATCTCGTTGCAGGGTTCGATGGCATGACGCCCATACACATTTTCCAGCTCTTCTCCGACGCCTTCCTCGACAGCATAGTGCTTATCGTTGCCGCTGTTCCCGAAGGTCTGCCCACGATAGTTGCGGTAACCCTTGCGATAAACATCATAAAGATGTCCAAACAGAACGCGCTTGTCAAAAAGCTCGTCGCGTGCGAAACGGTAGGCTGCATAAACGTCATCTGCTCGGATAAGACGGGCACTCTCACCGAAAACCGCATGACGGTTACCGACATTCAGCTCGGCAACACTCATCTCGCTCCCTCCGAACTTCCGAAAGGCTGCGCAATGATGACGAACTTCTGCGTAAACTCCACTGCGGACGTACATTTCAGGGGCGATACTCCCGAATTTATCGGCAATCCCACGGAGTGCGCAATGCTCGTTGCGGCGCACAAGTCGGGCGTAGACTACGCCCCCGTCCGCGGCGGATTCAGACAGGTGTTCCGCTATCCCTTCTCTTCCGAGACGAAGAATATGACCACCGTCATAGAAGAGAACGGCGAGCAGGTGGCTTACACCAAGGGCAGCCCCGAAAAGATACTTGCAATGTGCGTAATGCCCGACGAGGACAGAATTGCCGCAGAGCAGGCCATCGCGGGATATCAGGCTCAGGCGGGCAGGGTAATAGGTCTTGCTCACCGCACGCTTGACAGAAGTTACAACTTCACCGAAGAGCGCGCCCTTGTTGAAAGCGGAATGACGTTCGACGGCTTTGTGGTAATTTCCGACCCGCTCCGTCCCGACGTATTCGCCGCCGTAGAGCACTGCCGCCATGCGGGCATAGACATAAAGATGCTCACGGGCGACAACATAATAACCGCCAAGGCGATAGCAACCCAGCTCGGCATACTCGACGACGAACATATAGCAGTCGAGGCCAAGGATGTGGAAAACCTTTCGGACGAAGAGTTCTCTGCGCTTATCCCCAAAATACGCGTAATTGCGCGTTCTACCCCCGTAATAAAGATGCGCGTGGTAAAGGCGCTTAAGGCGCAGGGCAACGTGGTCGCGGTAACTGGCGACGGCATAAACGACGCGCCCGCAATAAAGAATGCGGACGTAGGCGTGGCTATGGGCATCACGGGTACAGAAGTTTCCAAGGAAGCGAGCGATATCGTGCTTCTGGACGATTCTTTCTCTACGATTGTCACCGCCGTGCAGTGGGGCAGGGGCATTTACGAAAACTTCCAGCGCTTCATACAGTTCCAGCTCACGGTTAACCTTTCTTCCGTGCTCATAGTAATGATTTGCGTAATTCTCAACGTCGGCACGCCTTTCTCGCCTCTGCAGATGTTGTGGATAAACCTCATCATGGACGGCCCTCCCGCGGTAACGCTCGGCCTCGAGCCCATGCGCGCGGGACTTATGGACAGAAATCCTACGCCGAGAAATATGAGCATCGTCACAAAGGATATGCTTTTAAGAATTGTGGTGAACGGACTGTTCATGGTGCTTATAATCGTGCTCCAGAAGAGCTTCAACTTCCTCGCCATAGAGGAAGGCCACGAAAGCGCGGCAATCTTCACGCTGTTCGTGCTTTTCCAGCTGTTCAATGCGTTCAACTCGAGGGAGCTCGGCAACACCAGCATATTCAGAAACATTCTGCACAACCACATAATGCTTGCGGTATTTGCGGGCACGTTCGTGCTTCAGATTATAATAACGCAGTTCGGCGGCGAAGTGTTCAACACGACGGGCGGACTGAACATTATAGACTGGCTCAAAGTGTTTGCAATGGCGCTCAGCATAATAGTTGTGTCTGAAGTTGCAAAGCTTATCGGCAGGCTTGTTTCGGCTAAAAAATCAAAGCGCAACTGATTGATTGTTTTAAGTCTGAAAAAGCCGTTGCCTGCGGCATATGCCGCAGGCAACGGCTTTTTTTTATGATTTTTCCGCGTATTGACATAAGGCTGCAAGGCTGTTATAATAGGAGGGCAAAAATAAAAAAAGGAGGCGGCATATATGCTGACTATCGGAGAAAAAGCCCCCGATTTCACCCTTTCGGACGATGAGGGCAGGCAGTATTCTTTGAACGATTTCCGCGGAAAAACTCTCGTGCTGTATTTTTATCCCAAGGACAGCACTCCGGGCTGTACCCGCCAGGCGTGCGCGTTCGGCGCGCTGTATTCTCAGTTCAGGGCGGCGGGAGCGGAAGTCGTCGGCATAAGCAAGGATTCCGCGGCTTCGCATAAAAAGTTCAGGGAAAAGAACTCGCTGCCGTTCATACTTCTTTCCGACCCCGAAAAAACTGTGCACGAGTCGTACGGCGCAATCGGCGAAAAGAAGCTTTACGGCAAAGTTACCGTCGGCACGATACGCACGACTTACGTAATAGACGGCGAGGGCAACGTCGTTTACGCAAAGGCGGGCGTTTCGCCCGACAAGAACCCGCAGGAAGTACTTGATTTTGTAAATTCGCTCTGAAAGCCGTGGACCCGCCGCATACTGCGGCGGGTCCACTTGCATTGGAGGTTGACAAAAGACGAAATGCCTTTGACTGTAATTTTTTTGATAAGCTGCAGAGCAGATTACCAGCTTATCGACCAGTAATCGGGCGCGCTGCCCGTCACGAACGTTATTATAATCATGATAAGGAAGTCAATGACAATCGCAACGCCTAATGTGCAGTCGATGATGGTGGCGGCTTTCAGCCCCATCTTCATTATAAGCTTCATCATCGGTCTGAACGCGAACGCCATCAGAAGGTACACGCCGCCGCCGTATAAAAGGGTGGTTAAAATGCTTGTATACCGCGTGATGTGCGTGGGTATGTCGCTGTAGTCCCACAAGATTACGCCTGCAAATTTTTCGTAAATCATGCCGACGGCAATTTCGCCGCCCAGAATGAACACAAAAATAACGCTGAAATAAATGATGTGCGAAAGTATCTTATTTCGCGTGTTTTTTTGCCTGAAAATTCTTATATTGAAAAATCTGAGGTCGTCGGGCGTGCCTATTAAAACATATACGGCGAGGAGTGCAATTCCGTACGCGAACAGGAAGGGCAGAAGCTGATGTCTGCAGTCAAAAATATGCTGTACCGTCATTCTGCCTATGTTTTCGGCGCAGAAGCCGAAAAAGGCAAACACTATCATGCCTATGAAAAAGTAGCGCGCGTCGTAGCCGAATATGCTCAGCGGCTTGAATTTTTTATCCTTTTCGCTTAATTTTTCGGCAGCTTCGCCGCCTGCGGCTGCTGTATTCTCCATAAACAAAAAACTCTCCTTTGTGCTTTACGGTTATAATATACGTCTCGTTTATAAAATAATTATAAATTATCATAAACAAAATTATATTTTTTATTATTTTATCCGCTTTGCGGCTTTTACGCTCACTTTATTATTATGTTACCGTCGCGCCGTTAAAATATAATTAAAAAATTGTCAATAAAATGTAAATGCGGACGGCGACGATTAAAACGGCATAAATGATACAGAATGCGCGCACGTACAATGCACGGCGGCACAATGCGCGCCGTTAAAACAAGATGCGGGGCAGACCTGAAAAAAATCCGCCGTTGACAACGCCGCTCCGCAGTTATATAATTATACGTGTTCGGTCATCCGAAAAAGAATAAAGGAAGGGGAATTATGAAGTACATTCTCGCGCTCGATCAGGGCACTACAAGCACGCGCGCCGTCATTTTCAATAAAAGCGGAGCCGTAGTATCTTCTTACGGCAGGGAGATACCGCAGATTTATCCCGCGCCGGGGCTTGTTGAGCACGACCCTGAAGAAATTTTCTTTTCTTCCCTGCGCGCCGTCAGTAACGCAATGGAGCGCGCGGGCGCAAAACCTTCCGATATCGCCGCGATAGGCATAACCAACCAGCGCGAAACTACCGTCGTATGGGAAAAGGATACGGGCAGACCTGTATGCAACGCCATAGTCTGGCAGTGCCGCCGCACAACGGAAAGGTGCCGTCAGCTGGTAAAAGAAGGGTTTACAGATATTATCCGCGCTAAGACGGGGCTTATACCCGACCCTTATTTTTCGGCTACAAAACTCGAATGGATTTTAAACAACGTGCAGGGCGCGCGCGAACGCGCCGAACGCGGCGAACTGCTGTTCGGAACGGTGGATACCTATCTCATCTGGCGGCTTACGGGCGGAAAGGTATTTGCCACCGATTATACCAATGCGGCGCGCACCATGCTTTTTAACATTCATACCTTAAGCTGGGACGAAGAACTTTTAAATCTCTTCGGCGTGCCACGCTGCATGCTTCCCGAAGTAAAGGCTTGCGGCGGCGATTTCGGCGTCACGGAAAAGCGTTATTTCGGCGGCGAAATACCAATCCGCGGCGTCGCGGGCGACCAGCAGGCGGCTTTGTTCGGGCATATGTGCTTTGAACAGGGCGATGCGAAAAACACATACGGCACGGGCTGTTTTCTTCTGATGAATGCGGGGCTCGTCGCCCCCGAAGTGCGCGACGGACTTCTGACCACGCTGTGCGCGTGCGTTGAAGGCAGACCTTCTTACGCGCTCGAAGGTTCGGTTTTTATCGGCGGCGCGGCAGTGCAATGGCTCAGGGACGGGCTGGGCATTATAAGTTCCGCCTCGGAAACTGAGGAACTTGCATTAAGGGTGGACGACAGCGCGGGAATGTATTTCGTTCCCGCATTCAACGGTCTCGGCGCGCCCTACTGGGACGGCTCTGCGTGCGGTATCTTAAGCGGAATAACGCGCGGCGCGCGCAAGGAGCACATAGTCCGCGCCGTGCTTGAGGGCATAGCGTACCGCGTCAACGACGTTCTGCGCGCAATGGAGGAAGCTTCCGGCGTAACTCTTTCCCGCCTCGCAGTGGACGGCGGCGCGAGCGCCAACAATTTTCTGATGCGTTTTCAGGCCGACATATCCGACTGCTCGGTAGTCCGTCCCGCCGTTACCGAAGTCACTTCGCTCGGGGCTGCGTACATCGCGGGGCTCTCCTGCGGGTTCTGGCGCGACGTGGATGAGGTGCGCTCCCTTTCTGTCATAGAGCGGCTTTTTGCGCCCGCAATGCCGAAAGCTGAGCGCGAAAAACTTATTTCGGGCTGGAAACTTGCAGTCCGCCGCGCCCGTCTTAATCAATAGTTGCGGCATATATGCCGCCCTTTTGTGCCTGCGCGATAAAATGATATGTCTTTGCGCAGAATAACAGTATATATAATGGCTTGAACTGATTGAAAGCGCCCGCGCAGCCGCGCGGGCGAAGTTTATGTGCGCCGCACGGCGCCATATAAATAACGAGGCAAATCAATGAAAGATTATAAACTCAATTTTGAACTTGTACCCGACAGCTGCTGGTATTCCAACCTGCGCTCCGTGCTTACCTCCGCGCAGTGGGGCGCGCTAAGCCGCCACGTGCGCGCGCTTGCGGGCGGCAGGTGCATGATATGCGGACAGCCCTCTTCCCGTCTGGAAGCGCACGAGCAGTGGGAGTACGACGAAAAGAACGCCGTGCAGAAGCTCGTAAGGGTGGTGGCTGTGTGTCCCGCCTGTCACGCGGTAATCCATATAGGCCGCACTTCGCTCAAGGGCGACCTGCGCGCCGCTGAAGATCACTTCATGCAGGTCAACGGCGCGTCTTACGCCGAATACCGCGCTGCGCTCGGCAAGGCGAACGAAGACCACCGCCGCAGAAATCAGGTCCCCGAATGGAAGCTCGATATTTCCGCGCTCAGCCAGTATCTCGGTTGACTGCGCGTCGTTTCATAGTTTAGCGCGCGGCGCCGACCAATTTTCCCGGCGCCGCGCGCGCTTTGTACGACTTGTGAAGTTGTTAAAAGTTTTCAACAGCTTTCTTTTCCGGCGGCAAACGGGCGCGTTTGCCGCCAAAACGGCACGTTTTGTTTATCCGACCTTTTGTTACAAAAAAACATACAACATATTGTGCCGCCGCACTTGACTTTGTACTATATATTTTATATACTAAATAGCGTTCGCGTCAGAAGGCAGAGCAAATGCAAAAGCTTTGAAAAATGGCGGATTGTTTTGCCTGAAAGTTGCTATAATATTTTTTAATACAAGATATTGTGTTTCGGGTATTGACAATGTACAATATGTATTATATAATATAAGTGTTCGCTGGAAGGGGTGATTTGCTCCTTTTCAGTTTTCCGCAAAGATAAGCGGATTTTCAAAGATGTTTTTACGCGCTCTGCGCTTTAAGGAGGAATTTTATGAAAGTTATAAAGAGGGATGGCAAAACTACCGATTTCGACGGCAGCAAAATATTCACAGCCATCCAGAAGGCCAACGAATCCGTTGACTTTGAAGACAGGATTACCGACGCGCAGATAACCGCTATCGTGGACGATATATCTTCACGCCACAGAGCCCGTCTGCTCGTTGAAGACATTCAGGATATGGTAGAAGAAAAGCTGATGGAACTGCAGAAGTATCAGCTTATGAAGTCGTACATTCTTTACCGCTATGAAAGGGCGCTCGTCCGCAAGGCAAACACCACGGACGAAAGCATTCTTTCGCTTATCCGCAACTCCAACAAGGAAGTAATGGAGGAGAACTCCAACAAGAACGCGCGCACGGCTTCCACCCAGCGCGACCTTATCGCGGGCGAAGTTTCCAAGGACCTTACCCGCAGGATACTCCTGCCCGAATACATTTCCAAGGCTCACGACGAAGGCGCAATTCACTTCCACGACGCCGACTATTTCCTTCAGCCCATATTCAACTGCTGCCTTATAAATATAGAGGATATGCTTGAAAACGGCACGGTAATGAACGGCAAAATGATTGAAAGCCCCAAGTCCTTCCAGGTTGCCTGCACGATAGTTACGCAGATAATAGCCTCCGTCGCGTCTTCGCAGTACGGCGGTCAGTCGGTAAACATCGCGCACCTCGGCAAATATCTTCGTCGCACCAAGGAAAAGTACATGAAGCAGTGCAACGAACAGCTCGGCGACGAGGTAAGCCAGGAAGAGAAGGAAAAGATAGTCAACATGCGCCTTAAGGACGAACTCAGGGCAGGCGTTCAGACCATACAGTATCAGATAAACACTCTGATGACCACAAACGGTCAGTCTCCTTTCGTCACGCTCTTCCTTTACTTAAAGCCCGACGATCCCTACATCGAAGAAAACGCCATGATAATAGAGGAAATCCTCCGTCAGCGTTATCAGGGCATAAAGAACGAAGTAGGCGTATACGTAACGCCCGCGTTCCCCAAGCTTATTTACGTTCTCGATGAAAACAACTGCCTCAAGGGCGGCAAGTACGACTACCTCACAAGGCTTGCCGTAAAGTGCTCGTCAAAGCGCCTCTATCCCGACTACATTTCGGCAAAGAAGATGCGCGAAAATTACGAAGGCAACGTATTCTCGCCCATGGGCTGCCGCTCATTCCTCTCCCCCTGGAAGGATGAAAACGGCAACTACAAGTTCGAAGGCCGCTTCAATCAGGGCGTCGTTTCGCTCAACCTGCCCCAGATAGGCATTCTCGCCCGCGGCGATGAAGACAAGTTCTGGAAGCTCATGGAAGAAAGGCTTCAGCTCTGCTACGATGCCCTCATGGTTCGCCACAACGCGCTTATGGGCGTTTCGTCCGACGTATCCCCCATACACTGGCAGTACGGCGCGATAGCAAGACTTCAGAAAGGCGAAAAGATAGATAAGTATCTCCTCAACGGTTATTCAACGATATCTTTGGGATATATAGGCCTCTATGAGGTAACCAAACTCATGAAGGGCGTTTCACACACCGCTCCCGAAGGTCTTGAATTTGCGCTCAGGGTTATGAAGTGCATGCGCGACCACTGCGAGAAGTGGAAGAAGGAGACAGGCATAGGCTTCGGTCTTTACGGCACCCCTGCCGAGTCGCTCTGCTACCGCTTTGCACGCATCGATAAGGAGCGTTTCGGCACGATAAAGGACGTGACCGACAAGGGCTACTACACCAACAGCTATCACGTGGACGTGCGCGAGCATATAGACGCGTTCTCCAAGTTCAAGTTTGAAAGCCAGTTCCAGCAGATATCTTCCGGCGGCGCGATTTCTTATGTAGAAATTCCCAACATGCGCCACAACCTCACCGCTATGGAAGACGTTGTAAAGTTCATTTACGACAACATCCAGTACGCCGAGTTCAACACAAAGTCCGACTACTGCCAGGTCTGCGGCTATGACGGCGAGATTATGATAAACGACAACTACGAATGGGAGTGCCCCGTATGCCACAACAAGGACCAGCGCAAGATGAATGTTACGCGCCGTACCTGCGGTTATCTGGGCGAAAACTTCTGGAACGTAGGCAAGACAAAGGAAATCAAAGCAAGGGTTCTTCACCTTTGATAAAAAGCCGATAGTTCGGGCATATACCGCAGTCAATTCTGCATGAAAGCCCTTTTGTCAGCAAAAACAGGCGCGCGCCGCACATATGCAGAAAGCGATATGCGCGGCGCGCTTTTTACTTTTATTTTAAGTGCCGACATGCCCTGAATGAGTTCGTCGGCGCATATTCAGGTATCTATAATGAATTACGCAACAATAAAATATTACGATATAGCCAACGGACCCGGCGTGCGCGTATCGCTGTACGTCAGCGGTTGCCGCAATCATTGCAAAAACTGCTTCAATCCCGAAACCTGGGACTTCAAGTACGGCGAACCTTTCACCGAAGAGGTGCAGAACAAAATTTTAAAAGGTCTCGAGCCCGATTACATAAAAGGCTTTTCCCTTCTCGGCGGCGACCCGTTCGAGCCCGAAAACCAGCTCGCCCTCGTGGATTTCATGGAGCGCCTCAGAAAGACCTATCCCGATAAATCGGTGTGGTGCTATACGGGCTACGACTTCGAAGCTGACCTGCTTACAGGCAAAAAGGGCGACCCCGAAGTTACAATGCGCCTTTTAAAGTGTCTGGACGTTCTTGTGGACGGAAGATTTGTGGAGGAGCTCAAAAATCCCGACCTTCTTTTCCGCGGTTCTTCAAACCAGCGCATAATACTCGTTCCGCAGTCGCTTGAAAAGGACGAGTTGGTGCTCTGGGACGAGGTTACGGTAGTCTGAAATCCGTGCGTGAATTGCCGCATTTTTTGGCTTGGTTAAGCCATATGTGCCGCCCTTTTTATAATGTTATTGCATTTAACCTGCCCTGAAAGATAAAAAAATAACCGACTGAATAAGGATTTTACATGAAAGTAGCAATCAAAAAACTCAACGAAAAAGCACGCATTCCCGAATACGGCAGCAGGTTTGCCGCTGGCGCTGACCTTTACGCCTGCCTTGACGGCGACGTCATAATAGCCGCCGGCGAAACAAAGGTCATACCTACAGGCATTGCTTTGGAGCTTCCCGTAGGCTATGCGGGACTCATTTATGCGCGCAGCGGACTTGCCACAAAGCAGGGGCTCGCCCCCGCAAACAAGGTCGGCGTCGTGGATTGCGACTACCGCGGCGAAGTCAAAGTTGCGCTTTACAATCATTCGGGCGAGGAGCGCACCGTGTCCGCGGGCGACAGAATTGCCCAGCTTGTGATAACGCCTTACATCACCGCCGATTTCGAAGAAAGGCAGGAGCTTTCCGAAACGGAGCGCGGCGAGGGCGGCTTCGGCTCTACCGGCAGAAGATGAAAGAATAAATTTTTTATTTTACGCGGTAAGCCGCGGCGGCAGAGCATGCCGCCGCGGCTTATGTTTTTGTACATAAAAATCACATATTTTGTTTGTATTTTTCAGATAACACTTGACAAACAAGGGTAAAAAAGAGTACACTTAATGGGTAATAAAATACTTATTTTATGCGGCGCGCCGCAAAGGCGTGCGGTGCCGCGAGGAGTGCATATATGGAGTATTATGTAGGCATAGACATCGGCGGAATGACTGTCAAAGGAATCGTGCTCGATTCAAAGGGTACGGCGCTCTGCGAAGACAGTGCGGTAACGGGTTCCGAGCGCGGCGGCGATTTCATGTGCGACATTATAGCAGAGCTTGTTAATTCCATGCTTTCCAAGTGCGGAGTAAAGAAGGAAGATATTCTGATAGGCGTCGGCTGTCCCGGCGTAATAGACAGCGAGCACGGCGTTCTTGTCTTCTCGGGCAACTTAAGCCTCCGCGACTATCCCCTTGCAGCTAAGCTTGAAGAGCGCATAGGCGTGCCCGTAAAAATAACCAACGACGCCAATGCGGCAGCCCTCGGCGAGGCAAAATTCGGCGCAGGCAAGGATTATAAAAACAGCATACTCGTAACGCTGGGCACAGGCGTCGGCGGCGGCATAATCATAGACGGCAAGCTTTTTGAAGGTTATAAATCTGCAGGCGCGGAAATCGGACATATGGTAATTGAGCGCCACGGCGACGTGTGCACGTGCGGCAGGCGCGGCTGTTTCGAAGCTTACTGCTCGGCGACGGCGCTCGTAAGGCGCACGCGCAGGCAGATGGAGGACAATCCCCGTTCAGCTATGTGGACCAAATACACGTCAGAAACTGCCAACGGTAAAACGGCGTTCGACTTCTATCACGACGATATCGACGCCAAAGAGGTTGTGGACTGGTATATAAAATATCTCGCCTGCGGCATTGCAAACCTTGCAAACATCTTCCGCCCCGAAATAATAATGATAGGCGGCGGCGTCAGCGAGCAGGGCGACAATCTTACCGTGCCTCTCCAGACTTATGTTGATAAAGAACTTTTCGGCGGCACGCAGTATGCTCCCGTTAAAATAGTAAAGGCGTCGCTCGGCAGCAAGGCCGGCGCTTACGGCGCGGCGGCGCTCGCAATGAAGGTTGATCTATGACGAGGGATATTCCCGAAATTTCGCTTCAGAGGCTTCCCGTTTATCTCAATTACTTAAAATCGCTTTCCGGGGAAGACAACAAATATATATCGTCTGGTGCCATAGCCCAGGCGCTGGGCATGGGCGAAGTGCTTGTGCGCAAGGACCTTGCTTACACGAGCAGCGCCGGAAGACCCAAAGTGGGTTATGTCCGCACCGAACTTATCGCCGCGCTTGAAGATTATCTCGGCTGTAACCAGCGCAAGGCGGCAGTGCTCGTGGGCGTCGGCGGTCTCGGCCGCGCGTTGCTGAGCTACGGCGGATTTGTCAATTACGGCATCGATATAGTCGAAGCATATGACAGCGACCCCGCAAAAATAGGAATGGAAGTGGCTGGCAAAAAAGTTTGCCCCATAGAAGAGCTGGAAAGGGGAGTGCAGGAATACAAGCCTCACCTTGCCATACTTGCCGTCCCGGCAAGCGCGGCGCAGAGCGTTTGCGATATGCTGGTTGCTGCGGGCATAAAGGGCATTCTCAATTTTGCGCCCGTACAGCTCAAGGCTGATGAAAGCGTGGTGGTTCGCCACATAGACGTTGCTGCCAGCCTTGCAATACTTGCAAGCTTGCTTTAACATTAAATAATACGGCAATATGCGGCGGGAAACATTGTTTTCCGCCGCTGTTTTATGCACAGTTTATTAAGCGTTATATGTGTTGTTTCTGCGCCGTTATACGCCCTTATATGCGTTGTTTTATGCGCTCTTATAGTGCCTTTATTAGCCGTTATGTGCGGTGTTTCTGCGCTGTTATGTGCCCTTATACGCGTGATTTATTCGCCTTTTCATGCGCCGCTTTATAATTTTACGGCGGCGGGCGGATGCACTTTTTTATGAAAAGCGCTGAAACCGCGATAAGTTCTGCCGCAGGGCTATGCAGGCTGTCATGGTTTTTTCCGTAAAACAAAGCGCGCGTGTGGATTGCACGTAAGTTCATTTGCTTTTTGCCCGCGTGCGCTTTTGCCGCGTGCCCGCGCAATGTTGCGGCATATGTGCGGATAATTTAAGGAAAATTATCGAAGCAATCAGCATAAAAGCGGCACTCTACCGTGGGTAGAGTGCCGCTTTTATGCGGTAGAGAGCATTTTTCAAAGCGTAGAAAGGAAAGCGCGCTTTTTTTAATTTAAAGCATTGATTTTTGCCCGCGCCTGTAATAAAATAAATTTGAAGTCAGATAATAAATTCCGCTTATTCAGGCGGTATTCCGCTTTTTTCAGGCGGATTTTTTTGCGCCGATTAAGTCGCGGCGGTCGGACCCGGATATCGTCAGATTAAATAAATTACTCCGTCACGATATAAACCGTTCAGACCGCGCCGTACGTTTCGGCAATCAATGGCGGCAAAACTTTTTCGGCAATCAATACAAGTAAAAAAGGGAGAAGTATTTTTATGGCAGATTACAGAATCAGTTGCAGTTCTACGGCGGATATATCCGCGGAGCACCTTAAAAAACTCGGTTGCGTCTTCGGCAAATACCATTACATCATAGACGGCAAGGATTACTCCGACGACCTTTATACCACTATAACCCCCGCAGAATTTTATGCAAAAATCGATGCGGGCGCAATGCCTACGACTTCGCAGGTGACTCCCGAAGAATTGTGCGAAATTTTCGAGCCCATTCTTTCGGCAGGTTACGACCTTCTGCATATAGAATTTTCTTCAGGTCTTTCGGGCGGCTGGCAGTCGGCTCAGGCGGCGCAGAAGATTATGGCGGCAAAATATCCCGAGCGCAAGGTTTACGTTGTGGATTCGCTTGCGGCGTCTTCGGGCTACGGTCTGCTTGTGGATAAGGCTGCCGAGCTCAAGGCCGGCGGCATGGGCATAGACGAGCTCAAAAAGTGGATAGAAGATAACAGATTGCGCGTAAGGCACTGGTTCTTTGCCACAAATCTGGCGCACTTCAAGCGCGGCGGCAGGGTATCTGGTCCTGCGGCGGCGATAGGCACGCTTTTGAATATCTGCCCCGTGATGGACGTCAACAGCGAGGGCAAACTTATAGTCCGCCGCAAAGCGCTCGGCAGAAAGAAGGCGGTAAAGGACCTGTTTTCCAGCATGTGCGCGCAGGCGGAAGACGGCACGGCTTACAGCGGCAAGTGCTATATAAGCCATTCCATGATGGACGCCGAGGCAAATCAGCTTAAAAGCATGATAGAGGAAGCTTTCCCTTCGCTCGACGGAAAAGTCGAATTAAACCCCATAGGTACCGTCATAGGTTCGCATACGGGCCCCGGAACGGTTGCGCTGTTCTTCTTCGGAACGGATAAGCGCACGCTGTGATTTAAAATTTGATTTTTGCGCCGCGGCAATGCCGCGGCGCTTATATTGTTGCGTTAATTGCGGCATATATGCCGCCCAATTTCAAATAATGTTAAAAAATTTACATTATTTAATAAAAATTTGCGGCACATTGAGTTTTTTTTACATAATTAAGTTAAAATTGACAGCCGCATTAATATAATATATAATCTTAACAGGCATAAAAAGGCGCGGCACGCTTTGCCGCGCAAATACCGGAGTTTATAAGTGAGTTCAGAAAACAAATCACCCTTACCTGAGGAGGACGCAGCGCCGTCTGAAATAAACGCCCCCGCAACGGATAGCAGCGGGGAAAACGCAGAAAGCGTACCCGCGGAAGAGAGCGCGTATAAAGTGGCAGACGCCCCCGCAACGGATAGCGGCGGGCAGATGTCGGAAGTCGCTCCTCCGCAAAAAAAGAAGCGCAAATGGATATGGAACATAGTGCTCGTGGTAATACTTGCGCTCGGACTTTACAGCCTTTTCGGCATTGCGGGCGAAGTTACCAAGGGCGACGGCCTAACCTTTTCAGAGGCGATGTCCAACATAAACGCGCTCGGCGCGGTAATGCTTGTATGCGTAGTGCTTCTCATAATGATAGTGGACTGCCTCAAGTTCTGCTTTGTCAATAAAGCTGTAATCGGCAGAATGCGCCCCGCGGTAGCAATCAAGACGAGCTTCATAGGAAGGTTTTACGACGGCATAACGCCTTTTTCCACGGGCGGTCAGCCCCTTCAGATTTACTACATGACCACTAAGGGCATTAACGTTTCCGATTCTTCCGCAATAGCGCTCATACGTTATTTCGGCAGCATTTTCGGGTTTGCGTTCATAGGCGCCGTGTTCATGATACTCGGCGTTGTGTTCGGCGTTCTCGACGGCGTGTCTGGCGGCACATTGCTCCTCGTGGCCGGCTGGGTAGGTCTTGCCGTCAACCTCATACTGCCGGTATTCATATTGTTTTTCGTATTTTTCCCCAGACTTGCAAGCAAGTGCACCGCGCTTTTCATCAACATAGGCGTAAAACTTCACATAGTAAAGAACAGGGAAAAGGTAATGGCAAAGGCGCTCAAAATAGTGGACGACTTTGTTTCGTCTTTCAAAATAATAGTAAAAAGGCCGCTTCTTTTAATACTTTTTCTCATATGCTGCTTTGCGGAAAACTTCCTCACGTTTTCCGTGCCCTATTTTGTGATGAACGCGCTTTCGTGCAATCTCGACGGCATGTTTATAGCCGTTATGTCGCTCAATATATTTGCCATATTCGGCGTTTCGTTCATACCTACTCCCGGCAACTCGGGCGTGGTGGAGGGCATGGGAGTGCTCGCGTTTTCGCTTGCGGCGGGTGCGGCGCTCGCGTGGGCGGTGTTGTTCTGGCGCTTTGCCGTGTACTACATCTATATATTTATCGGCATAGGAATTACGATCTTTGACCTTATAGCAAAAAATATAAAATCAAAGAAGAAAGTAAAAAATGAGTAAAACCGTTGTGCTCGGCATAGACGCGTGGTACCCTCAGGTTGACGGGGTTACCAACGTCGTCGCAAACTACCGCACCGAGCTTGAAAAAAAAGACTGGAACTGCGCCATAGTCGCGCCATCCTACGGCAAAAAGAGAGATAAACAGGGCGAAGAAGAGTATTGCGGAGAAGTTTTTCATAACCGCTCCCTTGCAGTGCCTTTTTTAAGCTTCCGCAATTCCACGCCCGGCACGGATGTAAAGCTTAAAAAATATCTGGACGAACTTAAGCCGGATATTCTGCACGCGCATTCGCCGTTTGCAATATGCGCTTATTTTGTGCGCTATGCAAAAAAGCGCGGCATACCAGTAGTGTTCACATTCCACACCAAATTCAAAGACGAGTTTTTGCGGGTAACCCGCTCGCGCTTTATAACTTACATAATGATGAAAGCCATAATGCGCAACGTGAACAAAGTAAAATACGTGTGGGCGGTGAGCAACAGCTCGGCAAAAACTTTGCGCGAATACGGCTATAAAGGCGAAATAAAGGTCATGCGCAACGGCACGGATATGGCGGTATCTTCCGCAGAAGAGACGGCTCGTTTGGCTTCGGAAATTGAAAAAGAGTACGGAATATCCCCCGACGAACGCATTCTGCTGTATACGGGAAGGGTGGTATCCGTCAAAAATTTAAAGTTTTCTTTTGCGGTAATAGCCGAGCTTAAGCGCCGCGGTTTAAGGTGCAGATTTATCGTTGTGGGCGGCGGAGACGAGCTCGAGGCGCATAAAAAAACTGTGGAAAAAATGGGGCTTGCGGATGCGATAATTTTTACGGGATATATCGGCGACCGGGAAAAATTGCGCGCGTTTTACGCCCGCGCCGACCTCTTTCTTCTTCCGTCGGTGTTCGATACGTTCGGGCTTGTTCTGCTCGAAGCGGCGTCCTGCCGCACCCCATCGCTCGTGCCCGCGGGCTCATGCGCGGCGGAAATACTGACCGACGGAGAGACGGGCTATTGCGAAAAGCTCGAAGTTCCCCTCTGGGCGGATAAAATACAAAATATTTTTGAAAGTTCCGATTACGGCAGGGTGTGCAAAAATTGCACGTCGATAGTCTACACTTGGCGGGACGCAGTAGCGGATGCGGATGCGGAATATTCCCGCATAATAGCCGAGAATAATGCAAAAAAACGATGATTTTGTCGCAAAAATGCGATAAAAACGTAGAAAATGCAATTCAAATCGTATTTTCTGTAAATAATTCTTGAATTTTTTACATAATTCATAAAAACGCACGCTTCAAGCGTGCGTTTTTAACATTTTTAACCGTCTGAATAGCCGGAAGAAAATGTTATAAATAAACAAATTGAATTCTGATTAATTAATTCTGCGGCATTTCGGGCATAAAACGGCATATTCACGCTATAAAAAGGTATACAGCCTTATTATTAAGTATCATTATTTATGTTAAGTTTGTTAATTATAAACTGAATTTGTTATGTTAAAAATTCTTATAACGCCAAAATACAATGTCGGTGTCAAAGTTGACATTTATGGCGATAAATAATATAATATGCATACTTAAAAATAAGATAAAAATAAAAATAAGATAAAAATCAGGGATTTCAGCATCATCAATCAGAGTCCGCAAAAAAGCGGAGGGGCTCAAGGAGAAAAATCAGATGAACAAAAAACCTACGGCGTATGCTGTAGTTATTGTATTATGGCTGGTCTGCGTGGCGCTTTTGGGCGTTTCGCTGTGGCAGCTTATAGCCGGAGTCGGCGGGTACGGCGGGGCGCGCAAAGGCATCATAATTGCGCTGCTCTCTGTAAACACCGCCATTCTTGCATGTTTATGGCTGGGCAGCATAAAGGATTTCATATTCTCGCTCACTTATGCCGTAATGCATAAAAAGTTTGAAAAAGTTTATTCCGCGGTGCGCAAGTACGACAGGGAGAAGGACGGCGAGCCTGAAGTTCTTCTTTTGTACTGCACCTGCAACGATTTCAATCCCGATGCTCTGAAAAAGAGCATGCGGCAGAACTACGGCAATTTCAGGACGGTTATCCTGGACGACAGTTCCGACCCCGAATACAAAAAGCAGATAGACAGGTTTGCCTCAGATTGCGGAGCCGAAGTTGTGCGCCGCAAAGAGCATAAGGGCTACAAAGCGGGCAACCTCAACAATTACTTAAAAGGTAAAACCGACTACGATTATTTTGTAGTTCTTGACAGCGACGAGGTCATTCCTCCCGACTATATAGAAGGCGTTTTAAAGTACTTCAATTACGATAAAAACTGCGGCACCGTACAGGCGCGCCACAAGGCGACGCAGGGCGGCAACGTATTCCAGCGCCTTATGGGCCTGAGCGTAGGCAGCAACGGCGAAACCATTCAGGTCGTCAAAAACTTCTACGGCGCAAATGCGCTTATAGGTCACGGCATGACGGTAAGCCGCGCTTGTTACGAAGCGACGGGCGGTTTCCCCCTCGTCGTGGCGGAAGATATTTCTTTCGCGGTAAAAATCAAAAACGCGGGCTACGGCATAATATACGCGCCCGACATTCTCTGCTACGAGGAGTTCCCCGTCGATTACGTCTCGCTTAAGAAGAGGCAGTGCAAATGGACGCAGGGCAACCTTGAGTACATGAAGAAGTTCGGCAAGGAAATAACTCATTCCAATATGAGGTGGTTCGAAAAGCTCGACCTTATGCTTTCGCACTACAGCCTGCCCATAGTTCCCGTGCTCAGCCTTGTACTCACGCTCTGCCTTATAGGTCTCGGCTTTGCGGGGTATCCCGTAATCGGCTATTCGATGACGGTATACGCGGTGATGATTGTATTCCTCTGCTCGCCCATGCTGCCCGACCTGTTCACGTACAAAAAGAGCCGCAACTTCTTCCTTCTGATACCCTATTTCATACTGAACATAGCAACGTACGCATCTCTTGCGCCAATGATGCTCAGAACGGTATTCCTCGGTCTGTGCGGAAGAAAAGCCGTGTTCATAGTTACGCCGAAACAGTCCACCAAGTTCAGGCTTAAAGAGGTGTTAAAGTATTCCTTCGATTCCATTCTTTTCGGAGTGGCGATAGGCGCTCTCGCATGGATTTCGTGCGGAAACGTACTCCCCGTGATTTATATAGTGGCGGGTTGCCTGGCGGCGCCGTTCATAATTCTGCTTTCCAACATCACCCTTCCCATAAAGGTTCGCAGGAATTACATTCACGGCAAAGAGACGGAGCGCGCCCTGCCTTTAAGGCGCGGCAGCGTAAAGTACGGCAAAGCGCTGTCTTTGAACAAATAAGAAACTTTTTAAAGCCGCACGCAGAAAGCGTGCGGCTTTTTTCATGTTAAATTCTTCTGCCGTTTGCAGGCCGTTTTCTGCTTGTAAATTGCTGTTGCCGCAAACTTTCTTATGTGCAGTATTCTGCCCTTTGAAGGCGGTTTTTTGCTTGTATGAAAATTCTTTGCCGTCGGCTGAGTTTGCTTTCAAAATGCGGCAGAAAGCGTCAGTTTTTGCCGCTGTGATTTTGCGCGCGGCGCGCGGATTTTTATCCGCGCGCCGCGCGCCCTCATTTTAAGCCTGTTTACTTTCATTTGCCGCCCGCAGGCCGCATTATATGCCCTTTTTCCCGCAAAAAAGCATATTGACTTTTATGCCGCCGTATGGTAAAATTTAAAAAGTAAAAAGCCGTGCCGCGTTGCTTTTTTGTGCGGCACAAATCTGTATTTTATAAACATAATCAATTATACTCAAGGCCTGACTTAAAGGACAAAAAATTATGATAAACAGAATGGCGCTTTTCAGCGATGAAACTGAAAGCTACCGCACTCCGTACGAACCTGTAAAGGGCGATCTGGTTACCATAACCCTGCGCACCCTTGCAAACGACGTGACGCGCGCATATGCCGTAATCAACGGCATAAAAAAGGAAATGACCAAGTCGCGCACGGACGGCACTTTCGATTATTATTCCATAAAGCTTACCTGCACGCAGGACCCGGTAAGCTATTATTTCGTAATCTATGACGAGGACGACAAAGTCTGCTACAACAAGCTCGGCTGGGTGGAAAACAACCAGTCCGAATACAACTTTTCGTTCATACCCGGCTTCAAAGTACCCGACTGGGCGAAGGGAGCCGTGGTCTACCAGATTTTTGTTGACAGGTTTTTCAACGGCGACCCCTCAAACGATGTTGAAAACAACGAATATTACTACATCAACCAGCACAGCCGTAAGGTAGCTTACTGGAACAAATACCCCGAAAAGATGGACGTGGCAAACTTCTACGGCGGCGATTTGCAGGGCGTAATGAAAAAGCTCGATTATCTTCAGGACCTCGGCATAGACGCAATATACTTCAACCCGATTTTCGTTTCGCCGTCGAACCATAAGTACGACACGCAGGACTACGACCACATCGACCCTCACCTTGCGATAATAAGGGAGGACGAGCCCTACGCCATGGCGGACTGGGAGAAGCACAACGGCTTTGCGCGCAGGTATATAAAGCGCATAACCTCGCAGGTAAACCTCGACGAAAGCAACGCGTTTTTCGCGGATCTGGTCAAGGAAGTGCACCGCCGCGGCATGAAGATAATAATAGACGGCGTGTTCAACCATTGCGGTTCTTTCAACAAATGGCTGGACAGGGAGGGCATTTACCTCAATAAAGAGGGATTTGAAGACGGCGCGTACCAGTCGGTAATAAGCCCTTACCGCAACTACTTCCAGTTCGACCGCCCCAATGAAAACTATTCGGGGTACGAAGGCTGGTGGGGTCACGAAACGCTGCCCAAACTCAACTACGAACAGTCGCCCGAGCTTATAGAGGCGATCATGAAGATAGGCGAAAAGTGGGTGGCCGCGCCGTACAACGTGGACGGCTGGCGGCTTGACGTAGCCGCGGACCTCGGTCATTCGTCCTACTTTAACCACTGGTTCTGGACAAGATTCCGCAAAAGAGTGCGCCAGGCCAATCCCGAAGCTTTTATCTTCGCCGAGCACTACGGCGACCCGTCAGCGTGGTTCGACGGCAAGCAGTGGGATACGGTAATGAATTACGACGCCTTCATGGAGCCCGTAACGTGGTTTCTTACGGGCATGGAAAAGCACTCAGACTCGCGCGACGACAGGCTTCTCGGCGACGGCATTTACTTCTTCGACAGCATGTTCAGGAATATGAGCCGCTTTCCGAGGCCTTCCCTCGATTCGGCGCTCAACCAGCTCTCCAATCACGACCATTCGCGTTTTCTCACCCGCACCAACCGCAGGGTAGGCAGAACGGATTCAGTCGGACCCGAAGCGGCGGGTCAGGGTATCGACAAGCGCGTTTTCGAACTTGCCGTGACAATTCAGATGACGTGGCCGGGCTGCCCGGGAATATATTACGCCGACGAGGCGGGTCAGGTGGGCTGGACGGACCCCGACAGCCGCAGAACTTACCCGTGGGGCTCGGAGGATAAATCGCTGATAGAGTTCCACAAAAAGCTGATTGCCGTGCGCAAAAGGGTGCACTGCCTCAAGATGGGTTCGGTCAAAAAACTGGACGCGGGTCACGGTTATATAGCTTATGCCCGCTTCGATGCCGAAGACTGCGCCGTTGTCGCCGTGAACGTACGCGACGAAGAGATTACCTTGAGCCTTCCCGTATGGGAGGCGGGCGTGCGCGACAGCAGCAGAATGAAGCTTGAGGTTGCTACGGCAAGCGAATTTGCCTCGGGGCAGGAATACGCCGTAAAATACGGCAGATTTCACATTACTCTGCCCGCAAAATCTGCCTGCGTGTTCAGTTGCAGGCTGGGCGGCAGGGGGCACAATAACCAGCAGATGAGCATGTTCCTTAACTGAATTTTTCGGCACGCATTGAACGGGAAATGTCTGCGGCCGCGCAAAACTGCATTGATTAAGGCATATATGCGGGGCAATTTATTTAAACAAGTTAAAAGTAGTGCGGCAACGCCGCGCTTAAAAAGCGGCGTTGCCGCATAAAAAACAAACTAAGAAAAATTTGGGGGATATGATGGTTAAAAGATTTTTTACCGACCTGGACAGATACTATTTCCACCACGGCGTGCATTACGAGCTCTACAATAAAATGGGCGCGCACATCACCGAAGAAAACGGCGTGCGCGGCGTGCATTTTGTTTTATGGGCGCCCTCGGCGCGCGCCGTATGCGTGGTTTCGGACGGAAACGGCTGGACGCCCTGGCGCGACGTAATGGAAAAAGTCGACGACTGCATGTGGGAGCTCTTCGTTCCCGGCATGTGCGAGGGGGTTAAGTATAAATATCTCATAGTCCGCGCCGACGGTTCGGAAGTAATGAAAGCCGACCCTTACGCGTACGCTTCCGAGCTCCGTCCCGCAAACGCATCCGTCGTCGCCGACCTTACAAAATACGAGTGGGGCGACGATGAATGGCGCAAGCAGAAAGCTGAGGAAAACTTCCTCGAAAAGCCCATGGCGGTATATGAAGTGCACCTCGGCAGCTGGAAAAAGGACTGGGAAAAGTGGTGGGACGAGGATAAATTCCTCGACTACCGCCGCCTCGCGCACGAGCTGTGCGAGTACGTAAAGTATATGGGCTATACCCATATCGAAGTTATGGGCATTTGCGAATATCCGTTCGACGGTTCATGGGGCTATCAGGTTACGGGGTATTTTTCGCCCACGTCGCGCTACGGCAGCCCTCAGGACTTCATGTACTTCGTCGATTATATGCACAAAAACGGCATAGGCGTCATTCTGGACTGGGTTCCCGCGCACTTCCCCAAGGATGAGTTCGGTCTCGACTGGTTTGACGGCACTCCCCTTTACGAGTATGCCGACCCCCTGCGCGCCGAATATCCGCAGTGGGGCACCAAGGCTTTCGACCTCGGCAAGCCCGAAGTTTCAAACTTCCTCATAGCTTCGGCGTTCTTCTGGGTAAACGTATATCACGTGGACGCGCTCCGCGCCGACGCAGTTGCGGCAATGCTTTACAACAGCTTCGGCAGGGAAAAGTGGCGTCCCAACAAGTACGGCACCGACTTCAATATGGAAAGCTTTGAGTTCTTCCGTCATCTGAACACCGTACTCCGCCAGCGCACTTCGGCTTTCATTATCGCGGAGGACAGCTCCATAGTTTCGGGCGTAACCGCTCCCGCGAAGGACGAGGGGCTCGGCTTCGGACTTAAGTGGGATATGGGCTGGATGAACGATACCATCCGCTATTATAACGAGGACCCCGTATTCCGCCGCTACAAGCACCACCTTATGACGAGCACGTTCGATTACGTGTTCGACGAAAATTACATACTCGTCCTTTCGCACGACGAAGTCGTTCACGGCAAGGGCTCAATGTTCAATAAAATGGCGGGCACTCATCAGGATAAATTCGGCGCGCTCAAAACCGCCTATACGATGATGATGGGTCACCCCGGCAAAAAACTGCTCTTCATGGGTCAGGATTTCGGTCAGGAAGCCGAATGGGACTATAAGGGCGAACTGCAGTGGGGACTTTGCAACGACCCCGGCCACAGGGACATAATGGACTGCTACCGCAAGCTTCTGCACCTCTACACGTCGCACTCCGTGCTTCATAACGACGCGGGCAAAAAGAACGTGTTCGAGTGGATAAACAGCGGCGACTATATGCGCAACATATTCAGTTTTATAAGGCGCAATCCCTGGAACTACAACGACGCGCTCGTGTTCGTGCACAACTTTGCTCCCGTATTCCGCGACCCCATAGAAATAGGCGTACCCGTATCCGGCGACTATGTAAAGATATTCTCCACCTACGCCGACGAGGAAGAATATTCTCTGACGGCAATAAAGGAGGAGTGCGACGGCAGACCTTACCGCCTGGTAATAAAGCTCAGACCTTACGAATCGCTCATATTTGCCGTTCCCTACCACGAAAGCACGGAAGAGGAAAAGGAAGAGGAGCGCAAGGTGCGCCGCCGCGTAAAGCAGGAGCACGAGGCCGCTAAAAGCGACAACAAGCACGTGCCCAAGGTTGCCGCTCCCGCAAAGGCTGAAGATAAGTCGGCGGTAAAAAAGAAGGGCGTGACCATAGCTAAAATCAGGGCGCGCAAAGCGGCGGTAAAAGCCGAGGATAAAAAAGACTGATAAAAATAAAATTTGCCGCCGCGCAAGACTTGCGCGGCGGCTTTTCTTGGCGCTTTAGCTTGAAAAAACCCCCAGTTCTACTGGGGGACGATAAAAAAGACTTTAGTAAATAAAAACCTCCGTGTTAAGATAAGTGAAGGTTTGGCGACCGCATCACTTAAAATGACAGGAGG
>CALVWV010000048.1 GCA_944368065.1 uncultured Clostridia bacterium | reverse complement strand
TTTTGAAACTGTCGTAATTCCTGTTCTTGCACTCGGTGCACTCAAGGGTTATTTTGGCTCTTACTGATGCCTTTTTCATTGTAGAAAAACTCCGTACAAAAAAATTACACCCCTTTGAGGAATGTGCTGAAATTTTAACACATAAAAGGGGCGCTGTCAATCAAAAATGCCGTTTTTAAGAAAATTTAACGTTTTATTTTGCCTTTATTATATATAATAGTAAAGAGTTGCCCCGCCGACCACAATATGTTGTATGCCGTGTAAATTCACGCGCGTACGGCAAAATTTTTTCGCGCACTGCGGGTTGTTGTGTGCGGCGCGGGTTGTTGTGTGCGGCGCGGATTATTGTGTACGGCGCGGGTTATTGTGTGCGGCGCGGGGCGGAAAGCCGCGCGCCGCATGCGTTGACTTAAAAAGAACTTACTTTTCGTAAACCTTTCTGGAGAGTATGCCGATGTAGGGCAGGTTCCTGTACTTGTTCGCGTAGTCGAGACCGTAGCCCACGACGAACTCGTCGGGGATGTCGAAGCCGACATAATCGGCGGTTATCTGCGCCTGCCTGCGGGAAGGCTTGTTGAGTATGCAGCACATCTTTACAGAAAGCGCGCCCTCGGCAAGCAGCCTTTCGCGTACGGCGTAAAGGGTGTGGCCGGTATCTATGATATCTTCCGCGATGAGAATGTGCAGTCCCTTTGCGGAAAAGCCCCTCGATATCTGTATGCTTACCTCGCCCTGGGGCGTGGTTGCGTTTTTATATGACGAAGCTTCTATGAAAGAAAGCTCCATAGGGACGGTTATATTCCTTATGAGGTCCGCGCAGAACACCGCGCCGCCGCGGAGCACGCCTATGACTGCGAGCGGCTTGCCCTCATAGTCGCGGGAAATCTGTTCGCCGAGCTCTTTTACCCTGCGCGCGATGTCTTCTTCTGAATAAAGTACCTTTTCGATTGCCGAATCCATGAATCTCTCCTTGACGGGCGCGACGGCTTCGCGCCCTGAATTATTTTTTTTCGTTGTAAATTAAGCAAGGCAAGCGGCGCTGCGCGCCGCTTGCCGCATTTTTAAGTTTTTACAAAATCAGTTGAGCTTGTCCTCGCCGCCCACCGTGAATGCATATACGTCCCTGTCTTCGGGGAAGATGGGGCCGTTGAGCACGGGAAGGTTGAGGGGTGCGACGTATGCCGACGCCGTAAGGTTGGTGACAGCCGCGCGAAGATAAGGGAAGAGAAGTTTGGTGCCTTCTATTACGAACTCCCTCTCCTGCTCGCTGCCTGCAGCCATGTCCTCCACTTCGAAGGTGCCAACAAGAGTTACGTGAAGGTCGAAGGGCTTGGGTTCAGCCTCGGTGCTTTCAATCTTCAAAGAAAGCGCGATGAAGTTAAGTTTGTCGTTATCCTTGACCTTGCGCACCTGACGCGAAAACTGGGGCTTGATGTCGAGACGGGAATTGGGCTCGAGCTTTACCCTGTTCATTTTGAAAGAAAGTTCTTCGGCGCCTACGCCTCTGAAATGGATTTTCATAGCTTAAATCTCCTCTGATCATAAAATTTATTCAACGGCATCCGTATTTTCTTCTTATCGTTCATGCCAGTTATATTTTAAACCAAAAAACATATAAACCAAACAGATTTGAAGGGGTTTTTGAAAATTATCCGCAAAAATATTAAATTTGGGTCGGGCAATGGCGTTTCCCCGCTTGAAAAATAGCCGCGGGTATACTATAATAAGTCTGTGAAACCTGTAAATTTAGGCAGTATAAGAAAACTGCTTTTGAAATGTGAAAAACCTTCGCGCTATACGGGCGGCGAGTTCGGCGCACCCGCGCCCGTCTGGGGCGACTTTAATTTCTGCGCCTGCTTCCCCGACCTTTACGAAGTGGGCATGAGCAATCTCGGCATAAAAATAGTCGCAAAATCGTTTGCCGACCGCGGCATGTGCGCAGACTTCTGCTTTGCGCCTGCAAAAGACTTCGCCGACGGAATAAAAGAGGCGGGCGTGCCCCTCTATTCGCTCGCGCTGAAAGCCCCCCTCGCCGACTTCGACATGCTCGGCTTTTCGCTGCAGTACGAGCTGTGCTATACCAACATGCTGTACATGCTCGACCTCGCCGGCATACCGCTCACAAGGGAGGAGCGCCGCGGCAAAAAGTATCCGCTCATAGTTGCGGGCGGCCCGTGCGCGGTAAACCCCGAACCGCTCGCCGATTTCGTGGACATCTTCTTCATAGGCGACGGCGAGAGCGTAGACGCGGACGTCGCCGGAATATATACAAAACACGGCGGAGCTACGCGGGAGTTTTACAAGGAGATAAGCGCGCTCGACGGAGTTTACGTGCCCGCGCTGATGACGCCCGTACACGAAGACGGAAAGCTTGTCCGCTTCGACGGAGAGAACAAAGTGAAAAAGGCGCTCGTATCCGACCTTGACGGCGCAATATACCCCGATAAATTTGCCGTACCCAACTGCGAAAGCGTGCACGACAGAGCCGTGATAGAGGTGATGCGCGGCTGTTACCGCGGATGCAGATTCTGTCAGGCGGGATTTATCTACCGCCCCGTGCGCAAGCGCTCGGTGAATACGCTCGCAAAACAGGCGTGCGCGCTGATTAAAAACACAGGTTACGGAGAAGTCAGCCTGAATTCGCTCTCCACTGGCGACTACGGCAGACTGCCCGAGCTCATTTCCGCGCTTAAAAAGCAGCTTCCGCCAGAAGTCACGCTCGCACTCCCCTCGCTCAGGGTGGACAGCTTCGAGGGCGACTTCGCGCAGGACGCAAGAAAGACTTCGCTCACATTCGCGCCCGAGGCGGGCACGCAGAGACTTAGGGACGTAATAAACAAGGACATAACCGAAGACGAGATATTAAACGCGGCGAAAAGCGCGTTCAATGCGGGATATTCCGCGGTCAAACTGTATTTCATGATAGGTCTGCCGACCGAAACTTACGCCGACCTTGACGGCATATGCGAAATATGCCGCAAAATTCAGGTGCTGTACTCTTCGGAAAAGCGCAAAAAAGCGCTGCGCATTTCCGTTTCGTCGGCAACGTTCGTGCCCAAACCCTTCACCCCGTTCCAGTGGGAAAAACAGGCGACCGAAGAGGAAGTTAAGGAAAAGCAGGACTACCTTTTGAAGCATCTGCCGCGCGGCGTGAAGCTGAGCTGGAGCGCCTACTACCCTTCTTTTTTAGAGGCGGCGCTGGCGCGCGGAGACAGAAGACTTGGAAAAGTCATTCTGTCGGCTTATAAAAACGGATGCATTTTTGACGGCTGGGACAACTTCTTCAATGCCGACGGATGGAAAAAAGCATTCGATGATTGCGGCATATGTGGCGTGGAATACGTGCGCGAAAGAAGTACGGACGAACTTTTGCCGTGGGATTTCATAGACGTTTTTGTGGATAAAAAATTCCTTGCGGCAGAGCGCGGCCGCGCATATGAAGCGAAAGTTACGGGAAGCTGCCTTGACGGCTGCAAGGGCTGCGGCATGCAGAAGGTCTGCCCCGCCGCGAGAGGTGAATATGATAGCCTTTAAATACACAAAAACGGACGGCGCGGAGTTTATTTCCCACCTCGACCTATTAAGGCACATAGACCGCACCCTGCGCAGGGCGGGCATTGAAGTGGAATACAGCCAGGGTTTCCACAAACACCCCCGCATATTCATGGGCAATCCGCTGGCGCTCGGCGTGCGCTCCGTCAGCGAATACTGCACCGTGGACACCCGTTTCGACGGAAATTTCAAAGAGGCGTTCAACGCGTGCGCGCCGGGCGGAGTAAGATGCCTGGACTTTAAGGTTACCGCGGATAACCCCAACTTTGCAGAGAGCATAAAGGCCTGCCGCTACGAGGCGGAGGGCATAAAGGACTTCGACGTTGACGAAATTCTTTCAAAAGAGAGCATAATAATAACGGACATGCGCGGGCGCACGGTGGACATTCGCCCCAGGATATGCTCCGTCGAACGGCGGGACGGCAAGCTTGTATTCACGCTTTACTGCGGCGAAAAGAATTTGCGCCCCGACCTCTTCTGCGAATATTTAAGTTCGCTTTACGGCGGCGAAGCCGCGTACATTTTAAAAACTGACAGCTTTGGCGGGACGGTATTTTAAAAAACATACGGCATCGGGCGGAAAAGTCCGATTCTTTACGGATAATATGGCAAAAAAAGTTATTTATTTTGACAAACTCTGCGGTTTTTCGGTCACGGCGGTGACGGAAAACGGCAAACTTACCGATTGCAGGTTTACCACGGAAGACGGCGCACCCGCCGTCGGCAACATATATAAAGGCACCGTCGTCAACGTGCTCGAAGGCATGCAGGCGGCATTCATCGACTGCGGACTCGAGCGCAACTGCTACCTTTCGGCAGAGGATTTGCCCTACGAAAACAAAGAGGGCATCTCTCTTCTCAAACCGGGCGACGTGATAATGGTGCAGATAGTAAAGACGCCCAGCGGCAAAAAGGGCGCGAAAGTTTCCGCAAGGATTGCGTTTGTCGGAAAATCACTCATCTATCTGCCAGAAAGCAATTTTGTGGGAATTTCTCACCGCATAGAGGACGACGAACTGCGCGAAAGCCTTATGCTGGCTGCGCGCAAAGCCGTAAAAAAGGGCGAAGGGCTGGTAATACGCAACTCCGCACCCTTCTGCAGCTATCAGCAGATACGCGAAGAACTCAACTTTCTGCGCGCGGTTTACAAAAAGGCCGCCGCCGTATACGAGCGCGCCGCGGCAGGTTCGCTCA
Organism: uncultured Clostridia bacterium; assembly: GCA_944368065.1. GTDB lineage: Bacteria > Bacillota > Clostridia > Christensenellales > Borkfalkiaceae > Coproplasma. The sequence continues at coordinate 34,162 of CALVWV010000048.1, read as the reverse complement.
TATGCACCGACTTCACCATGCCCATGCGCGTCATGCGCGAATTCACCGAATACGACGTCTCCGCCATAATCACGGGCTGCGAGGAGCAGTACAACGAAATCAGGGATTTGCTTAAAATGCTGCCCGAGGGCAAAAACATAAAGCTTGAGCTTTACAAGGGCAAGCGCGATATGCTGGACGATACGGGCGTGGCGGCGCAGATTAAAGAGGCGTGCTCCCCCCGCGTTTCGCTCGGAAACGGGTCGTACCTTATAATAGAGCGCACCGAAGCGCTTACTTCCATAGACGTAAACACAGGCGGCTTTACCGGGGATGACAGCCTTGAATACACCGTGTACCAGACTAACATTTTAGCCGCGCGCGAGATTGCAAGGCAGGTCAGACTGCGCAATATCGGCGGACTTTTTGTAGTTGACTTTATAGACATGCGCCAGAGCGAGCACAGGCAGGCCATCGTGAAAGAGCTGGAAAAATGCCTTAAAAGCGACAAAGCGCCCTACCGCGTTCTGCCGATGTCAGAATTCGGGCTCGTCGAGTTCACAAGAAAGCGTTCGGGCGCGGAGCTCGCCGCAGTAGGCGTAAAACCCTGCCCCATATGCGGCGCGGGCACCGACTTTTCCGATGAGTTTTACATGCTTACGGCATATTCCGAAGTGCTTAAAGCGCTTGACGGCGGCGCGGACATCGTTTGCGCCGAAGTGCGCCCCGAAGTCGCCGCAATGATATCGGAAAAGCCGGAATTTGCCGAAAGCGTGCGCGAAAAATTCCCGCAGGCACACGTTTTCCTTATCCCCGAACAGGGAAAGCACACGGGCGAAGTCGTCTGCCACGCAGAAAAGTGCGGGTACGTACCCCCTCTTGGCGCGGTAAAAATCATGTAACCCGCGCGGCAAAAATTTATGCAAAACCGCGGCAATTTGCCGCTGAAATTAAATTGATGCGGCAATATGCCGAAGATAACGGGTTGCGCTAATATCCAGAACTTAATTGGTGCGGATATATGGCGCTACAATCGGCGCGCTTATGCCGTGAATTAAATTGGTGCGGATATATGGCGCAAACATTTGACTGCAGACGGCGGGCACGCAAGCTCAGTCTTGCGCGCCCGCCGCTTATATGAGATAAAAAAACTGCGGAAAGGCTTCCGCAGTTTTTTATTTTAAAGATATTTTTTAAGCTTGCGTTCAAACCCCTCTTCCGCAGAAATGAGTTCGGTCAAAAGCTCTTTTATTTCGGCATCGAGCCCCTCTCCCGCGTCTGTGAGCGTAGTCCTCAGACTGGATATGCCCATCACCGTGCCCCTTACCATAAGCTGCGCCACATGCTGGGCAGAATTATCCGCCATGGTATTCATTTTGATTGCCGTCCACATCATGGCTTTTTTGACGGGTCCGGGCGATTTCAGCTCCATGTTGAACTTGCCTGCAAGCTGCGCAGCCCTGCCGCTTATGCGCTCGTACTCTTCATGCTCGCGCATGAACTCCTGCTTGACTTCCACATCGTCCGTTTCGGGGAGTATATCCGATATCGACTGAAGCGCAAGCTGAGCATTGCGATAAATTTCGGCGAGCACTTCGGCGTCGCTCTTTGTCTTTTCCATAAATTTTTACCCTCTCTGACCTTATAACGGGGCATATATGCGCCCGTTTTACCGCCGCAAAGCCCCTTTCACATTAAATTATGCGCGATATTCCTTCATTCTATGCGCGTCCGAAAGCGCCAAAACGGCGCTTTCGGACGCGACGGACAGCCGCTGCACTTTCCGCCGCGAGCTTGCGGCGGAGCGCATTTAAGCGCGCCGCATCAGGTCAGGGCGCATACCCGCGTTGCCCGAGGTAAGCTTGCGGCGAAAAGCTTACCCATTTGCTCGGTTTTAAGACAATTTTGCAAAAAAGCGCTTGCGTGCGGCAATTTGCTTGACTTAAATTAAAAGCTGTGGTAAATTATATTTCGAGCCGCTCGGGACAGGCTCTTTTTGAAGTGCCTAAATTTTATTCGATAGGCCGCCTGCGCCGCTTTTGCGCGCGTAAATTCCCGGCGAGACTGGTCAGAGGAGGTACTAACTTTTCATGTACGCTATTTTTGAAAACGGAAGCAAACAGTACAGAGTAAGCGAAGGCGATACCGTAAAGGTAGAAAGGCTTAACGCTAACGTAGGCGACACCGTAGAGTTCCCCGTTGTAATGGTTGCAGACGAAAAAGGCATTCAGGTAGGCGCCGAGGTTGAAAACACCAAGGTAACGGCAACGGTAGTTGCTCAGGGTAAGGACAAGAAGATTATCGTCTTCAAGTATAAGTCCAAGAAGAACGAACGCAAAAAGCAGGGTCACAGACAGCCCTTCACCGAGCTCAAGGTTACGGCTATAGGCGGCGCAAAGAAGGCTGCCAAGGCAAAGAAAGCCGCTAAGGAAGCTCCTGCCGAAGAAAAGGCAGAGTAACTTTACAGGAGGATACTAAGATGTTACTTTTAAATTTATTCGCTCATAAAAAAGGTACCGGTTCCTCACACAACGGCAGGGACAGCGAGGCTAAAAGATTAGGCGTTAAGCGTTCAGACGGTCAGTTCGTGCTTGCAGGCAACATCCTTGTAAGGCAGCGCGGTTCCAAGTTCCGTCCCGGCAACAACGTAGGCATCGGCAAAGACGATACGCTGTTCGCGCTCATCGACGGCACCGTTAAGTTTGAAAGGGTTGGCAAAGACGGCAAGCAGGTTTCCGTTTACGCCGCCGAATAAGCCTTTTTACAGGCAATTTTCCGCATTTTTGCGGAGCGCATCAAAAATATAAGAGGCGGCGGATAATTTTATCCGCCGCTTTTTTTAATCTCTGCGCACGGCAAGCTTTAAAATTTATCTGCTTTGCTCATAAGCTTTTGCCAGACATTTTGCTTATCTGCAATTTCGCACTCCCGCGTTCCCCCTCCGCCGTTTTGTCCCGCCGCTATCGGTAAAAAATTGCGGCGCGCAAGCGGCGCAACGTCAGGCATAAATACGCGCGGGCGGAACAAATTCAGGGCAAAAAAGATTAAATACAAAAATAATGTGAATGCGCCGCGGGCGCAGTTCAAAATAGAAGGAGCATGATATGATAAGGGTATTCCCGCTTAACGACAAATACGCCGACATTTTCGGCAAAATGTTTGCAGACTACTACGACGAGCTCGGCTGCGACGAAGACCCCGCCCACCTTGTTGAAGAGTACATTCTGCCCGACCTTCTGGCAGGGCTTCTGCGCGTTGACCTTATTGAAGAGGACGGCGCGGGGTGCGGATTCTGCATATACCAGACGGACAAACCCGGCAACGACTGGAACTTCAAAGACGGCTGGGGCGACATACGCGAAATTTACATAACGGCGGCAAAGCGCAGAAACGGCTTGGGAAAATTCCTTTTATCAACCGCAGAAATGCGGCTTAAGGAGAGCGGAGTGAAAAATATTTACGCTCTGCCCGACGCCGACTCTGTAGATTTTTTTGCAGCGTGCGGATACGAGCTCACAGACGAAGTGTGCGCCGACCTCGACAGCAACGTTTTTGTAAAATCGGCCGTAAGCTGCGGCTACTGCGCAAAATAATTCTTTCCGCATATAGACAAAACGGATACAGTATGGTAAAATACGGGTATGAATAATATAATTTATGCGGGGAAAGACGCGCATAAAGCGCGGGAACTGGCGGCAACGCGGAAGTACTGGCAGCTTATTAAGTGCACGGCGCGCGGCGAGATAAAGACGGCGCGGAGCGCGGAAAGCTATTCGCGCAGCGACATACTTGTCATACCGCCGCTCACCGACTATGAAAGAAGCGGCGAGGGCTCGGCTGAGGCGTACGTTTTTATGGACAGCACGGCGCTGCCCTTCAGAACGCCGAAAGCTGTTGCAGAGGAGCGCGGCGGCGGACTTGCGCACGCCTTTTCTCAGGCAGAAATTTACTGCGAAACGGGCGGCGAGAAGAGCGCGGCGGTGCTTAAAGCGCTCGGCGACCTTATTGTAAGTTACATAATCGCGCAGTGCGAGCGCCCGACCCATTCGCCGGTGGTGGAAATGCTGCGCGCGGACATTGAAGCCAACCTGAGCAACCCTTTATACGCGCTTGACACATTTATGCGCACTCTGCCCTTAAATTGCGACTATATCCGCAAGCTTTTCAAAAGCGAAACGGGTGTAACCCCGCACGACTACCTTATAAGCAAGCGCATGGAACTTGCAGGCAGACTCATTTTAAGCGGCATGAGCAATCAATACAGCCGGTACAGCATATCGCAGATAGCCGAAATGTGCGGCTTTTCCGAACCATTATACTTTTCGCGCGTGTTCAGAAAGCACTTCGGCACTCCCCCTTCCGAATACGGAAAATAAGTTTATAACTTCCTTTAAATTTAAAATAATTTATAATTCTGTACATTAAGGCGCAGGGGAGCATTAAAAATGCTCTCCTGCGCCTTCAAAATATCGCCGCCTGCATAACGCATAGTTATATTTGCGTAATTTTGTCCGTTTGCTAATTTATATTGTCATATTTTTAGTATTTTGCATATTTTTGTTGTATTTTTGTGCCGTTGCATTTAAAAATCCCCCGCTCGGGAAGCGCGGGGGATTATGTTTTTTATGCGTTTTTAAGCTTTTTTAAGGCGCAGAAGTTCGGTGTAAGCCATAACGAAAGGTCCCGTGCCTTTTGCATCGTTTTCTACGACGGGCTCGGAAATATAGTATTCGAACGAGCCGTCGCGGCGGCGGTTGTTTTCAGGTCCAAGCCCCGCCATAAGGCATATGCCGCCAAGGTTGAGCTTTCCGTCTGTCTCCGTGAGATACTCGCGGCATATCCCGTTGAATACCTCTTCGCCGACGGCGGCAAAGCGCTTATCCACAATTCCAAGGCGCGCGCCCTTCATCATGGCGTAAGCTATCATTGCGCTGCCCGAAGTTTCAAGATAATTGCCTTCCCTTCCGCCCTGGTCCACTACCTGCCAGAACATATGCTTTTCTTTATCTATATACTGCTCCAGCCCGTCCAGAGTCTGCCTGAATATTTCAATCAGGCTGTTTCTGAGCTCTTCATGCCCGATAAAATAGTCAATCACGTCGACGAGCCCCACCACGTACCAGCCTACCGAGCGGAGCCAGAAACTTTTTGAAAGTCCCGTGACCTTATCCGCCCAGAACGCCTTTTTGGACCAGTCCCAGCCGTGATAGTAAAGCTTTTTGGACTTATCGTACATGTTGTCGTAGACGCTTTTAAACTGACCGACTATATCCGGGTAGTTTTTGCAGCAGTTGAACTCCGTTTCGTAGCGCGTATAAAAAACCTGCGCCATGTACAGCCCGTCGAGCCACACCTGGTTGGGATATATCAGCTTGTGCCAGAAATTGCCCGTGCCCGTGCGCGGCTGACCTTCAATCTGCTTATACAAAAGGTCCGCAGCCATTTTATACTTTTCCCTGCCCGTTTCGCGGTACAAATCGAACAGAATGCGCCCCTCGTTGAGATTATCGAGGTTGTACGTTTCAAGCTCGTATCCGCGCACGGAGCCGTCTTCAGCCACGTAATAATCGACAAACTTATCTATAAAGCTGAGATATTTTTTATTGCCCGTCAGCTTATAAATGGAATAAAGCGACGTCATCATGCAGCCGTCTATATAGTTCCACGCGGGCGCTTTGCCGTGCCTTATGTTCTCTATGTTCCATATCGGCGCGTCGGGCGTGGTGTCGGCTATAAGCCGATCGATGTACCTGTCTATTACAGAATAATCCATAACCCCTCCGTTTATTCTATTATAAGTTCGCCGCAGTTCTTTTCTATTATATGGTCGCCCTCAACGCCGTCGAACGTCACGTTTCTGAGCACGACCTTGTTGACGTTGTCTATATAAATGCCCTCTTTGCAGTAATCGCGCACAAACTCCAGCATGGCGGGCTTGAAGGGCTTTGCGTCCTTCTTAAACCCGAAGTGCACGTTTTCTATCGTGATTTCTTCTATAGGTTGTTCGACAAGCCCGTCGAAATAGGCGCACATGCACTCGCAGTCCTCGCAGTCGATGTCCTTGAAATGGAATTTGCCCATATAAGGCGTGCCGTCGTCCACGGGGTGCGGCTTGCGCGACCACACAAACTCGGTATGCCCGTCGGGGTCGCAGAAATAGTACATATTTATGACGAGCGGCGTTATGACGTTTTCCATTTTTATGTTTTCAAAAACTACGCCGTCAATTATAGCGTTTTTACCCCTGCCGCGGCGGGTCTTGATTCTAAGCCCCCTGTCCGTATGTCTGAAAAGACACTGGCTTACGGTTAGGTTGGTTATTCCGCCAGACATCTCGCTGCCGAGCACTATCGCGCCGTGACCGTCCTGGAAGAGGTCGTTGCGCAGAGTATGGCGGTTTGCGGGCGTTTTGTACGTCATTCCCATGTACACTTTGCCGGACTTGATTGCCACGCAGTCGTCGCCTACGGAGAATGTACAACCAACTATATCCACTTTGTCGCAGCTTTCGGGGTCGAGACCGTCGGTGTTGGGACCCGTGTAGGGGTTCTGCACCTTTATGTCGTAAAAACGAAGATTCTTTGAAAAGAAGGGATGCAGGTTCCACGCGGCGGAATTTTTGCAAGTTACGCCGTGGAACACAACGTTTTCGCACTTATTGAGAAATACAAGGCGGGGGCGGGCAACTTTTCTGCCCTTGGGAGTCGCCCACCACGTGGACTTATCGGCGTTGCCGTTGATAGTGCCTTCGCCGATTATCTTTATGTTCTTTTTGCCGTACGCCGAAACAAGCGACTGGTGGCAGTCGAACGGGTCTCCCTCCCAGCTGGCGAGAACTTCTTCCGAGCCGTCGGCGTTGTACCTTCTGGCGGGGATATACGGATAGTCCTCTTCAACCGTGCTTCCGAGGAGAGTCGCGCCCTTTTCAAGCTCTATGGTTATATCGCTGGCAAGGACTATGGGGCGCACGAAGTAAGTGCCCGCAGGTATGAGAACTCTGCCGCCTGCGGGGCAGCTGTCAATAGCCATCTGGACGAAATATGTATCGTCCGACTTGCCGTCGCCCTTAGCGCCGAGCTCGCGCACGTTCACGAGGGCGGTCTGCCCCTCCGTCTTAAAGCGGACTGTGCACTCGTCGCAGGAGACGGTGACGACGTATTCCGAAGAGGGTTCAAGCCCGAATACCGAAAACACGTTGGTGTCCGCCTCGCCCGCCTTGACGCCGTTTAAAAATACCGTATATTTTCCGTGAGGGTAACGGTACGGCGTATCGTTGTCGAATTCGAAACATGCGCTCGTACAGGACGCAAACAATTTTTTAAACATATTCCTCCTTAAGTGGCGGCTCGCAGCCGCGGCGGCAGCGTGCCGCCGCAATGGCAGGGAACTTTTACCCGCCTTAAAACGCACAGGCGTCGCCCGACGCCTTGCGCGGATATTAAAATAATCAATATCTGCGGCATATTGCCGCGTCAATTGCGGTTGCCGAAAAGTTACTGTTCCGCGGCTGCCGCCTTTCTTTCGCGCGATTTTTTTACAGCGCGCTTTATAAGATATACGACGATATCCTTAATTCCGATAAAAAACATATCGACTATAAGGCAGAAAACGCCGAACAGAAGAGGCTCTACGCCGATAAACTCTGCAATATACTTATCTATGAACATATAAATATAGCTTACGCCGAGCACCACTATGCAGTAGTAAACCATATTTGTTATGAACGTCCAGATCTGCTTGAACGGAAAAGGAAACATCATGAATTTATTGTATTCCTTTTTATCCGACTCCATCATGCGGAATATGGGATTGACGAGGCAGTCCACCATTACGCCCATTATTACGCCGCAAACGACGTACAAATCGAGCGAATCGGTGATATATATGCCGAGCCCCATGAGCACGAAGTAGCAGACAAGCCCGAAAAACCAGAACTTGATGAAAAGGGCGCGCACCCAGTATGGAATAGCCGAAAGTTTGTCGCGCTTGTAGGGGTCGAACTCCCGCGTGCCTTTTTTATCGCCTTCGTCCTTTTCGCCCGTTACTTCGGCTATATTCAGGGACGGAACGGGGCTGTCTGCGGGCGTTTCCCCCTTGAGGGCGGCTACAAGCTCGTCCATCTCCTTGGTTTTAAGGTCGTAGAAGTTTTCTATAGAGGTCTCTTTTTCCTGTCTGTCGTTCTTCTTGTTCTTTTTTGACATCTGCTGAATTTCTAAAGTGCTCAGCCGATTTCATCTGCCGCGGCGAAAGGGCGCGGAGGAAGTTTCAAGGCGCTTTACGCGCCCGACACCGGCTTTTGCACAACTCCCATACTTTCATTGCGCGCGGCGCTTTACAAGCGCCGCGCGCCTTTATTTTGATTTATTGCACGCCACATATGCCCGAACCAACGGTCATTTTTGCTTTGCAGTCACCGCGGAAGCGTTGCGCGCGTCAATCCGCATATATGAGGCGGCTTTGCGGCAGGCTGTGCCGCTTTTGCTAAAATAACCGACAAAATAAATTTGCCGGTTATTCTTTGTATAAACTGATACCGTCAGTCCATATCGGTGGTATCGATTGCTTCCTTCATCTGCGTGGTCTCTATGTCTTTCCTCGTGTTTATCCTGAGAATAAGCTTCTTATAGAGGGGCATCGTAGCCATAACTATTGCCGTTATGATTATGAACAACATATGCACGAGAAGGGTGGTTTCCGTAGTGTAATAGTAATCTTCCACGGAAGCCTGGTTGCCCATGTATCCGCGAATTTCGATATAGAACATTATATCGAAGAAGAACATCAGCGCAAGGAAAACGCCTACGAGCACTATCATGAACACGTTGGGCTTTTTGCGCTTGGGGAAAGAGTTCATGTACGCTACAAATATAAGTATGGAGAACAGCGTTGAACCGAAGCAGCATATGCCGGGCCAGTCTGTTACGAGCATACATCCGAGTATCGCCTGCGAGAAGGACGCCAGCGAAAGGATATAGATGAGCGACGTCACTATCACGAACAGAAAAGCAATTCTGCTGGGGCGCCTTTTGAGCGTTACTATCTGCTTGCGCCACCACTCTTTAAGGCCCGCCTTCATTCTTGCTGCCCTCGACTGCTTGCCTTCTTCCGGCGGGGTTTGCTGGTTTACGACCATGTTTTCATTTTCCGTCATATCATTCACCTCACCTTATAGCCTTCGTCGTTTCAGTATCGAAGAAATGCATTCTGTCGGGCTCGAAACCTATGGAAATGGTGTCGCCGTATTTATAGTTGCACCACTCGGCAAACTTGCAGACCACTATCTTTTTGCCGCCCACTTTGCCGTGAACGAGCGTGTTCATGCCGAGATTTTCGTTGTTTTCCACAAAGAATTTTATAGGTCCGCTCCTCGTTACGTTTTCGGGGCGAACGCCGAGTATTATGTCTTTGCCCTCGTAGCCCGAAAGACGGGTTTTCTGCTCGGAATCGAGGGGATATTCAAAGAATTCGCTTACAAACTTGCCGCCTTCTATCCTGCCGTTGAACATATTCATGGGAGGAAGACCTATGAACGTTGCAACGAAGGTGTTTGCGGGGTATTCGTACAAATCTATGGGTCTGCCTATCTGCTGAACATGACCCATAGACATGCAGACTATTCTGTCCGCAAGCGTGAGCGCTTCGGTCTGGTCGTGCGTTACGTAAATTATGGTAGCGTTGAGCTTTTTATGAAGAAGCATGAGCTCCCTTCTCATAGAGCCGCGCAGCTGCGCGTCCAGGTTGGACAAAGGCTCGTCGAAAAGGAATACCTTGGGGTTGCGCACTATGGCGCGACCCATCGCCACGCGCTGGCGCTGACCGCCGGAAAGCTGCCTCGGCTTTTTGTTGAGCTGGGACTTCAAATCAAGTATCTCAGCCGCCGCCATAACTTTGCGGTGGATTATCTCCTTCTTCTCCTTGCGGAGAGTGAGCGAAAACGCCATGTTTTCGTACACGGTCATGTGGCCGTACAGCGCGTAGTTCTGGAACACCATCGCGATATCCCTGTCCTTGGGAGGAACGCGCGTGCAGTCCTTGCCGTCTATTACAAGCTGACCCTTTGATATATCCTCAAGACCCGCAACCATGCGCAGGGTCGTGGATTTGCCGCATCCGGAAGGTCCTACGAGGACGATGAATTCGCCGTCGTGTATGTCCATATCGAAGTCATACACCGCCTGAACGCCGCCGTCGTAAATTTTATCTATGTGTCTGAGATTTACTTCAGGCATTGTCTACCTCCTCGCCTGCGGCGTCGGAACCGGAGCTTTCTTCTTTGTTCTGTACTTCCTGGAGAGCCGCCTCTACAGTGAATTCACCCTTTTCAAGGCTGGCATTGAATACTTCGAGCTGCTTTGCACGGATATAGCCGAGCACTGCCGCCGTGAACATGCACGCCGCGGAAAGCACGAGGTAAATTATGAGTATCGTGCTGGTAACGCCCGCGGAGAGCGCGTTGCCGAAATACCACGCCGTTACGGTGTTAGCGCTTTCATACAGGTAATTGCCGCCGAGCGCAAGGTCGAGCGGGTATATGAATATGCGCGCTATCTGTACGACGCCTATGACTATGAGAGGTATGCAGTACTTTTTGTTGTAAACCTTTACACCCTCGGAAGAGAGGAAGGTTACAAGCAGCACCGCAAGGTTTACTATTACGCTGAAACCTATTAAAAACGAATAATAAGGTCCGCTTACGCCGAACAACAGGCTATAGAAAAGCATGAAGTAAAGGCATTCGAACACGAGGCCCAAAAGAGCCATGCCCGAGGCAAGCTTATTGCGCTTATAACGGTATATATCCGTCTGAATAATAGATTCGCTGTTCATGTCGCGCTTTATGCCGAGCATTTTGCCGATATCTATCATATTATGCCACCTCCTTTCCGGGTTGGGCGGCGAGCAATTTCTTTTCGCCTTTCATCAGCTTGATTTTCCAGATTAAATTATAGATAAGCGCGGCCGCATTGGCGAGCACTATGACGAAAAGAACGTAGCCTATGCCGAACATCGCGTTGCTGTCCGAATAGTTGTTTATGCCGTTCGTTTCGCAGTAGTTTTTGTATGCCTGCCAGTATTCGGAAGGAATTTCCGAAGTCATGGTGCCGAGAACTACGCTTATCATAGCTATGCCGATTATGGCAAACACCGCCGCAAACGCCGCGGTAGCTATTATTGCAACATAGTTTGAAATGTAGTAATTGCGCCTTTTATTGCACGCCGTTATATAAAGGACCGCCACAAGCACTATAAATACTATCGAGAGCGCAAAGAAAAGATCGTTTATGTCGAGCGCTAAAAGATAGGTATTGGCCGATACATCCCTCAGCTGTGAAGCGCTTACCGTGCTGCCCGAGGGCATCGTGCCCCTGAAAGCAGCCATGTAAGATACGCAGGAAAGGCTGCCGGTAAAGAATCCCCACGCATACACTATCGTGAGCGCGCTTATTATAAGCGTAACGAGCATAAGGATCTTTTGAAACCGCATCTGAGTTTTCATATTTTTTCCCCGAATTGAGTTTACCGCGCGCCCGCCCGAAGGCGGGCGCGCCGTGTAAACCTGTTGATTTTTTTACTTGACTTTATATCCCTTCAATTACTTGATGTAATCGTTGTAGAAAGCAAGGATTGCAGTCCATGCAGTCTGCATGTAGCCTTCGTAACGGTCCATGGTGTTGTACTTGTTGTTGATAAGCGTTACCATGCCTGCCGCGGAGTTGGGAAGCGCTTCATCCGTCATGGTGTAGCCGGTGCACTTGCCCGTTCCGTCGAGACCGAACCTTATAACGTCGATGAGGATGTTATCTGCTGCGGAGCTGTTTGCAAACAGGTTGCTGTCAACAGACGCGAAGTCGGCAGATATCTGCTGCGATACGTCGGTGGTATAAGGAAGCGTGGTGGGAACTATGGTGTACCAGTAGCTGTTCTTGGCGTTGTCGGGGCTGAGATATACGTGGCTTATCGTGCCGTTTACAAGGTTTGCGGAAACCTTATCGGCGCCGATCATGCCCATGGTAGCCGTGCCCTGATATTCGAAGGACTGGAGCTTGTTGCCTATAGGCAGAGCCGAGCCGATGATGCCGCGCGCATAGTTGGTGTAAGAGCATACATAGTTAGCGCCCTGTACGGTGCCCGTCGTAGCCTTGCTGTCGTTGGAGAGAACGACGCCGTTTACAGTTCTGCCGTAGTAGAGCTGGAGGTTAGCGTCCGTCATGGTAGGGCACTGTTCGCCCTTGTAGTAGGTACCGGTGTAAACTTCGTTCTTGTAGATGAAGTAGTTGCCTTCGTTTTCTGCGTTTACGGTGTACTGGTCGGAGCCTTCGGGCTTGTAAGCAACGTCTGCAACGTTAACGTTTGTAACCTTGTTGCCGTACCAGAAACCTGTTGCCGTAGAGGTGAACGTAGGAGCCGAGCCGCTTATGTTGTTATTTTCGGACTGAGGGCCGTAGGTCATAAGAATCTGGCCGTCGTTGGAGAACAGATAGTCGATGAACTTGAGCGCTGCAGCGAGCTTCTGAGGATTGCCTTCATAGTTTGCGCGGGGCAGGCAGAAGCCGGTATTCTTAACAGAACGCCAGGATTCGGTGAAGCGCATAACTTTTTCGCCGTTTAAGTAGCTGTAATTTGCATCGTTCGTAGTGCCGTCGTTCCACTTGGAAACGGGGGTGTTTATAGCGGTGAAGTTGTAATCTTCGGGAAGTTTGAGGTTGTCCGTGCCGAGTTCAAGTTCGAAACCGCCGTTAGCCGTCTGGGTCTGAACGTAGTCGTAAATCATGAACGATTCGGGGGAGTCTGCCTTGTAGTAGCTGGACGCGCCTGCGGCGTGCTTCGTACCGGTGTAAAGGAGACCTTCCTCTACCATCTCGTTGAGCCTGTCGAGAGCTTCCCACATGTCAACGTCGTTGCGCGAATCGTTGATCTTGCCTTCGCTGTCTATATAAGTCCACTGATAACGGGGAGTGAGACCTCTTACGCCGTAAAGTTCGCCCGCAAGGGATACGAGGTCGTTCTGGCGCTGGGTCTTGTTCTCTCTGCCCATTATAGCGAAGATGTTCTGAGCTTCGGTCTTGGTGCCGAGCAAGCCGGTGTTGGTAACTATGCAGCGGGAAAGCGCTACGAGAAGGTCGGCATCCCATGCTGCGTTGTAGCCGTTGAATACGTCCGAACGGGTTGCATAGAACTTGGAGCCGTCTTCCTTCTGGTAAGCCACGTCGATGTAAGCGCGGAGCATGTTGAGGAGCTGTGCGCCCGTAACTGCGCCCTGCGTATCGTTGATGGCCTGGTTCTGAAGGTCAACTATGTTGCCGCTCGTAAGCTTGCTTGCGTCCTTCACGCCTGCAGCGACTACAGCCTTGCCGAGTTCGGTGGTGTTGTTCTTTGCAGCGGCGAGAGCGTCGTCGTAGCTTACGACTACCTTTGTAATCTGCTTAGTATCAGCGCTGGAGCCGAGCGTGCCGTCAGCGTTGAGCTGGCTTGCCGCAACGTTGGTGGTGTTGACCCACCATTCACCCGTGGTGCCCATGAACGATTTTACGGACGCCGTCTTGCCGTCGCCCACTTCGCCGCGGATGGTGTCGCCGTCGATGGATGCCGTCTTCTTTGCAGATACGGAAGCCGTGAACGTGGTGTTTTCGCCCGCGTCCGTCGTATCGAGGAGACGTTCTACCCACTGGAGCTGAGCGAGCTCGTACTTTTCGATATCGTCGTTACCGTCGAAGTAAGGAGCGTAATACATCGCGCCCGTCGAGGTATCGGAAACTATAGACATCTGAACTATGGGGTTCTCTTCAAGGAATGCCTTGTAGTTGGGCATATAATCCATGTAAAGCGAAAGGTCAATGTACTGGGAAGAATTTGACGTAGCCTTCTGAACTATCGTGTCCGCCTGACCGGTTATCATGTCGTAACGGGAATAGTTCGTCGTGTCGTTGATCTGGTCTTCCGCGTCAAGCTGCTGATATGCATCGTTGAAGTCTATGCCGAGCGTATCGGAAAGTTCCTGCCATGCGGGTTTGAGCTGTCCGCGGTTGTAAGTCTTGCCGAAGAGCTCGAAGCTTTCGCTGACCTGCTTCTCCCTATAGGTGATGTAGCCGTATTCAGCCTTGTAACCTACGTTCATGTTGAGGGCAATGTCATCGCCGTAGCTCAGCGCGCCGTTAGCGTCGGTGCTTACTTCAAGCACTTCCTGGCTGGCGTTGAGAGACGGTTTCTTGTTGTCTTTGCACGCCGCGAGAGATACGATCATTGTACTCGCAAGCACTATGCTTACGACGGCTGCTGCAATCTTTTTTGTTTTACTCATAATTTCTCCTTTTAAGATTATATCTATAAACCCGTTGAATTTTTTTGGGTTTATATGCTTTTTTTGGGGTGCGCCCGCCGTTTTGCGGGCAAAAATACTTAAGATGTTTATTCTTTTACGCCGCCCATGTTTACGCCCTTCGCAAAATACTTCTGTATGAAGGGATATACTACAAGGATGGGTATTACCGAGCAGATAACCATCGAATAAACGACGCCGTTACGCGAAGTTTCTTCGCCGTACTCCCAGGCGAAGTCGCCCTGAGGGTCGTACGTGGTTATGAAGTTGGTGTAGTGGTTGATGAAGTCGCGGATGTAAACCTGTACGGGCCAGGAATACTTCTGCTGCTGACCCATGACCTTCATCGCCCAGAAGTAGCCGTTCCAGCGGGAAATTCCGAAGAACAGAGCCACGGTGGCTATCGTCGCCTTGCTCATGGGTAAATATACTTTGGTGAGAACCTGCATTTCTGTCGCGCCGTCTATCCTCGCCGCCTCCTCTATCTCCGCAGGCACGCCCTCGAAGGCGTTCCTTAAAAGGATGATGTTGGTGGCGTTCATGCCCATGGCGATAACTACCAGCCATTTGAGGTCGACGTCGAACATGTTGGTCGAACCCGCAAAGAGAGCTGCAAATACTTCGCCGGTCGCCTGATAGTTGAGGTAGGTTGCAACGACGCCCGCCGTGAACCACATCGTGAACACGAGGAAGAAGTTCCAGCCGCGGCGACCCATGATGCGCTTTTTGGAGAGCGCATATGCGCCGAGTATCGAGTAGAAAAGGCTCCAGATAGTACCGATGAACGTAGTGAAAAGCGTATTTGCGTAGCTCGTCCAGAAGTCGCCCCTTGTGAGTACCCAGAGGAAGGCTTCGCCGGTCGCTTCGACGGGCCAGAGGACTACTTTGCCCGCTTCGTTGGCAGCCTGAGAGCTGAATGCCGAACCTATCGCATATAAGAAAGGATACACGCACATCAGCGCAAATACTATAAGGAAGATGTAGGCTACAATTTTGAATATCAGTTCAGATATTTCCATTCTGCGTTTCATAGCTTGCATACCCCCTTAGTACAGCGACACGTTGGTAGCCTTGCGGCTTACTATGTTGGCGCCTATAACCAGAATCATGCCTATGAGGTTGTTGGTCATTTCGCCTGCCATCGCTATCGCCGTGTTGCTCTGGCTGTTCGCCCATACCGACACAACGAGCGCCGATTCATAGTTGGGCTGATATGCCGAAGATGTGCCGCCCGAGTTTACGAAAAGGAATATCTTTTCGTATGAAACGTTGAGAAGCGAACCAATCTTCATTATGAGCATAATTACCACGGTGGAAAGGATGCTGGGGATAACTACGTAACGCATCTGCGCCATCTTGCCCGCGCCGTCTATCTGCGCCGCCTCGTACGAGGTAGGCGAAACGGCGATTATCGCAGCAAAGAACACTATGCTGTCGTAACCCGCATGCTCCCACAGGTCGGTCATTATATATATCGCCCTGAAGTAACGCGTGCTGTAAACGAGGCCGTTCTTCGCCGCAGCGGCTATCGAAGAGTTCTCGCCGCAGATGTTAATCAACAGCTGCGAAAGAACGCCGTACTGCGTGCTGCCGCCGAAAAGCGCTATGGCCAGCGTCGTGATAACGACTATGGACATGAACTTGGGCAGATATACGCACACCTGCACTATGCTGCGCACGATGTTGGAGCGGATTTCGTTGAAGAAAAGCGCTAAAATGATGGGGAACGGGAAGCCGAACAACAGGCCGTAAAACGCCAGTATGAACGTATTCCTGAACGCCATCCAGAACTCGCCGGCGTAGGACCCGTACGTGAATACGTCTATAAAGTTTTTAAATCCTATCCAGTAACCGTCTATGGGGCTGGCCGTGTTGGACGTATTGTAGTCTTTGAACACGCCCACAAGCTCGTACATCGGGGCATATCTCCAGAGAAGATATACCACCAGCATGGGTACAAGCATCAGGTACAGCCTCCAGTCTGCAAGGATTTTAAAACCTATGTCCTTCCAACGCGTTCTTTCGACTTCGTCCCTTACCTGCTGGTCGGGCGAAACGGAATATGTCCCCGTCGCCTCATCGTAGGTGAGGAAGTCGTCGCATTTGAGTTTGAACATAAATTCCTCCATACCGCTTAAAAACAGACTTTTAAGCTTTTTTATATCTGCAGTCCATCCGCTCCGCTTCGTGTCAAGCGGTTTTAACGGTTGTCCCCCAATGCCCTCCGCGTTAAGTTGCGGACAGGCGCTTTCGCCGCGATTTACGCCCCGCCGTTTGCCCGACGGATTTGTGCGCTTCGGCGGCTTCTACGCCACGGATGTAGAATGAGCTGCGATTGCCGATTGAAATGTATTTTATATTGTCTTATATTAAAAAGCTTTGCGCCGTTTAATCTGTTTTATCTTCCGCCCGCCTGCGCCTGTTTTGCCGCAATGGTTGCGGGCTTTATGTTTTGAAGCTGCCGCCTGTCTTTTTTATCGCACAGAGCCTTGACGAGCCTTAATATTTATTGCAATGTTTTTTGCAAAATATAACAAAAAACGCTATTTCCCTTTATTACCATTACAGGCGCACATTTGAATGTGCGCCTGCTTTTTTATTAGTTAAAAAGCGAACCTTTATTGGTTGCGGCATAACTGCCGTCTTTTGCGGCGCCTTTCCCCCTCCGCTTTTTGAGCGGCGCGCCGTTTATTTACTGAACATATCTTCGCCTTTTTTGTTTAAAGTTTTTAGCAATTCTTCGTCTATTTCCACAGGCTCTTCGCCGAAGTTATCGGCAAGAAGTTTTTCCCTGCGTTCTTTATCGAGACGGATAAGATAGTCGCGCTGGTTTTCCATCATGCCGTCAAGCCTGCGGAGCACAAGCAGTATTATTACAGCCATTCCCAGAGAGAGAAGGTCCGAACCGCCGAAAGCAAGCAGTCCGTCTAAAAATCCCTGTCCGAAGCAGGCCCAGACCGCCGCCCTGCCGAGCACCAGAAGCACCCAGCCGCATACGGCATACAGCAACGTGAAGTACCATCTGCCGGCTATTTTTTTATAGCCCATGAACTTTACCATCAGATAGTTAAGTCCGATAAGCGCGCTTCCGAGGCCGTAGATAAGAAAATACTCAAGCTCCGTTCCCGAAGCCATGTTGCCGGTGGCAAGCATCAGGATGCAGTAGAGCAATCCGTCGCCCGCGGCATAAAACATGCCGTACCAGTTCCACCTGACCATTATAAGCAGCGTTACCGGCACGGATATGGAAAATATATACCGCGACGAATCGGTCACGAACCATTCGGTGAATGCAAAGAAGCTTATCATCCCGAAAGCGGCTAAAATAGCCGCAAATATCAGCAAATCAGTGGCCCTGTACCTGCCGAATGAAATTATTTTTGAACCGTTTTTTCGCATACTTTAATGTATCTAACAGATAATTTTTAACATAACACAAATTTTTCTTTGAAATATGTTATGTATTATCATTGAGTTTACTCATTATAACATAGTATTTTGTAAAAAGCAATACCTTTTTCTATTGTTTCACAAAAAAAATTATGTTACAATATAACAAACGAGCAAAGGAGGCCGTTATGAAAACTATCAAAGTAACACCTGCGGACAACATTCAGGAAATTCTTGACTCGCTGAAAGAACCCGCGCTCATTATGCTTGGAAAGGGCGTTTACAGGCAGAAAATCAAAGTTGCGAAGGACGGCGTAACGCTTGCGGGCGAAAGCCGCGACGAAACGGTTGTGACCTGGGACGATTACGCGCGCAAAACCCATTCCGACGGAATGGAATACAACACTTTCCGCACATACACGCTGTGCGTCACGGGCGAGAATGTGCGCCTTGAAAATTTTACCGTGGAAAACTCCAACACCGACCCGAAAACGGCAGGGCAGTGCGTGGCGCTCTCCGTCAACGCAAAAGCCTTTTCGGCGGCAGATATGCGCCTTTTATCCACTCAGGACACGCTCTTCCTCGCGCCCTTCCCCGACGACCTCGTGGTGCGCTACGCGGGCATTTCCGACGAGGGGTATTACGACGGGTTTATTCCGCGCGACGAGCTGTTTATGGAGGGGAGCGCGCTCCACTGCTTCAGAAACTGCGAAATCTGCGGCACGGTGGATTTCATATTCGGCTGCGCCGAGGCTTACTTTGAAAATTGCCGCATAGTATCCCTCAACGACGGCAGGGATGTAACGTATATTTCCGCCCCCGCGCACTCGCTCAAACAGGAGCGCGGATTCTGCTTTATCGGCTGCTCGCTCGAAAGCCGCGGAGCGGAAGAAAACAGCGTATACCTTGCCAGGCCTTGGCGCGACTTCGGCAAGAGCGTATTTATAAACTGCACCGCCGAAGCACATATAAATGCCGAGCTTTTTGACAGGTGGAACGACACTTACCGCAACAGGACGGCGAGATTTGCATATTTCAACCTTGAGTGCCGCGGAAAAACAGAGCCCGTAAGCTGGTGCCGCGAGCTTACCGAAGGCGAGGCGGCTGAATACGTCGGTCTGTGCGCCGCCGCCATGAAAAAATTCGGACTGCGATAACGGGGCGGCGAAATGATTTTGCGGCTGATAATCGCCGCGCTTTAAGCATATATTATAAGGCAGTCGGCGCGCGACTGCGGGCGGACAGCTCAGCGCAATTTCGCGGAAGCCGCCGCGGCATTGTCTGCGGACGCATTATATGTTAAAGGCAAAAGCCGCGCAGTTTTGCGCGGCTTTTGCCTTATTATGTTTTTTTATGTTGGCTTGCGCGCGGCAAAAAGGCGCAAAATTGCAACCACGGCAAAAAGGCGCAAAAAAAGCCCGCGGCGGAGAAAATTCCGCCGCGGGCACTTTATTTTAAGATTAATAATTTACAACGCGCCGCGCAACATTACTTGTTGAAACCGAAGTATTCGGCGGCGTTGTTGTAGCAGATATCCTGGACTATCTTGCCGAGCGTTCCGAGCTGAGATGCGGGATATTCGCCCTTTTCCACGAGGTTGCCGAGCACGTTGCACAGAAGGCGCCTGTAGAGCTCGTGACGGGGATAGGAAAGGAAAGAGCGGCTGTC
Organism: uncultured Clostridia bacterium; assembly: GCA_944368065.1. Classification (GTDB taxonomy): domain Bacteria; phylum Bacillota; class Clostridia; order Christensenellales; family Borkfalkiaceae; genus Coproplasma. Next base: position 14,808 of record CALVWV010000048.1, on the reverse strand, counting down.
GGTAAGCATGCCGACGGACTGCGCTATAAGACCTACCTGCATGAGCGTTTCCATGTTCTGCTTCATGCCGTCGAGCTGATCGAGGAACCACCATGCGGTGCCGACCATTACCCTGCCCTTTACCCCTTCCTTCTGGAAGCAGCCTGCAAGGACGGTGAGCGCGTAGTTATCGCGGTTGTTCAGGCAGTAAAGTATGGTCTTGGGAAGGGCGTCAGCCTTGTCGAGCGCGCCGAGAAGACCGGAAAGCTTTTCCATATAGTTCTGGTCGTCTATGGCGTCGAAACCGGTATCGGGGCCTATCTTTTCGAGCATGGTCTTAGAGTTGTTGCGGAGCGCGCCGATGTGGTACTGCTGTACCCAGCCGTGCTTTACGTACTCCTTGCCGAGCGCGATGAGAAGGTAGCCCTTGTACTTATCCTGCTCTTCGGAAGAAATTGCCTCGCCCTTCATGCCCTTAAGGAATACGGCGTTGGCCTCTTCATATGTAGCGGGAGCGTAGTGAACCACGTCGAGAGCGTGGTCGGAAATGCGCGCGCCCATGCTTGCGAAGAAGGATATTCTGTCGGCGAGAGCGTTGCACATGTCTTCGAGCGAATTTATGGGCTTGCCCCAGACGGCGGCGAGCTGTTTTACCCAGGGCGCGAACCACGAAAGCTCTACGTTGAGCGCTTTATCGGGACGGAATGCGGGCAGAACCTTTACCTTCAGGGTCTTGTCATCAGCCATCTTTTTGTGCCACTCGAGGCTGTCTGCGGGGTCGTCGGTGGTGCACACGATTTTAACGTTGAGCTTGTACATCATCTCGCGCGCGGTGAGCGTTTCGAGCTTTTTGTTTGCCTCGTTCCAGATTTTTTCGGCATTTTCGGGGCAGATTACGTCCTTTATGCCGAAATAACGCTGCATTTCGAGGTGAGACCACAGGTAGAGCGGATTGCCTACAAAGTAGGGCATGGACTCCACAAACTGAAGGTATTTTTTGTAATCGTCGTCGGGACCGGAGATAGAATCTTCCTCATATCCCCTTGCGCGGAGAGCGCGCCACTTGTAGTGGTCGCCGTACCTGTCGCCTGCGCCGAGCCAGGCTTCCGCAAGGTTGCGGAACTTCTTGTCTTCGTAAATTTCCTTGGGAGGAAGATGGCAGTGATAGTCTATCACGGGCATATCTTCCGCATATTCGTGGTACAGCTTTTTCGCCGTTTCCGTTTCCAGAAGGAAATCTTTGTCCATAAATTCTTTCATTATAAAGTAACTCCTGTTTTGAAAATTGCAAGTTCGCGTGTATTGTTGAGTTCGTTTCTGGCAGGTTTGCCGTTCACTACGTCAACCACGAGGTCTATAAGCTTTTCAAGCTGGGCGGCAAATCCCGTTTCCAGAACGGCGCCCGCATTGAAATCTATCCAGTTGGACTTTTTTGCGGCAAGTTCGTTGTTCGTCGCTATTTTGAGCGTGGGCACGAATCCGCCGAACGGCGTGCCCCTGCCCGTCGTGAACAGCACGAGGTGGCAGCCCGCCGCGCCTAAGTTTGTCACGGCGACCATGTCGTTTCCCGGACCGTTCAGAAGATTGAGGCCCTTAGCCGTGACATATCCGTCGTCGAACACGACGTCCTGCACGGCGGAAGAACCCGACTTCTGCGTGCAGCCGAGCGACTTGTCCTCCAGCGTGGTTATGCCGCCCGCCTTGTTGCCGGGCGAGGGATTTTCGTACACAACCTGTCCGTTGCGCCTGAAATAGTCCTTGAAATCGTTGATAAGTTTTACGATTTTTTCAAACGTAGCCTTATCTTTTGCCCTGTTCATCAGCTTCTGCTCGGCGCCGAACATTTCGGGCACTTCGGTAAGCACGGTAGTGCCGCCGCATGCCACTATATAGTCGCTGAAAAGCCCGACGAGCGGGTTGGCGGTTATGCCCGAAAGGCCGTCCGAGCCGCCGCACTTCAAGCCCACTTTAAGGCAGGACATGTCCTTTTGGGTGCGCCTGTCGCCCTTCATGACGTCGGCAATCTGCTTTGCAAGCGCGACTCCCGCCTCTATTTCGTCAGATTCGTCCTGACATATCATGAATTTAACGCGGTTTTCGTCAATTTTTCCCAGCCCTTCGCGGAAGGGGCCCATCTGGTTATTTTCGCAGCCCAGACCTATGACGAGCACGCCGCCCGCATTGGGATGGCGCACCATCTTCTGCAGTATGAGCTTGGTGCGCTCGTGGTCGTCGCCGAGCTGGGAACAGCCGTAAGGGTGCGTGAACGCGTAAATTCCGTCGAAGCCTTCGGTGCCGAACCTTTCTTTGAAAGTTTCGGCTATGAGCTTTGCCTGACCGTTTACGCAGCCGACGGTGGGTATTATCCACAGTTCGTTGCGTATGCCTATGTTTCCGTCCGCCCTTTCATACACGTTTATTTTGCGGGGCTCTGCCTTTTTTACGGGGCACTCCGCCTTGTTGTAAGCGTATTCGAGGTTTTCGGAAAGGTTGGTGTGTACGTTGTGAGTATGAACGTGCGCGCCCGCGGGGATATCCTGCGTGGCGTACGCTATGCTGCTGCCGTACTTTATAATCTCTTCGCCCTTCTTTATGTCGCGGAGGGCAAACTTGTGACCTTTGGTTATGTCTTCAGAAAGTTCGACACCTTCGTGCACTTCGCCCTTTTTAAGGTCGCGCAGCGCAACCGCGACATTGTCGAGCTCGTTTATAATTATAGTCGACTTAGCCATTTACAAACCTTTCCACGGCGGCGCGCATGCCGTTCTTATCCATATCTTCGAGGTTCTTTGCAACCTTTACGGCAATTTCGGGGTGAATGGTGTTCATATCCATATCCCACGCCTCTTTCCAGCCTAAAATCTTTTTGGCGAGCGCGAGATAGTCGCCGTCGAATTCAGCCCACGCCCTGCGCCAGAAGGAAAGGTATGCGGGGTCGTCTTTGAGCGCGATATCCTCGCTGCCCCTCTTGCCCTTGTGGAATTCTATTATCGCCGCAAGCGAGAACATGAGATGTTCGGGAAGCTTGCCGAATATGCGCACGTAGTCCAGAAGCGTGGGAAGAAGCCTCGTCTTGAACTTAGTTGTGGAGTTGAGCGCGATCGACATCAGCTCGTGCCTTATGAAGGGGTTCTGATATCTTTCTATAACGCTGTTTGCAAATGCCGTCATCTGGTCCTGAGGCAAATCTATCGTGGGATTTACCTCTTCGAATATGAAGTCGCGCACATACTTGCCTATGGTGGGGTCGGCCATCGATTCGCCTACCGTGTCTATGCCGCAAAGATATGCGACGGGAACGAGCGCGGTGTGCGAGCCGTTGAGTATTTTTACCTTGCGCTGTTTGTAAGGCTTGATGTCGTCGGCGAAAATTACGTTGAGCCCCGTGGAGTCTGCGGGAAGCACTTTCTGAACGAAAGGTTCTTTTTTAAGCACCCACAGGTGGAAAATTTCGCCCTTTACGACGTTGTTGTCTATATAGCCCGTCTCCTCCTGTATGGCGGGAATTTCCGCCTTGGGATAGCCGGGAACTATGCGGTCTACGAGCGTGGACGTGAAGTGGTTTGCCGTCTGCATCCACTTTATGAACTTTTCGTCCATGCCGTTGACTTCGGCGAGTTCGGTCAAAACTTTGTAAAGCTCGTCGCCGTTGTTGTCTATAAGTTCGCAGGGAACTATAGCAAGACCCTTGTCCGCAGCGCCGCCGAACTTATCATACCTGCGCTTTAAAAGCGCGAGAAGTTTGCCGGGGAAGGACTTGGGGCATACCGTAAAGTCCGTATCCGTCTTGTCGAGCGCGATGCCCGCTTCCGTTGTGTTGGATATTATAATCTGAAGGTCTTCGCTCTCGCCGTAGCGGAGGAATTTTTCATACTCGGTGAACGGGTTGACGCAGTCGCCGATTACGTCTATAATCTCGCTCTTTTTAACCCTTTCGCCCTTGTCTATGCCCTCGAGGCGCAGGGTGTAAAGCCCGTCCTGCTCCGCAAGGTCCTTTACCCTGCCGAAAGGCATGGGCTGGACTACGACCACGTCGGAATTTATCGCGCCCTTATCGTTGAGGTCCTGGAGTATCCATTCTATGAACGCGCGGAGGAAGTTTCCTTCGCCGAACTGCATTATTCTTATTTTTCTTTCAGGTTTTGCGTGAAGTTTTTTGCTGAGCTGTTCCATATTTTTAATAAACCCCCTTTTTTATTCTGTTAAGTAAAATGGACAGTTTTAATGCGGCAAAATACTGACTTTGACCGCATTGGTTGCGGCATATTCCCGCACCGATTGAATTTTTCAGCGCGCGCGATTAATTTTGCGCACGCGCTTTTTCCGCCGCCCTTACTCCTTTGCGCGCCTTTTGCCCGCGCGCCTATAATTCGCGCGCGGAAGGTTTTCGGCGCGGCAAAAAGAGCGGCATCTTCTTTCAGTGCCTTACGAGGTCGGACTCTACCGCGAGTTCCGTCTCTTTGTCGTACAGGTAAGCCGCCTTGAAGGGCACGGCAAATCTGCACACCGAACCCCTTGCGGGGGTGTTGTGAGGGTTTACTTTCAATATGGCGTTCACGCCGTCGAGCGTGGCATACACGTTGGTTACGTCGCCGAGAAGCTCGGTAAGTTCGACGTTTGCTTCAAACACATAGCTGTCGGCAGGGGTCTCCCCTTCTTTGAGCAGCTTCACCGCCTCGGGTCTGAAGGCAAATACCACTTCCTTGCCTTCGACAGAGGTTACGTCCCTGATTATGGGCGAAATATCTATGGTATCGCCCTCTCCGCCGTCGAACGTCAGCTTGCCGCCTTCAACCTTGCCGCTTATGAAGTTCATGGGAGGTTCGCCTATGAAACCCGCGACGAAGAGGTTGCGGGGATAGAAGTAAAGTTCGAAAGGCGTGCCCACCTGCTGGATTACGCCGAGCTTCATTACGACTATCCTGTCGGACATGGTCATTGCTTCCGTCTGGTCGTGCGTTACGTAGATGGTGGTTGCGCCTATGCCGCGGTGTATCTGCTTTATTTCCGAACGCATCGTAACCCTCTGCTTCGCGTCGAGATTGGAAAGAGGTTCGTCCATGAGGAAGATGTTAACCTTGCGGATAAGCGCGCGGCCTACCGCTACGCGCTGCTGCTGGCCGCCCGAAAGCTGGCGGGGGAACCTTTCAAGGTAGTCGGTAAGGCCGAGGATTTTTGCCGTAGCCTGTACCTTTTCTTCTATTATGTCCGCGTCTATGCCCTCGAGCATGAGGCCGAAGGCAAGATTTTCGTATACGGTGAGGTGAGGATAAAGGGCGTACGACTGGAATACCATCGCTATTCCCCTCTCCTTGGACGACATCTGGTTCGCCAGCTTGCCGTCTATATAAAACTCGCCCGAGGATATCTCTTCAAGTCCGGCTATCATGCGGAGAGTGGTCGACTTTCCGCAGCCAGAAGAGCCTACGAGGCATATGAATTCCCCGTCGTTGATTTCAAGGTTGAAATCGTGCACGGCGTGGAATCCGTTAGGATACACTTTATTTACGTCTTTTAAGATGAGATGAGACATTCTTTTTTCCCCTATATTATAATTGAATTATTATCCGCATTCATACTCTGCGGAAATTTAATTTCAGATAAAGCGTTGCCCGTAACTTCCTGTCTTTTATCTGCCGTGATTAAAATAAATTCTGCGTTACCTTAAGTCCTGCGTTGCGATATTGTCCATATCGTCGTAGGTCTGGTTTTCGCCGCACATGCCCCAGATGAAGGTGTAGTTCACCGTGCCCACGCCGGTGTGTATGGACCAGCTGGGCGAAATTACCGCCTGCTCGTTGTGCATTACTATGTGGCGCGTCTCCTGAGGAGTGCCCATAAGGTGGAATACCGCCTCGGTTTCGGGAAGTTCGAAGTACATGTATACTTCCATCCTTCTTTCGTGGGTGTGGCTGGGAAGGGTGTTCCACGCGCTGCCTACCGCAAGCTCAGTCATGCCCATGGAAAGCTGGCAGCTCTGGCATACTCCGCCGATTATAAACTGGTTTATCGTCCTCTTGTTTATAGTCGCTTCAGAGCCGAGATGGCGCTGTATGCAGTAAGCCGTGCCTTCGGGCGCGGGTTTGCCCTCTGCGGGTTTGGTTATTTTTACTGTAGGGTAAGTCTTGTGCGCGGGGCAGGAATTTATATAGAACTTTGCAGGATTTTTGGCATCGTCGGACGCGAACACTATCTCCTTGGTGCCCATGCCGATGTATATGCCCTCCTTGAAGCCTATGCTGTACGCCTTGCCGTCGAGCGTTATCGTGCCCGCGCCGCCTATGTTGATTACGCCCATTTCGCGCCTTTCAAGGAAAAAGTTGGTGGCGAGCTCTTTGAACGTGCCGAGCGAAAGCTTTTGCTTTACGGGCATCGCGCCGCCTGCTATTATCCTGTCCTGATGCGAATAGGTCAGAAGAATGTCGTCTTCGGCAAAAAGTTTTTCAATCAGATATTTTTCCCTCAGTTCCTTTGTATCATACTTTTTGGAATCGTCGGGATGGTTTGCATATCTTACGTCGAATTTCATATTTTCCTCCATAAAAAATCGCGCGCGCCTTTTTCGGCTTCTGCGCGACGGCTCCGCCTGACGGCGTAAGCCTTGCCATAAAGGCGCGGAATTATACCTCCCGCGCGCTTTAAGGCGCAAAATTAACCTTTAAGGTTATACTTTTAAGATTTATACTTTTAAGTTTTATAATTTTTCCCCGCAGCGCAATCCGCGCCGCGCCCTGATTTTTGCCGCGGTCTCCTTCCGTGGCGCGCATTTTACTGCGCGAAAATTTTTTTGCGGATTTTATCCGCCTGATTTGTGCGGGCTTTGCGCGCGCCGTTTGCAGCTTACGCAATCTGCCGCATTTTGCCGCGTTTGACTCCGCGCTTTTCTGCGCTTTGCCGCGTATAAATCCGCGGTCTGCCGCGCTGACGGCTTTTTTACACTTCCGCCCACTTATCCTTTATGAACTGCATGCAGGGCACGATATTTTCGCCCGTAGTGCCCTCTAAAACGAGGTAAGCGTTTTTATCGTAATCCTTTATGCGCGAAAGAATTTTATCGAAGTCGAAAAGTCCCGTTCCGGGCGGAACCTGCTTTACCTTGCCGTCCTCGAAAACGTAGTCCTTGATGTGGAAAACGCGTATCCTGCCCGCAAAGGCATTCAGACCTTCGTCTAAAATTTCAAGATACTTTTCGTGGTTGGACGAATCGAGGTAGTTGTAGATATCGAAAATTATCTGCACGTTGGGCATATTTATGGCATCGACTGCGCGCCTGAGCGTTTTGACGTCGTAGCACACGTGCCCCGCCGCGCCCTCCATTCCGATGTTCACGCCGAGAGTCGCCGCATACTGCGCAAGCCCGCCGAAAGTTTCCGTCACCCTTTCAAGCGCCTCCTCGGTGCGGTTTCTGGGGTTATACGTCCACTTGTCGTCGTTGTATGAACCCGTCTCCGAACCGACTATGTCGCAGCCGAGGTTTTTGCAGTACTTTAAATACTCCCTGAACACCGCCGTACCGTTTCCGACCTTTTCGGGGTCGGAATGCACGGGGTTGAAATATGCGCCGATGAGGGCTACGTCGATGCCTGCGGCTTTAAGCGCCGCGCCGAGAGCGGCGGAATTTTCTTCCGTGAGCTGCCCGGGGCGGTACTTAAGTTCGTCCATGAACTTGTAAGCCACAAGTTGCACGGCGGATATGCCGCATTCATTGCACTTTTCTATAGCGGGGGCAAGCCCCTTTACGCCCAGATCGTGCGTGCGGAAAGCAATTTTCATTTATCTCTGAACACGGCCGCTGCCGTCGCCGCCTGCGAGAGCTTCTACTTCCTTTCTGGTTACGAGGTTGAAGTCGCCGGGGATGGTGTGCTTGAGCGCGGATGCAGCCACGCCGAATTCAAGGGCAGACCTGAAGTCCTTGCCGTCGAGGAAGCCGCAGATTACGCCGCCCGCAAAGCTGTCGCCGCCGCCTACGCGGTCAACGATGGGTGCAATCCTGTACTCTCTGGAATGATAGAATTCCTTGGTCTCGCCGCTGTATATGCATGCCGACCAGCCGTTGTCTGATGCGGAGTGGCTTACGCGGAGGGAGCTTATGGCATACTTGAAGCCGAACTTTGCTACCATCTGCTCGAATATGGACTTGTAGCCGTCGAGGTTGAGCTTGCCGGAAGTTACGTTGGTTGCTTCGGGCTTGAAGCCGAGAACGAGTTCTGCGTCCTCTTCGTTGCCGATGCACACGTCAACGTACTTCATGAGGCCGGTCATAACCTTCTGAGCCTTTTCGCTGGACCAGAGCTTTTTGCGGAAGTTGAGGTCAACGGATACCGTAACGCCGTGCTTCTTTGCAGCCTTGAGAGCTTCCTCGGTGAGAACTGCGGCGCTGTCGGATACGGCGGGAGTGATGCCCGTGAAGTGGAACCAGTCGGCGTCCTTGAAGATTTCATCGAAGTCGAAATCCTTTGCGGTTGCGGTGGTTATGGAAGAATGAGCCCTGTCGTAAACTACTTTGGAAGGTCTCATTGCGGAGCCGGTTTCAAGGTAGTAGATGCCGAGCCTTTCGCCGCAGCGAGCGATGTGCTTGGTCTCTACGCCGTACTTTCTGAGTGCGGCAACTGCGCAGTCGCCGAGCTCGTTGGCGGGAAGTGCGGTTACGAATTCTGCTTCGTGGCCGTAGTTGGCAACGGAAACGGCTACGTTAGCTTCGCCGCCGCCGTAGTTGATGTCGAACTCGTCGGCCTGAATGAACTTTTCGTTGTTGGGGGTGGAAAGGCGGAGCATTATTTCGCCCATCGTTACAAGCTTTTTCATAAAATAATTTTTCTCCTTGAAAAAATTTTTATTTTTTTGATTGGTATATTTTTTGCGGCTTAAGCCGCATTTCTGGCTTTTTTTTGCTTTATAATGCGGCGCGGTACACTCCGCGCCGCATTATGAAAATTACTTTCTCTTTACAAGATGAACGGCAAATCCGCCGAACTGGTCCTTAAGGTAAGCCACGGTAAGCTCGCCCGACGCATCGTACTTGAAGGAGGTTTCGTCAGCTTCGAAGCCGCGCATCTTAAGCTGGTATACGGCGCGCTTTACGGAGTTGGTGGCAATGGCAATGTGACCCTTGTCGCCCCTGAAAGGAGTTTTCATCATCTCGATGAACGTGGAAGCGAATACCGAGCTGTTGCCGATCTTTTTGCCGAAGCCGAAAGCCGTTTCGAACTTGTCCGCAACGGACTCCGCCTCTTCGGGGTTGGCGCAGTTAAGGCCTACGTGAACGAGCTCGAAGCCGAGCATTCTGTCAACCGCTTCCTTGCAAAGACGGGTGATTTCCGCCCAGTTTTCCTCTGCAAGAGCTTTGGAGGGAACTATCCAGCTGCCGCCGCAGCATACAATTTTGTTGAATGCGAGGTAGGTGTTGAGGTTGTCCGCATTTACGCCGCCCGTGGGCATGAAGCGCATGGAGGTATAAGGTCCGCAAAGGGATTTGATGTATGCAAGGCCGCCCGCCTGCTCTGCGGGGAAGAACTTGACGAAGTCGAAGCCGAGCTCTATCGCCTGCTCTATTTCGCTGCCGGAAGAAAGGCCGGGCGCGAAGGGTATGCCCTTATCGAGGCAGTGCTTTGCAACCTTGGGGTTGAAGCCGGGAGCCACGCAGAATTTTGCGCCCGCAGCGTATGCCGCGTCTGCCTGCTCGCAGGTTAACACGGTGCCTGCGCCCACCATCATATCGGGATATGCCTTTACCATGCGCGAGATAACTTCGTCTGCACCCTTGGCGCGGAAGGTTACCTCGGCGCAGTTGATGCCGCCGTCGCGCAGCGCTTTTGCAAGCTTTTCTGCGTTTTCAACCTTGTCAAGCTTGATTACGGGAACAATGCCGATGTTGCCGAACTGCTCAACCATCTCTTCAATCTTTTTCTTAACGTTTTCAGTCATAAAAAATTTCTCCTTATACCTGCGCCGTGCGGCGCCCGGGCATATTTTTCATACAAACTTATTATAGTGTTCCGCTGCCCTCAAGTAAATATACAAATCAGATGTATCCATTCACTTTTCGGACATTACGACAAAACCTGACCAAAGCGCGCGCATGCGCACGCATAGATGCGCGGCGGCGCGCTGCGCCGGCCGCGAAAAAATACTTCAAATAGGACGCACTTTTCTCACGGCAATTGAAGTGCCGCATTGCGAGCCGCAAAAGCGGGAAAAATTAAGTGGAACTTGTGCGCCGCTTTAAAACTTATCTGCCCAGCCAGCCGCCGTCAACCGCGAGAGTAAAGCCGTTGACGTAGTCGGAAGCCGCGGACGCAAGGAATACCGCCGCGCCCTCGAGGTCGGCGGGAGTGCCCCACCTGCCCGCGGGTATGCGCGCAAGGATATCAGCCGAGCGCTCTTCGTCCTGCCTGAGCTGCTGGGTGTTGTTGGTTGCCATATATCCGGGGGCGATTGCGTTTACGTTTATGCCGTACTTCGCCCACTCGTTGGAAAGGGTCATGGTTATGCCCTTTATAGCCGACTTGGACGCCGTATAGGAAGGCACTCTTATTCCGCCCTGATAGGAGAGCATGGACGCGATGTTTATTATTTTGCCGCCGCTGCCCTGCTTTAAGAACTGCTTGGCAACTGCCTGCGTGAGGAAGAAAACCGTCTTCAAGTTGACCGCCATTACGGAGTCCCAGTTTTCTTCTGAAAACTCTATGGAGTCCTGCCTTTTGATTATGCCCGCGTTGTTGACGAGTATGTCAATCCTGCCGAACTTTTCCAAAGCGCCCTCCACTACCTGCGGAATGACGTCGCAGGTGCTTAAATCTGCGATTACGTTGTGGAAATTTTCGCCGAGCATTTCCTTGGTTTCGGTGCTCGGTCTGCGCGAAACGCCCACGACCTTTGCGCCCGCTTCGACGAACGCGCGGCTTATGCCCTGTCCGAGCCCCGTGTTGCTGCCCGTGACTATCGCAACCTTGCCATTCAGGCTGAAACTATCGAGAATCATACATTCCCCTCCGTTTATGCATGTATGCCCCGCGCGCAGCTTGTGCGCGCGGGAATTTTCCTTATACGCGCGGCGGCTTTTCCGCCCCGCCTCTGCAGCTATTTTATACTACCACTTTTTGCACAGTTTTTCAAGAAAAATTTCAAAAATATGATTATGTTACTTTTTTATCGATTTATCCTGTCCAAGCCTGCGCAGGATTTACCGCTCTGTGCCGCGCAGACAGGCTTTGCCTTATCAGTCCTTGTCGAAAAGGATAGTCGCGCCGCTTTCAATTTTGTAAACTTTTCCGCGGAGCTCGAGCCATACCGCCGAATGCGAGGGATTGTACACCCTCTCCCCGTCCACCGAATACACGAGGCTTTCGTAGCACTTCACGTAGTCGTAAATTTCGCCGTTGGTGGCAAACCAGATATCTTTGCGCCCGCTCACGCGCTTTGCAAGGTTTTCAATGACGTCCCAGTTGGCGCGGTCGTCGAACTCGTAGGAGTGACCCCAGATGTAGAAAAGCCAGGGTTCCCTGAACTTGAACTCGTCCGAGGGCTTTTTATTTAAGAATTTGTCTGTAAGCTCGCCCAGAGCGGGGTCGTTGTGGTGGCAGGTGGGATTGAGATGCATCCAGTCCTGCGGGATATCGAAGGAGTGCGAAGACACGGTTGTGCGCGCATAGTTGACGCCCAGCGCCTTAAGCGCCGCCACCGTCTGGTCGTTGACGCCGCTGTAAGCGTACGCCATGCCGTTGACAATTCTGCCGAACTTTTCCTCGAGGTAGGCGCGGTTGTCCGCCACTTCCTTTATGGCGAGCGGCAGGGGCGCTTTGCTTAAAAATATGTGGCGCGCGCCGTGCAGAGCCACCTCGTGCGGGGTATTTATGTAAGTGGCAATCGTCTCCTCCTCGTCCATTCGGTTGTGCCACGAACGCACGCCGAAAAGCAGGTTGTTGAGGTTGAACGTGCCCTTTAAGTTGTACTCGTCAAATATAGATATGAGCTTTTTGTCCGCCGCGACGCCGTCGTCGTAGCTGAACGTGAGCGCCTTTTCGCGCCCTTCGGGAAAGCGCATGTAGCGCTCGTGATACATCTGTATGAACATAAATTCCCCCCTTTATATGCCGCGTTTAACGCATTTTTTATCTGCATATTATGATTGCGGCGCGGCGGGCACATCTGCTTTGCCGCCGCGGCCTGATTATTTTGAAATATACCTCTTCGCGTGCTTTTTTGAATAGGGCGAATACTCTATCTTTTTGCCCGCGCGGGTGCGCTGTCTGAATGCGGCGGAGCTGAGCCTGTCGCGCGCCTCTTCGGCGATAAGGCCGGAAGCCTTTTTCCACCTGCCCGTGAGCAGCCTTGCGACAAAGAGGACTGAGCGGCCTACCCAGTCGGCGCACATTGCTATCCAGAAGCCCCACGCGCCGAGACCATGAGTGAGTTCGAGACCGAACAGCCTGTTATATACGGGAAGGAGCGCGTCGTCCGTGAGCAGGAAGCAGATGCCCACCCTTAAGATTATCATCGAAGATATTGCCGAGTACATTACGTACTTCACGTCCGACGTCGCCTTGAGTATAGCGGGCGTTGTGAAGGAAAGAGGATATGTCACCAGCTGGAAGGAAAGGCAGAGATAGAGGCATTTAAGCGCGATGTCGTAAGCTTCGTCGGGGTAGTCGTACAGCCTTACAAGCCAGTGCGCGGAAACCATTATCAGAAGGACCATTGCGGCGTTTGCTATGTAGGAGATTATGAACATCTTCTTCATGTAGTACTTGACCTGGTCCATGTCGCCCGCGCCGACCGCCTGACCCACGACCGTAAGCGCAGACGTGCCCACGCCGCTGCCGACGACGGAAGCTATGTTGTTTATGTTGTTTGCAATGGAGTTGCCGTTTGCCTGAAGGTTTACGCCCTTGCCGGGGATTACATTGTAATCGACGTAGCACGCGGCGTTTACGAACGTATTCGTAAGCAGTTTGCCGAGCTGGAAAAGGCAGCTTTCTATGCCGCTGGGAATGGCTATGAAAAGTATCTTTTTAACCATTTTGCCGTCGAAGCGGAAACGGAATATCGCCGCGGGAGTCACGCGCACTATGTTGCCCTTGCGCGCGAGCATTACGAACATGAATACCGCGGGAATGACGCGGGAGATGAGCGTCGCCGAAGCCGCGCCGATAACAGCCCAGCCGAGACCGTATATGAAGAGCGCGTTAAGCGCTACGTTTACCACGCAGCTTATGCCCGCGCTGAGCATTGTATAAAAACTTTTGCGCTGCGCGCGAAGAAGCGCCGCACAGCCGTTGAATATGCCGAGGAAGGGGAATGACGCCGCCGTTATGTAGAAATACTGGCTCTGATATGTGAAAGTTTCTTCGCTGACGTCGCCGTAAAAGAGATTGAGCAAGGGATTGTTTAAAATAAGACAGAGCGCCGCTATCGTGAGCGAGGCTATAAGGACTATTACCACCATGTGGCAGGCGCTTTTGTTGGCTTTATCCTTCTGCATAGCGCCTAAATACTGGCTGGTTATTATTGCGCCGCCCGTCGCGAACGCCGAAAAAAGCTGGATGATGAGGTTGTTTATCTGGTCGACGTTGGATACCGCGTTGCCCGCGTTGCCCGCCTCGTCTATGCCCGAAACCATCATCGAGTCGAAAAGTCCGAGCGAGGTGGAAAAAATCGATTCGATTACTATGGGCGCAATCAGCCACAGAAGCTGCCGCCCCGTGAAAAGCGTATATTTCTTTTTCGCCTTTTTGGCTGTCGCAACCGTTTCCGTAAAACTACCTCCGCCGCGCCCTGACACGTGCGCGGAATCCGCGGCCTGCGGCCGCAGTGTAAACACATTATAAACTATTTGCATAAAAAGTCAACTTTGTTAATGCCGATTAAAAAAATTTTAATTATTAACACTTTATGAACGGAATTTTTTGCCCAAAATGCGCTTTTTCTGCATAAAGCCGATATTGTGTTATTTTTTAACAAAAGCAAATTTTGTCACGAATTGACATTATGACTGTTTTTAACACGGTTTTTTATTACGGAAACCGCGTGCAAATCAGGTGCAATCCGGGGCGCTGTCAGGGTTAAATTTAGGCGCAGTTATGGCGCAGTTATGGCGGAAATCACACCGCCATTTAACCGCCGGCTGATCGGGTAAGAAAATAAAAAAAAGCCGCGCGGGCGGGGAAAATTTTCCCCGCCCGCGCGGCTTTGAAATTATGCCAAAATGCAGTTTTATCCGATAGTCGGCGCGCCGTCCGACTGCCCTTTTAAAGGGGCAATGTTGTAATTGCCCCGCACATATGCCGCGGTCAGTCGCATCACAAGCCTTTCTGCCCGTCAGACGCACCGCTCTCCGCTCCTTCATCGTGTGAAGGCGAATGGCTTCCGCCGACGGCAATGCTCTGCTCAGTCTGCGCGGTCTGCATATCCGCGCGCGAAGCGCCCTCGGAAACGGCGGGTTCAACGCCCTCAGCATTGGCGGCATAGTCGCGCGCGAGGGTGTAAGCGTTCCTCGTTTTGTTGACGAGCCTGGATTCCCTGCGCAGTTTTTTGAGGCAGGGGATATTGAAATAGAAGGTTATTGCCACGCACATTCCGAGCGTCCAGCCTATGGACCACGCCCAGCCCACGCCCGCGAAGCCGAGGGGTATTGTGAGTATGAACACGAGCGCCACGCGCAGTATGAGGTCAGTGAACGTGCTTATGGTGAAGCCCAGGTTGCCGCCCGCGCCGTAGCACTGCGAAACGAAGTTGGTAAGTCCCGTACCGCACGTGCAGAAGCAGGTGGTGCAGAATACGAGCAGCTTTATGCCGGCTGTAAAGCCGTCTGTTATGCCGAGACCCTGTTCG
>CALVWV010000047.1 GCA_944368065.1 uncultured Clostridia bacterium | reverse complement strand
CTTTTACAAAATTCAGCAAAATATTTCAAAGTCTGCACTAAAATCGGGCTATAATCTATACGTAATTATGATGTCGGAATTTTTTAAAAATGTATATAACCTGATTGCTTCGTTCACGCTTGAAACTTCGCTTTATGTCTGTTGGGGAGCGTTCGCGTTTGTGTTTGTGCTCTCGCTTGTGCTCACTCTCGCAAACGTCGGCGTGCGCCGCGCGGATAAAAGACCATATCTTTCGCTTGTCAACGCATTTACCGCTGTGACTTTTGCGCTCGCGCTTGCAAAGGAAGAGCTTTCCTTTTCCGTACTGCTTTCAGCGATGTTCTGGTGCTTCGGGTATCTTAGCTATGGCGCGGTCTGCCTTGCCGCAAAAAGGAAGACTCCCCGCGCGGAAAAGTTTTCCGTGCCCGATCTGCCGCCTCCCCTCGAAGGGCTTAAGTCTGCGGCAACGCCCGCAAAAACCAACGTCCGCACCGAGCACGCCCTGTCAGTAACCGAAAAACTGCTTGAAAAAGATCTCGGCAGGGGGGACAGGCAGGAGACTGAGCGGATAAAATCCGCGCTCGATTTCATGAAGATGAAAGGCGACCTTACGCCCGCCGACAACGAGCGGCTCAACGATAATTTCAATGCCCTGTTAAAACTTATGGCAAAATACGGCCTGTGAATTTGCGGGCAGTGCAATACTCTTTTTCTCTCTTTTAAAAGGCGCCGCCCGCGCGCAGAATTTTCTGCGCGCGGGCGGCGTTATATATTTTTAAATAGTTTTAAGCTGAGCCTGAAAATATTCCCCCGCAATTTCGGCTCTTTTAAGCGCTTCGTCGCTTAATACCGTGCCCTTTTTGAGTACTATCGCGCCGTCTTCCGAAACCACGTTTTCTTTAAGCGTGCGCTTTTCCCTCACGATGACGGCGTCGCCCGCGCTTACGTCAGAGGCGTCGTATCTCTTTTTGCCTATCACATACTTTGTTCCGTTTCTGCCCTGCTCAATTTCTTTAAGATGCCCGAGGAAAACGCCGCTCTCGTTATAAGCGGGTATGCCCAGCCGCATGTCCCGGCTTTCGGATTTCGCCGCGGCTCTGTCTTCAAAAATTATAATTTCGCCGAACTTTATTACGTCTTTTACGTCGACGTCAAATTCGCGCTCTTCCTCGTCGAAGCACTGCAAAAACTGCAGCGCGCCCGCCGTGCCTATTACCCCGCGCACCCAGCCGCGAAGTTTTCCCTCCTTGCTTTTTACCTCTTTTCCGTAAATTTCAGAAATCTTCATACCTTCCCCTTAAACTCCTTAGCGGTTATATGAATATGATATATAAAACGCCGCGTTTAAACAACGGCGTTTTGTGTTGCTTTTTGCCGAAAAGATTGTTATTTGCTGTTTTTACACATTTGCTATAAATGTATCAAATTTGTTAAAAAGTTTCATTTTGAACTGTCAACAAAAAACTTTACACATAACTTGACAGGTGTAAAGTTTTAGTGTAAACTAAGCTCAACCTCAGAAAAGAAGGCGTGGGTGTATTGCCCGCCGGAATAAAGGGTGTGGGTGTACTGCCCGCCCGGGAGATTAGGCTCTCCGGTTTTTGGGGCATTCGCTTTAACAAGCTCGTGCGGCGGTGTATTTCCGGCAGGGGCGGCATAAGCGAAAGCGGGGCAAGGCAAGCGGTGGCGGTGTATTTCCGGCCGAAAACTTTGCCCGTAAAAAGGGCCTGCGGGGACGGTGTATTTCCGACCGCTGACAGCAAAAGGTATGCCGCGGCGGTATTTTCCGCCGCGGCTTTACTTTTAAAATCTGAACGCGGCTTAATGCAGGCAATTTAAAATGCGTACAGGCATTATAGTTGCCGAATAAGCAGAAAGGCTTAATACTTCCGCGTTGTGCGGAAAAATTGTGCGTGAGGGCTATTATGATAGAACTTGAAAAGTATTACGACGTAATTATTGTCGGCGCGGGCGTAGCGGGACTCAACTGTGCGCTCAATCTTCCTCAGGACAAGAAGATTCTTATAATCTGCAAGGACACGCCCGACAAATCGGACAGCTACCTCGCCCAGGGCGGCATATGCCGACTCGTTGACGAAGACGATTACAAAGGTTATTTCGAAGATACCATGCGCGCGGGTCATTACGAAAACAACCCCGCGACTGTTGACTGCATGATACGCAACTCGCAGGAGCTTATAGACGACCTCATAGCCTGCGGCGTAAGGTTTGCGCGCAATGCCGACGGCTCGCTGTGCTACACGAGGGAGGGCGGCCATTCAAGACCGAGAATATGCTTCCACGAAGATTGCACGGGCATGGAAATAACCACTCATCTTATGAAAAAGGTGCGTTCGCGCAGCAATATTTTCATTGCGCCCTACGTCACGATGGTTGATATCATATGCGAAAACAACACCTGCTACGGCATTGTCGCCAAAGACAGCAAAAACGGCAGGCTTTACAGGCTGTTTGCCGACTACACCGTGCTTGCGACGGGCGGTCTCGGCGGCGTGTTTGAAAACTCCACCAACTTCCGCATTTTAACGGGCGATGCGCTTGCAATCTGCCTCAACCACGGCGTGGCGGTTGACCATATAAATTATATCCAGATACACCCCACGACGTTCTATTCAAAGACGCGCGGCAGGCGCTTCCTCATTTCCGAAAGCGTGCGCGGCGAAGGCGCGGTGCTCCTCGATAAAAACTATCATAGGTTCTGCGACGAGCTTCAGCCCCGCGACGTCGTTACAAAAAACATACTCGCTCAGATGAAGAAGGACGGAACCAAGCACGTATGGCTTGATATGCGCCCCATCCCGCGCGAAGAGGTAATAAACCACTTCCCCACAATAGTAAAAAGGTGCCTTGACGAGGGGTACGACGTATTCCGCGAGTGCATCCCCGTAGTTCCTTCTCAGCATTACTTTATGGGCGGCATACGCTCCGACCTCGAAGGCAGAACTACAATGGACAGGATGTACGCCGTAGGCGAAACGTGCTGCAACGGTGTGCACGGAGCAAACAGGCTGGCTTCCAACTCCCTGCTCGAAAGCCTTATATTTGCAAAGCGCGCCGCAAAAGACATACAGTCGCGCTACGCGAAAACCGACCTCAGCGCGGCGGCTGCCGCCGAGAGCAGACTCGACCTTGAAAAATACGCCAACGTGCCCGCGCTTTTAAAGAGCTACAAGGGCATAGTTTTAAAAGCTATAGAGGAGGCTGACAATGAACAACCCCGTAACTGAAAAACTGCACGTCGACGAACTTATAATGATGGCGCTTAAGGAGGACATCTCCAACGAGGATATATCCACAAACGCCGTTATGCCCGAATACAAAAAGGGCACGGTAGACCTTATCTGCAAGCAGGACGGAGTAATCTGCGGACTCAATGTCTTTGCACGCACGTTCGCTCTGCTTGACGCGGCGACTGAGGTCGAACTCTATAAAAAAGACGGCGACGAGGTAAAAAAAAGCGAACATATAGCAAAAGTAACGGGCGATATCCGCGTGCTTTTGTCGGGCGAGCGCACCGCGCTCAACTACCTTCAGCGCATGAGCGGCATAGCAACTTACACCCGCCGCGTGGTAAAGCTCCTCGAAGGCTGCAAAACAAAGCTCCTCGATACGAGAAAGACGACCCCCAACATGCGCATTTTTGAAAAGTACGCCGTAAAGGTGGGCGGCGGGGTAAATCACCGCTACAACCTTTCGGACGGAATTCTTCTTAAGGACAACCACATCGGCGCGGCCGGCGGAGTGGCGGCGGCAATAAAAATGGCTAAAGAATATGCCCCGTTCGTGCGCAAAATAGAGGTGGAGGTTGAAAACCTCGACATGTGCAGGGAAGCTGTCGAGGCGGGCGCAGACATCATAATGCTCGACAATATGTCCGCCGACGATATGGCAAAGGCCGTAAAGCTTATAGGCGGCAGGGCGCTCACCGAATGCAGCGGCAACGTCACAGCGGAAAATATTGAAAACATCAAGCGCACGGGCGTAGATTACGTTTCAAGCGGCGCGCTAACCCATTCCGCGCCCATACTCGACCTTTCGCTCAAAAATCTTCACCCCGTAGATTAAAAGGCGAAAAAATATTGCCGTATATATACTGTTAGTTGCGGCATATATGGCGGTCAATCTGCAGTTCAATAAAAACAAATATAATTTCTCGGGAGGTAAATCCGGAAATGAAAGCTGATTTGAGGAGGAAGGAAATCCTCGCAACGGTCGGCAACAGCGACAATGCGCTTCCTGCGTCCGTACTGGCGGAAAAGCTGGGCGTTTCGCGGCAGGTGATAGTGCAGGATATAGCCATTCTGCGTGCAAACGGATTCGATATAATTTCCACGAACCGCGGCTATATTCTGGCTTCAAAAAAGAGTTCGGCAACCCGCGTTTTCAAGTGCAGGCACACCTTTGAACAGATTCTGGACGAAGGGTACCTCATAATAGGTCTCGGCGGCAGGATAGAGGATATTTTTGTAAACCACCGCGTATATGGCAGAATTACCGCGCGCCTGGAGCTTTACAACAACATGCACGTGGAGGAGCTTTACCGCTCGCTTGTAAGCGGCGCGTCCAAGCCGCTTATGGCTGTGACGGACGGTTATCATTACCACACGGTGTCCGCGGCGGACGAAGAAACGCTTGACAAAATTGAAGACGCCCTGAGAAAAAGCGGGTATCTTATAGAAATTTAAACGCTTGCAGGGGGCATTTTTATGGTAATTCATCACGACAAAATGGCTTACGGCAAGCTGGACAGCCTTACGGAAAAGCTTGCGGACGATAAGCTTGCCGCCATGGCAAAGCTGCTGTCCCAAAGTGTGGAAAAGGAAGAAACGACTTTCAGAGAGAAAGAAAAAGCCGAAGACGTCCGCGCGAAAAGCGGCGCAGAAGAAAAAACCGGGAAATAAAGATTGAAATAAAGCGGCGCGGCAATTCTGCCGCGCCGCTCATCTTAAGCCACTAATTTAAAAAATATAATTATACAAAATCCGCGTTTTGGCGGAAATAAAAGACTTAAAAAAATGCGGCGCAGAAAAATTTTCTGCGCCGCATTATCATTGCAAATCAAACGTTCTTACCGCGGGAAAGCATCCAGTCCTTGACCTTTTCGCGCTCGATAGGCGTTATGTCCTCGTGCGGGTATCTTGAATTTTTGCCGCCGTAAGTGTAAACGAAGTACCTGCCGTCCTTGGTTATGTAAAGCGTCTCTTCATATCCGTTGGAATCGCCGGGTGCGCCGAATGTGAATTTTTTGTCGATCGTTGAAGTCAACGTGTCGTAAACAATACCTTCTATAACTTTACGCATAATCTTTCTGCCGCCTTATCATATGAAATATATAAGCCCTTTATTTCCTGCCGCAACCAAACGGAATTTTAACATATTGCCGCGTTACTGTCAACGCGCCGCACCCGTCCTTAAAACCCCGCGTTTTATTGTGAAAAAATAAATCGCCGTGCGAAAATATCACATATTTTTTGTCGGTGCACATTAACTTTGCACTTTTATTGTTAAAAATTGTTCGTCGTGGTTTAAGTATAGTAAAACTCACTTGTCAAGCAAAAATACTTGACAACGATTTGCGCATGGTTTATAATAATTGCGTTAAAGGTGAAAGGCTGTGGCAGATATAAAGTTTTTGAAGTTATGGGACGTTTATTCGCCCCTTCTTACACCGACCCAGCGCGAGATTACGGATATGTTTTTCAACCTCGACCTCACTGTTTCGGAAATAGCCGAACAGAAGGGCATATCGCGGCAGGGTGTATCGGAGTGTCTTTCGTCGGCGAAGAAGCAGATGGAAGAGTATGAAAGCAAACTCGGCTTTTCCCGCGTCAGCCAATCGCTTACCCTTGCGTATTCTCTTGCGCTCAAAGGGGTCAGGACCTGGGCGGAGCAGCTGAAAGCGGCTGACCCCGGTTTTGCGGCGGAAGCGGATAAACTTGAAAAAATTCTGTCCGCCGATTATTTTGCCGAGGCGGAAGCCATTCTCGGCAAGGACGATAAGGAGTGATATGGGAGCATTTTCCTCTCTTTCAGAAAGACTCAATCATATATTTTCAAAACTTACCAAGCGCGGAAGGCTTACCGAACTTGAAATAAAGACGGCGATGCGCGAAGTGCGCGTAGCGCTTCTTGAAGCCGACGTAAACATTCAGGTAGCCAAAAAGTTCTGCGCCGATGTATCCGAAAAGGCCGTCGGTCAGGAAATTTTAAAGAGTCTTAACCCTGCGCAGCAGGTTATAAAAATAGTAAACGAAGAACTTATAGCGCTTATGGGTTCTTCCAATTCCAAACTGATAGTTGCAAGCAAACCGCCCACGGTTATAATGATGTGCGGCCTTCAGGGCGCGGGCAAAACCACGCTTTGCGGCAAGCTCGCCGTAAATCTTAAAAAGAACGGCAAGCGCCCCCTGCTCGTCGCGTGCGACATATACCGTCCCGCCGCAATAAACCAGCTTAAGGTGGTAGGCAGAAATGCGGGCGCGGAAGTGTTTGAAAAG
Source organism: uncultured Clostridia bacterium (assembly GCA_944368065.1). Lineage (GTDB taxonomy): Bacteria > Bacillota > Clostridia > Christensenellales > Borkfalkiaceae > Coproplasma. The sequence continues at coordinate 10,598 of CALVWV010000047.1, read as the reverse complement.
GGTACGCAAAACCCTGTAAAGACAGCGAAAGAGGCGGTTGACTACGCCCGCTCGCAGGGATTTGATACAGTAATCATCGATACCGCAGGCCGACTTGAAATAGATGAAAAGCTCATGAAGGAGCTTGAAGATATCTGCGCCGCGGTTGAAGTTTCGGAAATACTTTTGACCGTCGATTCAATGATGGGTCAGGTTGCGGTAAACGTGGCCAAGACCTTCAACGAAAGGCTGGAAATTACCGGCATAATACTCACCAAGCTCGACGGCGATACGCGCGGCGGCGCCTGCCTTTCCATAAAGGCGGTGACGGGCAAGCCCATAAAATTCATAGGCACGGGCGAAAAGCTTTCCGACCTCGAGCCCTTCTATCCGGACAGAATGGCTTCGCGCATACTCGGCATGGGCGACGTGCTCACGCTCATAGAAAAGGCGCAGCAGGCGGTAACTGAAGAAGACGCCAAGAAAATGCAGCAGAAACTGCGCGAAAATTCCTTCACTCTCGAAGATTATTTAAGCCAGTTCGAAAGCATGAAGAAGATGGGCGGACTTCAGTCGGTAATGTCTATGCTCCCCGGCATGGGCAGCAAGATAAAGGCTGACGACATAGACGAAAGCAAGATGGAGCGCACAAAGGCGATAATCCTTTCCATGACAAAAAAGGAAAGGGAGGACCCCGTTATAATAAACGCTTCGCGCAAGAAGAGAATTGCGGCGGGCTCGGGTACTTCCGTGCAGGAAATCAACCAGCTTTTAAAGCAGTTCGACCAGGTCAAAACGCTTATGAAGCAGCTTAAAAGCGGCAAAAAGCGCCTTCCGTTCTGACGCATTTTAAGCATCTGTACCAGTAATTGACGCGGATATATGCCGCAGATAATCAAAAATTTGTAATTGGTGCGGAATATTCCGCAATTAATTAAACAAGAAATAAATTTTATCACGAAAAAATCGTGAACAAAGGAGAATATCATGGCAGTTAAAATGAGACTTACAAGAATGGGCGACAAGAAGTCCCCCTTCTACCGCATCGTCGTAATAGACAGCAGAAAGGCACGCTCGGGCGAATACATCGATAAAATCGGTTATGTAGATCCCCTCAAGACCCCTGCAGAAATCAATATCGACGTGGAAAAGGCCAAGGCATGGCTTGCAAAGGGCGTACAGCCTACCGAAACGGTAAAGAGCTATCTTGTAGGCGCAGGCGTTATGGAAAAGAGCGCAAAGCTTTCCGCGCCCAAGACCAACGACAAGAAAAAGAAGGGCTGATTTTAAGATTTTTCAGCACCGCTTATAAGGCGCGCCGCGCCTTGATTTAAGGAGGAGCATAATATGTTGGAACTCGTAAAATACGTAGTCGAGCAGTTTGCCGAGCATAAAGACGCCATAGAGTATAAGGAAGAGGAGAATGAAAACTGCAAGGAAATTACAGTTTATCTCGAGGATTCCGATATGGGCAAAGTCATAGGCAAACAGGGTAAAATTGCCAAAGCTCTGCGCACGCTCGTAAAGGCGGCAACCCCCAAGGGCGAAAAGAAATACGTCGTTGAAATCAAGGGTAAAGAGTAAGCTCAAGGCTGGCATTACGTAATTGATTGCGGCATATCCCCGCACGAATAACAAAGGGCCGTGCAAAAATGCACGGCCCTTTTAAAAGCAATAAATTTGAGCAAGGTTTTTTTAAATGCAAAAATTTTTAACGGTTGCAACAATTTTAAAACCCCAGGGCATACGCGGCGAAATAAAAGTAATGCCGCTTACCGACAGCGAAGACAACCTTAAAAGCTTTTCTTCCGTAATAATCGCCGGCGTAAGCTATAAGGTGCTTGCCTGCAGGACGGCCGGCGGGTACGCCTACATTACTTTGCGCGGAGTGGCGGACAGAAACGCCGCAGAACTTCTGCGCGGAAAGGAAGTGCTCGTGGACCGCGACGAAGCGCCCGAACTGCCCGAAGACAGAGTGTACATAGCAGATGTAATCGGCTGCGAACTCGTCACCGAAGAGGGCGAAAAGATAGGAAAAGTGCTCGACGTGACCCCCGCACGCACGGATATTTACACCGTGCTTACAGGCGACAAAGAGGTTATGTTCCCCGCGGCGGACGGGGTGATAGTTTCCGTAGATACCGAAGGCGGAGTCGTCACCGTGAATAAAAAGCGGTTCGAAGAAGTTGCGCTCATTTAACGCGCCCGTTTGCGCCTTATCAATAAAGTCTGCGGCGCAAATTGCGCGGATATCTTAATTGCCTTGCAATTTGCCGCGCTTTAGCGATGCCGCTGCAGACAACATACAAAATAATAAGTTGATTGACCCATGAATATTACCGTTTTAACGCTCTTTCCCGAGATGTTTGCTCCGCTTAAAGAGAGCATCATCGGCAGAGCGACAGACAGCGGAAAACTTAATATAAATATAGTAAACATACGCGACTATGCCGAAAACAAGCACTTGAAGTGCGACGACTATCCATTCGGCGGCGGTGCGGGAATGGTTATGATGCCACAGCCCGCAGGTTCTGCGATAGAGGCGGTCGACCCCGAACATAAGGCGTACCGCATTTTCATGTCGCCGCGCGGCCGCACGTTCAGCCAGAAAATAGCCGTCGAACTTTCTGCAAAGAGCGATATTCTGTTGCTTTGCGGGCACTACGAGGGCATTGACCAGCGCGTTATAGACATGTATATAGACGAAGAGATGTCGATAGGCGACTACGTCCTCACGGGCGGCGAACTGCCCGCGATGGTGGTATGCGATTGCGTGGCAAGGTATGTCGACGGGGTTATATCCCGCGACAGCCTTAAGGACGAAAGTTTTTCTGCGGGGCTTCTGGAATATCCCCAATATACCCGCCCCGCGGTGTATAAAGGAATGTCCGTGCCGGAGGTGCTTTTAAGCGGCAATCACGCCGAAGTGGACAAATGGCGCAGGGAGCAGTCTGAAATCATAACGCGCAGAAACAGACCCGACCTGCTTAAATAACCGCGTAAAATAAAGCTGTGCGCTGCTCGGCGGCATTAAAAGCCGCGTCGGCATTGAATTTTATTGCAAAGGAGGCGGATATGAAGTTAATACAGTGGTTTCCCGGGCATATGACGAAGGCAATGCGCATGATGCGCGAAAACGCCGCTCTGTGCGACGGGGCTATAATCGTTCTGGACGCGCGCTGTCCCGCCTCGTCTTTCAATGAAAAGCTTAAAAAGGTATTTTCCGGCAAGCCCGTGCTTTACGTGCTCAACAAGTCCGACCTTGCGGAAAATGCCGAAGAAAATGTAAAAATCATAAAATCTTCTGGCGGGGCGGCGGTAGCTCTCAACGCAACCCAGAGCGGTTGCCGCAGGGCGCTGTATTCCGCCTGCGAAAATATTGTGCGCGATAAAAGTCAGCGCGCAAGGGAAAAGGGGTACGAGCGCACTTTCCGTTTTATGGTGCTCGGCGTGCCCAATACAGGCAAAAGCACCGTCATCAATCTGCTTTCGGGCTCAAGGCGCACCGCCACGGGCGATAAAGCCGGCGTTACCCGCGGCAAGCAGTGGATAAGGCTCGAAGGGTTTGAACTTCTCGATACCCCGGGCACAATGCCGCCCGCCTTCGAGGACCAGACGCACGCTCGCAGACTTGCTTACGTTGGCAGCATAAACGACGATATCCTCGATTTTGACGATATCGCCCTCGCTCTCCTTGCCGATATGGCTGAAAAGTATCCCGAAAGGCTCACGGAAAGGTACGGGATAGAAGATTTTTCCGCGCCGCTTTCAATGCTCGAATGCGTATGTTCGCGCAGAGGGTTTATGCTCCGCGGCGGCGAATACGATTACGACCGCGCCTGCAAAGCGGTGGTGGACGACCTGAGAAAAGGCAGGCTCGGCAAAATCTGCCTTGACAGCGAAGAGGACGTGCGCGCTGCGCGTTTTTAAAGCAAAAGGCAGCTTAAATGCGGCATATTGCCGCACGAATTTATAAAAAGTAATTATTTGCCGCCCGCGTTTGAATATTGCCTTAGTCGGCGGCAACGAATGTTATGGATAAATTATCATACGAAAGAGAGCTTAACGGGCTCGGGTACAACCTTATTTGCGGCGTCGACGAAGTGGGGCGCGGTCCGCTTGCCGGTCCCGTGGTCTGCGCCGCCGTCATAATGCCCGAAGACGACATTATAGATGGCGTTGACGACAGCAAAAAACTCACGGCAAAAAAGCGCGAAAAGCTTGACGCGCTTATACGCGAAAAAGCCATTGCCTGGTCAATATGCCTTATCGAACCGCAGATTATAGACCAAATTAATATTCTTCAGGCTACAAGGCTGTGCATGAAAAACGCAGTCGAAAGCCTTAAAATAAAGCCCGATTTCGTGCTTACTGACGGCAACATGACGCTGGATATATCTGTCCCCCAGCGGCACGTGATAGGCGGCGACGCCGCAAGCTATTCCATAGGCGCGGCATCCATTATCGCAAAGGTTTACAGGGATGCGCTCATGGATAAATATGCCGCCGACTACCCCGCTTACGGCTTTGACAGGAACAAGGGCTACGGCACGGCGGCGCACATTGCCGCAATAAAAGAGTGCGGACTATGCCCCGTTCACCGCAGGAGCTTTACAAAAAAATGGGCATTTTAAGGCGCGGAAAATCTGAGGCTTGCGGAACAAAAAGCGCCAACAGGCGCAAGGGCGCAAAGGGCGAAAAACTCGCCGCGGAATTCTTAAAGCGTCAGGGCTACAAAATTCTGAAGCGCAATTTCCGCAACCCGTTCGGCGAAGTGGATATCATTGCTTGCCGCGATGACGTCGTCGCCTTTATCGAGGTAAAGACGCGCTTTTCTGACGCGTTCGGCGCGCCTTCCGAGGCGGTGGACCTGCGCAGGCGGGAAAGGTACATAAACGCCGCCCGCTTCTATTTTTCGGGGCGTGAGATGGACTGCACCGTAAGGTTCGATGTCATAGAAGTTGAAGGCGAAGAAATAAATCACATTGTTTCCGCCTTTGAGGCATAGCAAAATTTAAATTCATATTTTGCCGTTACGCGGCGTTCGCTTTTGTTTTCAGCTAAAGATAAGACAGCTTTGCGGCAACTTCGGCGTTGATATGTCCGCGCGTCAATTTAGCATTATATTTATATGGAATATAAATCGGCGCAAAAAAAGCTCTTTTATCAATGCGGAGTGCGCGGAGAAAGATGTAAAATCTTTTAAAATTTTGCATTCACAGGTCAGGTTTGCCGCGCGGCGAAGGCGCGCTCTGCAAATTCAGGGGGTGTATCGCAATTTTCACAAAACACCGCTTAAAAAAGCTTGATTTTTTTTGCGCGCTTTGGTAGAATAACTTTCGTACTTTACAAAGACGGGGCGGTCCTCTGCGCAAATCCCGCACGAACGCCTTATTCAGGAGGATATTATGAAGGGTCTTGTTGAAGCAATCGAAAAAGAAGGCATGAAAGAAAGCGTACCCGTATTCAACGTTGGCGATACCGTTAAGGTTGGCTTCAAGGTTATAGAAGGTACCAAGGAAAGGATTCAGAACTTCGAAGGCGTAGTTATCGCCAAAAAGCACGGCGGCATAAGGGAAAGCTTTACGGTAAGAAGGCTTTCTTTCGGCGTCGGCGTAGAAAGAACTTTCCCCGTTCATTCGCCTAAGATTGCATCTATCACCGTGGTTAAGCGCGGCAAGGTAAGAAGGGCTAAGCTCTATTATCTTCGCGGTCTCACCGGTAGGGCTGCAAAAATTTCTGAAATTAAATAAGCCTGAAAAGAGCCTGTTTTACAGGTTCTTTTTTCATTTTACGCCCTTTTTATTGCGAGCGGCAAAGAGAACTGCGCATTTAAATTGCCGCACGTGCAAGTGTTTAAAGCGTTTTAGGCGCCGCTCATTCAGGTGTTTTTTAAAGGCGTTTTTGTTTGCACGATTGCCGCGCTTAAGGCCGGTTAGGATTATTGCGGTTTTAAAGCAGACTGTTGAAAAAATATAATTTTTGTTGTATAATATACAAAGCCGTTTAAAATCGGTCTGAATAAAGATGAGGCAAGGGGGTGGCTATGCTTTCAAAAGTAATGAGTTTTGCGCTTAGCGGACTGGAGGGCGTTCCCGTAGAGGTTGAAACGGATATAAACAAGGGCATGGTCTCTTACGACCTTGTGGGACTGCCCGACGCCGCCGTGAAAGAGAGCAAGGAGCGCGTGCGCTCTGCGGTTAAGAACAGCGCGTTGCGCTTTCCCGTAAGCAAAATAACGGTAAATCTGGCTCCTGCAGACATAAAAAAGGAGGGCTCGCACTACGACCTTCCTATAGCCGTAAGCATTTTAAAGGCATCCGACCAGCTGCCCTGCGATACGGACGGCATAGTATTTTTAGGCGAGCTTGCGCTCGACGGCGCTCTGCGCGCAGTTACGGGCATACTTCCCATGCTGATTTCGGCTGCATCGCTCGGCTTCACAAAATTCATAGTCCCCGCCGCAAACGCCAACGAGGCGAGTTTTATGGGCGGCGCGGAGGTTTACGCGTTAAAATCGCTAAAAGAGGTAGTAAGCTTTTTAAACGGCGAAAGTTATGCTCCCGTCGCGCACAGAAGCTATGAAAGCGTAAAAAAGGAGCGTAAGTACGACACCGACTTATCGCTCGTAAAAGGTCAGCGCATAGCAAAGCGCGCGCTGGAGATAGCCGCGGCGGGCGGGCACAATATACTCCTTGTAGGCCCTCCCGGCACGGGCAAAACAATGCTGGCGCGCTGTCTGCCTACCATAATGCCGGATATGACCTTTGATGAGGCGCTTGAAGTGACAAAAATTCACTCCGTTTCGGGCGAACTTTCAGAAGACGGCATAATAACTCTCAGACCGTTCCGCACTCCGCACCACACGGCTACCACCGTTTCGCTTTGCGGCGGAGGCAACGGCAGGGTGCGCCCGGGCGAAATTTCCAAAGCGCACAACGGCGTTCTTTTTCTGGACGAGCTGCCCGAGTATTCGCGCTCCGCATTGGAGGCGCTGCGCCAGCCGCTGGAGGACGGTCAGATTACCGTAACCCGTGCAGGCGGGTCGGCGACATTCCCGGCAGACTTTATGCTCTGCGCAAGCATGAACCCGTGCCCGTGCGGCAATTACGGCTCTGCGGAGCTCGTATGCACATGCACGCCCGCCGAGATAAAGCGTTACCGCGCAAAAATTTCAGGTCCGCTTCTGGACAGGATAGATTTGCAGGTGGAAGTGGATTCGGTAAAATACGACGACCTCATATCGGACGGGGCGGAAGAGACGAGCGCGCAGGTAAAGGCGCGCGTGGAGGCGGCGAGGGCTGTCCAGCGCGAGCGCTTTTCGGAAGACGGAGTGCGCTCCAATTCCGGCATGGGCGAAAGGCTGATTAAAAAGTACTGCCGCCTTTCCCGCGAGTGCGAAATAATTCTGCGCTGCGCATTTGAAAGTCTGCACCTTTCCGCGAGGGCGCGTTCGAGGATTATAAAGGTGGCGCGCACGATAGCCGACCTCGACTATTCTGCGGAAATACAGCCGCGGCACATACTTGAAGCAACCTCTTACCGCACTTTCGACGGGGACGCCTTATGATTGATTATTCCGAGGACGAGCTCAATGCGATAGTCCTTGACAGTTTTGAAAAACTTACATATAAAATAAAGTACGAGGTTACAGAAAACTTTGCATTTTCATATCCTCTGAAAAAATACGCGCCTTTTCTGATTAAAACGCTTGGCGAGGGCGTATATAATAAAATAAGAGGATTGTATTTCTCGCGCGCGTACCGCGAAAAGCTGTTGAAATCGCTTGAGGGTAAAGACATACGCTGCGTTACATATTTTTCTGCGGATTATCCCGAAAAGCTGAAAGAAATACCCGCGCCGCCCTTTGTGCTGTACTGCAAGGGCAACGTTGACCTTCTTTCGCACAGGGCATTCGGCATAGTCGGTTCAAGGAGAACGCTGCCCGAAATTCTTAAAGCCTGCAAAAACATAAGCCGACAGGCGGCGCAGCGGCTTGCCATAGTCACGGGCACGGCGGACGGCGCAGATACTGCGGCAGCCGAAGGCGCATTGGAAAGCGGCAATCTTATATTTGTTGCGGCGCAGGGACTCGACCACGTCTATCCCGCGTCAAACGCCCGCCTTTACAAAGCGGCGGCGGAAAAGGGGCTCGTAATATCCGAACAGCGCCCCTCTCAGTCGGCAAAAGCTTACCTTTTCCCCGTTCGCAACAGGATAATAGCCGCTCTCTCCGAAGGCGTCCTCGTAGCGTCCGCGGGCGAAAGGAGCGGTGCGTCTATTACGGCGGAATATGCCTTCGAATACGGCAGGGACGTGTTCTGTTTTCCCTATTCACTTGGCGTGCCCTCGGGCGCAGGGTGCAACAGGCTTATTAAAAAAGGCGCGTACCTTGCGGAAAATATACTTGACATTTTCCGAGCGTATGGTTTAGACTTTACTGCATGCGGACATCGGGAGCTTACAAAAAAGGAAGCCGAGGTGCTCGCGGCGTTGAAAAAGATTGGCAAAGCGCACATATCCCGGCTTGCGTCAGAGCTCGGTTTGCAGCCGTTTGAAATTCTTGCGGAGCTCTCTTCGCTGGAGGTAAAAGGTCTGGCGGCGCGGATAGGCGGCAACAGATATGCCGCCGTAGAGTAAAAGCGCTTTCAGAGCCCGCGGCTTATTCCCCGCATTTTTCTCACATAAAAAAATTCTGTACGCCGCCACTGCGGCACGGTGAAATATGGATCTTATAATAGTCGAATCGCCTTCAAAGGCAAAAACAATTTCTAAGTACTTAAAGGGCAAATATAAGGTGGACGCCTCGGGCGGACATATACGCGACCTGCCCGAACGCACATTGGGCGTTAAAATTACCGACAATTTCGAGCCGAGGTATGAAGAATCTCCCAGCAAAAAGGAAATAATCGCAAGGCTTTCTTCGGAAGCGAAAAAGGCGGGCAAAGTATATCTTGCAACCGACCCTGACCGCGAAGGCGAAGCTATAAGCTGGCATCTTCAGACGGTTTTAGGGCTCGACCCCGACGGCGAAAACAGAATCGAATTCAACGAAATTTCGCCCAAGGCCGTTCAAAACGCCCTTCAGCACCCCAGAAAGATAAATTACAATCTTGTTGACGCGCAGCAGGCGCGCAGGGTTCTGGACAGACTTGTGGGCTACAAACTTTCGCCCCTTTTAAACAACAGAATCCAGAACGGACTTTCCGCGGGCAGAGTGCAGTCGGTCGCCCTCAGGCTTATAGTCGACAGAGAGCGCGAAATAAAGGCGTTCGTTCCCGAAGAGTACTGGAACCTTATCGCCATGCTCCAGGATACCGAAAGCAAGTATGCTCCTTTCAGAGCGGTATGCCAGCTTAAAAAGAGCGGCAAAAGCATACAAAAGGAGCAGGCGGAGGAAGCCGAGGCAAAGGTAAAGGCTTCGCCCTTTACGGTTACAAAGGTCAAAAGCGGCGTCACAAAACAGCACGCGCCCGCGCCTTTCACCACGTCATCTCTCCAGCAGGACGCTTCAAATAAGTTCGGCATGTCCTCGCCCGAAACGATGCTCGTCGCCCAGCACCTTTACGAAGGCATGGACGTCGGCGGCGACCATATCGCGCTCATAACCTATATAAGAACGGACTCCGTCCGCGTATCGGACGAAGCGCAGGCGGGCGCGCTCGAATTCATCAAAAACACATACGGCGAAAAGTACGCCCCCGCAAAGCCCAACCACTACGTGACGAAGAAGGGCGCGCAGGACGCGCACGAGGCTATCCGCCCCATAAACCTTTCCATCACGCCCGAAAGCGTAAAAAAATCGCTCGATAAAAAGCATTACAACATATATAAACTCGTCTACGACAGGTTCATAGCTTCGCAGATGGCGGAAGCGCAGTACAACACCATGCAGATAGAAGCCACGAGCGCGGGCTACGTGTTCAAGGCAAGCGGCAGGTCGCTGTTGTTTGCGGGATATACCGCAGCATATCAGGAAGTGCCAAAGGAAAAGGACGACGACGAGGAGGCGGCAAAACTGCTTCCGCCCCTTCAGGAAGGCGACAGCCTTAACCTTACCGACTTTTCCAAGGAACAGAAGTTCACCCGCCCGCCTTTAAGGTATACGGATGCGTCCCTCGTCAAGGCGATGGAGGAAAAGGGCATAGGTCGCCCCTCCACATATGCAAGCATAATATCCGTGCTCACAAGGCGCAGATATGTCGAAAAGGACGGCAAGTATATGGTGCCCACCGAGGTTGCGTATAAAATAACCGATATGCTCGTGCACTACTTCAAGGACATAATGGACGTAGGATTCACCGCGCATATGGAAGACGACCTCGATAAAATAGAGGAAGGCGGCACCGACTGGCACAAGATTATAGCCGACTTTTACCCCGGATTTGCGGAAAAGCTCAAAACTGCGTCTACCGACGGCGACGAACTTACCGACATAATCTGCGAAAAGTGCGGGCATCCCATGATAAGGCGCACCGGCAAGTACGGCAAGTATCTTGCCTGCTCCAACTATCCCGCATGCTCGAATATAATCAGCGAGTCCGAGCAGGAAGTTTCCTCCGTGCGCTGCCCCAAATGCGGCGCAAACATGGTGGTTAAAAGCGGCAAGTACGGCAAAT
>CALVWV010000046.1 GCA_944368065.1 uncultured Clostridia bacterium | reverse complement strand
GGCTTGCGGCACGGCTTGCGGCGTACCGCCATGCAAACAGACGAACATTTTTCAGATTATGCCAAAGAGATTGAAGCGGAAACCATAATCCGCCACGCGAGGTATGTTATGAAATACAATATTGCCGTGCTTTCGGGCGACGGTATAGGTCCCGAAATATGCGCAGGCGCAATTAAAGTTTTGAATAAAATCGGCGAAAAATTCGGTCACGAGTTCAATTTTGAATATCTGCCTATAGGCGGCACCGCTATAGACAACTACGGCACTCCTCTGCCCGATTTCACCGTTGAAAAATGCCTTACTTCCGACAGCGTGCTTTTAGGCGCAGTCGGCGGCTACAAGTGGGACAATCTGCCCGGCGACAAGCGACCCGAAAAGGGACTTTTGGGCATACGCAAGGCGATGGGGCTGTATTCAAACATACGCCCCGCAAAGCTCTGGGCAAGTCTTGCGCACGCTTCCCCCCTCAAATACGAACTTGTTAAAAACGGCATTGAAATCATAATCGTGCGCGAGCTTATAGGCGGCATCTACTTCGGCGAGCGCGGAAAAGGCACCGAAAACGGCGCAGAATACGCCTGGGACACAGAAAAATACTCTGTTCCCGAAATAGAGCGCATAACGCGCATTGCCTGCGAACTTGCGTTAAAGCGCAGCAAAAAGCTTGTTTCCGTAGATAAAGCCAACGTTTTAGAGAGCTCGAGGCTGTGGAGAAAGACAGTGCACGCGTACGCCGCCGAGCACTACCCCGAAATCGAGGTCACCGACGTGCTCGTGGACAACATGGCAATGCAGATAGTAAAAAATCCCGCCCAGTTCGACGTGGTTGTGACTTCAAACATCTTCGGCGACATACTCTCCGACGAGGCGGCGCAGGTTACGGGCTCAATCGGCATGCTTGCCTCCTCCTCTTTAGGCGACGGCACGCGCGGACTTTACGAGCCTATACACGGTTCCGCGCCCGACATTGCAGGTCAGGACATTGCAAACCCCATAGCCACCATTCTTGCCGCAGGCATGATGCTGCGCGACAGCTTCGGACTTACGAAAGAATATGACGACATAGTATCCGCCATAGAAAAAGTGCTTGAAGAAGGCTGGAGAACTGCAGATATTTACAGCGAAGGCTGCAAAAAGGTAAAGGGTAGCCGTATGGCAGAGCTTATCTGCGAAAAAATCTTATAACCTCGCGACAATAAAACTTGTCTTGAATTTTGCAAATATAATTTGGAATAAAGTTAACGGCCGCGGCGCGAGGTTTCGCGCCGCGGCACTGATATATAATACTGAAGGCTGAATATGATAGAAGAAAACGTTAAAAAACTGCTTGAAGAGATAAAAGAAAATCCGTTCGGTGAAAAAGTGACTCTGGTCGCCGCGGTAAAAACTCAGACTGTTGAAGATATAAACCGCGCAATTTCTGCAGGAATTACCGATATAGGCGACAACCACGTTCAGGAATTCCGCGACAAGTACGACGGCATAACAGGCAACCCCAACCGCCACTTTATAGGACATCTGCAGACGAACAAGGTAAAGTACCTTATAGGCAGAACTTACCTTTACCAGTCGGTGGACAGGTATGAACTCGCCGAAGAAATTTCAAAAAGAAGCGAGCGCGCAAACGTTACGTCCGATTGTCTTATTCAGATAAACATAGGCAACGAGGAGACGAAAGGCGGCTTTGAATACGACGAAGGGCTTGAAGCTTATGAAAAGATACGCGCGATGCCTGCGCTCAAAGTAAAGGGACTTATGGCAATGCTGCCCATTTCCGACGATGAAGCGCTCTTGCGCGACCTTGCAAAAAAAATGCGCGCGCTTTATGAAAAGCTGCGCGGTAAAGACGGGGACATCAGATACCTTTCCATGGGCATGAGCGGCGACTGGAAGCTTTGCATGGAGTGCGGTTCAAACATGGTTCGCCTCGGCACATCCATTTTCGGACCCAGACATTACAATACCTGAGTTTAAATATAATAATAACCAAGCTTAAAAAGCCGTCGGCACATATGTGCCGACGGCTTTTTATAATACTTAAATTATTAACGAATATATAACCTGTAACTCATCTTTATCTGCTTATCTTTGGCATAATTTTTATATGTTTCTTCTAACATCTCGTCGCTAATCCACCCGCGTTCATAGGCATACTCCATTGATGAAAAGCAACTGCCTGTGTCTTCATTATACTCTCCATAGTACAGCATATGTTGGGCAGTCGGATACACAAACTCCTTGCCGCCTACCGCTTCGACCGTATTGCAACCCGCAATTTTTACTTACTAAGAAACTTTTACTTACTATGCAACAAGCTGTTTTATGCAGTTTAACATAAAAAAAGGCGGAAATAAATTCCGCCTTTGATTTTAAGATGAATACAGAAAATGCTTTCCGTATTATAAATTATTCTCCCTTGAAAGGAAGGAGCGCTGCAACGCGTGCACGCTTGATTGCCTTGGAAAGCTCGCGCTGGTGCTTTGCGCAGGTGCCGCTCATGCGGCGGGGAACTATTTTGCCGCCCTCGGTTATGAACTTCTTTAAACGGGCAACATCTTTATAATCAATAGCTTCAACCTTTTCCTGGCAGAATACGCAAACCTTTTTGCGAGAAGACTTTTTAAAATTCTTTCTTACGGGCTTATCTTCCATAATTATTGACCTCCATGTCATATTTGCCTGATAAACTTGATTTGTACGCTCATACATCTCGGCGTAAGACGGTTTGTTTTATCAGACTTCAGCGGCGGACGCCGCGTCTTCGGGCTTAAACCTATCAGAACGGAATATCGCCGTCGTCGTCAAACGACTGAAGCGAAGGCTTTTTCCTTTCCGTGCGGGCTGCGGGAGCAGGTGCGGAATAATCGCCCATATCTTCGGACGCGCCCCTCGGGGTGAGGAACTCCACATCCTGAGCGATAACGTCTACCGCGGTGCGCTCAACGCCGTCCCTGTCTTCATAGGTCCTGAGTTCAATGTTGCCTAATACGGCAACTTTATTGCCCTTTTTGGCGTAGCGGGAAACCGTTTCTCCCAGACCGCGCCATGCCGTAACGTTGTAAAAATCGGCTTTGCGCTCGCCGTCAGAAGAACCGCTGCGGCGGTTTACGGCAATGCCGAAACGGCATACCGACACACCTGACTGCGTTTCCGTAAGCTCGGGGTCGCGCGTTAAATTACCGATTAAAAACACTTTGTTCATTGTCTGAATTTCCCCTTAAACTTAGGCCTTTACTATCATTCTTCTTAAGATTTCGTCTGAAAGGCCAGCAATTCTGTCTAACTCTTTGACAACGTCGGGCTCGGAATTGAACTTCATGAGCACGTAGAAGCCGTCGTTCTTATACTGAATGGTATAAGGAAGCTTCTTGGAACCCCACTTGTCCGTCGAAACGAGTTCGCCGCCCATAGAAGTTACGATGCCTTCGAATTTAGCTACGAGGGCGTCTTTTGCTTCGTCTGCGACAGAATTGTCTATAACGTACAGCATTTCGTAAGATTTCATTTTTTTACCTCCCGGTCTTATTCGGCATACCTTTTTTACGTATGCAAGGTAAGCGTGCAATGCACGCGCAGATTTACTGTTATAAATCAGCCTATAAATATTACTATATTATTAAAAAAAAGTCAAATAAAATAAGGTATGCAAAAAATACGGTAAACGACAAATCTTCCGAAAAAAGATATAAAATATGCGGCGGCGCAAATTCTTTGCGCCGCCGCAACAGATTTATATTTTTTGTTATGGATTGGTGACTAAAGTTTCACCGAACGCGTCGAGGAACTCGCCGATAGTCATATCGCCTATTGCCTTACCGTCAAGTTTATGCGAAAGAGTGCTGTCTTCCGTGCTGATGACGCCCATATTCTTAAGCTCGTAAAGCGTGCTGGTTTTTATGTTGTTGAGCACGTTTTCCTGCATCATGGCAACGTTGTTTACCGTGTAAACGCTTTCGCCCTTATCTTCCGGCTGACCTTCTTCGGCGTAATTGCCGTACAGAAGAAGGCTCCAGGTGCCTGCAGTCTCACCGCGGGAATAGATAACGCCGTAAGTTTCAACAGCCGCTTCAAACTCTTCAAGCGTTGCAAAGTGTCCGTCGTCAGCGAGCATATATTCGCCAGCAGCTTCGTCCAGATAATAGTAAAGATAGACGGAACTGTATGCAACCTCGCCTTCGGCAGGGTCTGCCGCAACCACTTTCTTCATGCTGTCGTCGATATAGATGTCGGAAGCAAACAGTTCCTGCACGCTCAGACTGTCTATATCCGAAGAAAGGGTGTTGATAGTTGAATCCTTAAGGGCGTAAAGAATTTTATTTTCTTCGCTTATCTCTATAATCTCGTCAAGTTTAAGGTCGTTTTTAAGCCCTTCCACGCGGTCGTTGACGCCGTTTATCGTGGTGTAGCATTCAAGCTCCTCGCCGTCCTGCACGTAATAAACTCTGTCGATTATATAGCTTACCTCGTCGCCCGTCGTCTGCTGCGTGGTTACAACATATGCTCTGACGGATACGTCTTCGGATATATGATACGTAGCCGTATGAGTTACGCCCTCGGGCACGTCTTCGCCTGCGCCTACGGGCTGAATATCGCTTATGCCGTAAACCATGTACGCCATGAGACTGTCGTCCGCGGAGATATCTTCGAGGAAGTCGGAAAGGTACAGCTCGTCAACGGCCTGACCGATGTCGGCAATTTTGTATTCGCCGAGCTTTTCCATAAGGCGGTCGCCCTCTTCTATATCTATGACGTCCTTTACCCTGAGCGCCGTGGTTATGTTGGCTGTCTGCGTGCCGATAGCCGATACCGAAACGCCCTTGTATTCCACCTCTTTGCCGTCTTCAATGTAGTAGACGCGGTCGACAAAGCCGTTTGCAACGGTTACATAGCAAGGCACTGTGCCTGCCTCCTGCCACTCGCCGTTTTCATCCTGTTCGTAAATAATTCTCGTCGCGGTGTACGCGTAACCTTTATCGGATACCGCCTGTATGTCGGTGAGGCTGTAGCCTACGTACATCATTATGGCGTCGTCGGGGGTGACGTCTATAACCGTGGGAACGTAAACATCGTCCATCTTGTCTTCGAACGAAACCTTGCCGTTGAGCAGGTCGCCCAAAGTTACGCCGCCGAGCACGGAATGAAGAATTTCGTCATCCTCGTTGCCTATAACATCGGTGATGTAAACATCGTTGAACGCAGAAATTATACCGTCTTCGCTTTCCTTGAGCTCGCCGAGGGTGCGCTTGTGAAGCACCACGAGTTCGTCTGCGGAGTTATAGTAATAACCGCCAGAAAGGGTTGCGTTTTCAGCAGAATAAATGGAATATGAAGTATCCGTAACGGCGTAGCCTTCTTCCGTAGAAGAAACGACGTAAGCTTCAGACGCGCGCGCCGAAGAAGATACTAAGTAATACAAATCGTAATCCACATGATTGCCGCGCTCCACAAGGTACTCTTCGTACTCAGAAGGAAGAACGGCGCCGTCCTCCGCGCGGACATAAACGTCACCTGAGAGAGTGAACGTATCTTTATAAAGCACGGTATCTCCGCCATCGCCGTATATCACCGCCGCTTCCGGACCGTACGCCGCGGAAAGATATAAAGGACTTGACTCTATCTCAACGCCGCCGAACCTGAGCACCGTGCTCATGGGAACGGAGTCGCCGCACTTTGAGAAAAATTCGCCGAGCTGCGATAACGGCGTATCCTTGAGCTCTTCCTCATCTATGATGTCGCGGAGCTCCTCTTCGGATATATCGTAGCCTGCAAGCGCGCCCGAAAGAGTTGAATAGAACTTATCCACGCCGCTTGAAACCACGGGGAATACATCTTCGAGATCGCCTATAGTCATGCCCTGGGTGCCTTTGTTTGAAAGGTCGCGCAGAGCGGTGATAAGGTCGGTCACTTTTTGCACGCCGCCTTTGTCCACGTTGGTGTTTATGTAAATTTTGTTTCCGTCCTCATCGGTATTCTGTATGCCCGCAACGCCGAAAATATCGTCTATGTTCGCATTGAGCAAAAAATATACGCCCGCCGCGATTACAGCGACTTCGACTATGATTGCGAATAAAAAACCGAATATGAAGCAGAGCACTCCGGTTAATGCCTTTGAACCGCCTTTTGCCATAAAACCTCTCCCGGCGCGGATTGAGCCGCGCGCTTGCGGTAGTCTGTGCGCCCGTGCGGGCGCGCCGAGTTTTTAAGTGTGCGACATATACTGCCGCTTTTTTTAATTATATTATATTTTGCAGGTAAAATCAACAGTTAATTTATGCAAATAATGGAAACGACGCAATTATTTGCAATGCAACGGGTGCGCGCATAAGCGCTGACAGGCGCGCACGGACAACTTTTTTTATAAGCCGCTCTGCCGCTTCATGCCCGCAATGTGTTCCGCTGCTTTAAAATTCAATCGTTTGCGTCCGAAAGAAGACGCTCCGCCTCGTCGTCGCCGATATCCGCGACGGTGCGCAGTTTGTTGGATATGGTGCGCGTGCGCCTGCCCGCCTCCTCTATCGTATTCTGCGCCTCCTGAAGCTTTTTGCCCGTCTTTTCGAGCACGGCGGTGAATTTATCGAACTGAACCTTGAAGGCTGAAAGAAGCTGCCACAGCTCTTCCGAGCGCTTTTCTATCGCCACCGTTTTGAAGCCCGTCTGGAGAGTGGACAGAAGGGCGCTTAAGTTGGTAGGGCCGCAGGCTATAACGCGGCGTTTCCTCAGATATCCGTCCAGCTCGGGAAGTTTGGTGATTTCTGCATATAATCCCTCGAGCGGGAGATACATGACGGCAAAATCCGTTGTCGAAGGCGGAAAAATATACTTTGTGGCAATGCTGTCCGCCTGGAGTTTAACAGCCTGCGCAAGCTTTTTGAGCGCGGCTGCCGCCTCGGTTTTGTCCGTCGCGTCCACGAGGCGGGTGTACTCCTCTATGGGGAACTTGCTGTCTATCGGCAGCCAGACGGTGCGCTCGTCGCGCGAAGGAATGCGCACGGCAAAATCGACCATTCCGTCGCTGCGTGAATCGACTTTAACGGAAGAAGCGTACTGGTTGGGCGCGAGCATCTGCGAAAGCAGCGTTCCGAGCTGAACTTCGCCCCACGTGCCGCGCAATTTTACGTTTGAAAAAAGCTTTTTGATGTCCGTTACGTTTGCGGCAAGGCTGTTTACCTCGCCTATGCCCTTATACACCTTTTCCAGCTGCTCGTTTATAACCGAATAGCTTTTTGAAAGCTTGCCTTCGAGCGTGGCGGAAAGCTTGTCCTCTACGGAAAGGCGTATTTTTTCAACGCTGTTTGCTGTAGTTTCGGATATGTACCTGAGGTCTGCGTCCAGCTTGTTCTTAAGGTCGGCTATGCGCGCTTCCTGCGACTGGGCAAGCCTTGCGCTTTCGCCAGAGGCCGCCTCCAGCTTTATGAGCGAGCGCGTTATCTCCTCAAGTTTCTTTTCATTCTGCCCCGCGGAGCTGTTTTTTACTTTAATGCCAACAGATACGATGGCTATAAAGCACAAAATGCCCACGCATATGGCTATTGCTATTAAAATATCTGTCATAGTTCTCCTTATTTTGCGGTAAATCCGCAGATATAAAACGGCGGAATTGTATCCGCCGTTAAATCAGCCGTTAAATTAAATGCTTCAGTCCACGTCGCGCAGCACGCGCTTTGCCGTTATCAGAAGCTTGTTCTTTTCGTTGAGCTGGGGAAGAACGGCGCACTCCAGAAGCAGCCTGTCCAGAACCTTGCCGCACTTTTCCTTGGGAATGCCCGCGGCTATAAGCTCGTCGCCCTTGATTTTAAGTTCGCGGAGGTTGAAAGGCACGCCTTCCTTCATCATTTCGCCGTAAATTTCCCTCCACTTCGTTATGACGGGAGCTTCGGAAAGCACGTCGCGGCAGGCGGAATAATCGGCCTGCTTTAACTCAGTGAGCTTGAAAAATATGTCGCGGTTGCTGACTATCATGCGGCGTATCTTGCTCTCCCTCGCGCAGCAGTCGACGTCGTACATATGCAGAAGGACGAGCCTTGCCGTCTCTTCCGTGACCTTTTTGGGGGCTTTGAGGCGGGCGCAGATTTCGCGCGTGATGCGCGCCCCCTCCTCCTCGTGGCCTATGAAATTGCCAGAAGTTATCTTGCAGTAAGGCTTGCCCACGTCGTGCATGAGCGCGGCGAAGCGTATATCGTCGGGCGCGTACATAACGCAGCGGAGAGTGTGTTCGAGCACGTCGTGATGATGGAAATCCTGCCTTTGCGACATGTTTGCCCCCAACGCAAGCTCGGGAAGGATATAATTCATTACGCCCGTATCGCGCAGCACGCACAGAGCGGTGTACTGGCCGTACTTTACACCGTACTTTCCGTCAGCGTGCAGAATTTCGCGCAGTTCGGCATAAATTCTTTCGGCAGAGATGTCGCGTATCAGAGAGGCGTTTACCTTCGCGCCCTCGAGGCATTCCGCCGTGGGCGTGAAGCCGAAAGAGCCGCTGAACCTTGCAAGGCGCATGAGCCTTAAGCCGTCCTCGCCGAACACCTTTTCGGCAGGGGCTACGGTGCGCAGTATTTTGCGGCGTATGTCCTCCATTCCGTTGAGCGGGTCTATAAACCTGTCGCCCTTTATGTCGAAATAAACGGCGTTGCAGGCGAAGTCCCTGCGGCGCGCGTCAAGGTTCATATCCTCGGTAAGATATATTTTTGCGGGGGTATGAGTGCCGCGCACATACTTATCCGAGCGGAAAGAGGTAAACTCGTACTCCTCGCCGTGACCCTTGATTTTTACCGTGCCTGTGTTTTTGTACACGGCGCACTTTTTGTACCCCGCCTCCTCCGCGACGGCGGCCATAACCTCGGGTTCGACGGGCGCGCAGATATCGTAGTCGGGTTTAAGCGGGAACGACGAAGAGAGATATTCCCTGCATGTGCCGCCTACCACGTACAGCGGGAACGGGCATGCGGCGGCAAGTTCTTTAAGTTTTTCTGGAAGTATTTCAAGCATGGCAGACCTTCAACTCCGTTAGACTTGATACATTATTATAAAATCGTCCGCCTTTATTATACCAGTAAATTATTTTATTTGCAATTATAAATTATTTGATATATAATTAATTTGCATCGGCACCGATGCGCCGCGGACAGAGCGATTTGAAATGCGACGCGGTTTGGGCGGGGTTTTTACGTATGAAGTATCATATTATTGCAAATTATGCGCGCACGAAAGATAAAGATATACGAATTGTGCAGGAAGTTTTTAAAAGCGCGGGAAAAGAAACCGAAGTCCACCGCACAACTAAACGCGGCAGCGCGGGTGCGCTTGCGGCGGAGCTTTCTTCACGCGGGGAAGACTGCACTCTTATAGTAATGGGCGGCGACGGCACCCTGCACGAGGCGCTGAACGGCATAACCGACCTTAAAAAATGCGCGCTGGGGCTTATACCCTGCGGAACGGGCAACGATTTTGCCGCATCCGCGAATATCCCCCACGACGTAAAAAAAGCGGCGGAAATTATTGCGCACGGCCAACCCGAATGCGTGGATTACATAGAACTTTCTGACGGACTAAAAAGCCTGAATGCCGTGGGCATGGGCATAGACGTCGACGTTTTAAAGCGCGCCTACAGCAAGGGCGGCGGAAAATTAAAGTACCTTTTCAGCCTCGTTTACTGCCTGAAGCACTTCAGAAGTTATAACTTTACCGTCGACTACGGTGACAAAACAGAAAAACATTTCGGCCTTATTGCCGCGCTCGGTAACGGCAGACAGATAGGCGGCGGCATAAAACTTTTCCCCGACGCCAAAATTAACGACGGATACATGGATTTGCTTATCGTCGACTACGTATCGCGCTTCAAAATTATTTTTGCGTTCATAAAGCTTATGCTCGGAAAAATAAACGCAATCAAAGAAGTAACCGCCGCGCGCGTAAAAAGCGTATGCTTTACGCCCGAAGCGCCCTGTTCCATTCAGGCGGAGGGCGAAATTTACGACAATGTCAAGCTCGACGCGCACATAGTAGAAGGCGGACTTAATTTTTACCTGCCCGCAAAAGCCGCAAAAAAAGGCTGATAAAAAACTTATAATCGCGCTACTGAAATCAGAAAAAGCGCAGAATATAAAAAAGCAAAAATAAAAGCTGATTTTAATGATAGAGAAATTTTACAGACGCATCATAGACGGGATGCCCTCCGCGGTTATCGTGGTCGATAAAAATTTCAGAGCCGTTTTTGCCAACGCAAAATTCAGGGAACTTTTCCCCTCCTCCGCAAGGCGCGGAAGCCCGGGGAAATTTTTCTGTTGCGCCGAAGGCGGCAAAGACTGCGGCTCGGCAGCGTGCGGCAAAACCTGCTCGCTTATAAATGCGTTCGAGGACTGCTTTTACTCGCACAGCAACATACAGCGGCGCGTTCTTCTTAAAGTAAAAACAGACGAAGGCACGCGCGACGTGACGTTCAGCATTAACGTAAAACCGCTCGGCGAAGGCATGTATATGGGCGTAATAGACGACGCCTACGAGCTTGAAATAGCGCGCGAACTTGCAAACGCGCAGAACATCCAGCAGCGCCTTCTGCCCGCGGGAAACTGGGCGGCGGGGCACAGTTATTCATATATGTACATTCCCTGCCGCGGCATAGGCGGCGATCTGCCGGACGTTTACACCGTGGGAGATTCGGCATTCGGCATGATAGCCGACGTTTCGGGCAAAGGCATTTCCGCGGGAATGCTTTCGGCTTTCGTCAAAGCCGCTTACGACAAGACGGAATATTCGCCCGCACAGGCTATACGCAGTCTGTGCCTGAAATTCAACGAACTAAACCTCGACGAAAGGAGCTACGTGACGGTAGCCGCCGTAAGAATTGACAAAGAGAGCATAACCTACTCCATGGCGGGGCACAACGTGCCCATACTTTTAAAGAGCGCGGGCGGGATAACGAGGATTACTTTAAATTCCCCTCCCGTATCAAACTGGTTTGAAAATCCCGCATTCTTTGAAGATACCATACCGTATTCGCGCGGGGATATCCTCGTTTTACTCACCGACGGAGTCACCGAAAGCCGCAACGCGCGCGGAGAGATGTTCGGCAGCGAACGCGCGGTAAAGGCGCTTTCCGTTTCGCGCACGGCGGACGGATTCATAAAAAATCTGCAGGGCAATCTTAAGGAATTCTGCGGCGGGGAGTTCAACGACGACATTACCGCCATAGCATTCGACTTATGACATCATGAAAAAGGCAGCGCTTAAGCGCCGCCTTTTTTTAATACGACCGCATATATGCCTTAAATAAACATGCGCGCCGCGGCACTTGTGCCGCGGCGCGCATTACATTAAAATCAGAAATCAAAGGCTTGCTTTAAGTATTGCGCGCACGTCGTCGGGCGTAAGTATCTTGTAGCCGCCCTCCATTATGAGCGTAGACTTGACTATTCCGTCAATCATATCCTCGGTTACGCCGAGTTCGGAAATGTTCATGACAAGACCTATGCGGCGCATCCACGCTTCGAGAGCGGCAAGTCCTTCCTCCGCTATCGTTTCGTCCGTCTTGCCTGCGGGGTTCACGCCCCATACATTCTGGGCAAAGCGCACAAACTTTTTAAGTCCGTAGGGCATAATCAGGCGGAAATATGCAAGCGTTACGGAAGAGAGCGTCATGCCGTGGGTTGCATCCGTGTGCGCGCCTATCGCCTGACCTATCATATGCACTTCCCAGTCGGTAGCCTTGCCCATCGCAATAAGGGTGTTGAGCGCCCAGGTGGCAGTCCACATTATGTTTGAGCGCGCCTCGTAATCCCTGGGATTTTTAACGGCTATTTCAGAGCTGTGTATGAGCGAACGCATCAGACCTTCTGCAATGTAGTCGGAAGTGTTGTCGTCCTCGCCGGAGAAATACTGCTCGAAGATGTGGGACATTATGTCGAAGAAGCCCGCCTTCATCTGGTATGCGGGAAGCGTAAAAGTAAATTCGGGGTTGAGAACCGAGAATTTAGGGAATACGTTGTCGCCGAAAACGTGACCTATTTTAAGCTTCTGGCTGTGGTTGGTTATAACCGAACCGCCGTTCATTTCCGAGCCCGTGCCCACCATTGTGAGAACGCAGCCTACGGGGATTATTCTGCAGTCGGCGTCCACGTCTTCGAAACGGATATAGTATTTATCCCAGGGGTCTTCCTTGCAGTTTACCGATACGGAAACGGCCTTTGCATAGTCGCATACAGAGCCGCCGCCTACGGCGAGAATGAGGTCGGCGTTTGCCTTTTTTGCCCTCTCCACGCCCTCGTAAAGCTTTTCAACCGTAGGGTTGGGCATTACACCGGCGTCCTCGTATACGATTTTGCCGCACTCGGAAAGTATTTTTACGACTTTATCGTATATGCCGTTCTTTTTTATGGAGCCGCCGCCGTAGACAAGCAGTACGTTTTTGCCGTACTTGGGGAGCTCTTCCTTAAGCCCGTCGAGGGCGTCTTTGCCGAAATAAAGTTTTGTGGGATTGCAGAAAGCAAAATTACCTAACATAAAATCATACTCCTTAATTATCTGTTCTGCACGATCGGGCGGCGGCGCATTATTGCCGCTGTCCGCCTATGCGGGTGCTTACAGTTACAGTATAACTGTTGAAGTAAACTTTAAGTCAACTTCTTTTTTAATATTTACATATAATTTTTACACCGACGGGCAGATTTTGAAACGCCGCTCATCGTTTTTATGACGTTCTGAGACAGTTTTTAACGCA
The DNA here is from genome assembly GCA_944368065.1 of uncultured Clostridia bacterium. GTDB lineage: Bacteria > Bacillota > Clostridia > Christensenellales > Borkfalkiaceae > Coproplasma. Next base: position 11,057 of record CALVWV010000046.1, on the reverse strand, counting down.
GTCTGATAACATTTTGAACCTGGCGAATAAAATTTTATTCTTTTATGACCTTAATCACCTTTGCGGGCACGCCTGCAACCACCGCATTTGAGGGAACGTCGCGCGTTACCACTGCACCCGCGGCTATAACGGCGTTGTCGCCTACTGTTACGCCGGGAAGAATCGTCGCGTGAGCGCCCACCCATACGTTTTTGCCGAGCTTCACGGCGGCGGGAATCATGCTGCCGCGGCTTTCGGGGTTAAGGTCGTGGTTGAGCGTGGCGATAACCACCTGATGACCTATGAGGCAACCGTCTTCAAGCGTTATTCCGCCCTGGTCCTGAAAACAGCACCCCGCGTTTATGAAGACGTTTTTGCCCACTTTTATATTCTTGCCGAAATCCGTATAGAAAGGCGGAAAAAGCCCGAAACTTTCGTCTACGGTCTTTCCGATAAGCTCCGAAAAAAGGGCGCGCAGCTCCTTCGGGTCGTGATAGCCCCCGTTTATCACGCTTGTAACGCGCATAGCCTCCTGCGAGGCGGCATGCATGAATTTATGTTCTTCCCCTCCCGCCGCTATATAATTGCCCGCGGCGGTGAAAGCTTTGTATTCTTCTGTCGTCATATATGCCTCCGTACCGACTTTAATTTTAAAACTGCGGCGCCGTTATGTCAAATACCTATACAGAATATGAAAGCATACTTGACGGGCATATCATTTTAAGGTATAATTAATGCAACACGCAGACTGAAAGGGGCGGACCAAATATGGAACTGAGGGAACTTAAGTATTTTCTTGCGGTTGCGCAGGAAGGCAGCATTTCGGGCGCGGCGGATTACCTTTACATAACGCAGCCCAGCCTTTCGCGGCAGATGCAGAACCTTGAAAAGGAAGTCGGCGGACCGCTTTTCGAGCGGGGAAGCAGGCGCATAACGCTTACCGAGCGCGGCCGGCTTTTAAAAAAGCGCGCCGAAGAGATGCTTGAACTTTACGACAAGACGCTTTCAGAAGTAAGCGCACCCGCCACCGAACTTTGCGGCGACGTATTCATAGGCGGCGGAGAGACGCGGGCCATGCGCGCCGTCGTGCAAGCGGCGATGAAGGTGCGCGAAAAACACCCGAAAGTGCGGTTCAGATTTTTCAGCGGCGACGCCGCTTCCGTGCTTGAAAAGCTTGAAAAAGGGCTTATCGACTTCGGCGTAATGCTGGACATGCCCGACCTTTCCGCATACAATTCATTAAGGCTTGCGCATACCGACCGCTGGGGGGCGCTTGTAAAAAAAGACAGTCCCCTCGCAGAAAAAGAGTACATAACACCGCAGGATCTTAAAGGAAAGGCGCTCATAACTTCAGACCAGGCATTTGCGCGGGGCATGCTTGCAGAATGGTTCAAAATGCCCGCGGAAGAAGTTCAGGTTTCGGCGACATACAACCTGCTTTACGTTGGTTCACAGCTTGCCGAAGAGGGCGCAGGCTACGCGTTGGGGCTTGAAGGGATTATAAACACCGAAGGCACGGGGCTTTGCTTTAAAAGGCTGGAACCGCCAGTATATAACCGCGCGGACGTTATCTGGAAAAAGTATTCGGTATTTTCAAGACCTGCCGAAGCTTTTCTTGCAGAGCTTAAAAATCAATGCGAAAAATAAAAAGAGTAAAAAAACCTGGAGCCGCGGGCGTGCTGAATGCACGCCCGCGGCTCCAGGTTTTATTTGATTGCCCCGCACATATGCGGCAAACAACACGTATCAGGACTGTAAAGAAGTCAAACGCAGAGCGCAATTTCAAAGAAATTTATCTGCGCTGAGATTTTAAAATCTTTTCGAAAACGACGCCGTAAAAATGCTCCGCGGGGGTTGCGCGCAGGCAGTCCTGCACGAACACCGAAGCGCTGTCCGCCGCCTCTTCGAGCGATTTGCCCGCAAGGTATTCCGCAGTAAACACCGAAGCAAATATGTCGCCCGTGCCGTGCGAACTTTTAGGCAGTTTTTCACCCATGACGTAGCTTATTTTATCCCCGCTCTTTATTGCCTCGCCTATTTTGCCGTCCAGCTCCACCCCCGTCACAACCGCCGTTGCGCCAGTAAGGCGTGAAAGCGCGGCGAGCACGCCCTCCACATACGCTTTATCGTACGAGGTCCTGTATTCGATTCCCGTCATAAAGCAGGCTTCAGTAAGGTTGGGCAGAATAATGTCCGCCCTGCGCACGAGGTGCGACATGCCCTTTACGTAATCCATATCGAACCCGCCGTAAAGCTTGCCGTTATCAGCAAAAACGGGGTCAATCACAATCAGCCTGCCTTCGGCGGAAAATTCGTCGAACGCCCTCTCGGCGGCGGACATAAGCGTCGCTTTGCCGAGGTAACCGAGAAGGAAGGCATCGAACTTAAAGCCGTTTTCCTTCCACGTGGAATAAATGTTATCCACCTCCGGAGTAAGGTCGAGGTAACTCCACTTTTTAAACATTGTGTGGTTTGAAAGAACTGCCGTAGGAAGAACGCAGGTTTCAAACCCGTACGCCGAAAGTATGGGAAGCGCAACTGTAAGCGAACACTGCCCCACACAGGACAAATCCTGTATCGTAAGAATTTTTTTATCCATATTGTTTTCACTCCTTTGCAGGAAAATTTATTTCTTTGCTTTCCGCACTCTTTTTTGTCGGATACTAACTATTATAGCCGCAACTGATATTAATGTAATAACCAGATTGAAACAATTTAATAATACCAGTTTTGCAAAACTTCCGCTTTGCGCATAGATATATAAAAAATTATGCCGCAAAATCATAAAAAGCCGCAGAGCCGCAATTACTTGCGGCTCTGCGGGGAGAAAAAAAGGATTTTTTTGAGGCGAGGGTTTTGCCTCCCTTGCCTTAGCATCGGTTACAGTATAGCGCACAGTTGCAAAATAGTCAGCACAAAGTTGTAAAAAAAGAGTAAAATTTACGCTCGGTTCAAATTTTTTCAGCAGAAAGCATTGTCATAAATGCAACAAAGACATGTCGGCATGATTGAAGATAAAAAAGCCTTATAGCTTGCACGTGCTTTTAAACGCGGACAAAAACGCAAAGAAGCCGCGCCCCGCCATCCGGCGGGGCGCGGCAGAACTTTTGAGTAAATTATTCGGCGTCAATCGAAGTGAAGCTGAAAGCGTTCACGTCGAAAAGCCCTTTATCGGTAAGACGAAGTTCGGGAATTACGGCAAGCCCTAAGAATGAAAGCGTCATGAACGCCTCTATGCCGCGGTTTACGCCCGCTTCATACGCCGCTTTGTACAGCGCGGCGGAAAGTTCAACATGCTTTTCATACGGCGCAGAGCTCATAAGTCCCGCAATGTCCAGCGGAACGGAGAGTGTTTTGCCGCCGTGAACGAGCGTCATTCCGCCGCTTATGCGCCTGAGCTCATCCACAGCCGCCGCCATCGCTTCTTTGTCGTCGCCGACGACGATTATGTTGTGGCTGTCGTGCGAAATTGTAGTAGCCGCCGCGCCGCCCTTAAGACCGTAACCCTGCACGAGCCCCAGCCCCATGCCGCCGCTTGCAAAGTGGCGCTCCACTACGGCAAGGCGGAGAAGGTCTGTTCCTTCGAGCACGACGTCGCCGCCCCTGCTTTCAACGTCAACCGTTACGTTGCGGGTGACAAGCGTTCCGGGTGTGAGTCCTATCGCACGCGCACGCGTGCCCTTTAATTTTATGGTAAAGCTGTCTGCCGATACGGGCGCAACGTGTACGGTGTTTCTGACCGCCGCAGGCAGAGCCATGCGCCCTTTGAACAGCGGCTTGCCGTCTTTTGCAACAAGTTTGCCATTCTTGAATACTGCCGAGCAGTTGAAATGCTCCAGGTCGTCAAAAAGAGCGATATCGGCGTCGTAGCCAGGAGCTATTGCACCCTTGCCATAAAGTCCGTAACATTCTGCGGCGTTGAGCGTGCACATTACGGCGGCAATTTCGCCCTTTATTCCGCTTTTTACCGCTGTGCGCAGAACGTGGTCTATGTGCCCTTCAGCCGCAAGTCCGTCGGCGTGCCTGTCGTCCGTGCAGAGCGCAAATCTGCGGAAATTGCGATCGTTTACCGCAGGAGCGAGGTTTGCTATATCGTGCGAAGCAGAACCCTGTCTTAAAAGGACGTACATCCCGCGCGAAACTTTTTCTTCCGCCTCCTCCGCGGTGGCGCACTCGTGGTCGGTACGCGCGCCAGAAACTACGTAGGCGTTGAGCTCCCTGCCGCTCATGACGGGCGCGTGGCCGTCGGCAGGCTTTCCCGCAAGCTTTGCAGCGAGAAGCTTTGCAAGCACTTCCTTATCCCCAGCCGCAACCGCGGGATAATTCATCATTTCGCCGAGGCCGAAAAATTTATCGCCCCTGAGCGCGCGCGCCGTATCTTCAGAATTAAGGACTGCGCCGCTCGTTTCAAACGGAGTTGCGGGCACGCACGAGGGAAGCATGAGCTTTACTTCGAGCGGGGTGCGCGCTGCGGCGCGCCTTATATAGTCCGCGCCCGCAAGGCCGCATACATTGACTATTTCGTGCGGGTCGGCAATTACCACCGTCGTGCCGTGGGGAACTGAAAGAGCGGCAAACTCTTCAGGGGAAAGCTGGGTGCTTTCTATATGCATATGCGAATCAATGAGTCCCGGCAACGCTATTTTGCCGCCGAAGTCGTACTCCTCTTCGCCGCTGTAACTGCCGATGCCGACAATTTTTCCGTCACAAATGGCTATGTCGCCCTCGCGCACTTCGGCGCAGAACACATCGAGATACTTTGCATTCTTTAAAACGACGTCCGCCTTTATTCTGCCAGCGGCCGCGTCAGCGGCGCGCTTCATTTTATCAAGAGCCTGAGATTTATCTGCCATAACCTGTCCTTGCTTTAGTTTTTTTTAAAATTATACCCTAAAAAGCGCGCGCCGTCAAGGTGACGGGTACACGGAAAAAAATTTATATTTCAGGTGTTTAAACGCTTCGAATGCGGTTATATTAAAGACGATAAAAAAAATGTTAAGTTCTTTGATTCGTGAAAGATTTTTACAAATTTATTAAATTTAAATAGAATGTTAACATTTTTTATCGGTATTATCATACTATAATGTTAGCATATAACATTTTTGAATTTAGTAAAAATTTTTAAATTGTTATTGACTAACAAAAACCGCAATGCTATACTGTAAGCGAAATCAGGAGAGGAACTGATTTGAAACCACTCAAGGAGGTAAAGTGCCATGTTTATATACGAACATTTAAACGAGCTTGACGAAGCGAGCGACGAACTGGCGGTGAAACCCCTTTCATACGTAGTTCTCGACTGCGCAAGATAAGCAAAACAAAAATACAATATCGCGAAAAAAACTTGAAGCGGCGGAAATGCCGCAAAACATTCAACGGGATTTGAAATATGAGGCTACCCGAGGAGGCAGAATTATGACTATTTACGACATGCTCAAAGAAATTGAAAAAGACGACAACGAAAGCAGTTACGGCGTAGAACCACTCTCTTACGAAGTGCTCGGTTGCGGCAAGGACGCCGAATAATCTACGCAGAAAAAACACTACCGCCTTTAAGGCAAAAACAAAAATAAGAACACAGAGAACAAGGAGACAGAAAATTATGTTGATAACCAGATTTTTATTCGGAGATACTTTCCACGCGGTTGAGCGCAGGTGCTCTTCAGATAATTCCGATCTTAAGACTGCCGCACTCTTCTACCGTGCTCTTGCACGCGTTTAATTGAAACTTACAACTGAATTTGAAATAGAATGCCCTGACGCGCAGACTGCGCGTCAGGGCATTTTTTTACTTCATTTTATGCGGGACAAATCAAGCGATTCAGCCGCTTCGAGCGTTATGCCCGAATAGTTTATTACGGCAGTTTTTTCAAATCCCGCGCACGGGGCGAGAAGATAATCCGAAAGGCACTTTAAGTTTATGCCTACGGCAAGCGCCTTTTCCTTTATAAACTCATCTGAAGGCGCGGACGAAAATTTTGCCGTAAAATGCAATCCTCCCCCGCTGTCGCGGCAATAATGAGGGCAGTCAAACGCTTTAAGCTTTTCCGTCAGAGCTTCGCGCACGCCGCGGTAATAATTTTTCAGCCTGTTTATGTGCCTCTCAAACGTCCCGCCCGCCATCATCCTTGCAAGCGTCTTCTGCTCAAACAGCGGCACAGCAGAAGAATTGTGCCCGAAAAGCTCTTTATACCTTTTGTATAGCTCGGGCGGGAGAACCATGTACCCCATGCGCATGGAGGGCGCAAGCGTTTTGGAAAAGGTATTTATATAAATCACCCTGTCGGGGCAGAGCGCGTACATATTCTGAAGGGGCTTTCCGAAAAGGCGGAACTCGCTGTCGTAATCATCCTCCACGATATAGCCGCCGCGCTTTTCAGCCAGATTTATAAGCCTTGCGCGCGCGCCTGCGGGCATCACCGCGCCCGTGGGAAACTGGTGCGCGGGTGATACATGAAACACCGCCGCCCCCTGTGCCGCCGCGGCAGTCGGGTCCGCACCGTCTTCGCCGACGGGCATAAACGCGCACCGCGCGCCGTTGAGAGAATACGCCTGATAAATTTTGCGGTAGCAGGGGTTTTCCACAGCGTAAAGTTTGTCGCGGCCGATAAGCTGGACTATTACGCCGTAAAGATGCTCGGCGCCGGCGCCTACAACTATCAGGCGGGGGTCTACGCTTATGCCGCGCGCACGGTAAAGATAGTCTGATATTGCCGACTTAAGTTCATCGTCGCCCGCGCACGGCACGCGCTCTAAAAGATGTTCGCCGCAGTCGGAAAGAACCTCGCGCATGAGCTTTGCCCAGGAAGCAAACGGGAAAAGTTTTGCAGGCGGACTGCCGCTTACGAAATCTGCCGAATATTCGGGCTTTTCAACCTCCTGCAAGGGCGGCGCGGAGGGACGCTCGCGCAGTCCTACCTCCACCGGGCAGACAAAATAACCGCTGCGCTCTTTGGAATTTATATAGCCTTCGGCAAGCAACTGGTCGTAAGCAGTCTGCACGGTAACCACGCTCACGCCGAGCTCCTTTGCGAGAGTGCGCTTGCCGGGCAATTTTTCGCCCGCCTTTATTTTGCCGCGGAGAATATCCCCGCGCAGATTTTCATACAGCGTATAATACTTGTTTCTGCCGCTTAAATCGTACGGATACACAAAAAACCTTCTGGTATTATTAAAATTGTTTGCATATTTAATTTCATAATACCAGAAGGCGAGAACATTGTCAACAACAAATAATTGCAGCCGCTCTTAAGAAAAATGTAAAGCGCAACAACGATATAAAAAATATGCCGCCCCGAAGCTTGCCTGATAAGCTTCGGGGCGGCATTCAAAATAAGTTAATTCTTCAAACAGCCTGAATTTACAACTCAGAGTCTTGAAGCCACTGCCTTAAGGAATGCGCGGCTTTCAAGCTTAACGGGCGTTACGCCCTCGCGCCTGAAAAGAGGAATGAGGTCGCCCGTCATTTCGCCGCTTTCAATGGTGTCTATTACGGCTTTTTCAAGCTTTTTTGCAAACGCCGTGAGCTCGGGAATGCCGTCCAGTTCGCCGCGTTTTGCAAGCGCGCCCGTCCACGCCCATATAGTAGCCACAGAGTTTGTTGAAGTCTCTTCGCCTTTGAGGTACTTATAGTAATGGCGGGTAACGGTGCCGTGAGCCGCCTCGAACTCGTAATTGCCTTCGGGAGAAACGAGCACAGAGCTCATCATTCCGAGCGAGCCGTACGCCGTTGCAACCATATCGCTCATAACGTCGCCGTCATAGTTTTTGCACGCCCAGAGAACGCCGCCTTCGCTGCGCATTATGCGGGCAACGATATCGTCTATAAGCGTATACATGAAGTATATGCCCGCTTTTTCAAATTTTTCTTTATAGTCGCGCTCGTAGATTTCGTTGAAGATATCCTTGAAGCGGTGGTCGTACGTTTTGGAAATGGTATCCTTGGCGCCGAACCACAGGGGCATTTTATTTTCGAGCGCGTAGTTGAAGCAGCTTACAGCAAAACTTTCTATCGATTTATCGAGGTTGTGCACGCCCTGCACTATTCCGTCGCCGTCAAACTTTTTTATGAGCTGGCGCGAAACTTCTTTGCCGTCCTTATCGCACACGACGAGGTAAGCGCTGTCGCCTGCGGCGGCGCGCGCTTCAACCGAATTGTAAATGTCGCCGTAAGCGTGACGGGCAAGCACTATGGGCGCTTTCCAGCCGGGGACATAGGGCGTTATGCCTTTGACTATTATCGGCGCGCGGAACACCGTGCCGTCAAGTATGCGCCTTATCGTGCCGTTGGGGCTCTTCCACATCTTTTTGAGCTTGTACTCTTCAACGCGCTGGGCGTTGGGCGTGATTGTTGCGCACTTTACCGCAACGCCGTATTTTTTGGCGGCGTATGCCGACTCTTCGGTAACCTTATCGTCCGTCCTGTCCCTTTCGGGAAGACCTAAATCGTAGTACTCCGTCTTCAAATCGACGTAGGGCTCGATTAAAATTTCCTTTATCCATTTCCACAGAATGCGGGTCATTTCGTCGCCGTCCATCTCCACGAGCGGCGTTTTCATCCTTATTTTTTCGGGCATATAAGTTTCCTCCTCAATTTAAATCACAGATAAATTATATATTTCGAAGCGGCGTTTTGTCAAACAAATAGCCTATAAAGCGCGCCGCCCGCGGCAGTTAAGCCGCGGGCGGCGCTTAATGCTATATTTATTTTGATTTTAAGCCGCAGGCGGGAACGGATGACAGAATGCCCGTTTTCAGAAGAAGTTTCTGCTTAGCGGACGCACTGTCCGCCACCGCCTGAGAAATTACCGCCCTGAGCACGGGATAAAATTTTTTCATCGACGGGGCGAACAGATACCACGCAAGCGAGCCGGGAACGGTGTTTACCTCGCTCAGAAAAAGCTCATCCCCTTCGAGAATAAAATCAAACCGCACTATGCCGCGCATATCGAGCGAAGAATATACCTTCCGCACGGTATCCTTTACCTTTTCCGCCGTTGATTTTGGGATATCCGCGGGGATAACCGACTTGCCGCCGCCCGAATACTTATCGTCGAAGGAAAGCAGTCCGCCTGAGGAAAATGCCTCCTCGCACTCAGAAACGCACACCTCGCCGCCATAAAAATATGCGGCGCAGTTGATTTCGCGGCGGGCTTTTACATACCTTTCGCACAGCACCTTATCGTCGAACATCAGCGCCGCGTTTACGGCACCTTCAAACCCCTCCCCGTCCGACGCCGCCGCCACGCCTATGCTGGAGCCGAGGCGCGCGGGTTTAACCACCGCGGGCAGTCCTATTTTTTTAATTGCGGCGGATATATCCTCTGACGAACGCACGACAAAATAGTCGAGCGTATTTACGCCGAGCCCGTCTGAAAGTATTTTCGTATGGCATTTATCGAGGAACGCCGCGCCGCCGAAGATATCGCCGCCCGCCATAGGGATACCCGCGCAGGCGAAAAGTCCGCCCACTCCGCCGCCCTCGCCGAGACCGCCGTGACAGCAGTTGATTGCGGCATACAATGGCAGGAATTTTTTTATTCTGCCGCGTTTGCCCAGAATATAAACCCCGCCGTCGCACACCATGCAGCGCGGCGATTTAAGCTCTTCCCCGCGTTTGAAAACCTGAATGTCGGCAAGTTCTTCGCCGCAGTAAAATGCGCCGCTCGGGGATATGTACACGGGCAGAACGTCTGTGCCGCCGCTTTTCAGCACGTTTGCGCACATAGTACCCGTAATTACGGAAATTTCGCTTTCGTTGGATGCGCCGCCGAACACGACGGCAATTTTGTTTTCAGACATAAAAAAATCACCTCCGCTCTTTTGCTTTGGTGAAATTTAAAAAATAAGTTTTGTTCCGCCGCCGCGCAAAGTTTTTTGCGCGGCGGCGCCTTTCAATCAGTAAATGCCGGGCAAATCGTTCAGGAACAGAACGGTATCGCCGCGCTCGAGCACCTTTTTAAGCTCCGCCTGAGCGTCCTTCAAAGTGGCGCGCAGCATAAGCTTTTCAGGTTCGCCGCCCGCCTCGAAGTATCCGTCCTTGACGGGCGTTACAAGCGTATCGCCTACCAGAATCACGAGGTCGAGCCCCGCAAGAAGCTTGCCGAACTCCTTATTTTCAGTCTCTTCAAGTATGCCGAGCTCGACAATTCCGGGAGTTACGACAATTTTTCTGCCTCCGAACGCGCGCAACACCTCGAGCGCGGCGCGCGCACCCTTTACGTTTGCGTTGTAGCCGTCGTCGAGAATGTTTATGCCGTTGGATTTGGTGAGCTGCAACCAGTGTTCGACGAAGTCGAGCTCCTCCGCCGCCGCGGCGATATCTGCAAGGCTTACGCCCATCTCGTACGCAAGTTCGGCCGCAAGGCCGCAATTATTGGCGCAGTGCGCGCCCAGAAGCCTGGTGTGCACGCGCACGCTTTCACCGCCCAGGGTTATGGTAAAATCAGTGCCGTCGCAGCCGGCGGACACGTCCGATACGCAGGAACAAACAACGGTTTCGCAGGGCGCGTCTTTGAAGTAGTCGGCGCAGTCTGCGGCAAGGAAGGCCTTTTTGCCCGTCGCGGCAAGAATTTCCCCCTTGGCTTTTATTATATTCTCCAAACTTTCAAAAGTTTCCAGGTGCTGGGCGCATATGCCCGTTATAAGCGAATAGTCGGGCGGGCAGATTGCGCAGAGTTCGGCAATATCGCCCACGTTGCGCGCACCCATTTCGGCTATAAAAACGTCGTAGTCGGCAAGGTCGTTGGCGTTCACCGCAAGCGATATGCCTATCGGCGTGTTGTGCGAACGGGGCGTGGTGAGCACCCTGTATTTTTTGCCGAGCATAGCCGAGAGTATGTTTTTGGTGCTCGTCTTGCCGTAGCTGCCCGTTATGCCCACCACGGTGATATCTGACGAAGCAATCTTTGCCGTAGCCTTTTTTATATAGGTGCGGTTGTGGGGCACTTCGTAAATTTTTGCAATCTCGTTGGCAAGGCATATCATCGGGATGAGGAGCACGGGAAGAAGAGCGAGCGCGCAGTAGCGCAGAACGGTGAAGAGCTGTTGCTGCCATACCTCCGCCGCAAAGTTTAAAA
>CALVWV010000045.1 GCA_944368065.1 uncultured Clostridia bacterium | reverse complement strand
CCGAACACAGAAGTTAAGCTCATCTACGGCGAAAGTAGTTGGCACAGAGCGCCTGCGAGGATAGCAAGTTGCCGGTTTTCAATTAAAGTAAGCGTTTGCAACGCAATGTTGCAGGCGCTTATTTTTTTGTTGCAGCCATTTTGTTGCAGTCGCGACTGCCATGCGTGTGAGTCAGTTGAGGTACGGCGGACGCCCGCTGTCTGTTCTGAAAGATAAGCGAAAACAAAAAGTAAGGCGCTTGCGGTGACCTAATATTTTATAATTACATATTTTTTTATTCGTGCCCAGCTGAAGCGGTTGCCTAAAATAAGTACGCCGAAGCGCATATGCGCTATTTATCGGCAAAAGTAATGGCAAGCGGTATGCAGCATTTTTATATATTCAGGGTATATTAGCGGCAGTATAGTTCAGATATGCAAGCTACAGATTGTACTCAAAATTAAAATGGACAATAAAAGAAACACCATAACTGCGGCTCACGCTATAATGGGGTGACTGAGCCGCACAGAAATGTTTCTTGCGTGCGCAGAAGATGCTTGAAAGGCCCCTCACTTACCTCAGGAACATTTTCTTAGGGCGCTGAAGGACAGGCGTTATGCTGGCGGATAAATGGCGGCATAACTTAAACAGTGATGGTAATGAGGTGATTTTGCGATAATTCAGACGTCGGAAATGATGCGTGAATGCTGCGCCGATTTGCTGTGCGCAAGTTTAAATTTAAAAACTTAACTGTTTTAACGGCTCGATAAATGCATAATATGAGCGGGGCAATCGGGTAGCAGCGCATTTATGACAAAACTCTACGGAACGTGGGTTCACTTTATCTGAATGTTGTGATAAACTTATGGTACAGTAAGAGCAAATTAAAATATCAGAGGTCAATTATGAATCAGGTAAAGACAGGTTTATTTATAAAAGAGATGCGCAGACAAAAAAATCTCACTCAGCGCGAAGTGGCTGAAAAATTAAACATTTCCGAAAAGACGGTTTCAAAATGGGAAACGGGCAACGGTATGCCCGATTTAAGTCTTATGCTTCCGCTTTGCGAACTTCTTGACATAAGCGTAAACGAATTGCTTTCAGGCGAAAAGCTGGAAGATAATGTGTATAAGCAGAAGGCAGAGGAGAATATAGTGTCATTGATGAATGACAAAACGCGGCCTAAAACAAAGCTTGCCATAATGTGCGTATCGCTTTGTCTGACGCTTATCCTCGCAATAGCTGTAACCTTAAGCATGGCGTATGTAGAAACTTACGTGTGGGTGAAAATTATGCTCATATTAATATCTTATGCCGCTGTGTTCGGCGAGATATTTTTATGCGTTGTCGTAGCCGTGAGCATAGAAATTTTTGAGTGCGCATCATGCGGCAAAAAGTTTGTGCCTGCATTGTCAGCATATATTCTTGGCCCGCACACTTTGAAAAAGCGGTATCTTAAGTGCCCGCATTGCGGAAGGAAGTGCTGGGATAAAAGCATTATAAGAAAGTAATATTATCTTCAGATAAATAAAAAATAAATTAATTATTTTTTTTGAAATAAATATGCAAAAAATGCCGTTAATTGTGGCATATGTGGGGGTATATTGCAATTACGGCAAGGTAATTCCAATGTTTTTTATAAATTTTCACAATAGGTATGATTTGGAACACTGCTTATAACAATATTTATATGTTAATAATTTGTGCGCGATGTTAAAAACATGTGCGCCAAATCGGCCGCCTTACAGTTGTCTGGAAATATTAAAAATGCTATAATTCCCTCGTTACTTGAAAGCGCGTCTTTTGAGTACCCGAAGCCGCCGCGCGGGAATGTTCTTCGTCAGTTTCCGGTTTTATTGCTATTTTGCGGCGGCTTCTCAAATAACATATAACTGTATGAGTGCGCATCTGCACATTGCAATTCCGATCACACAGCTTGCATATATCTCGTTTGAGAGAAAGAAGGGGCGTTTAAAACGCCCCTTCTTTCTTTTAAAAACAGCCGCGGAAGGTCTGACCTTTCGCGGCTGTTAAAATATCAAAAAATGTCAAATTATCAATTAATTATTTTAAATCTGAATCAGCGTTTTACATTTCAGTCATTATTTTAATCTGAAATAGAATCAAGCAAAAACGGTTCTATCTTTTCGGGATACATAGTTTCAAGGATAGCAGCGGAAAAACCGTGGTCTGCGCCCTCAATCATATCCAAAGAAGCTTTATCGCCGTAGGCTTCGATTGCACCCTGCATATCCTTTTCTTTGAACAGCGCGTCTTTTGTGCCAAGAAGGATTTTTACAGGCTTTTTGAAAGCTGCAATTTCCGTGTACAAATCTTTATGCGCAAGCAGCGAACGGATATAGTTCCCGCTTACCTCAACGCCGAGCAGTGTTACCTTTTCCGGAATGGCTTTTGTGCCGTCGTAGTAAGCTGACGCGTTAGCTTCAATTATGCTGAATCCGGGGGCAAGCAGAAGCAGTCCGTCAAATTTGCCCGCAAGCTCGTCGCTGCCCGCCGCAAGCGCGGCTATAAGTCCGCCCTGACTGTGCCCTGCAAGTATCATATCTGATGTATCTGCAAAACTCTGTTGTTCCACAAATGCAGTTACGGCTTTTGCGTCGCTCAGTTCTGTATCAATAGTCATATTGAACATTCTTCCGCTCGATTTGCAACCGTAAAAGCAACCGCCGCGGAAGTCGAAAGTTACGCACGCAAACCCCGAATCAATGAGATAGGGTATGTACATATTGAAATAGCTGTCCGACCCGTTGTAGCCGTGGCACATAATGATTACGGGGAACTTTTCGCCCTCGGCCGCGTCTTTGGGCAGTGAAGTAAGCGTAAAGATATGGTCGCCGTTGTTCTCAACCCAATGCACGGTGGAGTTGTATGTATCGTGCTCGAAGACCGTGCCTTCGGCATACGCAGGGTTGGTGTATGTGCTGCTTTCCTCATTGAAAGAATAATTTTCGCCGAGGTAAGGGGTATCGTCAATGTTTTCGCCGCTGTCTGTACAGCCTGCAACGGCCATCAGCGCGGCGGCAACGAGCGTGAACGCGCTGACTGCAAATTTATTTTTCATTATGTTTTCCTCTTTTTTCTGTTGCGTTTTTATAAATGATATAACCTGCCGTCCGCCATGTCAACACAATATGCGCAGTTTTTTGCAAAAATTGAATCCCGTATAAACCGCACCGCGCTTGCGTTTTTTTTCTGCGGCATGCAACGTCTGCGCCGTAGACTTGAGTCGTGCGCCTTTTCCGGTATCTTCACGTATGCAAGTAAAAAACATAATACGGTTTTTAAGCGGTTGAGATTTTAAATAACTTTTTTATTCAGCCAAGGCGGCGGCGGAGCTTCAGCTCCGCCGCCGCTTTGGCAATTTTTATAAGGTGTTATAAAAAGGGTAGTTGAGTGTCATTCTATGTCAGATTTTACGGCGCCCGATTCGCTTTCTGAAAATTCTTTAGACTGCAAATTTTCGTTCTCTTCTTTTTTCTGTGCATCGGCTATATAGCTTTTGTTGTATCTTGCAGTTACTATAAACATTGCAAGTCCGGCAACGAACAGGCATACAATGGGAATTGCACCGAGGTTTACGGAATCGGTCGCCTGCGTAACTATCGATACGAGCAGCGTGCCTAAAAATGCCGCGCCTTTGCCGAAGATATCCATAATTCCGAACAGCGTTCCCGAATGTTCGGAGGGGATTATTTTGGTAAAGTATGAGCGTGAAAGCGCCTGTATGCCGCCCTGGAAAAGTCCTACCATGACGGCGAGTACCCAGAACTGCCATATTGATTGCATGAATATGGCAAATACGCCGACGAACGTATACGCGCATATGCTTATGATAATAAGCTTTTCGTTAGAAATCTTACCCGCAAGTTTGCCGAACGCGATAGCGGAGGGGAAGGCTACGAACTGTGTTACCAAAAGCGCAAGGAGCAGTCCCGTGCTGTCGAACCCGAGCGCTGTGCCGAAGGAGGTAGCCATATCTATTACCGTATAAACGCCGTCTATGTAAAGGAAAAAAGCTATCAGAAAAAGTATTATGCCTTTTCTGTTTTTAACGCACTTGTCTTTGCTGAACAGCGTTTGCGCAAGTTTTCTGAAATTTTCTTTTACCGCGTGGCTTCCGCGCTCGATAAAGTGCTTTTGCTTATAATTTTTTGCAAGGGGTATGGTAAACGCCAGCCACCATACAGCATTCATTATGAAGGCTATGGGCATCGATATCGCTGTATCTACTGTAAGCACAAGCACTATGCTTAAAATAAACGGTATGCAGCTTCCGATATATCCCCAGGCGTAGCCTTTGGAAGAAACCATGTCCACGCGCTTCATATCGGTGACGTCGGGCAGCATTGCGTCGTAGAATACAAGGCTTACGGAGTACGCGATTTTTGTTATGACGAAGAGGGCAAGAAAAGCGACCCAGCCCATGGGTATGCCGAGCGCCGCGCATCCTATAACGCCTGCCACGGCGCTGAAAAAGAAGAACGGTTTTTTGAACCCTTTAAAGTCTGTAAAACTGCCGAGTATGGGCGAAATAACCGCCACGCACAGGGTGACGCCGCTCGCCGCGTAGCCCCATATGGCAGTTGCGTCCGTTTCTGAAAGTCCGCCTGCCGTAACAAGTGCATTGAAGTAAATAGGCAGTATCGCGCTTACAAGCAGCGTGAATGCCGAATTACCCACGTCGTACAGAATCCAGTAAAGTTCGTTTCTTTTCTGCTTTCCGAGCGGCGAATTTCTGCGCTGCATGCGCGCTTCGGCAGGGCTTAAAGCCATTGCCGCGCCTGAACCGCCCGCAACCTGGGCTTGGGTCTGTCTTTTCATCTGTTACCTCTTGAAAAATATTTTTGCCGTCCGCGTTTATGCTGTCAAATGCCGTTAGTTGGCACATATTCCCGCACCAATTTAAAGTAAGGGGCGGCAACTTTATTTATTTTTACTCAAAATTTCTGTCCAGCTTTTCGCTTAAATTATTTTCGCCGTGCAGAAATCCGTCGTAATTTATAATAAGTTCAACGGCTTTTTTAACGGCGGCAGAGTATGCAAGGCTGAGCTCTCTTATTGAATCGTCGTATCTCTCGTCCGTTTCAAGCGGAAGTATCATGCCGTGAACGGGCTCCCACATGCCCGAAATTTTGAGTATAAGCGTTATAATCCCGCGTGCAACGGGATTGTGCGCTCGCATAAGCCTGTTGTAAAATTTTATCGACTTTATGGCTTTTGCCGCCTGCTTTTCTGTTACTGAAAAGTATGCCGCGGCAATATCTTCAGTTTTTTTGCTGTACAAAATATGCGCGGTAAGGTCTGTTCTGAATGGCGCTTTTCCGTCGCTTTCCAGAAGATATTTATCGAATGCCGACTCAATTTCCGTATGCGTAAGATTTTTGCTTTTCATCTCGGCATTTACAATGGGGTGCGCTTCGCTGTCCAGGGCGAAGTGGCACAAAAATCCGAGAAGGTACGCCTCGTCGGCGGCGCGCATGCCGCGCTTTTTGTAAATTTCCCCGGCTCTTGCAAAGAATTCAGAAGCAAGCGCTTCGTGAATGGCGTAACCTTTTGCGTTCGTGGCGTTCACGGTGAGCGGTTTGTAGTAAAACAGCAAATCGGGACCGTGCATTCCGAGCGCGTAGCTTTCATAGTTTGAGTAAACAATTTTTTTTAGTTTTTCGGGCAACAGTTTACTCGTTTCGTTGCCCAGCCTGTAATGTGCATATGTGGCCGGCATAAAAAATCTCCTTTCTCCCGCACAAAGCGGCTTTGTTGCAGACAGCGGCTATGTAAAGCAGAGCGGCATGCAGCACAGCATTGTATGCGCGGGAATTTTTCTCCTGTTTTTTCTTAAAATATTTTAACTTAACTGTCTGTAAAATTTTGCGCGAACTTGTAATAAGTTTGTAAAAATATGCTTATGTCTTTTAAGCCTTTTCAGACAGTTGTAATAAATAGGTAAGCTGATAAATATAATTGTTTACAGATATTGACACAATTAGCTTTGCGTTATATAATAATTTCAGATTGTATATAAAGGGGATAATTTTATGAAATTCTGCAAAAATTGCGGCGCCGAACTTGAAGACAATGCAGAAATATGCAACAAGTGCGGCTGCCCTACGGAACTTTTCCACCCCGTACAGCCTGACCTGCAGGGGCAGTCTGTACAACCCGGAACGCCGCCGCAGTATGCGCAAACGGCGCAATCCGGACCTGCTTCAACCTCGCGCGGGATGAGCATTGCCATAAAGGTATTCATGGTAATAGGCTGCGTAAGCTGCGCGCTTGGTTCTCTTGTTATAGGTTTTACAATTGCTTCGCTTATCGGTTCGCTTATAACGCTTGCCTGGACAGTGCCTATGACCGTGCACGTCTTCAGAAAGCTTGACAAAGGCGAACCTATAGGTCTTGCTTTTAAAATCTGCACGCTTATTTTTGTAAATATTATAGCGGGAATATTGCTCCTCGTAAAGGATTCATGAAACAAATAATCAATTAAAATGCGGCGCCTGCATTCAGCAGGCGCCGCATTTTAATCTGCAGTCACGCGCGCATGTATCCCGCGGCTCATATCTGTTGCAAATATTCTTATGCAGTGCTATAATAATTCAGCGGATACAGAATAATTTTACGCGCATCAGGAGGCGGAACATGACTCTGGACGAAGAGTGCAAGGGTTGTTTATACAACAGTCAGATGAAAAAGGTAGAGCGTTCTCATACCGACAAGGCAAAGCTTGAAAAGTTCAGGCAACGCGTCCGCGAGCTCTGCGAAAATCCTCCCGCGCATTACTGCGCGCCCCTTCTCATGCGCGACATAGACGGCGCACACCGCAAAATTTTCGGCGGCGGCATTGACTATTCTGCCGAAAAGCAGATGTTTAACTCAGCCGTTCTCGCAATGGAAGGCGACCTTTTTTCGCACATAACAGCCAGCCCCGACCCTCTGGCAGAAGCCATCAAGTACGCCGCGGCGGCAAATTACATAGATTTTGCCAAGCTTTCCGACCTCAATGCAGACAGCATAGCCACGGTTAAGCAGGCGGCGGAAAAGACCGTGCCAGACGCGGCAACTCTCGCCCTTTTGAAATCCCGCCTTGAAAGCGCAGAAACCCTTCTGTACGTGCACGACAACTGCGGCGAGGTGGTGTTCGATAAAATACTGATAAGGATAATAAAAAATCTTTATCCGCAGATTTTTGTAACTTCGCTCGTGCGCGGCGGCGAAATAATTAACGACGCTACGAGAAAGGACGCGGAATTTATCGGACTTGCGCAGTATTCAACGGTGGAGGACAGCGGCGAAACTGTCCCCGGGACGTACCTCAAAGAGCTTAGTCCGCGCGCCTTAAGGCTTTTTAAAGAAAGCGACGTAATAATTTCCAAGGGGCTCGGAAATCTTGAAACGCTTTTCGGCGAAGGCTACGATATTTTTTATATCTTCATGTGCAAATGCGCGCACATTGCCCGCCGTTTTTCGCTTCCGCAGTGGAGTACGGCTTTCGTCCACGAAGGCAGGTAAAACTTATATAAGCTTAAATGCGCCTTGCAATCAGCGGCATAACGTCTTGGTTGCGGGCGTTAATAATTATACTTTTTAGTTAAAATCTGTAAAAATTGAACCGCGGTTCTTTTTTGCGCCGATAAACTTGTTAAAAATGCGCGCAGATGATATACTTTAAAGGATTGAACAAACTATCATTGAAGAGTGTTCAGCTTCGGGGACTGAATGCGCAGTTTTGAATATATTGAAAATATGCCGTGATATGCCCGCTTTAATATGGTCATCAGCAATCAGTTTAAGTATAGTTGCGGCGAAAAGGAGAATTTAATGAAAAGTAAATTTGTTAAGGTCTGCGCTCTTCTCGCCGTGCCCGCCGTACTTATCGGCGCGTCGGCTTGCGGCAAAGATGTAGGCGAAAATAAGAGCTA
>CALVWV010000044.1 GCA_944368065.1 uncultured Clostridia bacterium | reverse complement strand
CGCCTTATGAGCTACGGCGATTATAGCGGCAAAGGCTGGGGAACGGCATTGGCTTACAGCGGAAAAATTGACGATGCTTACAGCCTTAACTATATGACGGGCATAGCCCTCGGCAATGCGGGCTACGAAAGTTATCTTGTCCGCCTCGACGTTAATGGCACCGATTATTACATTCCGTACTATGCCGAAACAGGAACGCTCGGCGATTATGAGATACAGACAGACGACGTTAAATATTCAGGCGACACATCTGAAATATACTCGCTTTACTACTATCTGTACGACATAACCAAAGACGGCGCGGTTGATATAAATCTCGGCGCATATTCTGCTGCGGAAAGCGCTTACAGCTCTTTTGTGTATCAGCATTATCTTGCGACCGACGGCATGAGCGTTGAGCTTGACAACTATTTTAATCAGGTGATAACTGAAAACGGCTTTTCGTCTTATACCGATATTGCCAGGCTCATATCAGATGTTGCGGCGTACATACAGAGCTCCGCAGAATACAACCTCGAATATGACAGAGCGCTTGATAACAGCGCAGATATTGTGCTTGACTTTCTGACTGTTTACAAAGAGGGAATATGCCAGCACTACGCGAGCGCGGCGACCCTTCTTTTCCGCAAACTTGGCATCCCCGCGCGCTACACGATAGGCTATGTCGGCGACACAAAGGCGGGAGAGTGGGTTGACATAACTTCTGAAAATGCTCATGCGTGGGTAGAGGTGTACATGGACGGCATGGGCTGGATAAATGTTGAAGTCACGGGCGGCGGTCCGGGACTTTCCGGCGGCTCAGGTTCCGGCTCTGTCGGCGGTTCAGGCGGTTCGGGCGGCAACCTGCCCGACCAGATTCAGGGCAAACTTAACCTAAAACCCGTAAACGAATATATGCGCTACGGCGAGCAGAACACGCTCAGACCTTCCGGTGCGTTGCAGGGGTTGAGCGACCTTATCGCAAAGGGTTACAGTTATGAGGCGGTTGTCTCTGGCAAGCAGAGAGTTGTGGGAATAAGCGAGAGCACTATAGAGTCGTTCACGCTCTATGACCCGAGCGGCAACGACGTTACCGAACTTTTTGATATAACCTATTCTGTCGGCAGGCTTCAGGTTTACCTTGAAGAACTCACCGTAACCACGTACGGCGGCGAACGCATTTACGACGGTACGGCGCTCACAAATGCCGATTATGATATTTCTGTAAATCTTTTGTCAGGGCACAGCATATCTTCCGTTCAGATTACGGGCAGTCAGACGACGGTAGGCTACAGCATAAACGGATTTACCGTGGTCATTACCGACGAGTCTGGCAATGATGTGACGTATATGTACAAAATAAACGGCATATACGGCATTCTGAAAGTTCTTCCGCGCGAAATAACCATAACCGCGGCAAGTGCGGAGGTATCTTACGGTTCAGTTGCGCAAATCGACGGCTATACAATAACTTCCGCATACGAAAGCGCTTTGGCTGACGGCCAAACTGAAACGGTCACCGTTGAAGGTTCGCAGACTCAGATAGGTTACAGCGCGAACGTAATCAAAAAGGTAGTAATTAAGGACAGCGAGGGCAATGACGTTACCTCGCAGTATAAAATAATACTTGTTGACGGAGTGCTTAAGGTAACGCCTTAACGCTTGCCGCGACAGGCATAACGGCAGGGGACTTATTCAATGCTTTACGAAAAATATCGCAAAAAAGTAATAAAATTTGCGGACATATTAAAAACAATAAAGCGTTTCCGCATACTTATAATTTCGTTGCTCGCAGCCGCGCTGTGCATCATTGCGGCGTTCTTTGCCGTGTGCGGAATTGTATATGATGTGGTTGAATGTCCCTCGCAGTTAACTTACGGTCAGTCTGTAAGCTACCGCGCCAATGCAGTTTTCAGAAGCGTATACTACGAATACCGCGCCGATGGCAGCGACGAATGGTCGGAGGAGCAGCCCGTAACTGCCGGCAGTTACCAGGTCAGGGCAGTTTCTTCTAATATTTTCGGCGGCAAGCGCTACGGCGAAGCTTATGCGTTTGTCATAGAACCCAAAAGCATAAACGTTGCGATAGACCAGACTTCGGTAAAATACGGCGTTGACCCTTCGGTGACAGCCGAGCTCGAATACGGCGACACCATAGAGTGCACCTCGTTCATATACGATGACATAACAGCTCAGTCCACATCAGTTCTGCCCGACAAGAGCGGCATAAAAATTACCGACTCTCACGGCAACGACGTAACCGCGTCGTACAAAATCAATCCCGTTGGCGGCATAATAGATTTTGTAAAGCGCGACATAGATGTGATTGTAAGCGACGGTTCTGCAGTTTACGACGGCAACCGTTTTGAAAGCAGCGAGTACGAGCTGTCTTCAGAAACGCCGCTCGCCGAAGGCGACGAACTGTATGCCGTATTTGATGACAACATCACCGACGCGGGCGAGGTTGAAAATCTGCCCGAAATAAAAATTTACCGCAACACGGACGACGGCAAAGTCGAAGTTACGGGCAATTACAACATTAACATTCAGGCGGGTATCCTTACGGTAGAAAAACGCCCGCTGTACATAACCTCGTCCGATGCCGAAAAAGTTTACAACGGGCAGGCTCTTTCGTGCGCGGATTCCGAAGATTATCAGCTTTCGGAGGATTCTTCCTTAGTCGAAGGTCATACGATAACCGTGTCCGATTATGCCGAAATCACAGGCGTTGGACAAACGGAAAATTTACTCAGCTTTATTATCAAAGACGGCGACGGAAATGACGTAACTTCAAACTATTCGGTATTTTTAAAGGCGGGCACTCTCACAGTTGCCGCACGACCCGTCGTTGTGCAGACGTCTGAAGGCGGTTGGGTTTACGACGGTGCGACTCACGGCAGCGATAAATTCGAGGTCGTAACGGAAGGCGAGCTTGTCAGCGGCTATGCCGAATACGGTTTTATATCTGGTCACAGCGTCTCAGTCGCAGAACAAACGAGCATTACCGATGTCGGAAGCGTGGAAAACGCGCTCGGACTTGCGGTTGCGGACGGCGACGGTAATGATGTAACGTCAAATTATTCGATTACATACATAAACGGCGCGCTCACGGTGACTGCCCGCCCTGTAACTGTCGTAACATCGGACGGCAAATGGATGTATGACGGCGAGGCTCACAGCCAGAAGGGGCACTACGTTTCCGATGACGGCGAATACGGTCTTGTAGAGGGACACACAACTGTTGTAAGCGACAGCGCGGCGATTAAAGATGTTTCTGTGATTGATAACGTCCTTGTTGTCGGCATATCGGCAGGCGACAGGGATGTGACTGCAAATTACGATATCAGCTACATATACGGCACTCTTACGGTGACTGCCCGCCCCGCTACCGTAAAGGCAGACGACGCGTCAAAAGTATACGACGGCACTCCTCTGACGTGCGGCACTATTACCTTTATATCGGCGATAAGAATTGCGGATGTCTATGCCGAAACATGCGGCAGCCAGACAGATGCAGGCACAAGCTTTAATACCGTTGTGGAAGGAAGTTTAAAGATAACGGACGGGGACGGCAACGATATAACGGGCAATTTCGCCGTTACGTATGAAGCAGGCACGCTTACCGTAGAGCGCAGACCTGTAATCTTGCATTATTCAGGCGGTGAGTGGGTGTACGACGGACAGCCTCACAGCAATACGGAGATTGTGTTGACGGAAGACAGTCCTTACGGCTTTGTTGAAGGTCATCAGCCTGTTGTAGATACGTTTACAACGATAACCGACGTCGGCAGCACGCAAAATATTTTAACTGTCAGGATTTTTGCCGAAGACAATACAGAAGTAACTTCAAATTACAGTATAAGTTATGTATCCGACGCGCTCACGGTGACCGCCCGCCCGATAACAATAAAAGCTGGCGACGCAACCAAAGTATACGACGGAACGCCTCTTACCTGTGAATTGTATGAAGTAACTTCCGGGCTCAGCCTCGTGGAAGGACATACTCTGTATGCCGAAACAAACGGCAGTCAGACGGCAGCCGGCAGCAGCACTAACAGCATTTCGGAAGAAATTGTAAAAATAACGGCGCCCGACGGCAAAGATGTAACGTCAAACTACGAAATAACCTTTGAAGACGGCACGCTCACAGTAACCGCTCGCCCCGTAACGGTAATTACGGCGGACGGAGAGTGGATATATGACGGCGAGGCTCACAGCAAGACAGATTATGAAGTGTCATCGGAAAGTCTGTATGGCTTTGTTGAATGGCAAAAAACAGTCGTTGAAACATGCGCAAGCATAACGGACGTCGGAACTGCAGCAAATGAACTTGAGCTTAAAGTATATGATGGCGAAGAAGATGTAACGGCTAACTACGAAATCAGCTGCATATGCGGCACGCTCACGGTGACCGCGCGTCCCGTCACGATAAAGCTTGACGATGTAAGCAGAGTATACGACGGCGAACCATTCACGAGCACGCAGTACAGCGTAGTATCCGAGCTCGGAATAGTGGCGGGTCAGACCCTTTACTTTGAAGCAAACGGCAGCCAGACGGATGTGGGCACAAGCTCTAATTCTGTTATAAAAGACACCTTAAATGTAACAGACGCAGAAGGCAAAGACGTAACGGCTAACTACGAAATAACTTGCAAGGACGGCACGCTCACGGTGACCGCGCGCCCCGTCACGATAAAGCTTGACGATGTAAGCAGAGTATACGACGGCGAACCATTCACGAGCACGCAGTACATCATAGTATCCGAGCTCGGAATAGTGGCAGGTCATACCCTTTACTTTGAAGCAGACGGCAGTCAGACGGATGTAGGCACGAGTCCTAATTCCGTAATAAAAGATTCCATAAAGATAACTGCCGCGGACGGAAAAGACGTAACAGCCAACTACGAAATAACCTGCGAAGACGGCACGCTCACGGTAATCGCGCGTCCGATAACAATAAAAGCGGGGGACGCAACCAAAGATTACGACGGTACGCCTCTTACCTGTGAATTGTATGAAGTAACTTCCGAGCTCAGGCTCGTGGAAGGACATACTCTGTATGCCGAAACATACGGCAGTCAGACAGAGATAGGAAAGGGCGTGAATTATGTCGACCTTGACAGCGTAAAAATAACGGACGGCGACAGGGACGTCACCCGAAATTATTATGTCTGTGATTCTGAAGGTCAGCTTATAGTAATGATTCCTGGCGAACTTGTGGTGACAACAGGAAGCGCCGAAAAGGTTTACGATGCAACTCCGCTCACTAACAGCGAGTACACGGCAACGAGTACTTTGGGCGCCGGATTTGAAAATCTTGAATTCACCTATACAGTAAATTGTGAGGGTTACATTGTAAATGCGGGTTCTGTTTCAAATACTGCGGAAATAAAAGTTTATTCTGCAGACGGACAGGACATGACGGCGTTTGCGCATATAGATGTCGTTTACGGAAAACTTGAAGTTATACCCCGCCCCATAATTGTAGTCACTGAAAGTTATCAGTGGAAATATGATGGCTTGCCCCACAGCTGGGAGGAGTGTTTCATTAAGCCCGGCGAATACAACGGACAATATTATGACCTTGTTTCGGGGCACGATTATTCGGCTGATGATTTCGCTGTCATAATCGATGTCGGAAGCAAGGAAAACAGTTGCACGGTCACAATATTTATTGAAGGCGCGCCCGATGGCGAAAACGATGTAACTGACAACTATTCGATAACATACGAATTCGGTACGCTTACAATCGTTGAAGAGTCTGAAGGCGGCTCGGGCGAAGACGGCTCGGGCGGAGACGGTTCGGGCGGCGGCTCGGGTGAAGGCGGCTCGGGTGAAGGCGGTTCGGGCGAAGGCGGTTCGGGCGAAGACGGCTCGGGCGGAGACGGTTCGGGCGGCGGCTCGGGTGAAGGCGGCTCGGGTGAAGGCGGCTCGGGCGAAGGCGGCTCTAGCGAAGACGGCTCGGGCGAAGCGAGCGACCTTGATACAAGCGGCATAATAGCAGGCGGCGGCTCGGGCGGAAGTGGCGATGCCGTAACCTTCCGCGTATATTCCGATGCAAGCGGAACTTTCTATTTCCGACTTATGAGCTTCGGCGATTACAGCGGAAAGAGCTGGAGCAAAGCTCAGGACTACGGGCTGTTGCTTGACGGAAAATACGGATACAACTATCTTACGGGCATGGTCTTGGGGTCGGCAGGGGTCGGAAGTACGTATATGAGCATACAGATGCTCACGTCAGACTATCTGCTTCCGTATTATATGGCTGCTGAAAGGGAAGGTACTGAACCTGATTACACCGTTCAGACGAGCGACGTATGGTACAAGGGCGATGTATCTTCGATATATTCGTTCTACTGCTATGTGTACGACTATGTTACAGACGGCGCGGTAACGGTTTCGCTTGACGGTTACCTTACGCAGGCCGAACGCGCGTACAGAGACTATGTGTATGCAAATTACCTGAACGTTCCTGACGGCACGAGAAGTTATCTTGACGAGCTTATACGTCAGAACGGCTTCTCGGTAACCAATTCCGATATAATTGCTGAAGTTGCCGCGTACATACAGAACGCTGCGACATACAATCTCGATTATGACAAGGGACTGGATAAAGAGGACGACATAGTAGTTGCATTCCTTTCAAAGTATCACGAAGGCATATGCCAGCACTATGCGAGTGCGGCAACGCTTCTTTACAGAGCCCTCGGAATACCCGCGCGCTATTCCATAGGTTACGTAGGCACTACTTCCGCAGGCTCCTGGACGGAGGTCGGCCCTAACACCGCTCACGCCTGGGTAGAAGTATACATAGACGGCATGGGCTGGGTAAAGGTTGAAGTAACGGGTGCAGGCGCAGGCGGTTCAGGTTCGGGCGGCTCGGGCACGATTGACGAGCAGAAGATTGAACTGATGTTGAAGCCCGAAGATAAGATAAAGACTTATGACGGTCTGCCCCTCGTGGCTGATTCTTTTGAGGGCGCAGATAACGAAAGCAGACTTCTTTTGCGCGAGCTTGTTGCCGAAGGTTACACCTACGAAGTGGAATATTCGGGCAGCATAACCGAAGTCGGTAAAACAGAAAGCTATATCTCTTCCTTTAAGCTGTACGCCCCTGACGGCAGCGAGGTCAAAGCGCTGGACCTCACCTTGATTCCTGGCAGCCTTGAAGTGGTGGGATGTCCTATAATAACAATACATCCTTACATATTGCAGAAGTATTACGACGGCAAGGTGCTTGAATACAATGCGGATGATTACTATGTAACGGGACTGCCCGACGGCTGGAGTTTATTATTCAGTTTGGAGGGGGTAAGCCTTACCGATGCGGGCGTATTGACCACTAATACTTTAAAGAATCTGCCGATAGAAGTTTACAACGGCGATACCAGGCTTATTGAAGGCACAGACTTCGTGGTAGAGTTTGCGGGCAAAGATGTGCTGTCTGTAGACAGGCGCCCTATAACGATATCCACGGTTTCCGATTCCAAAAAGTACGACGGCAGTCCGCTTGCCAACGGCTACTACTGGATATCGAGCGGCAGCCTCGCCGAAGGACATGAAATTACGGTAGAGGTTACCGGTGCCATAACCGATATAGGCAAGACGGAAAACACTATAGGAAAAATTGTAATAACCGATAAGGACGGCAACGACGTAACAGAAAATTACAATATAGAAAAATCGTTGGGCGAGCTTCAGATTCTGCCCGATTGATTGGTCTGTCATAAAACATCGGCTGTATTGTGCGCCCGCAAAGATTTTGCGGGCGCACAAAGCAAATTTGGATGCTTTCTTTGCGGGCGCGCAAAGCAAATATGGATGCGCATAAAATAAGAAGCGGCGGCGGGAATATCCCGCCGCCGCTTCTTATTTTATTGAAAGATGCAGAGTACGCGTCAGAAAATGACGACAAGCAGCATCTTGAACTGCTCTTCGCCGAAAACGGCGTGGGGGTGTCCCGCGGGCATGACTATGGACTGCCCTTCGCAAAGAATGTAATCCGTGCCGTCTATTGTAATTTTCCCCGTGCCTTCAAGGCAGGTGACGAGCGCATCGCCGCCCGACTGGTGGGTGCTTATCTCCTCGCCCTTGTCAAAAGCAAAAAGGGTAACGCTGACAGCGCCGTTCTGGGCAAGAGTCTTGCTCACAACCTGACCTTTGCGGCATTCAATCTGCTCTCTGAGCAAAAGTACCTGCGATTTTTCTATGTTTTTGATTTTAATATCCATAAATAATCTCCTTTTTTTTCAGTCGGCGATATTGCCGTCCACGGTTATGGTAACAACCTGCCAGGGTATAAATTTGCCGCTGTTTTTAAGCGCCTTTTTTACGGCATACTCAAGTCCGCCGCAGCAGGGTACTTCCATTTTTACTACGGTCACGCTTAAAATATTGTTGTTGCCGATAATTGCTCCCAGCTTTTCGCTGTAATCTTCGCTGTCCAGTTTGGGGCAGCCTATAAGCGTAATTTTGCCGCGCATGAATTCTTCGTGCAGGTTTGCGTATGCAAAGGCCGTGCAGTCGGCGGCTATAAGCAGTTTTGCACCGTCAAAATAGGGCGCGTTTACAGGCACAAGCTTAATCTGGCAGGGCCACTGGTTGAGCTGTGACGTGCGCATTAAAGGCGCGGGTCTGTCTTCGGCGGGGCTCATATGCCTTAAATGCATGCCGGGGCAACCCGAATGGCGGGGCGCGGACTTGCTTTTAAGTTTGTTTTCGGCTACGGCTTTTTCGTTATAGGGCGCCGCCTCGCGCTTCACAAACGTAATCGCGCCTGTGGGGCACGCCGGCAGACAGTCGCCTAATCCGTCGCAGTAGTCGTCGCGCATAAGCTTTGCTTTGCCGTCAACCATCTGAATAGCGCCTTCGTGACACGCCGCGGCGCACGCGCCGCAGCCGTTACATTTTTCCTCGTCTATATGAATAATTTTGCGTATCATATGCTTCCTCCTTGATTTTTACATAAAAAGTATAGTACAATGTGTAAAATAAGTATGTGGTTATAACCACAAAACCGATAAATTTTAACGGGTAAATTTTATGTCGCACATCAATCACATAATTTTTATGGGCGTGACCGATGAGGAGTACGAAGAGCTTTTATCCTGCGGCTGCGTGCGCGTTGCAGAGTACAGAAAGGACAGGGTGATTTTCCGCACCAGCGACGTCACCCGCGAGTTCGGCATTTTGATATCAGGCAAAATTCATATAGAAAACATCGACCTGTGGGGCAACAGAATAATACTGCACAATGTCGGGGTCGGAGGGTCGTTTGCCGAAACGTACGCTTTCTGCAATGTGCCGGTAATGGTGAACGCAACGGCGGAGGCGGACTGCAAGGTGCTTATGGTCAACCTCGACGTGCTCTTTTCAGAGTCGACCAAAGGCAAAACGTGGCGCGAAAAACTTGTTTACAATCTTCTTTCATTTTCCGCCAACAAAAACCTTGTTCTGACGGACAGGATATTCTGCATATCGTCAAAGGGGATAAGGACAAAGGTGATGACGTACCTTTCGGCGGAAGCGGTGCGCGCGGGGTCTAAACAGTTCACAATTCCGTTCGACCGCCAGCAGATGGCGGACTATCTCAACGTGGAGCGCAGCGCGCTTTCCAAAGAGCTTGGCAGAATGCGCAAGGAAGGGCTGATTGACTTTTGCAAAAACAAGTTTACCCTTACGGGTTTCAATAAGGATAATTAACAAAAAATCAAAAGGGTACGGCATATGCCTTAACCAATGCAGTTTTTTTTAATTTGCGGCAAGCATAAACATATAAAAATATAAAAGCGGCGCGCAAGGTAAAACCTTGCGCGCCGCGCTGTAATTTCATTAGTTAAGGCATATTGCGGGGTCAATTCCGTAAATCATGCCTTAAAATCATTCTGATTACTTGGTCATGCCTTCCTGAACGGCAACTGCAACAGCTACCGTTGCGCCTACCATGGGGTTGTTGCCCATGCCGATAAGACCCATCATTTCAACGTGCGCGGGAACGGAGGAGGAACCTGCGAACTGCGCGTCGGAATGCATTCTGCCCATCGTATCGGTCATGCCGTAGCTTGCGGGACCTGCAGCCATGTTGTCGGGATGAAGCGTTCTGCCCGTGCCGCCGCCCGAAGCAACAGAGAAGTACTTCTTGCCGTTTTCAACGCACCATTTTTTGTAAGTGCCTGCAACGGGGTGCTGGAAGCGGGTGGGGTTGGTGGAGTTACCCGTAATGGATACGGAAACGTTTTCCATCTTCATGATGGCAACGCCTTCGGGAACGGAGTCTGCGCCGTAGCACTTAACCTTTGCCCTGCTGCCTTCGGAGAAAGCAATGGTGTCGGTAACTTTTACGGTTTCGGTGTAGGGGTCGAACTGGGTCTTTACATAGGTAAAGCCGTTGATTCTGGAAATTATATAAGCCGCATCTTTGCCGAGGCCGTTAAGGATAACTCTTAAAGGCTTATTGCGCACTTTGTTTGCGTTTTCAGCAATTTTGATTGCGCCTTCTGCCGCCGCGAAAGATTCGTGACCTGCAAGGAAGCAGAAGCAGTCGGTATCGTCGTGAAGAAGCATTGCGCCGAGGTTGCCGTGGCCGAGGCCAACTTTTCTGTTTTCGGCAACGGAGCCGGGGATGCAGAAGCTCTGAAGGCCGATGCCTATTGCGGCAGCTGCGTCGTAAGCCTTGGTGCAGCCTTTCTTTATGGCGATTGCCGCGCCTACGGTGTATGCCCAAACGGCGTTTTCAAAGCAGATGGGCTGTGTGCCGCGGACTATTTTGTCGCAGTCAACGCCCTTGGAAAGGCAGATATCCTTGCATTCTTCAATGCTGTTGATGCCGTATTCTTTGAGTACGCCTAAAATTTTCTTTTCTCTTCTTTCGAATCCTTCAAAAAGTGCCATTGTTAGTCAACCTCCTTGTCGGTCCTGGGGTCGATATGCTTAACGGCGCCCTGTTCCTTGGTATACCTGCCGTAGGTGCCGATAGATTTTTCGTATGCCTCGTTGGGGGTAAGACCCTTCTTTATGAAGTCGGTCATTTTGCCGAGGGAAACGAACTTGTAGCCGCATACTTCGTTGTTCTTATCGAGAGCCATTGCAAGGACATAGCCTTCAGCCATTTCAAGGTACCTTGTGCCCTTCAATTTGGTGCCGTACATGGTACCAACCTGGGAGCGGAGTCCCTTGCCGAGGTCTTCAAGACCTGCGCCGATTACGAGGCCGCCTTCGGAGAAAGCGGACTGGCTTCTGCCGTAAGCAATCTGAAGGAAGAGTTCGCGCATGGCGGTGTTGATGGCGTCGCACACGAGGTCGGTGTTGAGCGCTTCGAGCACGGTTTTGCCGGGAAGAATTTCCGAAGCCATTGCCGCAGAGTGGGTCATGCCGGAGCAGCCTATGGTTTCAACGAGGGCTTCTTCGATTATGCCGTCCTTTATGTTGAGCGTGAGCTTGCACGCGCCCTGCTGAGGAGCGCACCAACCTACGCCGTGGGTAAGACCTTTGATATCTTTGATTTCTTTTGCCTGAATCCACTGTCCTTCTTCGGGAATGGGGGCGGGACCGTGTTCGAATCTGCCGGAAACGCCCTTGGCAACACAAATCATATTTTCAACGTCTTTTGAATATTGCATTTTGTGTTCCTCCGTTTATTAATTCGCCGCGGCGGACGTGCATACCTGTCAATTTTTTTTCCGCCGCTTGTTTTTCCGTATGAGATTATAGCACAAAACATTCGGATAATCAATATTTTAAGAGCGATAAAATGGTTAAGCTTTGTAAAAAATTTTCCATATTTTTTATTTGCTTTATTCGGGTAAAGTAAACATAAAATCAAAACTGCAATAAAAAAATTTTTTATTGCAAAAAAAGGCAGCTGACCGCGCAAAGTTCTTTGCGCGGTCAGCTGCCTTAAAAATTAATAAAGAGGGGAATAGCCTGTTTTTTCAACTATGTACTGCCCCTGGTCGGAGAGTATCCAGTCAATGAGCTTTTTTATGTTGCCCTGCGGCTTGCCGCGGGTTACGGCGTACACTTCTCCGATAAAGGGATATTTTCCGCTCTGTATGTTTTCCACGGTCGGGGCGTAGCCGTCCACGCTTAAAAATTTTGTTTCCGGGTTTGCGTACATCGTGCCGGCAAAGTAGCGGTAAGAATACCCAAGCGCGGGCTGCACGCCGTTGTACCATACCGAAACCTGTTGCATCAGACTGTTGGTGCCCGCAAGGCTTTTATCCGGGAGCGGCTGCGGCGCAAATATCGGTCTGCCGCCCATGACAAGATTTGCAAGTCCCGATTCGCTGCCCGAACCTTCGGGTCTTCTGAAAGCTATGATTCTGCCGCCGTCTTTCCAGCCCAGCGTGCTCCACATATCCGTTTTGCCGGTGTATATGTTGCGTATCTGCTGAGTTGTAAGGTTTCCGACGGGGTTGGTTTTACCTGTAATGAAAACGAATGCCTCCTTGCCGACAGGGGTAAATTCAAGGCTTACGCCCGCGTTCTGCGCGGCTTCAAGCTGCTTTTCTGAAGGCGCGGCTACGAATATAATATCTGCTTCTCCGCTTATAATAGCTCTGTACGCCCCCGCCGTGTTGGTGCATTTTACGTCGCTTTCCTCAAATGCGTCTTTATCATATACGGCCTGGGCGAACGCGGCGTAAACGGGGTACAGCGCCGTCGCTCCGTCAAGTGCGGGCAGGTCGCTTTCAAGATGAAGGGAAGGCTCTTCTTCGGGTTTTACGGCAAGGCCGTCTTCTTTGAACGGCGCGTAAAGAGTAAGGTCGGGACCCGCTCCTTCGGTCGTGTGCTCGTAATCGAGCCACCAGTCGCCGCGGAGCGCGGTGGGGTACAGCGCCGCGCAGAGCGCTATCGTCACGGCAAGCGCTATGGCGATTGGCGCCGTGCGGCGGCTGTGCTTCATCCATATAAGCGCAGTGCATCCGCCCGCGAATAAAAATGCGAACGCAACGGGTAGCGCGCCCGTCAGGTTGTCCACCTGATTCCATTGCTGCAGGTATTCAAAAATGTAAAGCACTGCGAAAGCGGCGGCAAACGCGGCGCATGTTCCCGCTATGCGCGCGGCAAGCATTAAGTATTTCAAAGTTCTGTTCATTGCGGCCGCCTCACATAAGCGAAATAACTATGACGCGCATGCTCATGAGCAAAATAATCGTTCCGACTATGATTACAGGCAGAACTATAGCAATTATGCCTGCAGCCATTCCCGCCGCGCCGTGCTTATTCTTTCCCGCGCATACGGTTATTATGCCCGCGGTTATTCCCTCAACCGGCGCGATAAATATGCAGAGCATAAGGGGCAGTGCCAAGAAAAGCGCGCCGCCTCCGACGTAAGAAAGAAAGTATGTTATATACGCAAGCGGTACGCAGCTTATGTCAAGGATAACCGCGGCGTAGGGCAGTACAGAGCGCGGCGGCGTGCGCGAGGCGAGCGTTGCGTTGATAAGGTATAAAGCTATTATTATGACGGGAATGTAAAATATCAGCCCCAGACCGATTAAGGGTTCGTTGCTTACGATAATCCCGAATATAATAAAAAGCAGCCCCGCGGCGGCGCATGCCGCCGCGGCAATAATTGCGCCCTTGCGCCGGCGTCTGATGTCGGCGTCCGCCTTGCCGCTTTCGTTCTGTTTGTCGTGCGCGCGATTGTCGTTCATGGCTTTCTCCTTGAATAAGGTTTTAAATACGTCATAATTATACTGCATAACCGGCTTTATTTCAATATCATCCGTGTTGCAAAAAGAGCAAATACGTGTTACATGCCATATTACAAAAAAATACACTGCGG
This sequence comes from uncultured Clostridia bacterium, assembly GCA_944368065.1. Classification (GTDB taxonomy): domain Bacteria; phylum Bacillota; class Clostridia; order Christensenellales; family Borkfalkiaceae; genus Coproplasma. The sequence continues at coordinate 21,805 of CALVWV010000044.1, read as the reverse complement.
TTGCAAAAGATTATGTTTACTTGCCGCTTGAAAGTATTATAATTATAGTGTATTATAATATACAGGCAGGGTCTGCGCATTTGCGTACGGCAAAAATCCGCCGCACATTTGCGGCGCGGCTCTGCGGAATAAATAATGCGCCGCCGCTTGCTGCGGGCGGCGGAAGGACTACGGTATATGCTCTGCCAGCGCTGCAAAAAACAGGAAGCCACCATGAATTTCATAGAGCTTATCAAAGGCGAAAAGGTAGGCTACAATCTGTGCGCAAAGTGTTATGCCGAAATGTTCGGAACAATCAATTCATCTCTCGACGGCGACATACTTGCCGGCCTTTTCGGTCAGTCGGAAAACAAGCGCGTGCGCTCCTGCCCCGTGTGCGGCATATCCTATTCCGATTTCGAGCGGACGGGGCTTTTAGGCTGCGCCGCGTGTTACGACGTTTTCAAGGAAGAGCTCATGCCTTATATAGAGCGCATTCAGGGCAAGGTTACGCACGTAGGCAAGGTGGGACAGAATGCGCGCGAACAGGATCTTACGCGCACTCTTTCCAAACTTCAGGAAGAGCTGGAAAAGGCGGTGCGCGAAAAGAAGTATCTTGCGGCGGAGAGAATAAACAGTAAAATATCGGAAGTGCGCAGGCGCATTTCTGAAAGCGGGGAGGGCGACAGATGAGCAACATTTCAGACGGAACGCTCGTATCGACGCGCATAAGGCTTGCGCGCAATCTCGAAGGTTACCCTTTCCCCTCGCATTTAAAGGACGAAAAGCAGGCTAAGGAGATAATCCGCCTCGTATCCTCGGGGCTCAACCGCCTGGACGATTTCAAACTTTACTATATGGACGGAATATCCGAGTGGGAGGCCAATTCCTTAAAGGAAAACCACCTGATAAGCCCCGACCTTATCGCGCGCAAGCGCTCCGCGGCGGCGCTCATAAATTCGGACAGAAGCATATCGGTAATGATTAACGAGGAGGACCATCTGCGCGAACAGTGCATAATAAAGGGGCTGCACCTAAAGCGCGCGTACGACAGGCTTTCGGCGATAGACAGCAAGATAGGCAGGTCTATAAAATTTGCCTACGACGAACAGCTCGGCTATCTTACGGCTTGCCCCACAAACCTCGGCACGGGGTTAAGGGCTTCCGTAATGCTCTTTCTGCCGGCGCTTACATTAAACGGAAACATGCGCGAGGTGGTGCGTTCGATATCCCGTCTGGGGCTCACCGTGCGCGGCATATACGGCGAGGGCAGCGAAGCCGAAGGGTATATGTATCAGGTCAGCAACGAGGTCACCTTAGGCGTTTCCGAAGACGAGATAATTTCCCAGGTAGACGAAGTGGCGCAAAAGATATGCGCGCTTGAAAATGCCGAAAGGAACAAGCTTAAAACAGGTTCGGCAAGGCTTACCGTAAAGGATAAATGCCTGCGCGCGTACGGCGTGGCAACAAATTGCGCGGTGCTCTCTTCGGTAGAGCTCACCCGCCTTGCCGCAGACATAAAGCTCGGCGCGTGCCTCGGGTATATCCCGATTGCCAACGTATCCGACATAGACGACCTTGTGGCGCGAATGCAGCCGTACAACATGAACATATCCGCGGGCAGGGAACTCACCGCTGGCGAGCGCGACGTTTACCGCGCCGAGTACGCCTCCGCGCACATAAAAAAACTTGCCTCAGCCAGATAAAATAAAAACAGAAACAAGCCCGCGACTGCGCGTACAATCTGAATTCGTTGCGGCATATATCGCGGTCAATTCAAAAATTTCCGCAAATTTGCGGCAAAATTTCAGCCTTGCGGCAGGCGGCGCTTCAGGCTCCGCCGCCACACCTTAAAGGAGGTAAAAAGCCATATGGAAGATTACGGAAAATTTACTTCTAATCTTGTCGAAGTTATAGACAAAGCCGAAAGCGCGGCCGATCTTTTCGGCTCGAGCTACGTAGGCAGCGAACATATAGTTTTTGCAATGCTCAACACGCCCGCGTGCACGGCGTGCAAGGTTATGGAGATGTGCGGGGTTGAAGAAGCGCCCTTCAGGGCTTACTTCGCGCGCTCCATCGACCAGCAGTCAAACATTAAGGGCTTTACGCCCCGCACAAAACACATGCTCATGCAGGCGGTCGAACTTGCGGTAGCTCTCGGCGGCGACGACGCTCTCGCCGGCACCGAACACATGCTTTACGCCGTAATGGCGGAGCCCACCTGCCTTGCAATGCGCATTTTCAATGCCATGGGCGTGAATGTCACCCGCCTCGCCTCAAAGCTCGAGGTGGTTATACACGAGGGGCTCACCGAAGAGGAGAGCGACTTTGAAGAAAGCAACCCGTTTGCGTCCTTCTTTTCCTCGTTGGGTACGGAAAAGCCCCGCCCCGCTTCCCGTCAGGAGCGCAAGAGCGAATCTCTCGGCGGCGAGATTGAAAAGTACGGCGTCAACCTCACGCAGAAGGCGCGCGAGGGCAAAATAGACCCCGTAATCGGCAGAAAGAAAGAGATTGACAAAATAATACAGGTTCTTTCCCGCCGCACCAAGAACAACCCCGTGCTCATCGGCGAGCCGGGCGTAGGCAAATCTGCGGTGGTGGAAGGGCTTGCCCAGGCGATAGTAAATAACGAAGTGCCCGACCTTCTCAAAAACAAAATAGTATTTTCGCTCGACCTTGCAAGCATGGTGGCGGGCTCAAAGTACCGCGGCGACTTTGAAGAAAGGCTTAAAAACGCCATAACCGAAGTAAAAAACAAGGGAAACGTAATACTTTTCATAGACGAAATTCACCAGATAGTCGGCGCAGGCGCGACGAGCGACGGCAGCATGGACGCGGCAAACATTTTAAAGCCGATGCTTGCCCGCGGCGAACTTCAGACTATAGGCGCAACTACGCTTGAAGAGTACAGGAAGTATATAGAAAAGGACGCTGCGCTCGAACGCCGTTTCACACCCGTGCAGGTGGACGAACCTTCGGTTGAAGATACCGTTGAAATACTGCGCGGTCTGCGCGACAAGTACGAAGCGCACCACAAAGTAGTCATCACCGACGAGGCGATAATTGCGGCGGCTACGCTTTCAGACAGATATATAACGGACAGATATCTTCCCGACAAAGCCATAGACCTTATCGACGAAGCGGCGTCGCGCGCCCGTCTCAACAGCTACAACATGCCCGAGGCGGTAAAGGAGCTCGAAGATAAGTTAAAGCGCCTTACCATGGAAAAGACCAAGGCGGCAAAGGACGAAAATTATTCCCAGGCGCAGAAGCTTGTGGACGAAATCAACGCCGTACAGCAGCAGATAAACATCGCCAGAAAGGACTGGAAGGGCGGCACGCAGACCAACGCGCCGAGCATCGGTTCGGACGAAATTGCCGATATCGTAAGCGGCTGGACGGGTGTGCCCGTAACAAAGCTCACCGAACAGGAAAGCGAAAAACTTTTGCATCTCGAAGAAAATCTGCATAAGCGCATAGTCGGTCAGGACGAAGCTGTATCTGCCGTTGCGCGCGCAATCCGCAGGGCGAGGGCGGGTCTCAACGAGCCCAACAAGCCCATAGGTTCTTTCATTTTCGTAGGTCCTACGGGCGTGGGCAAAACCGACCTTGCAAAGGCGCTTGCCGAGTGCATGTTCGGCGACGAAAAACTTATGGTAAGGCTTGACATGTCCGAATACATGGAAAAGCACACCGTGTCCAAGCTCATCGGCGCGCCTCCGGGATATGTCGGTTACGACGATAACAACGGCGGACAGCTTACCGAAAAAATAAGGCGCAAGCCTTACAGCGTTGTGCTCTTCGACGAGATTGAAAAGGCCCATCCCGACGTATTCAACATACTTTTGCAGATACTCGACGACGGTCGCCTTACGGACAGCAAAGGCAGGGTAATTAATTTCAAGAATACCATAATAATAATGACGTCCAACGTCGGTGCTAGCCAGATTAAAAAGATGTCCAACTTCGGTTTCCGTTCGGATGAAGACGACGGCTACGTAGACATGCGTGAAAATATTATGGAAGCCTTGCGCGAGCAGTTCAAGCCCGAATTTCTGAACAGGCTGGACGATATAATAATCTTCCGCAAGCTCACGCGCGAAGAGCAGGGCAAAATCTGCGAAAAGATAATAGCGGGGCTTGAAGAAAAGCTTAAGGTCAAAAACGTATCGCTCAAAATCACGCCCGCGGCAATGGATAAACTGCTTTCCGAAGGCTACAGCGAAGACTACGGCGCCCGCCCCATGAAGAGGGTGGTGCAGAAGCGCATAGAAGACAGACTTTCCGACGAAATTCTTGCAGGTCACGTTCTTCCGGGCGAAAAAGTTACCGTCAACGTAAACAAAGATGGCGAGTTTGTATTCAAGTCTGAAAATGTCAACGCTGACTGAACAGTTTTGACTTCTGTCGGCAAAGACAGTTTTTCGCAAAAAGCAAAATATAGCAAATGAATAATTGAGTTTGTATGAATTTAAGCCGAGCCGCTCTGCGCAAAACAGCGCAGAGCGGCTCGGCTTTATCATTTAAAGCTTCAGCACCCTTAAAATTTATAAGTATTTTTGTGTTTTTCGTGTTGGTGTGTAAGATCTTTATATATACAATATATTGTGGTTGACAAAAATTGCTAAAACAAAATACGGAAAATCCCTTGACTTATGCGCATACTGCTGATATAATCAATTCGTAAAGAAAAGAAGCCCGCCGCAACTGACGAATATAAGCGGAAAGCCTTCAGGCATAACCGCGGTGGAACGGCGGGGCGTAAGGTTTTTTTGTCGTTCGTCTGGGCAGTCGTTATACTCAAGCGGTATAATTTTCCGCAGTATAATGTTAACCGCCCTTTTTTTAACCCCCGTTAATCGGTGAAGGCATATTCCAAAGTATGTTTTACCGCATTGAATTATTTCAAGGCTGTTTTATGGTTGGCAGAATTCATTCGTTTGAAAGTTTCGGCACTGTAGACGGACCCGGCATCCGCTTTGTCGTATTCATGCAGGGCTGTCCCTTAAGGTGCAAATACTGTCATAATCCCGATACGTGGAACGTCTTCGGCGGCAAGGAATATTCCCCCGAAGAGGTTGCGTCCAACGCGCTCCGCTACAAAAAGTACTGGCGCGGCGGCGGTGGCGTTACCGTCTCCGGCGGCGAACCGCTCCTTCAGATAGAGTTTGTCACCGAACTTTTCCGCATACTCAAAGCGGAGGGCGTGCACTGCGCGGTGGATACATCGGGCATGACGTTCAACAAAGAGAGCGAAAAGAGCAAAGCGCAGCACGCCGAGCTCATAAAGCATGCCGACCTTTTTTTACTCGACATCAAGCACATCGACCCCGAAGGCTGCAAAGCCCTTACGGGTTTCGACAACAAAAACGAGCTTGCCTTTGCAAAATACCTTTCGGAAAACGGCAAGGATATGTGGATAAGGCAGGTGCTCGTGCCGGGCATTACAGACGGAGAAGAATATCTCAGGCGCACGCGCGCATTCATTGACACGCTTAAAACGGTAAAGCGGGTGGAGGTGCTTCCATACCATACAATGGGCGAGGTAAAGTATAAAAACCTCGGCATTGCTTATCCGCTTGCGGGCGTCAACCCTCCCGAAAAGGAGAGTGTGGAGCGCGCGAAAGAGATACTCTGCACCGCGAAAGAGATATAACTTTCAAGGTAATTTCCTTAAAATCAGATTTTGATTTTCTTGCCAAAATTTTTGCGCAAAAAAATTAAAAAAATTTTAATTGACCCCTGTATATGCCCCAACCAATGCACAAAATATAAGGTAAATAGCTATGGCAAAAACATTCGACTTCAAAGGTCTTTGCCTTGTGGAAATAGGCGGTTCGGCTTGCGCCGGCTGTCATCAGCTTATGCCTGCGGCAAGGCAGGCGGCGGCTGACGCGGGCATACCCTTTTACTATTTCGACGCCGAAGAGGCGGAAAATCTTATAAAGGAGTGGAAGGTTTCAACCGTTCCCTCACTCTTCCTTGCGGACGGCGGCGTGCCTTTTGCCGAGGCGCACGGCTATCAGCCGCAGGAAATACTCGATATCTGGATAGAATATAAATTACAGGAGCATAAAGATGGCAAATGAAAAAATGCGCCCCGAATGGGAGGGCTTCGTTTCAGGAAAATGGAGCGACGATGAGGTAAACGTACGCGACTTTATTCAGCGCAACTACACCCCTTACGAAGGTGACGACAGCTTCCTCGCCCCCGCGACGGACGCTACCAAAAAACTCTGGGACAAGGTAATGGAGCTTTCCGCCGAGGAACGCGCCGCAGGCGGCGTTTTAAAGGCCGATACCGCGGTAGTTTCCACGCTCACGTCCCACGGTGCGGGCTATATAGATAAAGATCTCGAAAAGATAGTCGGACTTCAGACGGACGAACCTTTCAAGCGTTCGCTCCAGCCTTTCGGCGGCATAAAGATGGCTGAACAGGCGCTCAATATGTACGGCTACGAAATAGCTCCCGAAGTCAAGGAGATATTCACAAAGTACCGCAAAACGCACAACGACGGCGTTTATGACGTATATACACCCGAAATGCGCCTTGCGCGCCGCGCTCATATTCTCACAGGTCTGCCCGATACCTACGGCAGAGGCAGAATAGTAGGCGACTACCGCCGCGTAGCGCTTTACGGCACGGACTACCTCGTAGCATGCAAAGAAAGGGACAAAGCCAACATCAACGGCGACATGTCGCCCGAAAAGGTGCGCGACAGAGAGGAGCTTGCCGACCAGATAAAGGCGCTCAAAAACCTTGCAAAGATGGCGGCTTCATACGGCAAGGACATCACCCGTCCCGCTTCAAACGCGCAGGAGGCTGTGCAGTGGCTCTACTTCGGCTATCTCGGCGCGGTAAAGGAGCAGAACGGCGCGGCAATGTCCATAGGCCGCAACTCCACATTCCTCGATATTTATATAGAGCGCGACTTAAAGCGCGGCGTCCTTACCGAGGAACAGGCTCAGGAGATAATCGACCAGTTCATAATGAAGCTGCGCATAGTCAAGTTCATGCGCATAAAGGAATATAACGAGCTGTTCTCGGGCGACCCCACGTGGGTAACCGAATCGATAGGCGGCATGGGAGTGGACGGCAGAACGCTTGTCACCAAAAACTCCTTCCGCGTGCTCCACACTCTGGAAAATTTAGGTCCCGCACCCGAACCCAATCTCACCGTACTTTGGTCTACGCACCTCCCCGCAAACTTCAAAAAGTTCTGCGCAAAGGTATCCATAAATACTTCCGCAATACAGTATGAAAGCGACGACCTTATGCGCCAGGAAATGGGCGACGATTACTGCATAGCGTGCTGCGTAAGCTGCATGCGCGTCGGCAAAGACATGCAGTTCTTCGGCGCACGTGCAAACCTTGCAAAGTGCCTTCTGTACGCGCTCAACGGCGGCGCTGACGAGCTCATGAAGGATAAGGTAACGGGCAAGCCCCTTCAGGTTTCGCCTAAATTCATGCCCGTTCTCGGCGACGGTCCTCTCGATTTCGACGACGTAATGCAAAAGTACGAGCAGATGATGGACTGGCTTGCAGGCCTTTACGTGAATACGCTCAACGTTATTCATTATATGCACGATAAATATTGCTACGAAGCGCTTGAAATGGCGTTGCACGATACCCAGGTGCGCCGCTTCTTTGCAACGGGCGTTGCAGGACTTTCCTGCGCGGCTGACTCGCTTTCGGCAATCAAGTACGCAAAAGTATATCCCATCCGCAATGAAGACGGCATAATAACCGACTTCCGCACCGAAGGCGACTATCCCAGGTACGGCAACAACGACGACAGGGTGGACCAGCTCGCCGTATGGCTTGTAAAGACGTTCATGACCAAAATAAAGAGCCACACGACATACAGGCAGAGCGTGCCCACGATGAGCGTGCTCACCATAACTTCCAACGTTGTTTACGGCAAAAAGACGGGCAACACGCCCGACGGCAGAAGGGCGGGACAGCCCCTCGCGCCCGGCGCCAACCCCATGCACGGCAGGGACAAGAACGGTGCGCTCGCGTCGCTTGAATCTGTTGCAAAACTGCCTTACGAATACGCGCGCGACGGTATATCAAATACCTTCTCTGTAACGCCCAATTCGCTCGGCAAAAACTGATTTAACCCCCATATATGGCGCAACCAATAATTTTTGCAAGGAAAATTGCACAATTAATTGAACGCCATATATGCCGCAAATAATAAAAATTTTTAAGGAGATTAAAAATATGTCAGACAGAGTAGATAACCTTGTGAATATGATAGACGCATACGTTGAAGACGGCGGACATCACCTCAATGTAAACGTATTCAACCGCGATACCCTTCTCGATGCTCAGGCTCATCCCGAAAAATATCCCCAGCTTACGGTAAGGGTTTCTGGCTATGCGGTAAACTTCAACAAGCTTACCAAGGAGCAGCAGGACGACGTAATTTCGCGTACCATACACGAAAGCCTGTAATTTTGCAAGTCGCATATTTTATAAATTAAGCCGCGGCGCTGTAAAAGCGCCGCGGTATTTTTTTACAAAGATTAAGTTATAAATTGATATGCAGAAATTAAATTCATTTGAAAATATCTTTAATCTTCCAGTCCTAAAAGGTAGTCGGACGAAACACAGAAAAATTTTGCAAGCGTTATAATCGCCGTAGCGGCGGGTACTCTTGAGCCATTTTCCCATAATGCAATAGAAGATTGAGGGATACCTGTTTCCCTTGAAAGCGCTCTTTGAGTAAGTCCTTTTTCATTTCTCAGCTCTTTAAGCCGTTCTGCAAATGTTTCCATAACTGAACATTATCACAATTGTAATCAAATTACTTGACTGATTGCAATTATTATCAGTATAATAAAAGCAGGAGGACTAACGATGAAAAATTCAGTTATCGATAAAATTTGTTGTTGGGCGTCGGAGGAAGGCGAATGCTTCAAACGCACTGAAGAGCACGAAAAACTTCTTGACGATGTAGATAAATTATACACAAAATTCTGTTCGGAGCTAAAAGGGAAAGAGCTTGAAAATTTTAAAAAGATGTGCGAATGCTTTGACGGAATGATAGCAGAGGAAAGCGAACAGTTTTTTAAAATGGGCTTTAAACTTGGATTAAGGCTCGCCGTCGAATGTTTCAGCGTATGAATTTAAAGGTTGCCGCTAAATCAGCTTTTTAAACTCGGACATCTGTTTAAAAATCAGGTTGTTATGTGATTTGCAAAGTGCTTTTGCATAAAAAAGCGGCGCGGGCTTTAAAGCCCGCGCCGCTTAATAATTTATTCAAGTTTTGCGCCGCACTCGGAGCAGAACGCTCCGCTTTTAACTTTTTTGCCGCAGTTTTTGCATATTACCAAAAGGTCAGCGCCGCAATGTCTGCAGAACTTTGCTTCTTCGTCGTTAGGCTTGCCGCATATCGGGCACAGATTACTTTCTTCGCCTTTAACGGCTTTGGCAATAGCGCTCACGGCGGGGGTGATTTCCTGTCCCGCCTCGTTTATGACGGGTATTGTTTCGTTTTTAACGTATCCCGTGATTTCGCGCCTGAAACCTAAAGCTGTAAGGGACGCGCCTGCCGCAAGCATTGGCAGACCGATAAACAGACACCAGAAAAGCGACGGCATATCTCCCGTACCGAAAGATGTAAAGAAGTCAATAAAGCCTGTAATGGCAAACGCTGCGCCTGCAACTATAAGGCAAATGCCTGTAATTTTAAATATGCGCTTTGTCCTTTCGTGCTTATTTTTATCGCTCATATGATATTCTCTCCTTATGCAGAGTATATCATAGCGCGGCTTTATTGTCAACGGCAAAAAATTTATAAATGTTGCGGCGGAGCATATAAAGATATGCTCAGCCGCCGTCCGCCGCGGTTTCCCGCCGCGGTTGCGCGCTACAGCCGTCCGCCGCGGCTATCCGCCGAAATTGTATGCCACAGCTATCCGCCGCGGTTTTCCGCTACAGCTATCCGCCGAAATTGTCCCCGCGGTTGTCCGCCACAGCTTTCTGTCGCAGCCGTCCGCCGCGCGGACTTCTGAATTGCAATCAGATTGCAACTTTCATTACGGTTTTATCTTGTTTTTCGTACAGACGCAATCATTATTGCAAACATTTTAATGCTTTAATCTTGCCACGCTCGTGTTGTCTGTTTCCCTGTCCCTGAGGCTCTTTACGGGGTGGTCGCCCTCCTGATAGCGGTAGTCCTTGCCGAGCACTTTTATAGCTTTCTGTATCACGAGGTGCGAAGGAGTTCTTTCTCCGCCCTGCAAAAACTTTTTCTGGAAAGTAAAGAAGCGGTAATCGTCCGGCAACCTGGAAAGTTCAGAATATCCTTCGTCCTTCATGGTAAGCGTAATTGTCTCTTTAAGCACTTTTCTTATATATTCCTTGTTCGACCCCAACGTCAGAAGTCTGGGGAATTCCCCGTCGCCGCATATAACATCTTCGTAAGACTTCTTTTCGTATTTTTTAAGGAGCGCCGCCGCGGTCTTAAGGTGCGCTGTTTCCATCTTGTAGTGCTCAAGCCAGATGCGTTTGATATTTTCGTCCGTTTCGTCCTCGTACAACGAGTAGTACAGCCAGCATTCTGTGTATTCGTGCATCACCCACATTTCAAGCCAGGTGGCGTTGGGGTCTTTAAGACTTTCGTACTGCGTCACGTGAGCTTCTTCAATCATGGCAATCTCGGCGTAAAGCTTTCTGCCCAAATCGTTTTTGTACCACTGCGCAATATTCATATAATAATTCATCGTCTGCTGTTCAGCGGCGGTGATGGTGTTCACAACAAGCTTGCTGTACAAATCCGCCGTTTTGCAGTCTATGTGCGGCTTAACTTCATCGGCGGGAAAGCGGTGTTCGGCAATGGTGGGGCGCCCCGGCATTATTTCTGTATACTGCCCGACAAGTTCGTCTGCGTTTATGCCTTTATCCGTCTTTAAAAGATTGGCGTAGCGGTAGAGGTGGTCAAAGTCCTCCAAAAGCGCAAAATTCAGCGCTTTTATATTGTTTTCGTCCTTTTCGTGTATGGCGAGTGCGGCGGTGAGGTCAACCGCGAGCTGTTCGTAGCCTATGGTAGTCTCCAGAATGCTTTCGTTAAGCGGCTTTAAACAGCTGATTCGCTTCTGCTGTTGCTGTTCCTGTCTGCGCACAACAGCCAGTGCCTGTTTTATTTCGGGCACGTCGCAATGCCTTGCGAACTGGTGCATGAACCATGCCGACTCAAACTCCGTGCCGTTCATAAGTATGACGCGCGTTTTCGTGTACGGCGAGGTGCGCTCTTTGTTGTAGCTTTTCGGATACATCTTTTTCAGCGGTAAAAAGTTGTTTTCAAGACTTTTGCTTCGTTCTTTAAAAGGGTTCATGAAAAATTCCTCCTTAAAGATTTTTGCCTTTAAAAAGTACTTTTAATCGCATTATTCATATATTTTGCCGTCGCTTCCGCTGAATTAAGGCGCGATTTGTTTTATTTTTACTTAGCGCGGCTCAAATATTATTAAAAGTTGATCGTCTTCGCAGCTTCTCTCATCTTCATATTGACCAGCGGTCTGCCGCAAATCTTCTTATTGATATAAAGACGTGCGGCGCTGCTTGCGCCGCACGTCTGAATTCATGATTTTCTGAAATATCGTCTGAACTTTTCCGGTATGTTCTGTTCGGGGTAGTCCTTAAGCGCCTCGGTAGAGCCCGCTTTGAGCGCTTCAGAGTAATACCAAACTTTATAATCTATCATTTCCAGATGCGCCTGAATCTCTTCAATCTGTCTTATTACGTTTTCGCGCTGGGTCTTAAGAATTTCCAGCCTTTCTTTTATTGTGCCGTCGCCCTCGCGCGCGCATTCAATGAATCTTCTGATGCCTTTAATCGGCATGCCCGTAGCTTTCAGGCACTCAATTATTTTAAGCCAGTCGATGTCGCTTTCCTTGAACATTCTCAGCCCGCTTTCGCTTCTTTCAATGAACGGCAGCAGCCCTTCCTTATCGTAATATCTGAGCGCGGAGGGCGCTACGTCTAAAATTTTGGCGGCTTCGCCTATCGTGTAAAACATTTTCTCTCCTTAAATTTTATAAAAAATATTGACTTAAAGTATGGTTTAACTTATATAATGTAATCATACTTTAACAGCAAGTATATACTCTGGCGGCGTTCCTGTCAATGCATTTTGAATGCAAGTATTTTTTTGCACTTAAAATTATTCATTTTGTCGCCGATTTGCATATACATGCAATGTTAAATTGATAATTTAAACAAATAATACAAATAAAACTTGTCAGTATGGTGGTAAAATGAATTATCGCAGATTAGGCAATACGGGACTTGAAGTAGGCGAAATAGCGCTGGGGTGCGAAGGTTTTATCGGCAAAAGCAGGGCGGAAGCGGACAAAATGTTTTCTCTTGCATTTGAAAGCGGAGTCAACTGCATGGATTTGTACAGTCCAAATCCCGACCTTCAGAAACTTGTAGGCGAAGCCATAAAACCGCACAGACAAAAATTTGTGCTTCAGTCGCATTTATGCACGGAGTGGTCGGGCGGTCAGTACAGGGCTACGCGCAATCTCAAAGCGGTGAAGACGGCGTTTGAAAGTTCGCTGAAAAACCTTGCAACCGATTATATAGACGTCGGCATGATACATTATGTGGACAGTCTTGCGCTTCTTGAAAAAATTCTGAGCGGCGGCATCGCCGACTACGCGCTTAAGCTCAGGCGTCAGGGCACAATAAGGCATATCGGCATGAGCTCTCACAATCCCGAAGTTGCGTTAAAGGCAGTTGAAAGCGGGCTTATCGAAGTTCTGATGTTTTCCGTCAATCCCTGCTACGACCTTTTGCCCGCGGGTGAGGACTGCGAAGCGCTCTGGAGCGAAGAAAGTTATTCCGCGCCCCTTTTTAATATAGAGCCTTCGCGCGAAAAGCTGTACGAAACCTGTCAGCGGCAGGGTGTGGGCATCGATGTGATGAAAGTTTTCGGCGGCGGCGACCTTCTTACGGAGAATTCCCCCGCGGGGAAAGCGCTTACCGCCGTGCAGTGCATTCACTATGCGCTTACCCGCCCCGCCGTCGCGTGCGTTATGAGCGGCGTGCATTCGGAGTCTGAGCTTATGTCTTCGCTCGCTTATGAAAGCGCGTCGGACAAAGAGCGCGATTTTGCCGAAGCGTTCGCCTCATTTCCCAAAATGAGCTGGAAGGGTCACTGCATGTATTGCGGTCATTGTGCGCCCTGCCCTGAGGGCATTGACGTAGCGACGGTCACAAAATTTTTAAACCTTGCCAAAGCTCAGGGCGCTGTGCCCGAAACTGTGCGCGAACACTACGCTTCACTTACAGCTCACGGCGGCGACTGCATAGCCTGCGGTGCGTGCGAAAAGCGCTGCCCGTTCGGAGTGCAGGTAATACAGAACATGGCTGAAGCTAAAACTGTGTTCGGTAGATAACATCAGTCGGATAGTATTTGTTGCATGGCATTCTGCGGCGGTTTTGATGTGTGTTCTGTGGTTGTCGGAGGCGGTCATTGTTTTTTGATTTTTCAGCCGCGGATATTCAGGTACGATGACTTTAAAATTTAAAGAAAATAAACTATAAGTAAACAATACTTGTAAAAATAATAAATATATGCAAATATAACTTAACAATATGCTAATATAACTTTGCGGAGGTTCTGATATGAATACGGAAGGGATGAAAAAAGATTTGGGCGGCGGAGCGGTATTTGAAGTAGGTGGACTCAATACGGCATATGCCAGATATTTTACAGGCAACAGCTACCTTAAAATGCTCACAACGGAGCGCGTGCCCGTGGCTAACGTGGTGTTTGAACCGGCATGCCGCAATAACTGGCACATACATCACAAAGGCGGACAGATTCTTCTTGTTACGGGCGGCGAAGGCTGGTATCAGGAGTGGGGCAAGCCTGCGGTTAAGCTGCGCGCGGGCGACGTCATTAACATTCCGCCCGAAGTAAAGCACTGGCATGGTGCGGCAAAAAACAGCTGGTTTGCGCATATCGCCATTGAAGTACCTGCGGAAGGCTCTTCCAATGAATGGCTTGAAGCCGTCGGCGATGAAGAATATTCAAAGCTAGGCTGAACTGAAAGTGAAATTATTAATTTCAAGCCGTGCTCCTGTTATCAAATAAGGCTATAAAAAGAAGCGTACGATATAAAAAATGCATAGTTAAAACATAGTTCAAAAAGTCCGCAAATAGCGGGCTTTTTTCTTTTTTCAGACCGCCGTGTTTGACATGTTTCGCCGCGCGGTGCTATAATGTTCAAGGATTAAAACCTTGCGTTTTTTGCGGCGCGGAATAAAATTCCGTCGCTTTGAAATAAGGAGGCAAAAAAATTGAATAAACTCTATTGCATAGGCGAAGCTATTGTGGATTTCACGCCGAAGGGAGAAGGCGTGTTCTGCCGCAATGCAGGCGGAGCTCCCGCAAACGTTGCGGTGTGCGCTTCAAAACTCGGCGCGCCTGCCGCGCTTATCACCAAGCTCGGGCGCGATATGTTCGGCGACTTTCTTGAAAGCACCCTTTCGGAAAACGGAGTGGAAACGCAGTATATTTTCCGCACCAGCGAGGCAAACACCGCGCTTGCATTTGTAAGCCTGAGTGCAGACGGCGAGCGCTCGTTCACCTTCTACCGCAACCCTTCTGCAGACATGCTTCTGAAGGAGGAAGAGGTGGAATGGATACCCTTCGTCCGCGGCGACATACTGCATTTCGGCAGCGTTGACCTCGTGGATTATCCCGTACGCAAGGCGCATCTTGCGGCTATACGCAGGGCTAAGGCTGCGGGTGCAACTGTAAGCTTCGACCCCAATCTTAGGGGCAATCTCTGGAAGAGCGCAGAGGAAATGATTTCCGCAGTAAACGCATTTCTGCCGCTTTCCGATATAGTGAAGGTCAGCGAGGAAGAGCTTTTTGCAATTTCTGGCATGCGGGATGAGGCGGCCGCAGTAAAATTCATGTTCCGCGGCGATGTAAAGCTTCTGTTTGTTACGCGCGGCGCGCGCGGCTCTTCGGTCTATACCGCGCAGGGCGGCGTGTATTCGGCTCCCGCAAAAAAGTGCGCCATAAAGGATACTACGGGCGCGGGCGACGGCTTTACGGGCGCCATGCTATATAAAATTCTTGAAAGCGGGATTGTCCGCGGCAAGCTCGCCGAAATGGGGGCGGAGCTCGAGGAATATCTTGCGGTTGCCAACAAGGTCGGCGGCCGCGTGACCGAACAATATGGCGCAATTTCCGCAATGCCTTCCCACAAAGAAATTTTCGGCTGATGTACGCCTCGGCTGATGCCTTTGTGGCGGCAGGTGCACACTTAGTGGCTGATATGTGCATGGCGTCAGGTGTACATATTTGCATTGTTCAGCCTTTGGCTGTAAAAATACTTTCGGCTGTAAGACGGAAAAAGGTTAGTATAAAGCTGTATCATCAGACTTTTGATATGGCTTGTAATAAAAAAGCGGCGGACAGAAAAATTTTTCTGTCCGCCGCTTTTAACATATTTGAAAATATGCACATATATGTGCGCCAATAATTAAAATTTATAAGTAAATGCTTATATATTGCGAAATTTACTATTAGCCCGCACATATGACGTTTTTTTAGTGCATTTTATTTTTTAAGCTTGAATTCGAGCAAATCGCAAGAGCCTTCGCCGTTATATGTAAAGCTGAGCGAATGCACTCCGTCGTCAAGCACGCATTTGGCTGAAAATTCTGCCCAGCCGTCTTCGTTTCTTATCGGGATTTTGGCAAACGGCTTATCTCTTCCGTCGGCAAACACTTCAATAGCACCCTCGCCGCCGCGAACGGTCGCGGAAATGCCCTTAAGCTCTTCGGTTTTAAAATAGCGGAATACGGCTACGGCGCCTCTTCTCAGGTTCTGTATGTACTCCCTGTTGCCTTCCTGAGTAATGCAGGGGTGGTTGCCGTATGTCCAGCGTCTGAAAGGTCCGTACGCACATTTGCATGCGCCTTTGGCGCTCCTTAAATTGCAGGCGATGTAAGCGGGGTATGTGCCCTCGCCTTCAAGGGGACCGCCGTTGAGTCCGCAACTCGTCGTTTCAACCTGCTGTATTCTGCCGTCGGCGTCAATCTGCACAGGCTCTGCGCAGCCCTGGCGCGACTGCTCGGTCTTGTTTGTCTGCTTGTGATAAAAGATGTACCACTGACCGTTGAGTTTTACAAGCGAACCGTGGTTGTTTCCCCAGTAAGTTTTTGCCTTTTCCGGTTCATCGCCCATGCCGAAGTCGCCGTTGGAGATTATAACTCCGCCGAAGGTGAACGGACCGTCGGGCGCGTCTGAAAAGGCGTAAGCAATTTCGTGACTCTTTATCGTGGAGTAAACGAAGTAGTATTTTCCGTTAATTTCGCGCATGGAAGAAGCTTCGTAAAACTCGTGTCCTTCAAAGCCCGTTCCCTTGCTGTTCTGGCATCCGGGTGCGGTGAGTTTGGGCTCGCCGTCAAGCGTCAGCATGTCGGGTTTCAGTCTGAAAACCTGTCCGCCTTTTCCGCCTACGTTTTTAAGTCCCTTAAGCTTCAGTCCCATGCGTATGGCTCTGCCGGGTGCAAAGCCGGAATAAAGATAGGTCTGACCGTTCTCCGCTGTAAAGGCGGCGGGGTCGAAGCACATAAAATCGCCCTTTTTCGTTCCGTATATTTTGCCGTCGGCGTGCTTTACAACGCCGTAAAGTTCAAAAGGTCCGTCGGGCTCGCTGCTGCGCGCAACACATATTCTGTTTTCAAAACCGAAGCAGAAGTAAAGGTAGTACAATCCGTCCGCGCCGCGGGTGCAGTCGGGCGCCCACATGCATTTGAAACCGCTTTTATTGTATGCATTTTTTCTGGGCAGTGCAATTTTTTTGCACGTCCAGTCGGAAAGGTCGCTCAAAGGGGCGGACCACACTTCGTAGTCGCCCATGCAGAACCTGTTAGCCCCGAATTTATCCTGACTGCAGTAAACGTAAACCCTGTCGCCGAATACGTGCGGCTCGCCGTCGGGGAAATATTTGCCCTCGGGCAGGTAGGGATTGAATGACTGCTTTTTCATATTTTCCTCTCAATATTGCTGTGCTGAATCGTCGGCCGCCCTTTTTTGCAGCCGCTTATCTATTGTATATCTTTTTTTGTTTTCAGGCAACATTTTGCATGAAGATATACAGTTATTTTTTTGCGCCTGACTATAAGCCTGATTCTGTATTGGCGGCAGAAAAGTTTTTGTGGCGCGGCTTAAGCTTTGTGCGTTTGTTTGCCGCACGCCAAAATAAACCCTGCGTCCGCGCGTTTTCTGCGGTCGCAGGGTCAGTATTTTAAATATTGCCTACCGTACCCGAAAAAAGGGCAGTGCCGTAGGAGTTTGTCACTACGTAACCGAACGCTCTGTCTATTACGAAATCGAGGTAAACATTCTCGTAACCGTCCGGTCCGGGGCTTGTTGCGCCGGGTATAATTGTTAAGGCTGCGCCCTCGATGCCTCTGCGGTCTACCGTAAGGGTCGTAACGTGCCGCACTTCGGGGCAGTAAATTCCGCCTTTCGCGCCCGAAGGAACGAGTTTTGAAAGGTCGCACGCGTACTCTTCGAACAGCGAATTTATGCCAAGTCTCCTCAGGGCGTCCTTGACGTCGCCGTCATATCCCGCAGTAAACGCGGGGAAGAGGCAGCGCGTGTGATAATGAATTTTAGCCTCGTGGTCTGTGCCCGAATAGTCGGCGTTCATCGCGGCTGAAATGTTTTCGGCGGTGAAAACCTCTTTAAGAGTATGTCCTTCGTCGGGCACAATGAAAGTCAGTTTGTATCCCGCGTAAGTTTCTGCGTAGCACGAGGTAAAGTTTTCTCCGTCGAATGCGCGTATGGTCTGATAATAGCTCTGCATGAGTTTTGTATCTTTTACGCTTCCGTCGGATTGGGCAAAGTTATAAGTTTTTTCTGTAAGCTTAAGTTCATCGCCGAACAGGTTCCAGTTGTCCTTAAGGTAAAGAGTATTTATAAGCGTAAACAAAGTATCTTCGCCGAGGTTTACATCCTTGTCTATAAGCCCGCGGGTCTGTTCCTTTATGAAATTCTTTACTGCAAGGTTGGCGTTTTTGTTGTTGCCGGAAAAGTCGGCGGAGTAGGAGTAGCACCCGTAATTATCCGCAAGGTCGGCTATCTGCGCGGAGTCCGCCTGCACTCCGCTGTCAATCCATACGGAGTTGCTCATCGCGGAAAGCGCTGTTTCGCTTTCGTATTGCACGGAGCGGTAAAGGCTGAGGTAGTTTTCGGACAGCGTGCCATAATCTGTGCCGAGCGCCTTTAAAATTTCCGTCAGGGTGTCGCCTTCCGCGCATTCAGCGGCGAGGGCGAGGGCGGAAAATACAGAAACGGGCGAAACGGCAAAATTTTCTTTGCCGCTGTATGAGGCGTAAGCTTCCGCCGCAAAATCGGCGGCAAAGTCGCCTGCGGCGGCATTGAGAGAGTTAAACCCCTGCGTTCTGCTTTCTTCATAGGTAAAAGTCTGCGGCTTTGCGGGTTCGCCCAGAAGCTGGCTTTCCCCCGCGTTTTCGCAAGCGGAAAAAACCGCGCCTGCGGCAAAAATCGTGGCCGCTGCAATCGCAAAAGCTGTCTTTTTCATTTCCGTTTTCTCCTTGAATGTACTTCAATTATACTATGTCGGCAAAAGCGTTGTCAATACCTTGAAATCAGAATGCGGACGGCATTATGTATGCAATTCAAAACTTTTAAAGCGGCATTGAATTTTGTTGACGGCGCGCGCGCGGAGCGTGTATAATTAGCGTGAAAATTTTTTCGGATAAAAAGCAGATGGTTTCGTTAGTTGCGGCATATCCCCGCACCAATTTAATTTTTATCCGCTGTACGAAGGAATTATATGAAGCGTATTTTAATGATTGCCACGGGCGGCACGATAGCTTCCAAGGAGACGGAGGAAGGGCTCGCACCCGCGCTTACCTCGCGCGAACTTCTCGATTGCGTCCCTGAGATAGCCACCGCGTGCAGCGTGCATACCGTTCAGCCGTTCAATCTTGACAGCACCAATCTTTACGCGCCGCACTGGCTGGAAATAGCGCGCATAATAGAGGAAAATTATTCCCTTTACGACGGGTTTGTCGTGACGCACGGCACGGACACGATGGCATATACAGCCGCGGCGCTTTCCTATCTGATTCAGAATTCGTCAAAGCCCGTTGTGCTTACGGGCTCGCAGAAGTCGGCTTACTCGCGCGATACTGATGCGCGCAGAAACCTTGCGGACGCCTTTCTTTTCTGCGCGGACGACAAAGCGTTCGGCGTAAGAATAGTTTTCGACGGCAGCGTGATTCTGGGCACGCGCGCAAAAAAGACGCGCACGCGCAGCTTCAATGCGTTTTCCAGCATAGATTTCCCCGCAGTGGCTGTAATGCGCGACGGAAAACCGTTTTATTATATAGAGGAGCCGAAGCCTTCCGGACAGCCGCAATTCAGCCATCTGCTTAACCGCAACGTGTTCGTGCTTAAAATGATACCCGGGTTGCGCCCCGATATATTCGATTATCTTGACGAGCATTGCGACGGGCTTATAATAGAATCTTTCGGCGCGGGCGGACTGCCCGATTATGAGGACGGGGCGTTTTTCAGAAGGCTTGCCCGTTTTCTTGCAAGCGGCAAGACGGCGGTGTTGACTACCCAGGCCGAGCACGAGGGCAGCTCTCTCGACAAGTATGCCGTCGGCAGGCGGCTCCGTTCCTGCGGCAGGGTGCTTGAAGCGCGCTGCATGACGCTTGAAGCCACCGTTGCAAAACTTATGTGGATACTGGCTTTTGCCAAGGGTGACGAGGCGGAAAAGCTGTTCTATACTCCCGTAGAGAGGGATATTTTCTGATTTGCCGAAAGTATTTTAATTTGAAACTTTAAAGCGCGCGTGCGGAAATTTCCGCACGCGCGCTTTAAAAATGCCGCCGCACACAGTGCGGCGGCATTAATTACCGTCAGAGAAATTTTTTGTCGTTTGCAGTTATGCCGTCCTGGTCGGAGACGTATCTTTCCGCGCGCACGGTAAGGTTGTACTTGTTTCGTAGCTCTGATATCAGCCCCATCATTGGCGAAGCGTGATGAGCGTCGAGCGATTGCTGGTCTCTCCAGCTGTCTATAAGCAGAATGGTGTTTCCGTCGTCAAAGGGTATGAAATACTCGTACCTCAGGTTGCCTTCTTCGGCGCGTATATCGCTTACTATCCCGCGCGCCGTCATTTCCTCGGCAAATTTTCTTGCGTTGTCTTTTTCGCCTGTGTAATAAAGATTTACTGTTATAGCCATGTTTTTTCTCCTGATTTCAGCAATAATGTATGGTTAAGATAAATTGTTCGCGCCTGTGCGGCTTATGCCCTGTTTTTCCGCCTCTGCTTCGGGAATGTAAAGCCACTGTTCGGGACCCGTATCGCGCATAAGCGTGTTGCAATTTTTATATGTTGTAAGGTACATCAGTATCCAATGCAAATCGCCTACGCAACCGCCGAGATGTATCGCAAGAATTGCGCCCGAGAATATTCCGTATAAGGGCGATACAAACCATAACCCCGCCGTCATGCCTGCAAAAATGACGGTAAAAACCGCAAACGGCATAATCAGGGCGGCAAAGGAAGCTTTTTTGCGTACATAAATGTCCGGCACTCCGCAGAAAGCCACGGCAAGCGTCAGTCCGAAAGTAAGTTTTGCGCCTGTGAATATTTTATAAGTAATGCCGTGCGTAAGCTCGTGCAAAATTATGTAAAGAATAAGTATGATGCATGATACGATTAGCACAACGATTCCATAATCTTCGTACCATCTGTCAAGTATATTGTATCCGCTGCAATAATAGGCGATTACGCACAGTACGGGGAAGATTATAAGCAGCGGGACGAATGATAACAGGGAATAAGCGGTAATCAGTTTTCTGTTGTTTTTGGCGTCTACGTGCTTTACAAGTACATAATTTTCGGGAAGAGAAGTTTCAAAAGTATCACGTTTGTTCATTATGCGCTCCTCAATGCCTCAATCTGTTAATTATCTTAACATAGTCATTATATTATAAAAGCAACAGATATTCAAGTACCCGCAGTAAATATGTTGCGCCGTCTGGTTGTGCTTTTTTGAACCCGCTCTTTAAGTTGTGTTTGCCTGAAAGGGGTGGCACTGCCGTTTCCCTTCGGGAGCCTCGGCAGGACTCCGCCTTTGGCGGAAGTCCGAACTGTGCTTCGCGCGCAACATCCCCGCACCACGCAAAAAGCACTGACGTGTGTCGGGGGTGGTACTGCCGTTTCCCTTCGGGAGCCTCGGCAGGACTCCGCCTTTGGCGGAAGTCCGAACTGTGCTTCGCGCGCAACATCCCCGCACCACGCAAAAAGCACAACCGAAAGGCTGTGCTTTTTGCGTGGTGGGAGGGGGTGGATTCGAACCACCGAAGTCGGAGACGTCAGATTTACAGTCTGATGCATTTGGCCACTCTGCAACCCGCCCGTATTAAATTTTTACCCCGCCCACATAAGTGGACGGGAAAAATTGGAGCTGGCGATTGGAATCGAACCCACAACCTGCTGATTACAAATCAGCTGCTCTGCCAGTTGAGCTACGCCAGCAAAACTCAACAAAAATAGTGGTGCCTTGGGGTGGAATCGAACCGCCGACATACGGATTTTCAGTCCGGCGCTCTACCAACTGAGCTACCAAGGCGAGAATGCCGCGCGTCAAGCGGCAGAAAAAAAGTTTGGCGACCCGAAACGGGCTCGAACCGTCGACCTCCAGCGTGACAGGCTGGCGCTCTAACCAACTGAGCTATCGGGCCAAATAGGGGTGGTGGGCCTTCACGGACTCGAACCGCGGACCAACCGGTTA
>CALVWV010000043.1 GCA_944368065.1 uncultured Clostridia bacterium | reverse complement strand
AGCTATCGCTGTTTGAAATTGATTTTGCAAAAGAGGATAAACCCTGCATCAGCTGTCAAGGAAAGCTTCTAGACTGTCAACGTATTAGAGATTACGGTGTGGACTCAGTGGCGATTCGGTTGCGCATGAGGAAACTGTGCGACCGCACTCTTAAAAGGAAACTGCTTCTTCGGTGACGGGAAGTGAGCGCGGGGGAAATCCTACCGAACCTAAAGCCGCAAAGTTTATTTAATATAAGCCACTTCAATATTTACTTTTTACGCACAAATTATTTGTGCGTATTTTATTTAATCGGAATTTTTTATGGAAGAAGAAATAAATTCTGCCGCCGGCAGCGGAAACGAAAAGTCTGGCGGCAAAAAAGAACAATCGGAAAAGCCTGATGATGTGCCGGAAGAGCGCATAACTTTTGCTGTCTCTGACGCTGAGGAGGAAAGTCAGGCGCCAAAAGATTCAAAAAAACAGGAGCTTAAAAAGCATAAAGGCAAAAAGAAAAAGAAAGTACCCGTATGGCTCAGCTGGGGGCTTACAATTCTCATACTTTCATTTATTCTCAGCGTGCTTTTCAGTCTGCTTACCGAAATATCTGTAAACGGCAGCCCCGTATACGTCTGCATAATAGTGCTTGTGGTGCTTCTCGTGCTGAACGTCGGGTGCGACATAATAGCCAACGCGGTCGTTTCGTGCGACGTGGACGGCTTCAATGCCATGGCTTCGAGAAAAATAAGGGGAGCCAGGCGCGCCGTGTCTTTCTGCAAGAACGCCGAAAAGATAGGCAGTATCTTTTCCGACGTAATAGGCGACATATGCGGTATAGTGAGCGGTTCTGCGGGCGCGGTGCTCGCGGGCTTCTTTATCGTAAATGACTCAGTCGAGGGAATAGTGATTTCCATAATGATAAGCGCGGTGATAAGCGCGCTTACGGTCGGCGGAAAGGCGTTTGCCAAGCCTATCGCGCTGAAATACAACAGCAAAATTGCTTTCGGTTTTGCCAAGTTCACAACCTTTTTCGTAAGGGAGAAATAATTTTTTCAAGGGGAATCAATGTTTGAAAACATTACGGGTGCGCAGCTTAAATCGATGAGCCTGGGCGGGCTGACCGCGCTTTGCGAAGAGCTTCGCAAAAAAATAATCAAATATGTTGTGCAGAACGGCGGACATCTTTCTTCCAACCTTGGCATGGTCGAACTTACCGTCGCCCTGCATTATGTCTTCGATTTTCCCAAAGATAAAATAATATTCGATGTCGGACATCAGTGCTATACTCATAAACTGTTGTCAGGCAGGGAGGACGGCTTTACTACGCTCAGAAAGCGCGGCGGTCTTTCAGGCTTTCCCAAGCGCGAAGAGAGCGCGTTTGACTGCTATAATACAGGTCACGCGGGCACTTCGGTATCGGCCGCTCTCGGCATAGCAAAAGCGCGCGACCTTTCAGGCGGGGATTACGACGTTATAGCCGTCATCGGCGACGGCTCTTTCAACAACGGACTCGTCTATGAGGCTTTCAACAGCTTAAAACCCCTTAAAACCAATATTCTCGTCATAATAAACGATAACGGAATGTCTATTTCTCCGACTGTCGGCAGCATGCACGAATATCTCGAAGTGCTCAGCGCCGATGCGGAAGAGCAGTATCATAAAAACCGCCGCGCCGGGATTTTTGAAAAGTTCGGCTTTGAATACGACGGGGTTTACGACGGAAACGACCTCGCCGTTATGATAGAAAGGCTCAAAGAAATAAGGGAAAAGCTTAAAACGCAGTCGGTTATTCTGCACGTGCTCACAAAAAAAGGCAAGGGTTACAGCTTCTGCGAAGAACATCCCGAAGCGACCCACGGCATAGGCGCGGGCAAACCTTCCGTTCCCGCGGTTGAATATTCTTCCGTACTCGGTGAAAAGCTTACGGAACTTGGTGCAAAGGATGAAAAGATAGTGGCCGTTACTGCTGCCATGACAGGCAGTCTCGGGCTTAATCCTTTCTTTGAAAAATATCCCGAAAGGGCTTTTGATGTCGGAATCTGCGAGGAGCACGCGACTATTCTGTGCGCGTCCATGGCGGCGGAGGGGTACAAACCTTATTACGCCGTATATTCGACCTTTCTTCAGCGCTCTTTCGACGAAATAATTATTGATATCTGCAGCCAGAATCTTCCCGTAACGATATGCATAGACCGCGCGGGAATATCGGGTGCGGACGGCGAAACGCATCAGGGCGTGTTTGACCTTTCATTCCTTGCCCCTGTTCCCAATCTTACCGTCGCCGTGCCAAAGGATAAGGACGAATTTGCCGCCATGCTCGAATTCAGCAAGGACTACGGCAAACCGCTTGCCATAAGGTATCCTCGCGCGTGCACGCACAGCTTCGGACCTGTAAAAAAGGTGGAGGCAGGCACGTGGGAGATTCTTAAAGAGGGCGACGGAAGGGCAGCAATTCTTGCTTGCGGTGAGCGCGCCATAGCGCGCGCCTTTACAGCGGCGGAAAAGGCTGAAAAAAGCGGCGTTCGCGTCTGCATAATCAATGCAAGGTTTGTAAAACCGCTCGATAAAAAAATGCTTGACGCACTGAAAGAAAGCGTTATAATCACCGTTGAGGACAATATGGCGGCAGGCGGATTCGGTTCGCTTATAGCCGAATATTTTGCCGACGCGAAAAAGCGCGTGAAAGTTTTCGGCTATGCAGACAGCTTCATAGAACAGGGCGGCATAGACGAACTTATGGACGATTACGGGCTGAGCGCGGAAAGCATTGCGGATTACATAATAAAATCGGTATGAGGCTTGATAAATACCTTTCAGAAAAATTTGGTTCGCGCAGCAAAGCGGCGGCAGCGATTGAGCGCGGCGCCGTAAAAGTCAACGGCAGATCGCAACCGGCTTCTTATAACGTCAAAGAGGGCGACGACGTGCAGGTGGTTGAAGAACAGACGACATTCGTTTCGGCGGGCGGCTATAAGCTTTATAAAGCTCTGAATGATTTTGGTTTCAGCGCAAACGGCAAAATTTTTGCCGATATCGGGGCGAGCACGGGCGGCTTTACCGACTGCCTTTTAAAGGCGGGGGCAAAAAAAGTTTACTGCATAGACGTAGGCGAAAGTCAGCTCGATAAAAGTCTGCTTTCTGAAAATGTTGTCGTCATAGATAATTTCAATGCGCGCAATCTCAATAAGGGTTTGTTTTCTGAAGAACCCGACGGCATTACTATGGACGTCAGCTTTATTTCGCTTACGTACCTTTTAGGTTCGGTAAGCGAGGTACTGAGCGACGGCAAATTCGTCCTTGCGCTTATAAAGCCCCAATTTGAATGCGAAAGCCGTAATGTCGGCAAAAACGGCATTGTGCGCGGAGCAGACAAGCACAGAAAAATAATAAAAAAGATTTACGATTTCAGCGTCGGGTGCAATCTTGCGCCTGTAAATCTTACGACGGCGCCTTTAGTCAAGGGTAAAAATACGGAGTACGTAATTCTGCTTGAAAAGGGCGGTGAGGCTGCGTCTTTGGAAAAGCTTTTAAAAAACGCAGAGCTGTGATTGCGCTCTGGCAAAGTATGGTAAAGAAGCTTAAATTTTACGCATAAATTTGCGTGCGTATAAATATTTTTAATAAAAAGTCCGCAAAAATCCCAAAAATTTTGCGGACTTTATTGCATATTTGCATAAAATGGTATATAATGTAACTGTTATGAATGTGGGGATATATTGTAACAAAAAATATCTGCCGGACAACCTTAAGTACGTTCGCTATATCAAAGAACGGCTCAGCGAATACGGCATAAGCTGCAGCGCCGTTTGCTCTGCCGTGGAACTAGACGGAATTGACGTGCTTATGGTTCTCGGCGGAGACGGCACCATACTTACAGTGGCGGCAGACTGTGCCCGCCGCGGCATAAAGATAATGGGCATTAATTACGGCCATATGGGCTTTCTTGCCGAATTTGAGCAGGAAAAGCTTGACGAAGCCGTATCCCTTCTGTGCGACGGAAATTATGCCACGGAAAAGCGCAGCATGCTCAACGTGGAAATAGGCGGCAAAAGCTTTATAGCGCTCAACGATGTCGTAATCCAGCGCAACACGTACGCCAAAAAGTACAGCAATACGATAAGTCTTACGGCGACTATTGACGGCTCTCTCGTCGATAATTATCTTTCTGACGGCGTTATCGTAAGCACGCCGACGGGTTCTACGGCATATTCGCTTGCGGCAGGCGGTTCGGTGCTCACGCCCGACATAGACGCTTTTATTTTAACCCCGCTTTGCGCGCATTCCCTTCATTCGCGCCCGATAGTATTTTCGGGCAATTCGGTGCTTAAAATCTTCTACAACAAGGAAAAGACTTCTGTCAACATCTGCGTTGACGGAATAGTTGTCGGGGAATATGAAGGTTTTACGGAAGTAAAAGTTACCAAATCGCAGTATTTCACTGAATTTATAACCTCAGGCAAGGTTAATTTCTTTGATAAGCTGCTTTCTAAACTCACAAAATGGAGCAGATAAGTGTACAGAAACGCAAGACAGGCCAAAATTTTAGAAATCATCAACAGAGCTGAAATCGAAACGCAGGAAGAGCTCTGCGCAGAGCTCAACAAGCTCAATTTCAACGTGACTCAGGCAACGGTTTCCCGCGATATAAAGGATTTAAGGCTTTATAAAGTTGCGGGCACTTCAAAAAAGTACAGGTACGCATGCCTTGACGGCACGCAGGAAGAGCTCAGCCCGCGCATGCTCAACCTTTTCAGAGAATGCGTCTTAAGCATTAATTACGCAAACAATCTGATAGTGATAAAGACTATGCGCGGCAACGGTGCGGGCGGCGGCTCGTTCGTCGATTCGCTGCAGATAGGCGAAATTATAGGCAGCGTGGCGGGCGACGATACCGTGCTTGTTATCGTTGACAGCAACGAGCATACGCCTGCGGTCGCTGAAAAACTGAAGGAATATCTTCTTTAAATTTTACTATGCTTGAAAGACTGGTAATAAAAAATATCGCGCTCATAGAGAGCGCGGATATAGAATTCGCCAAAGGCCTCAATATTCTCTCGGGTGAAACGGGTTCGGGTAAGTCTGTGATATTGGATTCGCTCAACTTTGTTCTCGGAAGCAAGGCGGATAAAAACATGATTCGCTACGGTGCGGAAGAAGCTTCCGTCCGCGGCGAATTTTCCGTTGCTCCCGGTTCGGCTGCAGCCAGAGCGCTTGAAGAACTTGATATAGAGAGCGACGGCGAACTTATAATTACCAGAAGGTACAATACGGACGGCAAAGGCAACATCAAAATCAACGGAAATACCGTGACGGCGGGAATGCTCAAAAGTGTTTCTCAGCACCTTGTAGATGTATACGGGCAGAGCGAGCACTTCGCCCTTTTAAGCGAGGGAAACCAGCTTTCCGTAATAGACGGGCTGTGTCCCGAAGGTGCAGCGGTAAAAACTGACCTTTCCGAAAAAATCGCGCGCAAGCACGAATGCCTTGCAAAATTAAAAAAGTTTGGCGGAGACAGCGCCGAGCGCGCAAGACGGCTTGACCTTTTATCCTACCAGATTAAGGAAATCGACGAAGCTTCACTTACGGCAGGCGAAGAGGACGAGCTTACCGCTAAGCGCAGAATTATAGAGAATACGGAAAAAATAGCGTCTTCCGTCGGCGGTGCGTTGTCGGCTCTGAACGGCGACGGCGGATGTCTGGACGGTGTATCTGCGGCGCGCAGGCTTATGCTCGGAGTAAGCGAGTTCGGCGATAATTATTCAGCCGTTGCCGACAGGCTTGACAACGTCGCTGCGGAACTTCAGGATATTTCCGATACGCTTTCAGATATGACCGACGAGCTCGACTTTGATGAAGAAGAGGCGAGAAGAGTGGAAGACAGGCTGGATCTTATCCGAAGCCTGAAAAAAAAATACGGCGCGACCGTGGAGGATATACTTGCGTTCAGGCAGAAAGCGGGGGAGGAATTTGACCTGCTTTCTGACAGTGAAGGCGTCGCAGAACAGCTCAATTCTGAAATTGAGTCATTGAACGATAAAATTTATTCCGACTGCGTGGAACTTACCAAAATCCGCAAAAAGAGCGCTGAAAAGTTCTGCGGCGATGTGGTAAACGAGCTGAAAAGTCTTAATATATCGGGAGCGCGGTTCGAGGTGTCCTTTGCTGAATACGACAGGAACTCTGCCGAGCTTTCAAATTCAAACGGCTCCGATAAGATAGAGTTTATGTTTTCGGCTAATAAAGGCGAACCGCTGAAGCCGCTCAACAAGGTCATAAGCGGCGGCGAACTCAGCCGCTTCATGCTTGCGATAAAGACCTGTCTTAAGGACCTTAACGGCATTTCAACATATGTTTTTGACGAAATCGACGCAGGAATAAGCGGCGTAACTGCGCGCAGCGTGGCTGAAAAGTTCATTTCCATTGCGCGCAACACACAGGTTCTCGCAGTTTCGCATCTTCCGCAGATTTGTGCGGCGGGGCAGAAAAATTTCCTTATATCCAAAGCTGAAAACGGCGGCGTTACCACGACGAGCGTTAAGGAAATAAGCGGGGACAAAAAAGTTGAAGAAATTATCCGCCTTACGGGCGGAGGCGATACTGTTGCCGCGCGTCAGCACGCGGAAGAGCTGATTGCCCAGTATAAGCACTGAAATCAAGCTTAAAAGCCATTAAAAGGCATAAAAATGGCATTATCAGTGTGTTTGCAATGTATTATGCGAGACATAATTTAATAAAAAAGCTGCAAGCATGCCTGCAATTTTGCGGGCATGCTGTTTTGTTGTAATTTTAATGCATATAATGCGCAAAGCGGCGCAAAATATTTTTATGTTGAGCATGAAAAAGATTTTCGGCAGGCTTTTTGTTACATTGTGCGCCGTCTTATGTTGTATAGTTGCGCTGTCTGGCAGTGCGGTTGTTCAGCCGCAGGAGTTATATCTCGGCGGTTTCCCCGCAGGCTTTGTTCTTGAAACTACCACGGTGGAAGTCGTTGGCATGTGCGACGTGATGACAGAGAGCGGACTCAAATCGCCTGCGCGGGACGGCGGCATAAAAACCGGCGACATAATAAAGAAGATAAATAATAAGGAAGTTACTTCGAGCGAAGAGGTTACGGAAATGCTTTCCGCCAAGGGGCTGAAGCGTGCGGATGTATGCGTTGAGCGCGGCGGCGAAGAAATTCTTCTGAGCATCGTGCCCGTAAAAGATATAACTACGGGAAAAATGCGCGTAGGCGTGCTTGTTCGCGACAGTCTGAGCGGCGTCGGGACGGTGACCTACATTGACAAAACAAATAATAAATTTGGCTCTCTCGGTCATCCCGTGACTGATGCTTCAGGCAAAATAACCCGAATAAACGGCGGCACGCTTTACGGTTGCATAATTTACGACGCCAAAAAAGGGGTGCGCGGCACTCCGGGCGAGCTTAAGGGCGCGTTTGAAAATAATAAAATAATCGGTTCTGCCGCACTCAATTCAAAGAGCGGGGTATTTGGAAAATTAAGCGAAAACTGTGATTTGAGCGGCCTTACCAGAATAGAAAAGGGCGACATTGACAGTGTGACGCCCGGCAAAGCTGTTATCTATTCCACGGTTGCTTCAAATAAGACGGAATGCTACGATATTTCTATCGTAAAAGTTGATAAAAACAACAAAGACAACAGAAATTTTGTTATCAAGATAGAAGACGACGATCTTATCTCAAAGACGGGCGGAATAGTGCAGGGCATGAGCGGAAGTCCCATTGTCCAGAACGGAAAATTGATAGGGGCTGTAACTCACGTGTTCATAAACGACCCTACGCGCGGCTATGGAATTTCTGTCGAAAATATGATGAACGCATATTAAAATTGTTCTTTCTTTATATAAAGTCCTCATATAATTTTATATGAGGACTTTTAGTTTTCCGCGTATAAAGTTAGACAGACGATGCGTAATAGCCTTAATTTCAACTATAATTTTAGCTATTATATGTGGCATAGTACTTTGTAAAACTACTCAAGTAAACCCATACATGCAGAATTACGCTTCCGAGTATGTGTATTTCGTGTACAATTTCCGCAACGCTTCGCTTATTTTTCCGCATTTGTTTTACGAGCTCGTGTACGGTTATGCATTTTTTCTTATTGCGTACTGCACCCGCTACAGGCTGCTTTCGATGCCTCTTTTGTTTCTGAAATGCATGATATCGGGCGTTTACGTGGTTTTGATTATATCTGTTTCTGCGTTCGGCGGAACGCTTGCGGCGGTATTTGTATTTATTCCCGTAACGCTTGTATCGGTGTTTCTCAATGCGTTTTTAATTGAAACGTGCAGATTTTTCAATAAAAAAGCAGCCGTATTCATGCCGGCAGTCTTTGCAGTTGTTGCAATTTTAGTTGAAACGATACTTCTGAATGTTGTGTTCAGGGTAATTCTTCTCATTGCATGATTTTTGTTTTGGGTGGTTTTAAATGTTTTAATGTTTCATAACAAATTTTTCGGTATAATTTGAAAGCAGAAAATTATAAAGCTTGAATAAGCTGTTTGTATTTTTTGGCGTAAATATACTGTTAATTTACGCTGTGGTAGGTCTGCCGTGTAAACTTTTGCATTGCTTTTATTTATACTTAAAAATAATGCATGACTGCATTTTGCATAATATGCCGATTTTTTCTGATACTTATAATATGAAAAAGATATCAGTAATTAAAAAAGTCGGTCTTGTTATGTGCTCGGTTGTGATTGCGGCGGGTGTTTTCAGCGCATTGAAAGCCGTGCCCGCGGCAGCGGAGAGCGCTTCAGGTCTGACTTACGGCTGTAAAGCGGCTTATCTTATGGATGCCGATTCGGGTGAATGCGTATATAAACTCAACGAGCATCAGAGAATGCCAATAGCAAGCGTTTGCAAAGTTATGACGCTTACGCTCTGCCTCGATGCGGTGGCGGCAGGCAGAGTTTCGATGGACGAAAAAGTCAGTGTCAGCGCTAATGCGGCAGGGATGGGCGGTTCGCAGATTTATCTTGAAAGCGGTTACAGTTATCCGCTTTCAGAACTTGTAAAAAGCATAGTCGTATGCTCTGCAAACGACAGCTGCGTTGCCGTTGCCGAAAGGGTTTCGGGCAGCGAAGAGCAGTTCGTGGCGGACATGAACAAAAAAGCGGCGGAACTCGGGCTTTCAAATACGGTTTTTGCAAACTGCACCGGACTGCCCAAAGAAACGCAGTATTCGTGCGCGGCGGACGTGGCTGTTATGTTTTCCAACCTCATAAGGCACAGCGAATACTTCAGTTTCAGCCGCGTATGGCAGGAAGATTTTGCGCACGGCAACGGCAGAGTCACTTCAATGACAAACACCAATAAGCTCATTAAGCGGTACAACGGTTGCGACGGCGGCAAAACGGGCTTCACTAACGAAGCGGGCTACTGTCTTGCCACTACGGCTAAAAGGGAAAATTTAAGGTTGGTTTCCGTTGTGCTCGGCGCGGATACGAGCGATAACCGGTTCAAAAGCGCCGTAAGCATGTTCGATTACGGTTTCAACAATTTCAAAAATAAGATTATTCTTGATAAAACCGTAACTTTAAACGATGATTTTGAACTCAACGGCGGCAAAAAAGCGGCATATTCGGTAATGCCGGAAGACGACTGCTATCTGTTCTGCCGCAAGGGCGACGAGTCCGAGGTAACGTTCGAAGTCACAGATAATAAGGTAAAAGCGCCTGTATCCAAGGGGCAGGTAGTTGGCAGAATAGACGTTTACAGGGAGGGCGTTCTTTATAAAAGCGTAAACGTGGTTTCTGCCGAAGATGTTAAAAAAGCTTCATACGCAGACAGACTTAAAGCGGTTGCCGACGGATGGAGTTTATAAAAGTGGCGTAGTTTATAAGTTAAGCGTAGTTTATAAAACCGACACAAAATTATAACCGAACTTTTATTTGACTATTAAGCCGTATTTTGGTAAAATAAAAATATAATTTTTATTTCGGCGGGTTGTCAGATGAACCAGAGAGAAACGCTAAAAATCAATAAAAAGGGGCATCTTGAAATAGGCGGGTGCGACGCGGTCGACCTTGCAAAGAATTTCGGGACGCCTCTTTATGTATTCGATGAAAACTATATCCGCGCAATGATGCGCGTTTACCGCGATACTATCGGAAAGGAATACGGCGGACACGGGCTTGTACTGTACGCCTCCAAAGCCTTTTCCTGCGTTGCAATGTATAAGATTGCCGCTCAGGAAAATATAGGCGTCGACGTGGTTTCGGGCGGCGAGCTTTATACTGCGTTAAAGGCGGGTTTCCCTGCCGATAAAATTTATATGCACGGCAACAACAAACTCGTGCGCGAGCTTGAGCTTGCGGTTGAAAGCGGCGTAGGCACTATTGTAGTGGACGCTTACGATGAAGCAGACATGCTCGACGAGCTCTGCAAAAAAGCTGGCAGAAAGCAGGATGTGCTTATAAGGATTAATCCCGGCGTGGAAGCTCATACCCACGCGTTTGTTCAGACTGCCCGCACGGACAGCAAGTTCGGTTTTTCCGTATCCGACGGCACTGCCGAAAAAATAACGTCGTACATTCTCAAAAAGTCCAATTTAAATCTTAAAGGCTATCACTGCCATATCGGCTCGCAGATTTTTGAAAAGCAGTCGTTCGTGCTGGCGGCGGAAAAAGCCATGGACTTTATCGCAAAGATAAAGAAAGATACGGGCTTTGAGGCAGAGACGCTCAACATCGGCGGCGGCTTCGGCATATGGTATACGGACGAAGACGCGAAGATAGACGTCAGCGGTTATGCGGCATACCTCGAGGCGCTTATTTCGGCTGTAAAGAATAAGGCGGAAGAGCTCGGCCTTGGCAAGCCTTTCCTTGTGATAGAGCCCGGCAGGTCTATTGTAGGCGAAGCCGGCGTGACCCTTTACACGGTAGGCGCAATAAAAGATATACCCGGCATAAAGAAGTACGTCGCAATAGACGGAGGCATGTTCGATAATCCCAGGTATGCGCTTTACCAGTCCAAATATACGGTGCTCCTTGCAAACCGCGCGGCTGAACCGTGCACGGAGAAGGTTACGATTGCCGGCAAGTGCTGTGAAAGCGGCGATATTATCGCAGTCGACGTTCCTCTTCCCGAAGCAAAGAGGGGCGACATTGCCGCCGTTCTTTCGACGGGCGCATATAACTATTCGATGGCAAGCAACTACAACCGTAATTTTATACCCCCCGCAGTGCTTGTAAAAGACGGCAGGGCGGATTACATAATAAAACCGCAGACGTATGAGGACATTGTCCGCAACGACGTTCTGCCCGATTATCTCAAATAATGATAGCAACTGTGCTCTTTTATGTCGCGTCTGTGCTTGCGCTTATTTTCGTGCTTGTTCCGCACGAGTTTGCGCACGCTTTCGTGGCGTATAAAAACGGCGACCCTACGCCGAAAATAAACGGAAGGCTAACCCTTAACCCGATGAAGCACTTCGACCCGATAGGTTTTGTGATGTGCGCGCTCGTCGGTTTCGGTTGGGCGCGCCCCGTGCCTGTGGATTCACGCAATTTTAAAAATTATAAGCTCGGGCTGTTCACTACGGTCATTGCGGGAGTTACGGCAAATTATATACTGGCGTTTGTTTTTTATCCGCTGCTCAGGTTGTGCGAAATATATCTCGGCAACGATATAGGTTCGTATTTCCTCAAACAGTTTTTTCTGCTTGTCTTCAGTTATAACCTGAGCATTGCGGTTTTCAACCTTTTGCCGCTTTTTCCGCTGGACGGATTCAGAGTGCTTGAATCGCTTACAAAGCCGTGGAACAAGGTGAGGCAGTTTCTCGGCAATTACGGTCAGACGATACTTCTCGTGCTGATTCTGGAAAGCTTTGTGTGCCGCGCGGGGTCAAACCTGTTGCCCGCGCTTGCATACTTTGACCTGCTCGGATACGTGATGCGTTTTGCGACCGATATAATAGGCTGGCCTATCAAGGCGCTGTGGGGATTGATTTTATGATAGATGATGAGAATATGAACGCCGCCCCCGCAGAGAGCGGCGGTACGGAAGACGGGGAAAGCGTACAGCCTGTTTCTGCAGAAAGCGACGCGGCAGTAGCCGCAGGCGGGAAAGTCAGGGAAAACAAGGCTGAAAAGTACGGCGACTTTGAATCGGACGTAGATTACACAACGGTGCTTGACGATTTTGAAGGCCCGCTCGACCTTCTTCTGCACCTTATAAACATTGCGCAGATAAATATCGAGGACGTGTTCGTGTCCAAAGTGACCGAGCAGTTCCTCGACTACATAGAGTATATGAAGACTCAGCCGTCGCGCGACGTGGATAAAGAGAGTGAGTATCTTCAGATAGCGGCGCAGATTATTTATATAAAGTCAAAGAGCATGCTGCCGCCTGTCGATATGCCTGAAGAAGAGGATAACGACCTTCTTGCCGAACAGCAGGCATTCATTGAACAGCTCAAACAGCGCGAATATGAGCTTATAAAGGAAGAAACTCCGAAACTTAAAGAGCTGGAGACCGTAGGTTATTATTACAAGGGGCTGGATAAGGAGTTCAGCAAAGTAAAAATAATTTATAAGGACTTCACGGTAAGCGCTCTGCTGGAAGCGTTTGCAAAGCTCATGCTCAAAAACGAGAGCCTTGCCCGCGAAAAGACGAACATCCGCGAAATTCCGAAAGATACCTTTACCGTTGAAGAAAAAGTTACCTTCATAAAGGATACGCTTGTAAGCCGCGGCGCAGTGAAGTTTGAAGAACTGTTCACGACTTATTCAAGGAGCGAAGTCATAACTACTTTCCAGGCCATGCTGGAAATGCTCAAGCACCAGTTCATAATGGTTGAACAGACGGGCGTTTTCGGCGAAATAGATATCAAACTCAATCCCGAGTGGGATTTAAAGGACGATTCAAGTGAAACGTTTGACGAATATAATTGAGGCTATAGTTTTTGCCTCGGGCGAGCCTGTGCCCGTCAAGTATATTGTTGAAAAAGTTGGCTGTTCTTTAAAAGAGGTCAACGCCAGCGTTGACGAGCTTAAAGAGAGATATTCAGGCGAGAGCGGCATACATATTCTTGCATTCAACGGCAAACTTCAGTTTGCATCGAACCCCGAATACAAGGAGCAGGTGCAGGCGGTGATAACGCCCATAAAGGAAAAGGAGTTTACCCGCACTATTCTGGAATGCGCCGCAATAATAGCTTACAAACAGCCTATAACCAGGTCCGAGCTTGAAGACATAAGGCAGGTAAGCTGCGATTATGCCGTTCATACCCTTCTGGACCTCGGCATGATTTATCCTTGCGGAAGAAAAGATACGGTGGGCAAGCCCATACTTTACGCCACTACGGATAATTTTCTTAAGCGCTTCAAACTCAATTCCATAGACGAGCTTCCCGATTACGACGAGCTGATGGCGCAGATTGCAGAACTCAACAGCATGGCGTTCAGCGACGACGAGGAAGATTCCAATTATCTCTATAAAAAAGATGTTTATAACCCCGAAGAGGACAGCGAGGCGGCTCCAGAGGCCAAGAAAAAGGACGAGGCAAAAGCTCCCGTTGTTGAGGACGGCTTCGAGCTTCCCGATTTCCTCGGCGAGGATGACGACGTTATAAAGATTAAAGACGACGATTGACTTAATATAAAAAAGCGGTGCGGACGGCGCCGCTTTTTTTATGCCTTTTGCTTTTTTATGTATACGGCGTTTGCCTGTATAACCGATGCCGCTTACGGTAAGTTTTAAGCGATTCGGCGAAAAGCAATTAAAAAATATAACTCTTTGAAAGTATATTTTTGCATAATTGCGCAGTTATTGCCGATAATAACGTTGTGGAAAATTTTATAGTTTACGGAGTTTGTTCGCTTTACTTTTTCAGCGTGCTGCCCGTATATGTAAGCGTTTACGCCTATGCTGACAGCAGCAGAAAATACGCTTCGGCGAATTTCTGTCTTTACCGCATTTTCCGTTTTCTGAGCGTGGATACGGACGACGGCGGAAAGCTGAGAATAAACGGCAAAGTCGCAGGATTTAATCCCGCGGAGGCTATAAAAGACGGAAAAATAGTATTCGATAATCTTTGCGTGTTCAAAGTAATTCAGCTTTCGGATTTCGGACTGAAATCGGATTCAGTCGCGTACGCGGCGCTTTTGCAGAGTGCGGCCACTTTCCCTGTTTACAGCTATATTTCAAAGAAGGGGAGCGCGTGCAAGCTTAAAAATTACGTAATTTTAAACGAAGAACACGGCGACATAATGTACAGCGCTAAAGTAGTGAGCGTAATAAACCTCATAACGGCGCTTAAAATATTGTTTATACTTTTATTGGAGAGGATAAATGAAAATTAAAGAAAGATTGAGGGATAATAATTTTGACCAGCCGCCCAAGGCGCTTGAAAAAGTTGCGGACGCCAACACGGTTATAGGCGAACCTATCGTTACGGTAAGCGGTACGCAGGTGATACCGCTTTCTTCCGTAACCGTAGTGAATTTAAGCGGCGGAGGCGAATACGGCGATATCAAAACTTACAAGCAGGCAGACGGCTTTAAAATCGCAGGCGGCAACGGCACGGTTATTTCGGTTAAGCCGAGCGGCTTTCTTATTGACGACGGCAAGGGCTGCAGGCTTCTTAAGATGAACGACGGTGCCATAGACGCGCTGATAGAAAAGACGGGGGACCTTGTTCACACCATACAGGACAATGTTTAAATCCGGACTGAGATTGCGCCGCGTTTGCGCGCTTGCATTTGCCGCCGCCGTACTTTTTGCGTGTGCATTATCCTGCGCGGCAAGTCTGCCTGCGGTTGCCGCGGGAGCTTATTCGTCTTATTCCGTGATGGAGCTTTCTACCGGCACGACTCTTTCGGAAAATAACCCCGGCGCAAAACTGCCTATGGCGAGCACTACAAAAATTATGACCGCGCTCCTTATATGCGAGGACTGCGACCTTGACCGCATAGTAACCGTGCCTCAGGAGGCTGCAGGAGTGGAAGGCTCCAGCATTTATCTGAAAAAGGGCGAAGAAATAGACGTGCGCGATTTGCTGTACGGGCTTATGCTCCGCTCGGGCAACGACAGCGCGGTGGCTCTCGCCATAATACACAGCGGAAGCGTGCAGGCATTTGTCAGAAGAATGAACGAGCGTGCGGAGGAGATAGGTGCGACAAATACTCATTTCTGCAATCCTAACGGGCTGCACGATGATAATCACTATACCACATCGCACGACCTTTGCGCTATAACTTGCGCCGCCATGAAAAATGCTCTGTTCAGAAAGGTTGTCGGCACAAAGAGCTGGCAGGGCAAGTTCAGAAGCTACTCCAACAAAAATAAAATGCTGTATAACTATGAGGGGGCGACAGGGGTAAAGACAGGCTACACAACAAAGGCTGGCAGATGCCTCGTCTCTTCCGCTGAGCGCGACGGCATGGAGCTTGTATGCGTTGTGCTGAACGAATACGATATGTACGCAAAGAGCGCGCAGCTTTTAGACAGTTGTTTTTCGTGTTACGCCTTATATAAAGTTCCGCATGAAAAAGTGTTCATGTGTAAAGGCGTGCCGTGCAGGATTGAAAGCGACGCAACTTTCGTAGCCGGGCGCGGCGGACAAATCAATTATTGTTGCGTGCCTTACGGCTCAGATTTTACACAGGATAATTGTCCTGCAGGTCAATTAAAAATTTACAGGGAAAATGACTTGATTTTTAGCGCAAATTTATATAGTATAGTCTAAAGAACATTTAAAGGCTTATACTATGAGAATAAATAAATTTTTGGCACAGTGCGGCGTTGCGGGCAGGAGAGCCTGCGATAAACTTGTATCGGAGGGCCGCGTAACCGTAAACGGAAAGACAGCCGACCTCGGAATGGAAGTCACGGAAGGCGACAGCGTAAGCGTGGACGGCAAGACTGTTTCTGTAAAGAAAAATGAATATTATATTCTGCACAAACCAAAGGGGTATATAAGTACCGTATCTGACGACAAGGGCAGAAAAACCGTTATGGACATACTCGGGAGCGGAGTAGGCAGGGTTTACCCTGTAGGCAGACTTGACTACGACAGTGAAGGTCTTCTGATACTGACAACGGACGGCGAGCTTGCGCAGCACCTTACCCATCCTTCCAACGAAGTGCCCAAAACGTATACGGTAAAGGTTGAGGGCAGACTG
The DNA here is from genome assembly GCA_944368065.1 of uncultured Clostridia bacterium. GTDB lineage: Bacteria > Bacillota > Clostridia > Christensenellales > Borkfalkiaceae > Coproplasma. The sequence goes on along the minus strand of CALVWV010000043.1, from coordinate 85,298 downwards.
ACGGAAAGCGACCTCAATCCTATCCGCAGCGGAATAGAGATAGAGGGCGGTTATGTTACCAAAAAGTGCAGAGCGCATATTATAGAGACAAATAAGGAATTTACAAGGGTAGAACTTACTCTGCGCGAGGGAAAAAACCGTGAAATACGTAAAATGTTCGCGGCGATTGGCAGAGAGGTGACGCTTTTAAAGAGAACCAAGGTGGGCGAACTTTCTCTGCGCGGGCTTGAAAGAGGCGCGTTCAGAAAGCTTACCCCTGCCGAAGTTAATTACCTCAAGTCGCTTTAATCTTAACATCCGAACATTTTAAATCCTGAATATAAAAGCGTACGGCGCAAACTTAAAAGTTTGCGCCGTACGCTTTCAAAATCTGTAAAACCAATTTAAATATTTCTCATAAGTCCTACAACTTTTCCGAGCACGGATACATTATCGAAAACGAAATCGCTCATGTCGTCGTTTTCGGGGTGAAGAATGTATTTTCCGTTGCGCCTGAAAAAGCGTTTGACGGTTGCACTGTCGTCCACGAGCGCAACAACGATATCGCCGTTGTCGGCGGTGTCTTGCTTTTTGACGATTATTTTATCGCCGTCAAACATGCCTATTTTAATCATGGAATCGCCTTTGACTGTCAGCATGAACATTTCGTCGTTGCCGAAAAAGTCGGAGGGAAGGGCGTAAATCCCCTCATAATTCTGTTCGGCAAAGATGGGCTGACCTGCGGCTACCGTACCTATAAGCGGAACGTTGACGCTGCCGGCTACATTGCTCTTTAACGAAACCGCGCGTTTCTTGTTGCCGGCTTTGTTTATAAGCCCCTGTTCGTTCAGACGGTTTATGTACTGGTAAGCCGTCGCCGTGGATTTTATGCCGCAGTTGGCGCAGATTTCGCGCACGGAGGGCGAAAAACCGTTTTCAGATATGTACTTCCTGATGAAGTCGTAAACGACCTGATATTTTTCGTTCGATTTCATAATTTTTATCTCCTGAATATATTGTAACACATTGTTTTTAAAAATGCAAACAAACGTTCTTACTTTTTTGCTTGAATTTTAAAAATTTTAGTGTATAATATAAAAACGGAGGTAAAGTATGGCTGAAGAAAAGAAGTACAGGCAGGAATGCGTTCTGTACGACAGGGAATGCATCGGCTGCATGGAGTGCGAGATGTGCGACCTCGACCCGAACAAAGTATGCGATAACTGCGGCAAGTGCCTTGATATAAAGGAGTTTGCCACAATAAAAATTGACGGAATAATAGGTCTTGACGATAAGAAAAAGCGTAACTGAAAGTTACGCTTTTTTTATATACTTTTCAAATTTATTGAGGTATATGTTCTCTATCGTGCATTCTATGTTGAGCCCGTTTTCATCGAAACTGCGCGATTTTTCCGTTAAAAATTCAGCGATTGAGGAATAGGCGGAAATTTCATTGTAGGGAATTATAAGACTGCACTCTTTGAAACTTTCGCGGAATCTTTTATAAATTTCGTCTTCAAGGTTTTCTGTTCCGTCGCCGCTCTTTGCGGAAATGCATACAAAGTCTGAAAAAGGCGTGCAGTCATCGATTTTATCGCATTTGTTTAGCACTTTCAGATATGGTCTGTCAAACCCGAGTTCGCCTAATACCTGCATGGTGGTTCTGAACTGCATGTCGTAATCGCCCGCCGCGTCGCAGACGATAAGCGCAAGGTCGCAGTTGAGCGCGCTTTCCAGGGTGGACTTGAACGCCTCGACAAGGTCGTGCGGCAAATCCTGTAAAAAACCGACTGTATCCACTAAAAGAAACTCCAGTCCGTGAATGTTTACTTTGCGCGCCGTAGGGTCGAGCGTGGCGAACAGCGCGTCCTTTTCAAGTACGCCTGCGCCCGTAAGCTTATTCAAAAGTGTGGATTTGCCTGTATTTGTATAGCCTACCAGCGCGATTGTCTTTACATTTTCTTTTGCGCGCCTTTTAACTGTAAGCGCGCGGCGCTGTTCGGTTTCTTCAAGCCTCTCTTCCAGATATTTTATGCGCAGTCTTATGTGTCGCCTGTCAGTTTCAAGCTGAGTTTCGCCAGGTCCGCGCGAGCCTATGCCGCCGCCCAGTCTTGAAAGCGCTGCGCCTTTGCCTTTTAATCTTGGATAAATATATTTAAGCTGAGCAAGCTCAACCTGAAGCTTGCCCTCGCTCGAAGTAGCCCTGCTTGCAAAGATATCCAGAATGAGAGTGGTGCGGTCTATTACTTTTCTGTCGTCCAGAGCGGCAGATATGTTAAGTGTCTGCGACGGCGAAAGCGAGCCGTTGAACAGTATCGTTATGTCTTCAAGACCGCTTAAAAGCTCGCGTATGTGTGCAAGTTTTCCTGAGCCTAAGTAAGTTGCGGGATTAACTTTTTTTATCGTCTGATAAGTCGTGCCGCAGTATGCCGCGCCGGCGCTCTCTATTAGCGCTACGGCCTCATCGTGCAGAACGCGGCAATTTTCGTCCAGTCTTGGCTGAATTATATATACTTTTTCGATGTTTTCCATAATTTATTCGTCTTCGGGGCGTACAAGTTTTACTTTTCCCACAACCGAACGCCTGTTGTCGTCGCTGATTGCGGCGTAATGCTTGCGCGTCGTGTTTACGTCTTTATGCCCTAAGATATCGGCTACTATGTAGATATCGCCCGTGGCTTTATAAAGCTGTGTGCCGTAAGTGCTTCTCAGCTTATGAGGCGAAATTTTTTTGAGCGGAGAAACTATTTTAGCGTATTTCTGCACCAGATTTTCAACGGCGCGCACGGTAATGCGCCTGTTTTTGTTGGAGAGGAAGAGGGCATTCGAATCTTCAAGGCTTAGCTGTTTCTGTTCTTCTTTCTGGTCGAGATAGCGCATCAGCGCAGCAGCAACGTCTGCATCAAAGTATAAAATCGATTTTCCGCCGCCTTTTCTGGTTACTATGAACGAGTTATTGTCAAAATTCAGATCTTCGTTGTTGAGTCCTACAAGCTCGCTTATACGTATTCCCGTGCCGAGAAAAAGCATTAAAATAGCGCAGTCTCGCACTTTATTCTTTTCATGATAAGCCATCTGGTGCGCTGTGAGTCCGCTGCCGTTTTCAGCCGCGTCAATAATGCCGTAAACTTCGTTCTGCTCAAGGCGTATAATAGGTTTTTCGTGGAGCTTAGGGGTGGCAACCTTGGCAGAATTATCTACCGAAATCAGCCCTTTATTGAAAAAATGCTTGAACATGGCTCTCACAGAAGAAAGTTTTCTGGCTTTTGCCCGTTCGTTGCAGTAATGTTCGCGTTCGCCGTATTTATAGTGTGTAAGAAAGCCTAAAAAATACTCTATATCAGTATTGGTAACGCTTTCCAGGTCATTCAGAGTAAAGTCTTTTATAAGCTTTTTGCCGCGAAAAACGCGCTCCTGCATATAATAAAAGAAAATTTTAAGGTCGTGAGCGTAGTTGAGTCGCGTAAGCGAGCTCGTCTGGTTTTCTATTGCCACAAAATAATCGAAGCAGAAAGCGGGAAGCTCTTCATTCAGAAGCCGTTCGATTGTTTCAATATTTTTATTGTTTCGCTGAATGTAGTAATTCGAATTTTTCATATAAAAAATTATACGCCGCAACAGCAGTAAAGTCAAATATTTTACGAATAGTTGACTTTATTTTTAACTCGGAACAGGCGTTGTTAATGGGAGATAAGTAAGCAAAATCGGGCAGAACATTTATTTATAAGCTGAAACTTAATTAAAATTTGAGATAACGAATATAAAATCTGAGTAAGGGAAAATGCAAGTCGCAACAATTTTGTAAGGCGCAACGTTTACTGAAAATTTGCGATCTTATTTACATAAAGAGGTTAGCCATAATGCCCTGAAATGCTTAAAGACAAGAAAATATTTTATTAAAACAGGGCAGATTTTTTGTGTAAAGATGTTAGAATTGTGATTTTGCGACAGATAACTTAAGGGGTATCAGTTTGACTATGACAACCTGTGCAGGTAGGCTCGTTTCTGTAGAATAATCTGAGGACTTAAAAAGTTACGGCAGAAATTTTGGGTAAGCCTTGTACGAGAGGCCAGAGTAAACTGGATGCGTTTGTTTGGTATGCGTTTGGTTTCTTTTGCGGAGGAATGGTCTTTCAGGACAGATTCAAGTTGCAAATAATACAGCAAGTTACAAGCTGTACAGTACAGAAAGTAACATCTAAGAGTATAAGTTAAACGTACGCCATAGCGCTGAGCATTAGAAAAGCTTAACTGTATTAACGCAGCCAGCTCAATAATGACAGTAAAGCGCATAACAGCGACAAGCATTACCATACATAAAAGTTCTAAAATAAGTAAAAAATCAGCTTAAAGGGAATACATTTAACACTTCGTAAAACACAGCTTTTACGAAGTGTTAGCGCAAAAAAAGCCATTGGAATGGAACCAGTCAGTTTGAGTTGTCTGAAGCTTCGTCTGGTTGGTTTATGACTTCTGAGGCCGTTTTTGAGCTATTGAGCTATGCTGAGACTTTTTATGTTTTCTTAAATCCCGTATGACTGAGACATCGCTTCAGTTCAGTCAGTAATTTTAGTCAGGTTTGTCTGCAAAATTGTAAATTGTCTGTTATGGGTCTGCTATGGGGTTTTACGCAATTTTCCGCACAAACGCCGTTGCAGGGTTACCTACCGCATTCTAATTCAGTAATCTATGTCTATCGAATTTTAGCTTTTATTTTTATCTTAACTTTCTTTTTACGGCTTTTTCATAAATTTTTATTTTGATTCGTATTGAATAAGTATATTATGTCTGGCATAGTACATCGTATTTTACTGAATTATTAATAAAAAGTAGCGGGAACTGGTTTACCAGCTCCCGCTACTGCTTGAGTTAGTTAAATCTTAAATTGAACCAAGGTACAATTAAAATTCAAAAATTATTAATTAAATAATCTTAAACTTTCGGGTGGAAAATCTTTTAATCGGATTAACCCTTGAGTGATTTAAGATTCCAGATGTTTTCGGCATATTCTTTAATGCTTCTGTCTGCTGCAAATATACCTGAAGATGCAATATTGATAAGCGACATCTTGTTCCACTTCTTCTTATCCGTCGTGTAGAGCTTGGAAATATCTTTCTGCGTCTGCCTGTAGGATTCGAAGTCTGCCATGCACATGTAAGGGTCAGCTATGGGCGCGCCTACAGTGCCTGTCGTAAGATATGCAGCGATGTCGGAGAAAGACTGGCCGTTGAATCCTACAATAAGCGCTTCGATTATTCTGCGAAGTTTGGGAGAGTCGTTGTAATATTTGTTCGAGCTGTAGCCAGACTTCCAGATATCGTCAACTTCGTTTGATTTAAGACCGAATATAAAGATGTTGTCATCGCCGACAGCTTCAGACATTTCAACGTTTGCGCCGTCGAGCGTGCCAATCGTAAGTGCGCCGTTAATCATGAACTTCATGTTACCCGTGCCACTCGCTTCTTTGCCTGCAAGTGAAATCTGTTCAGAGATTTCCGAAGCGGGCATAAGCTTTTCAGACATAGTAACGTTGTAATCTTCCATGTAAACGACGTTGAGCTTTTCGTTTACCTTTTTATTCTTCTTGATATCTTCTGCAAGGAAATTGATAAGCTTAATGATGTTTTTAGCCATCTGGTAGCCCTGAGCAGCCTTTGCACCGAAGATATAAGTCTTGGGCTGAATTTCAAGCTCGGGATTTTCCTTGAGGTCGAGATAGGTATCGATTATATTGAGAACATTTAAAAGCTGGCGCTTATACTCATGAAGGCGCTTTGCCTGAACATCGAAGAGGGTTTCAGGATTGATGAGCGCTCCCTGCTTTTTGAACGCATACTCGGCAAACTGCTGTTTTTTGATAGCTTTTATTTCACCGAGGCGCTTTAATACCGATGCATCGTTCTGGAACTTCTTGAAGTCGGCAAGTACAGCCGCATTAAGCACGTAGCCGTCGCCTATACATTCGTTAAGAAGTTCGCAAAGTTCGGGGTTGGACTGGCAGAGCCATCTTCTGTGCGCAATGCCGTTGGTAACGTTGGTGAACTTTTCGGGCGTGTAATCGTAGAAATCTTTGAAAATTGACTTTTTGATTATTTCGCTGTGAAGTGCGGAAACGCCGTTTACCTTGTGACCGCCATATACGGAGAGGTTTGCCATCTTGACTTTATCGTATTCGAGTATGGCCATGCGTGAAATCTTACTCCACTCGCCGGGATATTTTTTCCACAAATCTTCGCACATGCGCCTGTTTATTTCCTGAATTATGGAATAAATTCTGGGAACCTTTCTGCGTACCAAATCTTCCGACCAGGTTTCAAGCGCTTCTGAAAGGACTGTATGGTTTGTATATGCGCACGTTGCGGTGGTAATTGCCCATGCGTCTTCCCAGCTGAAGAAATTTTCGTCGATGAGGATACGCATAAGTTCGGGAATTGCCATTGCGGGGTGAGTGTCGTTCAGATGGATAGCCGCCATTTTGGGAAGATCTCTGAGGTCGCCGTAGCGGTGCTTGTGGTCAGCTACTATGTTCTGAATAGATGCCGAGCAAAGGAAATACTGCTGCTTGAGCCTTAACGACTTGCCGCCTTCGTGGTTGTCGGCAGGGTAAAGAACTTTTGTTATAAGGTCGGCGTCGTTGTCTTCGCTCATCGCCTGATAATATTCGCCCTGAGAGAACAACTTCATGTTGAAGTCCTGAACGGGCTTAGCTTTCCACAGCCTTAAAACGGATACAGCTTCGCTGTCTTTGCCGGAAATCATCATATCGTAAGCCGTAGCTTCGATTTCTGTGCAGTTGACGTATTCGGTCTGCATTCCGTATTTGGTCCACTTCTCCTGAACCTGACCGTCGAATTTTACAACGAAAGATTTATCGCTTCTGTTGGTAAGCCATACTTCGCCGCCGGGAAGCCATACATCGGGCAATTCTATCTGCCAGCCGTCCACTATCTTCTGCTTGAACAGACCGTATTCATAGCGGAGCGAATAGCCCATTGCGGGGTAATTGCCTGTAGCGAGCGCGTCCATAAAGCAAGCGGCAAGTCTGCCGAGACCGCCGTTGCCGAGACCTGCATCGGGCTCGAGCTCGTAAAGATTTTCAAGGTCGAAGCCGTATGAAGATACGACTTTTTTATATACGTCTGTAGCGCTTAAATTATAAATGCTGTTTTTAAGCGATCTGCCGAGAAGGAATTCCATGCAGAGGTAATAAACGCGTTTTGCGCGCTTTGCCTTTACTTTTTTGTGGAACTGCTGCCTCTTTTCAAGCAGAATATCTCTGACGCTCATTACTACAGCTTTATACATCTGCTCTTCGGTAGCCTCGGTAGGGCTTACGCCGAAATAACGCGAAAGTTTGCCTTTAATGGCCTCTTTTACTTCCTTTTCGGTAATAGCTGTGCTCATTCTTTAACCTTATTCTCCTTTGTCCAGTAAATAAAATCAACAATATCTACCATGCAAAGACCTTTCTTAAAAAGAAAGGTCTTTAACATTTGTTTTACTATTGAATTATAGCAGAATTTTACAAAATACGCAACTCAATATTTGAGCATATCGTAATAAAGTGATTCGTACTGCTTTGCCGACTGGTTCCAGCTGAAGTCAGTCGTTGCGGCTCTGTACATAAGTTTTGCCCACTCTTCTTTGTTTTTATAAGCGGCAATAGCTTCGCGCACTACGTACATCATATCGTGTGCGTTGTAATTTGTGAATGTAAAGCCGTTTTCAAGCGGTTTAATGCTGTCTTTAAGTCCGCCCGTCTCCCTTACAACGGGAATTGTGCCATAGCGGCAGGCTATCATCTGGGAAAGTCCGCAGGGTTCAGACTTGGAAGGCATAAGGAAAATATCCGAACCAGAATAAATTTTCCTCGAAAGGTCGCCGTTGAACATGATGTTTGCGCTTACCTTTCCGGGATAGCGCCTTGCAAGATCCGAGAACCAGCCTTCGAAGTGAGATTCGCCTGTGCCGAGAAGCACGAACTGTACGTCGTCCTGCAGAATTTCGTCTATAACGGTAGTTACAAGGTCAAGACCCTTGTGAGCCGCAAGGCGCGAAATCATGGCTATGATGGGCGTATCTGCGCTGTCGTTAAGTCCGAGCATACGCTGAAGTTCTGACTTGCAGACCTTCTTTCCGGCAAAATCTTCGGGCGAATAGGGCGCGAAAAGATGCTTGTCGTACTTGGGATTGTACCCCATATCGTCTATGCCGTTGAGAATGCCTGTGAGTTTGAACTCGTTTTTGCGTATAATGGGGTCAAGACCGTGCGCAAAATAAGGATTCTTGATTTCTTCTGCATATGTAGGGCTTACGGTAGAGAATCTTTCGCAGCATTCTATTGCGCCCTTCATAAGGTTTATGCAGTTATTATATTCAACAAGTCCCGCATAAGTTCCGTAAATATCGAACAAATCGCTCAGGATATCCATTGAGTAAATGCCCTGATATTCGATGTTATGGATTGTGAACAGCGCCCTTATAAACTGATATTCCTGCCTGAAGCAGTAGTTGGTTTTAAGGTAAATGGCTGCAAGCGCCGCCTGCCAGTCGTGGCAGTGCATTATGTCGGGATAAAAATTGATGAAAGGCATTATTTCGAGAACGCTGCGCGAGAAGAACGCAAATCTTTCGCCGTCGTCGAAATAACCGTAGCAGCCGGGGCGTTTGAAATAGAACTCATTATCGAGGAAATAGAACGTAACGCCGTCTTTTTCATAAGTGAAGATACCGCAGTACTGGTTTCTCCAGGCAAGGGGGACGTAAATATTTCCTATGTAATTGAACTGCTGTTTGAATTCCCACTTTATATCTGAATACATGGGAACTACTACGCGGACGTCAAATTTTCCGGTAGCGGCGAGCGCTTTTGAAAGCGAACCGACGACTTCTGCAAGACCGCCTGTCTGAATGAAAGGCGTGCATTCAGAAGCTACAAATAAAATTTTCTTTTTGTCGCTCATTGCGACGGGTTCTGTCTGAACTGGCACTTCAGCCTCCTTTACCGCTTTTGCTGCGGTTACTCTGCGGCGGATGTGGGTTGCAGACGCAATGCGAACGCCTACCTTCTTTTTCTCCGCGGCAACATTATTGTTATTTGTGATATTTTCAGCCATCGGTAAATCACCTCGCGTTTGTTTTTTAAATAAGCGAGCCTTTTCCTATGAAGTAGGGCTGCAATTCACATCCTGCAAGCACTCTGTTGTCCCTTATTATAGTGTTCTTGTCGCTTACCACGTAAGAGAGGTTGCAGTCGTGTCCGACATAGTTATCGGTCATGAGAATGCAGTTTTTAACTACAGCACCCTTGCCGATTTTTACGCCGCGGAAAAGTATGCAGTTTTCAACTGTGCCTTCGATGAGGCATCCGTCAGATATGAGCGAATTTTTGACAACTGCTCCGTCCGTGAATTTTGCGGGAGCGCTGTCGTTGACTTTCGTATAAACGTCTCTGTTGCCGAATACTTCGTAGCGGATATCCTTTTTGAGAAGATCCATATTCGAATTGAAGTAAGCGACGAGCGAATCGATGTTTGCGTAATAGCCGTTCATCTTGTAGCCGAAGAGCCTCATGTTCTTTACGCCGGGAACAAGTATATCCCTGCCGAAGCTGTTGTAGCCGTGCTGAATGGCGTCCTGAATGAGGTTGAGAAGGAAAGACGTTCTGGCAACCATTACGTTTATGTAATTCTTTTTTACGCCCTTTGCGATGGGATTTATGCAAAGGTCGGTAATTCTTCCGTCGTTTGCCGTTTCAAACGTTACATAATAGCGCGATTTGGAAACCTGATGCTCGTGATAAACAAGCGTAATGTCAGCATTCTTTTCTTCGTGGAATTTTATAACGTCGCTGTAATCAAGTTTATAAACGGAATCGCTGTCCGAAAGAACTACGTAATCCTGCTTGCACTTTTTAAGGAAGGACGTAGCGCCTTTAAGCGCTTCAAGCCTGCCTTTATAAAGCGTTTCCGATTCGTCGCTGTACGGGGGAAGCAGAATAAGTCCTCCTTCCTTTCTTGCAAGGTCCCAGTCTTTGCCTGTGCCGAGATGGTCCATGAGCGACTGATAATTCTGTTTGGTTATTACGCCTACAGTGGTTATTCCTGAGTTAACCATATTGGAGAGCGCAAAGTCTATAAGGCGGTACCTTCCGCCGTAGGGCACCGAACCCATCGATCTTACTCTGGTGAGCTCAGGTACGTTTTCGTCATTTATGCTTGAAAATATAACTCCGACAGTAGAAGCCATTGTTTTTTCCTCCCTTATACGTCCTTATCCACAATTTCGCCGGCGGAAACTTTTCCGCCCTTTTTAACGGTAATGCCTCTGCCGAGAACGGTTATGCCTGCGGTCTTGGATTCAACCTTGCAGGCCTCTTCCTTCACTGCGCCTATAACCGCATTTTCGCCTATGGTTACTTCTTCGTCTATTATGGAGTAGTTAACCATTGCGCCTTTCTTTACCGTTATGTTGCCCATAAGAACGCTGTCTTTTACGGTGGCTCCAGCTTCAACTATGCAGTTGGTGCCAATCACGGAGTTTATGATGTCGCCTTCTATGTCGCAACCGTTTGCAACTATGCTGTTTTTAACATCTCCTTCTACATATGCGGGGGGCGAAAGCGGGCTTCTGGAATGTATAACGAAATCCTGGTCGTCCAGGTCGAATTTGGGGGTCACGCCTAAAAGGTCCATGTTTGCTTCGAGGAGCGAGCTTATAGTGCCTACGTCTTTCCAGTAGCCGTCGAAGCGGTAAGAGAACATCTTTTCGCCTGCGTTGAGCATTGCGGGAAGCACGTTCTTGCCGAAGTCGTTTTCAGACTTGGGATCTTTTTCGTCGAGTTCGAGGTACTTGAAAAGTTTGTCCGCGCTGAAAATGTATATGCCCATAGATGCGAGGTTGCTCTTGGGTTTTGCGGGTTTTTCTTCGAATTCGTAAATGCTGCCGTCGGGATTGGTATTGAGTATACCGAATCTGGAAGCTTCCTTTAAGGGCACTTCCATGCATGCAATGGTGCACGCAGCGCCTGCTTCCTTATGCGCCTTGAGCATTTTGTCGTAATCCATTTTGTAGATGTGGTCGCCCGAAAGTATAAGAACGTAATCGGGGTCGTACATCTTCATGAATCTGATGTTCTGATAGATAGCGTTTGCCGTGCCTTTATACCACGACGTGGACTGCTTGGCCTCGTAAGGCGAAAGGATATGAACGCCGCCGAATGTTCTGTCCAAATCCCAAGGCTGTCCGTTGCCCACATATTCGTTCAATATGAGCGGCTGGTACTGTGTAAGAACGCCGACGGTATCTATGCCCGAATTTATACAGTTAGACAGAGGAAAGTCTATGATTCTGTACTTCGCGCCGAAAGATACGGCAGGCTTTGCTATGTTGCTGGTAAGCGCGTAAAGACGGCTGCCCTGCCCGCCGGCAAGCAACATTGCTACACACTCTTTCTTTCTTAGCATAACTTATGTCCCCCAAAAAATTTATTTGACGTAATATATTTTTATACAAAGCGCGCTTTTAAAAGCGCCGCCTTGCCCATAAGGCTTTATTTACCTGATTACCTAATTTATTTTACCATATTTGTTAAAATATTTCAAGACTCAATTGCAAATTTTTGTAACAATTTCGTAAAAAAAAACTGCATTTCGTGCCAGAAACGGCATAACCTGATATAATCAGGATTCCGAAAAGTTCCGTCCGCTCAGCATAGCAAGATGAAGAATGTCGGCCGACTGAAAATTTTATTTATACCCTTGACAATAACAGTTAAATGCTATATAATAAGAATGTATCTTGTTAAGATATAAATTAAAAATTCAGGAGAAAATTTGTATGACGTATGTATGCGACGTATGCGGTTGGGAATACAACGAAGAAGAAGGCGCGCCCGAATATGGCATAGCTCCCGGAACCAAGTGGGAAGATGTGCCCGCTGATTTCGTATGCCCTCTTTGCGGCGTTGGTAAAGACCAGTTCTCTAAGCAGTAAGGAAATTTAAATTTTAAGCGGTGCGGAAAATTTCCGCACCGCTTATTTTTTGTTAACTTTAAATTTTTCCGCTATCAATTTTTTTGGCGTTGTTCAATTTAATTAGCTGCGCTTTTAATCGGAAAGTTTTTATGATTATAAAAATCTTTTATTCATACAGTTTTTCCTCTTTTGACTGTTTCCTTTTCCGCCCACAGCCGAATATTGCAATCGGAGTCATGCAGGCATTCGTTCAAAATATCTTCTGATAGCCATCTTCTTTTGGCAAGCAAGCGCAGTGTATCCGCACGGCATAATGAACAAAGAGAGTTTTCATAAATATATAACAAAACATCTTCTGATATCTTTATTTTTTGTGAAGCCGCTGCCAGCACGGCGGTAAAGGCTGAATGCCAGTTTTCGCTGTTTTTATAATCAATTTTAAGTTTTTTAAGGACTGAAAGCAAAATTTTCTCATCACCCGGCAAACAGTTGCTCAGCATTAGTTGCACAGCTTTTCCGTTGACTTTATCCTCCGTAAGAAGTTTCAGAGCAAATTCACGAAGTCCGGTTTCTTTCCGCTCGCTTAAAATCCGCAGGGTCGCATTCTTCAATACTGCACCGCCTTTTTCATAAAAGTCAATCAGTACTTCACTTTTTAAAGGACAATCTCCGCTGAAACATTGCAATAACTGAGCTGTTCGCTTTTCACCGCGAGTGTGTTTTAACATATCGGCTATAAGCTTGCTTTGTTCTTCATTTATTGTGTAACGGAGATGGAACCTGTCAATAAAGCCGTCTGTTCCTTTTTCTAATTTTTTTATAAGTTTTGCCGCTGTCCTTTCTTTTTCTGCGGGTTTTGTTTTGTCGCCTTTCGTGAGCATAATTTTATAAAAGATGTCGTATTCTTCCCCTTCAGTGCTCTTTTGTTTCAAGAATTTTTCTATCCGCTTTTTGCCGAACTTGCTTTCGCCATTGCATAAAAACCAGGTAAAATCTGCATCTTTATTGCGCAGAAGCAAACTACCAATATCTTTGCAAGATTTGCAGAAGAAAGCAAATCCATGCAGCGAGTTTAATGATATACTTATAGTCTCAAAATTTGCGGAAGCTTTTTTCCGCGCTTTCTTATCAGAAACTTTCAGCAAAAAAGATAACAAAGCATCATACTTCTCATTGAGAACACTATCGGCGAGAACGTTTCCGTTTTTTGCAAATTGACACAGAAGTTCGCAACAATGAGCAAAAGTCCCCGAATCGGCAACAAACAAAAGTTCAGAAAACTTTTTTGATAACGGTTGCAAAAAGTACATTTCGTCATTAAAGAATTCGGTCAACTGATAGACATAATAAGCCCGCGTACCTTCAAACAACACATCGTAAGACAAGTTGTGTAAACATCCCCACAACACAATATTTTTGTATCTGATAATATCCACGGTAGCAGACAACTCAGTAATGCATTTGCCTAAGCCGCAGCACATCGCTCGTTTAAATTGCAGTATATTCATAACCTTACCCATAGAAGCAGTATAACAGACACAAAGTTTATTTTCAAGATTCAATTAGATTTTAGTTGGTTTTTCTTCGGGTCAAATAAGTGAGCATAAAAAAACAACGGGCATCCGTTGTTTTTAGAAATCTGTGCTCGTCCCTCAACTCCTGTATTTTTGGTGCACTCAACAGGAGTTGCGCCTTTGGCGGCGCGCCCCGGTGAACAGCGGGTGTCCGCTGTTCAGTTTGCCTATTTTTCTCTCTTTGGTATTATGTCCGCGTGCAAACCGTTCGCTTCCGCTCACGCCTCCACCCTCAACTCCTGTTGTTATTCAAGACAAAAAAACAGCAGATGAACATAATTGTTCATCTGCTGTTTTTGGTGCACTCAACAGGAGTTGCCGCTTGAGCGCGGCGCACGGAAAACAGCGGGTGTCCGCTGTTTTGTCGGCGATAGATTTCGCCGACTTCCCTCCCCTCAACTCCTGTATTTTCGTATATAAAAAATATAGCACAGACAAAAGTCTGTGCTTATTTTTGGTGCACTCAACAGGAGTTGAACCTGCATGGATCGCTCCACAAGATCCTTAGTCTTGCGCGTCTGCCAATTCCGCCATGAGTGCGCTTTCGCTCACAAGCGAGAATTATTCTATAATAAATAGCTGATTATGTCAAGTCAATTTTGTTATGTTTTTAAGAATTTTTTTAATTTTTTCCTGCAAATCTTCTATCGAGCCGTCATTATCCACTGCGTAGTATCCAGAAAGGTCGTTTTTCTCATAATTGTACTGCGCTTTTATCCTTGCGAGCACTTCTTCGCGCGTAAGACTGCTGCGCTTTTTCACCGCTTCTATCCGCTTTTCGAGCGGTCTGGTAACTACTATCACGCCGTCAAAAAGTTTTTCAAAGCCGTTTTCAAAAAGAAGCGGAACTTCGCAGAATACAACCTGGCTCTGCGCATTTGCCGCGCGGTTTAAAAGCTCCTTCATTATTGCGGGATGCGTTATCTTATTAAGTTTTTCAAGCTTTACCTTGTCAGAAAAAACGCGCGCAGACAGCGCCGCGCGGTCAAGCGAGCCGTCGGCGGCAGTTACGCCCGAAAATGCCTTTTCAATCTCTTCAACAAGCGCACCGCCGCGCGTAAGTTCCGCATATATTCTGTCGCAGGAAAATACAGGGTATCCTTCCTGCATAATTATGTCTGATACAGCCGTCTTTCCGCAGCCTATGCCGCCGGTGATGGCATAAATACGTTTATTTTGCATCATACCAGTCTTTGCCGCTGTGTACTTCCACCGTGAGCGGAACGCTTAAGTTTACGGCGTTTTCCATTTCGTACTTAAGAATTTCCGCAGCCTTCTGCTCTTCTTCTTCGGGGCAGTCGAGCACGAGCTCGTCGTGAACCTGAAGTATAAGCTTAGCTTTAAGCCCCTCCCTTTCAAGGCGCTTGTACACGTTTATCATTGCAATTTTGATTATGTCGGCGCTTGAGCCCTGAAGAGGCATATTCATTGCGGCGCGCTCGCCGAACTGCCTTATGTTGGCGTTTGAGGACTTGATTTCGGGAATAAAGCGTCGCCTTCCCGTAAGCGTGGAAACATATCCGTTTGCGCGTGCAAATTCTACGTTTGAGTTCATGTATTCTTTTACGGCGCTGTATGTTTCGAAATATTTTTCTATATAATTTTTGGCAGTGCCGAACGGTATGCCGAGGTTGCGGGCAAGTCCGTATTCGCTTATGCCGTATATGATTCCGAAGTTGACGGCTTTGGCTTCTCTGCGCATTTTCGGCGTAACCTGATCTGTTGTTACCCCGAACACCTGCGAGGCTGTAAGCGCGTGAATGTCCTTGCCGCTGTTGTAAGCTTCAATAAGCTCCTTGCAGCCCGAAAAATGAGCCAGCAGCCTTAATTCTATCTGAGAGTAGTCGGCGTCGATGAACACGTTTCCGGGTCTGGGGACGAACATTTTTCTCAGCTCCCTGCCTTCCTCTTCGCGTATGGGAATATTCTGCAGGTTGGGGTTTGTGCTTGAAAGTCTGCCCGTCGCCGTTATGGTCTGGTTGTAAGTTGTGTGTACAAAATTTTTGTTGTCAATAAAAGGTTTGAGCCCTTCTATATAGGTAGAAAGCAATTTCTGGTAAAATCTGTATTTTAAAACTTTGCCGGCGACCGGGTTTTCTTCGGCCAGCTTTTCAAGTACGTCCGCGTTCGTGGAATATTTGCCCGTCTTGCTTTTTTTGCCCGATTTCAGCCCGAGCTTTTCAAAAAGTACGCTGCCGAGCTGCGAGGGCGAGTTTAAGTTGAATGTGCAGCCGCAGTCGCTGAAGATTTCTTCGGCGAGATTGTCCGCCGTCTTTTTGTACTGCATTCCGAGAGAGGAAAGTTCGTCGCGGCTTACGGCAACTCCCTGTTCTTCCATATCGTAAAGCACGGCTATGAGCGGTTTTTCAATATCTTCATAAAGCTTAAGGCAGTCAGTCTGAACGAGCTTTTTGCTGTATTCATCGAATAAGCTGTTTACGCCGAAAGCCGAATAATCAGCTTTTAACGTGTGGTTTGCAAGCAGTTCATCAAGCTTTTCGCCGCCCGCCTCGCCGCACAGATAAACGGCAAGCGAAAGGTCTTCGAACGAGCAGCTGCACTTTACGCCGAGCTTTCTCAGCGCGTGCATAGCCGACTTGCAGTCATACATTATAACTGTGTTGCTTTTTTCTGAAAATATAACTTTTAAAGCAGAAATAAAATCATCGTGGCTAAGATGTTCGTTAAAGAAACCTTCGCCGCATATGAGGGCGTGCTCGGTATTGCCGAAATACACGTGCAAGGAGTTTTCTTCAAGCACGACAGCAAATTTTTTGCAGTTTTCCGCAGCCGCGCTGAACTTTTCAAGATTATCGCAAGTTACAAGTTCCGGATAATCGGTTTGCGCGGCCGTTTCTGCTTGCTCGCTTTCTTCGAACAGGTCTTCCCGTATAAGGCTTCTGAATTCAAATTCGGAAAACATCTTCTTTACGCCTTCGGAGAATTTTGAAGGCGCGCGGCATTCGCTTAGGTCAACCGAAACGCCGCTGTTCCTGTTTATTTTGGCGAGGGTATATGAAAGGTAAGCCATATCCTTACCGCTGATAAGCTTGTCCTTCAACGCGCCCTTTATCTCTTCTATATTTGCGTAAACGCCGTCAAGACTTCCGTATTTTTCAATAAGCGTGCGCGCAGTTTTTTCGCCTACTCCCGCAACGCCGGGAATATCGTCCGATTTATCGCCCATAAGCGACTTCAGGTCGATAATCTGTGCGGGCTCGAGCCCCGTTTGCTCTTTGAAATTGGATATATTCAGCTTCAGGAGATCCGAAACGCCGCGCTTTGTGAAATATACGTCGGTGTTTTCGTCTACGAGCTGATAGCTGTCCCTGTCGCCCGTATAGATGTACGAATGTACGGCGGAGTTGTTTGACAGCGTGCCTATGATGTCGTCGGCTTCCAATCCTTCTTCGGAACAGGTTGCAACCTTCATTTCTGCAAGCAGACATTTGAGCGGCTCTACCTGGGCGGCGAGCTCATCGGGCATGCCTTTCCTTGAAGCTTTGTACCCGTCATACATTTTGTGCCTGAATGTGGGCGCTTTTAAATCGAACGCAACTATGATATACTCGGGCTTTACGTCTGTAAGAATTTTCAAAAGCAGTTTTGTAAAGCCGAAAATGGCGTTTGTAGGCTGTCCGTCTTTGGTCGTGAAGACGGGCGTCGCATAAAATGCGCGGTTAAGAAGGCTGTTGCCGTCTATTAGAACAAGTTTTTCCATAACTGAATTTTAACATTTAATGCCGTTAAAAGCAATAAAAAAGTTGCAATTAAAGCATAAAAGCCTTTTACTTTTATATAAGCCTCAATTTGATTTTTTATGCACGAAAAAACCTCCGCACCGATAATTCGGTGCGGAGGTCTGGTGCCGCTGATCGGGGTCGAACCGATACGGTATCGCTACCACAGGATTTTGAGTCCAGCGCGTCTGCCAATTCCACCACAGCGGCAAGCTTAATAAATTATATAATAATGCGCGCAAAAAATCAAGCGTTTTGCGCTCGCTAAAACGCGGCGGATTTACCTTTATGATAAAGCGGCGCGCCGCAAAGGCGCGCCGCTTTAACTGGAATTAAATTATAAGAGTTCTTCAAGTATAAGCTTATCTGCAACAAGCGCTATAAATTCGCTGTTCGTGGGGCGTTCGCTGCCGATATACACTCTTACTCCGAATATGGCGTTGATGGCATCCACTCTGCCGCGGTTCCACGCAACTTCTATGGCGTGGCGTATGGCCCTTTCGACTTTGCTCGCCGTCGTGTCGAACTTTTTGCCTATGCTCGGGTACAGCTCCTTTGTTACATTATTTATGATAGACGGATTTTCTATAGCCATCTTTATTCCTTCGCGCAGGTATACGTAACCTTTTATGTGCGGCGGTATTCCTATGGAAATAAATATGTTGCTTATTTTCTCGTCTATGGAAGCTACCCTTCGCTTTGCACGGACTTCGGCGGAAACTTTGTATTCCGTGGTCTGCTCGTTGAGTATTTCTTTTACCCGCTCGGCAACGCTCTGCGGGTCTACGGGTTTTACAAAGTAATACCTCGCGCCGTGCGCAATCGCAGAATTTACAATTTTTTCGTTAGAGAAGTTTGAAACAACTATCGAGCGGCATTCCGGACAGTTGTTTTTTATGTAATCGAGCACGGCAAATCCGTCGCGCCCGCTTAAAACAAGGTTAAGTATAACCACGTCGGGCTTATACTGGTTTATGTACTCAACGCCCGCATTGCCGCTGCCCGTGACCGCGCATACATTGAATTCTTCTTTGCCGTCAAAGTAATTTTTCAGTTCTTCAAGAAACTCTTCGCTGCTTTCAAGTATTACAATATTCGCCGTTTTCATAATCCCCTCCGAAAGGCTTTTTATGTTTGACAAGTACGATTATACTATGGAAAATGGCATATGTAAAGTATTTTTGTAAAATAATCAATAATATTATTTAAAATTATTACAATAATTTACTATTATTTGTCGAATATTGTAAAATAATCGGTCAAGGCAGAGCGGGTAAATGTAAAATGCTGTCGCAAGCGGGCGTTCGGACCTTGTTTCAATGCATTTGCGACAAAAATTTTATTTTGTTTACTTGCTTCAGTGAATTTGCTTGCGGGATAATTTTAAAATTAATAAAACCTGCGTACTCCCTTTGTCGCAGTTTATGCAAAGAAAAAACACCCCTGCGAAGAGCCGCAGGGGTGTTTGACGTTATTCGGAAAGAAGGTCGATGTACTCGTCGTAGGTAATATTTTTATCGAACGTCTTTGTGCCGTTGATTTCGATTATCCTGTTGCCGACGGTATTCATGAGTTCCTGGTCGTGCGAGGTGAACAGCATGCAGCCCTTGAAGTTCTTCATGCCGTTGTTGAGCGCCGTTATGCTTTCGAGGTCGAGGTGGTTTGTAGGCTCGTCAAATATGAGGAAGTTTCCGCCTTCGAGCATCATTTTTGCAAGCATGCACCTTACTTTTTCGCCGCCGGAAAGCACCTTTGCCTGCTTTAACGCCTCTTCGCCGGAAAAGAGCATCCTTCCAAGCCAGCCGCGCAGGTACTCTTCGTAGTGGTCTTTGGAGAACTGGCTGAGCCACTGGACGAGCGTAAGTTCGCAGTTCTGGAAATATTCGTTGTTGTTTTCGGGGAAGTAGGAAGCCGTTACCGTCTTGCCCCACTTTACTGTGCCTGAATCGGGCTGGGCTTTGCCCATAAGGATATCGTAGAGCATGGAAATTGTGGTACTTTTGTCCGATACGATGCCTATTTTATCGCCCTTCTGCACGGTGAACGAAACATTTTCAAAGTAACCTTTTTTTGTGAGGTTTTCCACCATCAGAATGTCGTTGCCGAGCTCTTTTTCAGATTTGAAATCGATGTAAGGGTACTTTCTGAGCGAGGGTTTGAAGTCTGATATGGTGAGTTTTTCAAGCTCTTTCTTTCTCGATGTAGCCTGCCTGGACTTGGAAGCGTTAGCTGCGAAGCGCGCAATGAAGTCCTGCAACTCCTTTGCCCTCTGTTCGTTCTTCTTGTTCTGGTCTTTCTGCTGGCGGGCAAGCAACTGGCTGGTTTCGTACCAGAAATCGTAGTTGCCGAGCATCATATTGATTTTGCCGTAGTCCACGTCGCAGATATGCGTGCACACTTTGTTCAAAAAGTGCCTGTTATGCGAAACTATTATAATAGTGTTTTCGAAGTCAAGAAGATAATTTTCAAGCCAGCGCACAGTCTTTATGTCGAGGTTGTTGGTCGGCTCGTCCAGAAGAAGTACATCGGGGTTGCCGAAAAGGGCCTGCGCAAGCAGCACCTTCACCTTCCTCTTTGCGTCGAGGTCTGCCATAAGCGTGTTGTGGTATTCTTCGCCTATGTTAAGCTCGTTCAAAAGCGTCTGGGCTTCGTATTCAGCGTCCCAGCCGCCGAGCTCGGCAAATTCAGCCTCGAGTTCGCTGGCGCGGACGCCGTCCTCTTCGGAAAAGTCAGCTTTGGCGTAAAGCGCGTCTTTTTCGTCCATTATGCGGACGAGGCGCTTGTGTCCGAGCATTACCGCGCGCAGAACGGTTACGTTATCGAACGCATTCTGGTTCTGCTGCAAAACGGACATGCGCTCGGTTTTGTCGAGCGTAACTTCGCCCTTGTTGGGCTCAATTTCGCCGCTTAAAATCTTTAAAAAGGTAGATTTGCCCGCGCCGTTCGCTCCGATTATTCCGTAGCAGTTGCCCTTAGTGAATTTGAGGTTTACATCCTCGAAAAGTTTTTTGCTGCCGTACTGCAGCGATACGTTGTTTACCTGAAGCATTTATCTCTCCGCTTGCGTAAAGCAAGGTTTTTATTGAATGTTGGTTTTTATGCGCGCATGCGGCGCACCTTTAATATTATACATACTTTGCGGGCGTTCGTCAAACTGCGAACTGGCTGTTGTAAAGTTTATTATAAAATCCGCCGAGCGCAATAAGCTGTTCGTGGTTGCCCTGCTCTATAATTTTGCCGTCCTTCATAACCAGAATGAGGTCAGCATTCTTTACCGTGGAAAGCCTGTGTGCGACTATAAAGCTCGTTCTGCCCTCCATCATTTTTGCAAATGCGTGCTGTATCTGCATTTCCGTGCGGGTATCTATCGAGGATGTCGCCTCGTCCAGAATGAGCATCGGCGGCAGCGAGAGCATGATTCGCGTTATGCAAAGAAGCTGTTTCTGACCCTGAGAAAGGTTTCCGCCGTCTTCGGAAATTACTGTATCGTACCCGTTTTCTAGCTGAACTATGAATTTATGCGCGTGCGCATTTTTAGCGGCTTCTATAACTTCTTCGTCGGTAGCGTCGGGCTTACCCAGCTTTATGTTCTGCTTTATGGTTCCGTTTTTAAGCCAGGTATCCTGGAGCACCATGCCGTAGTTGCGGCGCAGAGACGAGCGCGTGACGTCCCTTATATCGTTTCCGTCCACGGAAATAGAGCCTTCGTCCACATCGTAGAAGCGCATTAAAAGGTTTATCAGCGTTGTTTTGCCGCAGCCCGTAGGACCGACAATGGCAATTCTCTGACCTGCTTTTACGGAAACGTTAAGATTTTCTATGAGTTTGCGTTCCTGAGAATAGGAAAAGCATACGTCTTTGAACTCCACTTCGCCTCTGACGTTTTCAAGTTCTTTTGCGTCGGGTGCGTCTGGAATTTGCAAGGGCTCGTCTATAAGCTCGTAAATTCTGCCCGCGCACGCAATGGCGTTCTGTAGTTCGGTAATTACGCCCGTTATTTCGTTGAAAGGCTTGGTGTACTGGTTTGCATAGCTTAACAGAGTGCTCAGCTTGCCCACGTTGAACGCTACAGGCAGAACGGAAGGGTAAATTATCGTAAGCGCGCCTGCGAGCGCCACCGCGGCATACACAAGCGAGTTTACAAACCTTGTAGTGGGATTGGGCAGAGATGAAAAGAAAGTTGCGTCCTGAGAAGCTTTTGTAAGGCGTTCGTTTATCTCGTCAAACTTTTCGGAGTTTTCGTCCTCGTGCGAAAATGCCTGAACTACCTTTAAGTTGCCCACCATTTCATCTATGAAAGCTGTCTGTTCGCCCCTTATGCGGGAGTTCTTTCTGAACAGTTTGTATGTTCTCGTCGAAACGAATTTGGCGATAAAAAGCGAAAGCGGCGTAAGCACGAACACGGCGAGCGCTATTATCCAGTTGAGCACAAACATAAGCACGAGCGTGCTTATTATCGTAAGTATGCCCGTAAAGAACTGCGTGAAGCCCATCAAAAGTCCGTCGGCAAACTGGTCGACGTCGGCTATGTTTCTGCTTACAAGGTCACCGTAGGGGTGTGCGTCGAGGTACTTTAAAGGCAGCTTCTGAATATGTTCGAAAGCTTCCCTCCTTATGTCCTGTGTAACCGAGTAAGTTATTTTGTTGTTGATGATGTTCAGAAGCCACTGCGACAGGCACGTCACCACTATCGATACGCCTATCAGGGTAAAATAGAAGAAAATACCCTCCCAGTTCGTGCCGCCCTTTATCATGTAGTTAATGGCGTCGCCGAAGAATATGGGCACGACAAGGTTGCCGGCTACTGTTATAACTGCCATAAGCACTGACAGTATTATATAAAATGTATAGCCTCTGAGCTGTCTGAATATTCGTTTTACCGTCTGTTTCTGGTTGAGAGGACGCATTATAAGGCTTCCTCCTTCTTCTCGTATTGCGAATAATGTATTTCCCTGTAAAGCGGGCAGTTTTCAAGCAGTTCTTCGTGAGTGCCTATTCCCGCAACCGCGCCGTGGTCGAGAACTATTATTTTATCTGCGTTGCGTATTGATGATGTGCGCTGCGAAACAATGAATACCGTAGGCTTGTAATCGAGCGATTTAAGCGACTGCCTGAGTCTTGCATCCGTCGCATAGTCGAGCGCAGACGCGCTGTCGTCGAGTATGAGTATTTCAGGCTTTCTTACAAGCGCGCGGGCAATGGTAAGCCTCTGCCTCTGTCCGCCCGAAAAGTTCAGTCCGCCCTGTTCAACTTTTTCATTGAGTCCGTATTTTTTAGCCCTGATAACGTCGGCAGCCTGCGCCGTTTCCACCGCTTGCATCAGCTCGTCTTCGGTAGCGTCAGGTTTGCCCCAGCGCAGATTTTCGGCTATCGTACCGTTGAACAGCACGGCTTTCTGCGGAACAATGCCGCACTTTGAGCGTATTTCCTCGTCCGTGTAGCCGTTAACGTTTATGCCGTCTATGCTTACAGTGCCCGAACTTGCGTCGTAAAAGTGCGGAATAAGATTGACAAGCGTAGTTTTGCCAGAACCCGTGCCGCCTATAATGCCTATAGTATCGCCGCGTTCGGCGGTGAAGCTTACGTCGGTTAAGGCGTTGCCGGCGTCGGGCGCGTACTTCATGCACACGCCGTCAAAGCTGATGTAGGGCATTCCCTCCGCCTTTATCTTTTCGCCGTGCTTAAGCGAGGACTGCATGGAAAGCACTTCGCTTAATCTGCCCGCGCAGGCAAACGATTTCGTTACCGTAATTATAAGATTGGCAAGCTTGATAAGCTCTACCAGAATCTGCGAAATATAGTTGTAAAGCGCCACCACGTCGCCTGTGGAAAGCGTGCCGGCGTCAACCTTAAGCGCTCCCGTGTATAAAAGCGCAATTACGCCTATGTTTATCACCGCATATGTGAGCGGATTCATAAGCGCCGAAACCCAGCCCGCAAAAGTCTGCGAATGTCTGAGCGCGGCATTCTGCTTGTTGTATGCGGCAATTTCCTTGTCCTCGTTGCAGAATGCGCGTATGACTCTCGCGCCCGTGAGCGATTCGCGGGTATAAGTCGTTATACCGTCAAGGTTGCCCTGAACGCGCCTGTAAAGAGGTATCGTAACCAAAAGTATGCTGAAAACTATTATACAGAGCACGGCTATCGCTATGGCGAATATTCCGCCCGCAAGAGCGTCAATGAGGAACGCGCATATCATCGCGCCGAATACTATTACGGGCGAGCGCATGAAAAGGCGCAGAACCATATTTACGCCGCTCTGTACCTGGTTTACGTCGCTCGTCATTCTGGTTATCATGCGCGAAGTGCCCAGGCCGTCTATCTCCGAATAGGAAAGCGACTGCATTTTGTTGAACAGGTCGCGCCTTAAGTATTTTGCGAAACCTGCGGCTGCCTTTGCGGCAAAGTACTGCGCAAACACAGCGCAGACCAGACCTACAGCTCCGAGAGCGACTAAAATCAGGCACATTTCTATTATGTATGTTGTGCCCTTTCCGCCCGTTATGCCGTTATCTATTATGGCTGAAACGACAAGCGGAACTATCAGCTCGAAGCACGCTTCAAGGAATTTGAACAGCGGCGCGAGCACGCTCTCTCTCTTGTAGCTTACAAGATATTTAAGTAATTTTCTCATACCGAATAAAGTTTAACATTTTTGACTTTAAAAAGCAATTATATTTGATTTTATAATTGCTTTTATTGGCAACCTTTGATAAACTTAAACTATGGCTTACGAATTATATCTTAAAAAGAATGAAGAAAAAAGAATTGTTGCGGGTCACAGCTGGGTTTACGCCAACGAAGTCGCCCGCATTGAAGGCAAAGACAAGAACGGTTCTTTAGCCTCTGTATTTTCAAACGACGGCAAGTTCATAGGAAAGGGTTACATAAACCACGCTTCCAAGATACTTGTGAGGATATTCATACGCGGAAACGAAACTGACGATAAAGCCTTTTATTTAAAGCGCCTCGGCGATGCCTGGCAGTACCGCAGAAAGCTCGGCTACGATAATTGTTGCCGGGTTGTGTTTGCCGAGGCAGACAACCTCCCCGCTCTCATCGTAGATAAATACGGCGATTATCTTGCCGTTCAGTTTTTGTCGCTCGGCGTTGACATGCGCAAAAATCTTATAACCGAATGCCTTGCGGAAATTTTTTCGCCCAAGGGCATTTTTGAGCGCAGCGACGTGGCTCTGAGAAAAAAAGAAGGCTTACAGGAAGTAAAAGGCGTTCTGTACGGCGAGGTGCCAGAACTTGTGGAAATAGAAGAAAACGGGCTTAAAATGCTTGTCGACGTCAAGAACGGTCAGAAGACGGGCTATTTCCTCGACCAGAAGGAAAACAGGTTTGCCGCGCGCCGTTATGCGGCCGGCGGCGACGTTCTGGACTGCTTCTGCAACAGCGGCGGATTTACCGTAAACTGTGCAACGGTGGCAAAAAGCGTAACAGCGTGCGACGTATCGCAGCCTGCGCTCGACAGCGTTATGAAAAACGCAGAAATCAACGGACTGAAAAATATAAGTACGGTATGCGGCGACGCTTTCGCGCTTTTGCGCGATTTCAGAAAACAGGGCAGAACTTTCGACCTCGTAATACTCGACCCCCCCGCTTTCTGCAAAACTGCCGACGAAGTAAAAGATGCTTACCGCGGATATAAAGACATAAATATTCAGGGTATGAAACTTGTAAAAAGCGGCGGCTTTTTAATAACCTGCTCGTGCTCCCACTACATGACGCAGACTTTGTTCGAGCGCATGCTTACCGAAGCCGCCAAGGAAAGCGGCCGCACTGTGCGCAGCGTGGAAGTCAAGACCCAGGCGCCCGACCACCCTTCCCTTCTTTGCGCCGACGAAACGCATTACCTTAAATTTTATGTGCTTCATATTGTCTGATGTAAAATACTTAAAATGCAATCAAATCGCGCCGCGCGGCTTTCTGCCGCGCGGCGCGATTTAAAATATTAATATGGCGCACAGATGTGCGCCATATTTTTACATTGCTTTATTTTGATCTGAACTTATTATATAGCCCAGTTTCCGTCTTTGAAAATCTGAACGCGTTTGCCGTCCTTGGTTACGCCGACAATGGAAAGGTCCTTGCTGCCTATCATAAAGTCAACGTGAATCATGGAATCGTTAATTCCTATCTCTTTGCACTCTTCGAACGAGTATTTATCGTAGTCTTCAAGGCAGTTGTTGAAACCTCTGCCGAGTGCCAGATGGCAGCTTGCGTTTTCGTCGAAAAGCGTGTTATAGAAAAGAATGCCTGTATTGTTTATGGGCGAATCATACGCAATGAGCGCGCATTCGCCGAGGTAAGCGGCGCCTTCGTCCATTTTAACCATCTGTTCAAGCAGGTCGCCGTTCTTTTCTGCGTAAGTTTTTACTACTTTGCCGTCCTTGAATTCAACCCAGAAATTTTCAATCAGTTTGCCCTGATAAGAAAGGGGTTTTGTTGAAACGACTTTGCCGTCCGCTCTGCCGCGCTTGGGTGAAGTGAACACCTCTTCGCTGGGTATGTTTGCATTGAAGTATATGTTCTTGCCGAGCGTAGTTTCACCGCCGCCCATGAATATGCCTTTGTCGATGAGTCCCACAGTAAAATCGGTGCCGTTGGAACTCTTGTATTCGAGGCGGTCAAATTTATAGGAATTGAGGAATTTGCAGCGTTCTTCAAGAATTCTGTTGTGCTCAGCCCAGGCGGCTATGGGGTCGTCGTCAACGCGGGACGTATATAAAATCGCCTCCCACAGCTTTTCTACGGCTTCTTCTTCGGAAAGGTCGGGGAACACTTTGTGCGCCCAGGCTTTTCCGGGAACGGAAGCTATGCACCACTGATATTTGTTTTCAAGCGCATAGTTGTAGGGTTTTACAAAAGGATAGCGCTTCATCTTTGCCCTTGCAATCTTTTCGTGGTCTGTACCTTTGAGTCCGTCGGGGTCGTCGGAATCGAGCCATAAAAGGCAGGGAAGTTTTTCCAGTCTGCGGTCAAGTTTAGCTTTATCCTCCGCATTAAATTCGGCAAGGGATTCCTCCGAACGATAAATATAATTGATTTTTGTTATGGGCATATAGCTCCATTCTACGGTGACGCGCTCCGCGCCGACCTTGTAGCACTCTTCAACGACCATAGCTACGAATTCGGGCTGGTCAAGGTCGCAGCGTACTATAACCTCCTGTCCTTTCTGGACATTGAGGCCGCACTTTACTAAAAGTTCGGCATATTTTTGTAATCTTTTTTTGTCCATAAATACCTCTCTTAAGAAAAAACGGCGCCCAGCGCCTTTATTTACGCAAAGCATTATAACACCTGCGGAAGAATAAGTCAAACGGCTGACCTTGCCAGTTGGTGCGCAACACTCTTTGCCCGAAAAGTTTTAAATGCAATAAGTGAAGAGGTTCAAATCCTCTTCTAATATTGCACACAAAAAATGTCAGATAACAAAAGTTACCTGACATTTTGGTCATTGAGTTCAAATCGAATTCCGAATCCTGAGTCTGACAGGGAGATTTCCATTGAAATACTTTTCTCTTGGGTTGATTAAAGCCTTTTTATTAGTCCGCGACTTTGCTTGCGGAGTATCGTGGGTTATGCTTAATTAAAGATTGACATCTAAATCATTGTTAGCTAACTGATTTTTGGCTGTCTTAGTTTGCTTTATATCAAGCAGCCAAAGAACGATTGCTACGGCTGTTGTCAGCACGATACCCGCAATCAAGACCCAATTCAACTTTAACACAAACGACGATAGCATCACATTGACAAAACCGTGGAAAAGCATGCACAGCGGCAGGCATTTAGACCGCTCGTAAATTATTCCGAGCCAAAAGCAAAGAAATATTCCAAGTGTCGCCTGTACCCAAAAAGGCATAGACTGGTTGGGGTGTCCTTCTATAAACCAAAGAGGTAAATGCCATAATGCCCATATTGCGCCGCATATGAGCGCTGCGAGCGGAAATGTAATTTTCTTTGACAATGTGGGTTGCAATATACCTCTCCAACCAAGTTCTTCTTCTCCGCCATAAATGAATGTGGAGCATAGCAAGTTAATAAAAAAATTCAATGCAGTCATTTGAGGATTCCATTCCATGGAAGAAAGACCGACGGTAAGACTAATCAGAGCAACGAATAAAAGAAAAAACCATATTCCGTGTTTTTTATATGAAAACAAAAACTCTTTTAATAGATGTAAATAATCTTTTTTATCAATGCAGAATAAAGCGGCAATAGCGGGACCAAAGTTGCCGATAATGTAGATTATAGTAGGTAATATGTCTCCGTATACAAAATCGGTGTAAGCAACAAGTATTGCCACGCACCACCAACATGCATAAGTTATGGCGAATGTAATGATAAGATATTTCGTTACAGTCTTGATATTCATATAAATATTATATCATAGCCAAACTATTAAGTCATCTGTATGTTTATATAAAAACAAATAATCCGAACGCTACGCCGACTAAAAGCGTTTGAGGTTCGGTATACTCGTTTGGCGCGGAGAAGAGGATTTGTTCCTTTAGCGGAGACGCCCCGGCGAACAGCGGGTAACCGCTGTTCGGTTTGCGTGACTTAAATACCGGTTGCCTGCAAATATGCGCAAACTGCTCGCTCCCGCTCGCACCTCCCACCCTCAAATCCTCTTCTTTTTCTTAGCATCAAAAAAAGGTCAGGTAACAAAAATTACCTGACCTTTTTTGGCGCGGAGAAGAGGATTTGAACCTCCGTACGGGGTTAACCGTAACACGATTTCCAATCGTGCGCCTTAAACCGCTCAGCCATCTCCGCATCGCCGCTCGGCACTCTTGCAGCCGAGCATTACTATCATATTAAATTCACGGAAAAAAAGCAAGCGTTTTTTATTCTGAAATAATTAATTCTGCAAATTTTTTTGCTATATTTACCGCGCAGACCCGCTCAGCCTCAGAAAACAAAGCGTTTGAGTTGACTTCGCAAAGGTATTTCTTGTCGTCGCGCGATAAAAGCACGTCGACCCCGCAATAATCAAGGCCTAAAGTTTTTGCTGCAAGTTCGCACATTTCAACTAGTTCTTCGTCAGCTTCAAACCTTTCTCCTCTGCCTCCGAGCTCTATATTTGCACGGAAGTCGCCCGTACTCTTTCTCTTCATTGCGCATACAAATTTGCCGCCGATTACGATGCAGCGCACATCTTCCCCGCCCGGGGCGATGAACTGCTGATAAAAATGCGGAGTAAGTCTGAGCTTATTTTCAGCCAGCAAAAATTCTTCCCTGTTTTTAATTAGCTCCACTTCGGCTCCGAAAGAGCCGCGGTTCTGTTTGACTACAAACGGGTAGCCAAGCCGCTCTTCGGTACAGCTTACGAATTCTTCCGTTATGGGAGAATCGGCGTAATAGCAAAGCGGCGCCGGAACTGTAACGGGCATATTTACTCCGCTTACGCAGAGCGCTGCATGGGTGAGCATTTTATCATCGCACAGCTCTATCGCCTTCGCGCGGTTATAAAGTCTGCATCCCGCTTTTTCCAGAAGATAAGCTGCAGCTTTATCTTTGTCAAGGTAAACGCACTTGCCGCCGATTGCCGCCAGAGCTTTGTTTTCTTTTAAAAATGCAAGATTTATGTTTTTGATAATTTCCGCATTTGCCCCGAGCATTTCTATCTCCTCTTTTATTCTTCGGGCTTTGTATGCGTGCGCTGGATTTCTTGCGGAAGCGTTTAAGATTATGTTTATTTTCATACAAAACAAAGGGCAGAGCAATTTGCTCCGCCCGAAATTTTAAGATACTACCCTGATTACAGATATAACGTCTGCAATTTCGTTGGTCTCTTTGATGTCCTCAACCGCCTTAAGAATGCTCTTTTCTTTGGTCTGGTGCGTTATGAATACGAGGGGCACGCGGCCGTCGGCGGCGCCGTCGTCCTCCTGAATCATCTGCGCTACGGAAATGTTGTGACGCGAGAATATGGAAGATACCTTTGCAAGAACGCCCGCCTTATCGTGCGCGTTGAGCCTTAAGTAGTACGCGCTCTTGAAGTTATCAATAAACTTCGTCGAGGGGTCGGCGTCCTCGGTGTTTTTGAATGTAGAATACCTGAACGTGGGATGCGTCGCGCAGTAAATAACGTCGCCTACAATCGCGCTTGCCGTGGGCATGGCGCCGGCGCCTCTGCCGTAAAGCATTACGTCTTCCACGCAGTCGCCCGTAATATATACGGCGTTATAGCTGTCCTTTACGCTGGCGAGCGGGTGACCCGACTTAATATAAGTGGGATGAACGCGCACTTCGATTCCGTCATCGGTATTCTTGCCTATAGCCAGCAGCTTGAGCGTATAGCCGAGCTGTTTGCCGTACTGAATATCTTCGGCGGTGATGTTCGTGATGCCTTCCCTGTAAATCCTGGAAAAAGGAATTTTTGTATGGAAAGCGAGACTTGAAAGTATCGAGAGCTTGTAAGCCGCATCGTATCCTTCCACGTCTGCGGTGGGATTTGCTTCGGCGTAACCGAGCCTCTGCGCTTCTTTGAGAACTTCTTCGTAAGAGGCGCCTTCGTCCGTCATTTTTGTCAAAATATAGTTGGTCGTGCCGTTGATGATGCCCATCATGGAGAGCACTTTATTGCCCTGCAGGTTATCTAAAAGCGCGCGTATTACGGGCACGCCGCCTACGCAGCTTGCTTCGAAAAACAGACCGCAGTTGTTCTTTTTTGCGGCTTTTTCAAGTTCGTAGCTGTATTTGCAGAAAAGTTCCTTGTTGGAAGTAACCACAGATTTGCCTGCGTTGAGTGCGGAAAGCACGAATGTTTTTGCGGGTTCTACTCCGCCCATGACTTCAATAACTATATCCACATCGGGATTGGAGCATATTTCGGCGATGTTTGCGGCAATCTTGTTTTCCTGTACGCCGAGGGCAAGCGCCTTTTCTTTATTGCGTTCGAGCACGTTTTCAATGACGATGTCTATCCCCTGGGTCTTCTGATAAAATTCCCTGTGCTCGGTAAGCATTTTGTAAGTTCCTCCGCCCACTACTCCGAGACCGAGTATGGCAACTCCGACCTTTCTCATTTTTACGAATTGACCTCCGCTTGATATGGGTTAAACGTCTGCGTAAAATTACGAGGCGCCTTAAATTTAAACTTCTGAGCTGTTCAGATAATAAAGGTATTTAAGACCGTCCAGCGTGAGGAATTTATCCACGCAGTCTATGCAGTCTATTTCTTTTGCTATAACTTCGGCAAAACCGCCCGTTGCAACCGTCTTTATGTCGGGAGCTTTGAGCTCTTTTTTTATTTTCTTTACTATATATCCTACAAGTCCTGCAAAGCCGAAAACTATGCCCGCCTGCATGTTGGTGACGGTATTTTTTGCGATTATCGAAGACGGCCTTTCTATTTCCACCCTCGGAAGCTTGGCCGTGCCGTTTACAAGGCTGTCTAATGAACCTTTTATGCCGGGGGCTATGACGCCGCCGATGAATACCCCGTTTTCGTCGAGAATATTGAACGTGGTCGCCGTTCCGAAATCTATAATAATGAGCGGCGCGCCGTATTTTTTAAGCCCTGCGACGTTGTTTACGACCCTGTCCGCGCCTACTTCGCGCGCATTGTCAACCTTTATGTTGAGCCCCGTTTTCAGTCCGGGCGCCAGCGTGAGCGGCTTTATTTTAAGGTAAGTCGCAAGCATCCTTTCAAGCGTGTAGTCCATCTGAGGAACTACGGAAGAAATTATGCCGCCTTTTAAATCTGAGGGATTAACGCCGTTATTTGAAAGTATGGTTAAAAGTTGTCCGCCGTATTCGTCCGAAGTCTTTTTAAGGTCGGTGGCGACGCGGAAACTTATGACGAGCTCGTCTCCGTTGAAGACGGCATATTTGATATTCGTGTTTCCTACGTCAAGACAAAGTATCATCATTTTCCTCTGGATGGGTTGGTTTCTTTTTCGTTTTGACTGCAAACTGTTTTTCCACTACGCGGTAAACGGTGTGCAGCGCGGGCGAGACGATGAGATTTATTGCAAGTTCAATAAAGAAATTGAACGTAACGAGAACCACGCATATGAACACGAAAATATTCATTCCGTTGTATCCGCCTATGCTGTCCTGGAAAGCATTAATCGTTCCCGGCATGCAAAGGCAACCGAGTACGAAGAGCGCGGTGTTTATTACGGGTACGGAAGCTGATGCAACAAATGTTGCCGCGTAAGTATTTTTGCGCGATACAAGCCGGAAAATCAAACCTCCGGCAAAGCCTGCGACGGTTGTCTTAAGAAGGCAGATAAGCGTTGTTACCGCAGGGCTGTAAGTCCAGATAAAGAAATAGAAACCTGCGGGGGCTATGATTACCTGCACAAGCACAACTATACCGTTCGCAAGTCCGAGCAGCGCTCCCGCCGCAGGACCCAAAACAAGTGCGCCGAGCACTATGGGTATGAGCGAAAAGTTAAGAGTTACAAGCCCGATAGAAAACGAGCCGCCGAATGCCTGCAGAATTATTACGAGTGCAAGCAGAATGCCGAGCGTGGCGATATTGCGCGCGCTAAAAAAGGTCTTTTTTACCTTTTCCATAAAAAACCTCCATCGGATTTCATAAAGAATATCCGCAGAAAAAAATATTTTATACCCCTGCCTGTACGCCTTCAGAATGGTAGTTTTAAGTGCGTTTGTGGCATAAACGGTCGAACTTTTTGCATAAAATGTCCGCCGGAAGTACCTTGTAAAGTTTATACATTATAACATTTAAGCCGCCGCAATGCAAGCAAATGAAGCATACAGTAACATTTTTGGCGGAAATTAAATATTATTTACTATAAGTATAAACGGCAAGGCAAGCGCTTTTACATACCGCCTTGCGACTTTAAATCAAGGAGGAACATATGAACATCTTCTCTAACTGCGGCTGCGGGACCAACAGCTGTCTCTGGATACTTATTCTTCTGCTTATAGCTGCAAGCTGCAGCGGAAACGGACTTGACTCTGTTTTAAGCGGCAGTTGCACGCCCGTTCTCATAGCTCTCGTATACGCTATGTGGAAAAACGGCACGCTCTCGAACATTTTCTGCGGTTCGTGCAATTCCTGCGGTTGCAATTAATCAGTTCCGTCGCGGCTCAATGCCGCACGTGAATATAAACTGCGAAGAATAAAATTTGTATGCCGCCGAGGCAAAGTATCGGGCGGTAAAAAAACAAGGGGCTGGAAACAGCCCCTTTTATCTTTTTTTGTAGAATTTACTGCCTATGTTGCAAATGCAGATTCAACTGACGATATTAATATTATTTTAATTGCCTCGTTGTGTAGCCGTCATTAAATAATTTTATCGTGCAGATATTTGTAGACTGCCGCAATTGTCTTGGCGTCGCATATCTCGCCGCTTTCAATCATTGCCTCTATGCGCGGTATTTCCACAAACTCGGCGTTTACGAATTCATCGTCGTCGAGGTGCTGTTTTTCAAGACTTGCGGCAAAGGCATAAAATACGTATATGATTTCGTCGGTATATCCGGGCGACGGATAAACTTCCACCAGTCTTTCAAGCCTTTCCGCGCGGTAACCCGTTTCTTCCTCGAGTTCTCTTCGCGCGGCATGTTCGGGATTTTCGCCCTTATTGAGTTTTCCCGCGGGTATTTCCCATATTACTTTATTATAAGGAAAGCGGAACTGACGTTCGAGAAGTATTTTTCCGTCTTTTACGAGCAGTACCGCCGCGCCGCCCGGATGACGCACGACTTCGCGCATGGCGTTGTTGCCGTTGGGAAGTTCTACTTCCGAGTGTTCGAGCGTGATGATTTTGCCCGTAAAAATAGTTTTTGTGGAAAGAGTTTTTTCTTCAAGCTTCATTTTTATGCCTCCATTGCCGCGCTTAAAAGGTTTATCAGCTGGGAAAACCCGTTATGGCAGGCAGAGTAATACTCATAACCGCGAAGTATGGCGTCCACCGACTGCGCCCGACCTTCGCGCACGGCGCTTTCAAGTTCGCAGAGCATTGAAATCCCGTCCTGCTTGTCAGCTTCGGGCATTGCCGAACAAGATATTATATTCTTTTCGCGCGCAATAAGAAGTGATACAGCCGAAAGTTTTTCCGCAGCAGCGGGATTTGGCGCGTAAGAAGCGCCGTTTGCGCCTTCGCGGGAAGCGGCGTCACCGTTTTGCCGGGCAGCCTCCCCTTTGTTTTCGTCAAGTTCGTCCGCAAAAACTTCCCCTACTATGCTTTCAAGGGATACAACTACTTTGTCGCAGAAGCTGTGGAAGCTTGAAAAATAGCTGCCGTCCTCGGCAAAAAATTGCTGCAGAAACTCGTTGAAGTTTATTGAATTATGGTCAAATTCAACGAGCAGGCAAAAAATGAATGCCAGCCTGTCCGCAGGAGAATCGGGAAGCACCATGCGGCTGCGGCTCAACAGACCGTCGTGCGTGGTTATAAGGTACTTGCGCTTTGCGGAAACATAGTCAAAATTTGCAGTCACGGCGTGAAAAAGCTCGTAAAGAGCGGCGCTGTTTACAATGCTTTTTAAAACGTCTTTAATGCGCGTTGTGGCCATAATGAATTTGCTTTTGCGCAAAAGTTCGCATTTATCAAGAAAATCCAGAACTTCTTCCTTTGTACCTTTCATAACTTCTACCTTAAAAACTCTTTTTACTGATTATACCACAACTTTTTTAAAATCACATAAAATTTTAAGTATTTAGTTGCTTTTAAAACATAAATTATGTATAATGATATCACTTTTTTGCACTAAGAGGATAAGCGGCGTTATGTTGAACACCGGAGAAACATCAATAAACAAATTAATAATTCTTTTCGTGTTCGATAAAATGGAGAGCGCCATATCAGAAAGGACAATCGTCGACATGTGCTCCTCATCTAACGACTGGATGGGCTACATGGACTGCGTCAACGTAATTCATAAGCTCCTCGACGATAACTTCATATGCATCGTAAACGAAGATGAAGACACTCTTTATACTATAACTCCCGACGGCCGCGAAACGCTTGCGAACTTTTATATAAAAATTCCCAAGAGCGTACGGGAGGAAATTTCCCAGTTCGTCAAAAAGAACAGTTCGCGCTACCGCAACAGGCAGGAATGCCGCTCCGACTACTACCAGAACAAAGACGGCACCTATACCGTTTACCTTAAAATTCTTGCGCCCGTCCAGCCTATTTTAGAGCTCAAATTTGTGGTTCCTGACAGGAAGACGGCGAACAAAATATATAAAAAATGGGAGGAAAAGGCTTCCGACGTATATTCTGTCATATACGAGAACCTTTCAGACTGATATGTTCACATACCGCACTCACGGGACCTGCTCCCGCGCGATAACTTTTGACGTTGACGAAAATAACAAAATCCGCAACATAAAATTTGCCGGCGGTTGCACGGGCAACACGCAGGGCGTTGCCCGCCTTGCCGAAGGCAGGGATATAGACGAAGTTGAAAATATTCTCAAAGGCGTGCTCTGCCGCAACGGTACTTCTTGCCCCGACCAGCTCAGCAAGGCCATAGAAGCCTATAAACAGTCGGTAAAACAGTAAAAAATGCCTGACATAGTACTATTCAGATAGTTAAAATTAAGCCTCCGCAATGCTGCGGAGGCTTTTTGATAATGATTTTGCAAATCCGGTTTGTATTCTTTAATATGGCAAATCTTGTTTGTGCCGACTAAACGGTAACGGCTGAATTACTTTGTAAGATAGTCGTAAAGCGCGCTCATATCGCCGCTGTTAAGGTCAATATAAAAACATCTGCCGCTGTAACCGCAATCTTTCATATACCGCGTTACGTTGAAACCATTGTAATCCGGTCTGACCTCAACGAGGAGTTTTTCAAAAGGCAATTCGTCGATTACCTTTTCTTCGCCGAAGCAGAACTCCACCCACACTCCGTTTTTCATTGCGTTTACGGTGTATTCGTCCAAGCTTACGCCGAATGCCGGCATAACGTGCGAATCTTTCAGCATTCCATTCCATGCGGCGGTTATCTCTTCAAATTTCTCCGTTCCGCACGCATATGTTTCGCCCGCTCCGTTTTTATATACGGAAATTTCCTCCGCCTGTGAAAATACTTGCTGCAGTTGCATAAAACTTCACCTCGTTCAAGCGCCCGCAGCTTAAGCTGCGGGCGCGTTAATTTATTATCAGTATGGCTTATCTGGACATTATATATTCGTCTATCGCTTTTGCGGCAGTTTTGCCCGCGCCCATGGCGAGTATTACGGTAGCTGCGCCTGTAACTGCGTCGCCGCCCGCATAAACTCCGTCTTTGCTCGTTTTGCCTGTCTGTTCCTCGACAATAATTCCGCCGCGGCGGTTTACTTCAAGACCTTTCGTTGTGCTCTTGATGAGCGGGTTGGGACTCGTGCCTATAGACATTATGACGCAGTCCACATCGATTACGTACTCGCTTCCGGGTATTTCCACGGGGCGGCGCCTTCCCTGTTCGTCGGGTTCGCCGAGCTCGCATTTAATTACTTTAATGCCCGTAACGAAACCGTTTTTCTCGTCGCGTTTGTTTTCAGGG
The DNA here is from genome assembly GCA_944368065.1 of uncultured Clostridia bacterium. Lineage (GTDB taxonomy): Bacteria > Bacillota > Clostridia > Christensenellales > Borkfalkiaceae > Coproplasma. Next base: position 49,537 of record CALVWV010000043.1, on the reverse strand, counting down.
TTGTGGTAACCGAGAATTTCCACGGGATTGCGCAGGATATCGAATATAATTCCTTCCTCTTCGGCGTGTTCAACTTCTTCGCGGCGGGCGGGAATCTCCTCCATGGAGCGCCTGTAAATAATATGCACGCTTTCAGCACCCAGTCTTAAAGCGGTGCGCGCGGCGTCCATCGCAACGTTGCCGCCGCCTACAACGGCGACGCGCTTTGCGTGCATTATGGGCGTTGCCGAGTCGTTGCGGTAAGCCTTCATAAGGTTGTTGCGCGTCAGAAATTCGTTTGCCGAATAAACGCCCTTAAGACTTTCGCCGGGAATTCCCATAAATTTCGGAAGTCCTGCGCCAGAGCCTATGAATACGGCTTCATAGCCCATTTCAAAAAGTTCGTCAACGGTAAGCGTTTTACCTATTACGACGTCCGTCTGAATATCCACGCCGTACTCTTTCAAAGCGTCTGTCTCTTTTTTTACTATTGATTTGGGCAGTCTGAATTCGGGGATGCCGTAAACGAGCACACCGCCCGCAAGGTGCAGAGCTTCGAAAACTGTTACGCGGTATCCTTTTTTGGCGAGGTCGCCCGCGCAGGTAAGTCCTGAAGGACCCGAACCCACGACGGCAACTTTATGTCCGTTTGAAACGGGTACGGCGGTAATGCCCTTGAAATATGTATTGTGATAATCGGCGACGAAGCGTTCGAGTCTGCCGATGCCGACAGGTTCAAACTTTATGCCTAAAGTGCACTTTTGTTCGCACTGCGTTTCCTGAGGGCACACTCTGCCGCAGACCGCGGGGAGCGATGAACTTTTTGATATTATTTCGTAAGCTTCTTCAAACTTGCTCTCCTTGACTTTGGAAATAAAGTCGGGAATGTCGATATTTACCGGGCAACCCTGTACGCACGGCTTGTTTTTGCAGTTAAGGCATCTTAACGCCTCTGCCACCGCCGTCTTTTCGTCGTAGCCCAACGCGACTTCGTCAAAATTATGAGCGCGTACTTTCGGGTCCTGTACGGGCATGGGATGTTTTTTGGGTTCTATCGCCATTTTACTTTACCTCCTTTTTGAAAAGGTTGCATTCCTCTTCGCGCGCATGCGATTCAAATGCGGAATACATCCTGCCCCTTTCCATTGCTTCGTCGAAGTCAACCTCGTATCCGTCAAAGTCGGGTCCGTCAACGCAGGCAAATTTTGTTTTGCCTCCTACGGTAAGTCTGCAACCGCCGCACATGCCCGTGCCGTCTATCATTATGGGGTTCATGGAAACGGTTACAGGCACGCCGAAAGGCTTTGCCGTAGCAACGACGAACTTCATCATCACAAGCGGACCGATTGCAATTATTTTATCGTAAGCTTCGCCGCTTGCGAGCGCTTCTTTCAAAGGTTCGGTGACAACGCCGCCTCTGCCGTAACTTCCGTCGTCTGTCATAATGGTGAGTTTGTCCGAGCATGCGGCGAACTCGTCTTCCAGAATTACGAGGTCCTTGTTTCTGAAACCAATTACCGAGTGCACCTCACAGCCGAGCTCGTGCAGTTTCTGCGCAACGGGCAGGGCAATGGCGCAGCCTACGCCGCCGCCGACTATGCATACTTTTTTAAGTCCTTCTGTCTCGGTAGCGCAACCGAGCGGTCCGCAAAAATCGGCTATGCAGTCGCCTTCATTTTTCTCGTTGAGTTTCATGGTAGTCGCTCCCACTACCTGAAAAATTATCTTAACGGTGCCTGCCTTTCTGTTATAACCGGCTACTGTAAGCGGAATTCTTTCTCCTTCGTCGTCAACCCTAAGGATGATAAACTGTCCGGGCTCTGCCTTTCTGGCCACAAGCGGCGCATAAATATCCATCATTGTAACCGTAGGGTTCAGCTCTCTCTTTTCTATAATTTTATACATGCTGCAAGCTCCTTGCTTTTTTACTATATCTTTTATGTATTTTATTATGTACACGGGATAAGGCGCTTCGTAATCTTTGGAAAAGCGCACTTCCCGTATGACTCCCCTCTGCAGGTTGTTGTGCCTGCCGAGCGGCGCCAGCACTTCATCTCCCGGTTCGGCGTCCTCAAACGGGCAACCGTACCAATATTTTCTTCCCGCTACGTTCGGGTCGTCGGGAAATTCAACTGCGGCAAAATACATCAGACTTTTCATTATACGAAATATTATATCACAACATTATCGCAATTAACAACAAAATAAGGCCTGCTTTTTAGGGCAGACCTTATAAAAATTTATTTAAACTGCATAATTATTCATATTCTACGACGTCTATCCAGCGCATAAGGAATGCCTTTTCATCTTCGGGCGCTTTTACAAGGCGCGAAGCGGCAACTATGGGAATCCATTTCTGAACGTACTGTATGGCTGTATCCGCTTTCTTGCAGAAAAGTTTGAGGTATTTTTCCGCCACTTCTTCCTTGCCCTGCAGGTAGAACAGAAGGTAAGTGCGCGCGACGTCGGCCGCGGCATTGCCCTGGGTAGCGTGTGCCCAGTCTATTATGAAGGGCGTGCCGTCTGCCGTTATTATTATGTTGCTGGGGTTGAAATCGCCGTGGCAGAGTTTGACATGCCTCTTCATGCCGTTGAGGCGGGTGTGCAGGTCGTAACGCGTTGTTGCGTCGAGGTCTGCAGCGCTTATCTTTCTGTTCATCTTTTCGATGAGCATATTGAGAAGTGGCACGCGCTTGGAGTGAACGCTCAGCTGAATATCCACAAACATATTGAGGTATTCGTCCAGCTTTTCGGGGTTGTCGTTCATAAGCTGTTCAAGCGTAGTTCCCTCTATGTAGTCCATGGTTATTGACCAGCAGCCGTCTACTACCGAAACAGCCTGAATTTTAGGTATGTTGAGGTCAGTTTCCTCAACGCGCGCCTGATTGAGCGCCTCGTTGAGGATATCTGCCTTGGAATAGCCCTTATCGAAGAGCTTTACAAGCTTGTCGCCGTCCCTGTAAATCTTTTTGCCGGGTGCTTCGAAGATTATTTTTTCGTCTTTCATTATCATTTCCTCCTCTTATTTGCCGTAGTAAGCATTGAGATACATCTGCTTGATTTCGCTCATTAAAGGATAGCGGGGATTTGCGCCCGTGCACTGGTCGTCGAATGCCTGTTCAACCATTTCGTCGAGCCTTGCAAGGAAGTCGTTTTCGTCTATGCCGTAATCCTTTATCGTCTTCTTTATGCCTATCTTTGCCTTGAGCTCGTCTATGGCTTTGATAAGGTTTTCAAGCTTTTCCTTATCGTTCTTGCCGCCGAGACCCAGAGCTTCGGCAACTTCTGCGTAGCGCCTTAAAGTCTTGGGATGGTCGTACTGGCTGAACGTGCCCATTTTAGCGGGCGCTTCTGCAGCATTGAAGCGGAGAACTTCGTCTATCATAAGCGCGTTGGCTATGCCGTGAGGCAGGTGATGGAAAGCGCCGAGCTTGTGCGCCATGGAGTGGCATACGCCGAGGAATGCGTTGGCGAAAGCCATGCCAGCCATGGTTGCGGCGTTAGCCATCTTCTCCCTCGCTTCAACGTCCGTCTGACCGTTTTCGTATGCGCGGGGCAGATATTTGAATATAACTTTGAGCGCCTGTATTGCAAGTCCGTCGGTGTAATCGGTAGCCATTACGGAAGCGTAAGCTTCAAGCGCGTGGGTCACGGCGTCTATGCCGGAAGCCGAGGTAAGTCCCTTGGGCGCGGACATATGCAGATCGGTATCTACTATCGCCATGTTGGGCATGAGCTCGTAGTCTGCAAGGGGATATTTAACGCCCGTCTTTTCGTCGGTGATAACCGCGAAAGGCGTAACTTCGGAGCCTGTGCCCGCCGAAGTGGGTATTGCGATGAAGTATGCTTTTTCGCCCATCTTGGGGAAGGTATAAACCCTCTTGCGGATATCGATAAAGCGCATTGCCATATCGAGGAAGTCGGCTTCGGGATGTTCGTAAAGCACCCACATAATTTTACCTGCGTCCATAGCGCTGCCGCCGCCGAGCGCGATTATCGTATCGGGCTCGAAGTTGCGCATCTGAGCAACGCCTTCAAGCGCGCAAGCCAGCGTAGGGTCGGGAGCAACGTTGAAGAACGTATCGTGCGCTATGCCCATTTCGTCGAGCTTGTCGGTAATGCATTTTGTAAATCCGCTCTTGTAAAGGAAGCTGTCCGTTACGATGAACGCCTTTTTCTTGCCCATTACCGTTTTAAGCTCGTCTAAAGCTACGGGCAGGCAGCCTTTTTTGATGTATACCTTCTGCGGTGCTCTGAACCAAAGCATGTTTTCCCTCCTTTCGGCTACTGATTTTATATTCAGAAGATGTTTTACGCCGACGTTTTCGGATACAGAGTTGCCGCCCCACGTGCCGCAACCGAGCGTTAATGAAGGCGCAAGTTTGAAGTTGTACAAATCGCCGATGCCGCCGTGCGAGGAAGGTGTATTTACAAGTACGCGGCAGGTCTTCATGCGTTCGCAGAATTTGTCGAGCCTGTCTTTTGCAATGTTTTCATTGAGGTAAATCGAGGAAGTATGGCCGAAACCGCCGTCGGCTATAAGCTTTTCGGCTTTATTGAGCGCGTCGTCGAAGTCCTTTGCCCTGTACATTGCAAGCACGGGTGAAAGCTTTTCGTGAGCGAATTCTTCGGATATATCTACGGATTCGACTTCACCGATTATTATTTTGGTGCTTTCGGGAACTTTAACGCCAGCAAGCGCGGCGATTTTGTATGCGCTCTGACCAACTATTTTTGCGTTAAGCGCGCCGTTTATGATTATGGTCTTTCTTACTTTTTCGGTTTCTTCGGGGTTGAGGAAATAGCAACCGCGGTATGCAAACTCTTTCTTTACCTTGTCGTAAATTTTATCCGCAACGATAACCGACTGTTCTGATGCGCATATCATGCCGTTATCAAACGTCTTGGAATGAATTATGGAGCTGACAGCAAGCAGTATGTCTGCCGATTCGTCGATAATCGCGGGGGTATTGCCTGCGCCTACGCCGAGCGCGGGCTTGCCGCTGGAGTAAGCGGCCTTAACCATGCCGGGACCGCCCGTTGCAAGTATTGTGTCTGATTCGGTCATAAGCAGGTTTGTCATTTCAAGCGAAGGGCTGTCTATCCAGCCGATAATGCCTTCGGGAGCGCCTGCTTCAACAGCTGCTTCGTAAACTATTTTTGCTGCGGCAATCGTGCTCTTTTTTGCGCGGGGGTGCGGGCTTATGATAACGCCGTTGCGCGTTTTAAGGCAGATAAGCGTTTTGAATATTGCCGTGGATGTGGGGTTGGTCGTAGGAATGACTGCGGAAATAAGACCGATAGGTTCAGCTATCTTTTTGAAGCCGTAAGCCTTATCTTCCTCTATAACGCCGCAGGTTTTGGTGAACTTGTATTTATTGTAGATGTATTCGGCGGCATAGTTGTTCTTTATCACCTTGTCTTCGACTACGCCCATGCCTGTTTCTTCTACGGCAAGTTTTGCAAGCGGGATTCTTGCTTTGTTCGCAGCTATTGCGCACGCCAAAAAGATTTTATCTACCTGTTCCTGTGTATAGGTAGAAAATATCTTCTGAGCTTCCCTTACTCTTTTAATCTGCTCTTCCAGCTTTTCAACGCTGTCGCAGATATCGTATGTGAATTTAAAATCCATAACGACCTCCTCAAGATAATTTTGAACGATTGTGAAAAATTAATCGTAATTTTTTTATCGATTAAATTTTATCAAATGAAGCGCTTCAGGGCAAGTGTACGAACATAAAATTTTTAAAACGGCGCATTTTGTTATGTATTTTAAAAAACAGTTAAAAAGGAACATCGGTTAATTATATGCCGGGCAAAAAGCAGATAAAGTTGTTTCATTGCTCGACAATAATAAAAAACATAGCTCGGGAAAAAGTCTGAGCTATGTTTGCGTTGTATGTTGAAGTTATTATCTGTCTGAAATTATACGGCTGCTGTAATACGGACTTAACGATTTCAGACCTTAATATGCAGTTCTCCGTCTTCAATAATCAATGTATCGCTTAAATCTTCAGAATAATCTAATCCAAAATTATCTATGGCGGATATAATAGTTTCAGCCGGAATAATATCGAACAACTCAGCTGTCTCTTTTATTTTTTTAATATGATTATAGTTTTCATCATAAACATCAATCCAATCGCGGTACGCAACGATTCCGCGTACTTTACCATCTTTACATTCCAAGTCAATTTCAGGTTCCCAGCCATAATTAACCATAAGATTCAAATTGTGAATAAAGTTCTGCTTATCAAAACTGTTTTTCATCATAATCATTTCCCTGTAACAAGCTAACATATACTCATAACATAAATTGTAAAAAATGTCAACTTAAGTTTTAATGTTAGCTGTATTTGTTATATAACCGAATTTATAACGCAACAAAAAAGAGGACAGTAAGAACTGCCCTCTTTTTTGTTGGTGCGGATAACAGGAGTTGCCGCTTGAGCGCGGCGCACGGAAAACAGCGGGTGTCCGCTGTTTTGTCGGCGATAGATTTCGCCGACTTCCCTCCCCTCAACTCCTGTATTTTCGGTACAAAAAACAAAGCACAGACAAAAGTCTGTGCTTTGTTTTTGGTGCGGATAACAGGAGTTGAACCTGCACGGTCGCCCACAGGAACCTGAAACCTGCGCGTCTGCCAATTCCGCCATATCCGCAAAAACATTACATATTATAATTGAACACCGCTTCAAAGTCAAGCTAAAACTTATAATTAAATATTAAATCCGCAACTCAATTTATATATTAAATACCAAAGTAACAGCTTATGCTCTCATAGTATTATACGTTCACCTACTCACGCACCTACCAATAAAATACCGCAAAACATACCATAAGTATCTGTTTATAAAATCTTTCGGGAAGCGACGCAAACTGCTCCTTATTTTGTTATTTTATGATATATAATGGCAGAATTTAACATATAAGCTTTATTTTGAGCTTTGCTTCCTTGACTTGAAAGTTTATTTGTATTATTATTTTTATGGATGTTTTTTCCGGGGACGCCTTGAAAATATAATTTTCTGCGTCCTTTTAGCGTTTTCTGTTAAATAAAAATGACATTGAGCGCTTATTTGAACTTAAGGAGTAATTATTTTGATTAAAAGCAGAATTTGTGAAATGCTGGGCATCCGCTACCCCATTTTTCAGGGCGGAATGGCATGGGTTGCAGATGCTGACCTTGCCGCCGCCGTTTCAAACGCGGGCGGTCTCGGCATAATTGCAGGCATGAACAGCAACGGCGAACAGCTTCGCGCCGAAATACGCAAGCTGCGCGAAAAGTGCGACAAACCTTTCGGTGTGAACGTAATGCTTATGAGCCCTTATGCGGCTGAAGTTTCCGATGTTATAATCGAAGAGAAAGTTCCCGTTGTTACTACAGGCGCAGGTAATCCTTTGGTATTCATGAAAAAATGGATAGCCGCAGGCGTAAAAGTAATTCCCGTTGTTGCTTCCGTTGCCCTTGCGCAGATGGTTGCAAAGCGCGGAGCTGCTGCGGTAGTTGCCGAAGGCGGCGAGTCAGGCGGACATATAGGCGAAGCCAACACGATGGCACTTGTGCCGCAGGTTGTTGACGGCGTAGATATTCCCGTAATTGCTGCCGGCGGTATTGCAGACGGCAGAGGTTATGCCGCCGCTCTTATGCTCGGCGCGGAAGGCATTCAGATGGGCACGAGGTTTCTCGTTGCAAAAGAATGCAACGTTCATCCCAATTTCAAAGCCAAAGTGCTTAAAGCTGGCGATACTTCCACCATTGTCAGCGGCAGGCGCTTAGGACATCCCGTCCGTTCGTTAAAGACGCCTTTTTCAAGGAAGTTTCTGGAGCTTGAAAAGGACACTTCCATTTCCGACGAGGAGCTCAGCGCATTCGGAACGGGCGCGCTCAGAAAGGCTGTCAGGGAGGGCGACGACGAAGGCGGCGCGTTCCTCTGCGGTCAGGTTGCGGGACTTGTAAATAAGGAACAGACGTGCGCGGAAATTCTTGAAGAAATAACCGCTCAGGCTGAAAAAATTCTTGGCGGCGCGTCAGAATTTTTATCTTGATTTTTACTTAAGGGAGAAAATATTATGAACAGAGAGCAAATAAAAGAAATACTTCCCCACAGGGAACCAATGCTTCTCGTGGATGAATCTTACCTCGATGAGGAAGGCAAATCTCACGGAAGTTACACAGTGCGCGGCGATGAATTTTTCCTTCAGGGGCATTTCCCCGGAACGCCCGTTGTACCTGGAGTTATACTGTGCGAAATGGCGTCGCAGTCGGCGTGCTCGATGATGGCTGACCAGCTGAACGGCAAACTTCCGCTTTTTGCCGGAATGAACAACGTACGTTTCAAAACCCCCGTACGCCCCGGCGATACAATAGAATTTGTATGCGAACTCAAGCGCAAAATGGCTTCCTGCTTTATAATCAAAGCTGAAGGCTCTGTCGGCGGAAAGCTCTGCGTGAGCGGCGAATTTACATTCTTTTTTGTAGCTAAAGAGTCGCTCGGCTCCGTCTGATTTTCAATTCGGAGCAATAAAATTTATTAATTAAGGAGATTCAAATGTACCAGTTATTCTGTGATTCAAACTGCGAACTGTGGTACACAACAGTTGCAGAACTCGGGCTCAATGTAATACGAATGCCCTATACTTTAGGCGATAAAGAATATTTTTACGATATGGGCGAAAAGACCGATTTCAAGGCATTTTTCGACGCGATGCGCGGCGGCGCAGTTCCCAAGACTTCTGCGCTCAACGAGTATGCTTATACCGAATACTTTGAACCCGTTCTCGCCCGCGGCGAGGATATATACTACGTGACATTCTCGCATAAAATGAGCGCAACTTTTAACGCCATGGACGCCGCCATCGCCAAGCTTAAGGAAAAGTATCCCGAAAGGCGCATTGTAACAAAGGATTCCAAAACGATATCGCTCGGCAGCGGTTTTGTAACATACTATGCCGCACTCAAATGGCGCGACGGAGCTACAATGGACGAGCTTGACGCCTACCTCGACGAACTTATCCCCCACACCGCCACGTATTTTGCCGTAGAAGACCTTACATACCTTCACCGCGGCGGCAGAATTTCGGGCGCTACCAAAGTTGTTGGCGGACTTCTCGGCATAAAGCCTATACTTTACTTTGACGAAGAAGGTAAGATCGTAAGCATTGCAAAAGCCAAAGGCTTCAGAAACGCGCTCTCAAAGCTTATGGGTTACTTGCAGGAAAAGGGAAGCGAACTCGATAAATACAAGGTTTTCGTTCTTCAGGCTGATTGCGAAAAGCTTGCCGGCGAGTTCGCGGAAAAAATCCGCACGCAGTTTGGTGCGGAAGTCGTAGTTCAGACTGTAGGTCCTGTAATAGGCGCGCACTGCGGTCCCGGTACGGTAGGACTTATATTCCATTGCTCTGAAAGGTAAAATCAATATCATAAAAAATAGTCCGCATTTTTGCGGACTCTTTTTATGCGTTCAGCTACACTAATAGGTATTGCCGAACGGCAAACGGAAATGAAATGACTTATGAATTCAATATTTAAGGGCTGATTTGAAAAAGCGGCATATTTCCCCCCACGCTTCTTTGCTTTCTTTAAGGTCAGGAAACAGATATAAAAAATCGTGCCACATCCCGTCGTATGAATGAAGCTTTGCCTTTACGCCCGCTCCGACGGCATTTTTATAAATCATTGCGCCGTCGCTTGCAGACGTTTCCAGGCTTCCGCAGATTATAAGCATATCGGAAAAACTGTGCAGCTCAGCATATGCGGGGGAAAGAAATTTATCTCTGAGCGGAGTACTGCCGCAGTACGGCGAAATTCTTCTTACATGCTGTTCATGCTTTTCAAACGACTGACTTAAAGGCAGCCCGTACAACGGATCTTTATGGCAGTTTGCTTTGTAAGAATCGCCCGAAGCAGCCATATCGGCAAACGGCGATACGCATAAAATTGCCCGCGGCAAAGGCTGTTTTTCTTCGCGCGCCCTGATTAATGCCGAAAGCATAAGGTCTGCGCCGAAACTGTCGCCTGCGGCGGCAAACGGCATTTTCAGATTGCGTGCAAGGCAAGAATATGCCGAAAAAGTCTGGTCGTGCAAAGAAGGATAAACGAGGTCTTTGCCCGTATCATAGTCTATGCTGCAGACCGCGGCGTTGCAGAGTATGGCATACCTTTCGGCAACCTTGCGGTACATATCGTTCATTCCAATCGTGTGTCCGCCGCCGTGAAAATGGATTAAGGCAAATGCCGGATTTTTCGGGTACAGCACTTCAGTTCTTACTCCGCCTGCCGATATCACATCAAAAGTAAAGCCTTCTGGCGGATTATATGCTTTGTTTTTAAAACTTACAGAACGCGAAAGCGATTTATGATTTTTTCTGTAAGGGTAAGTGTAAAGGCGTAGAAACGCCCTTATCAGGCGTGCTTTAAAGGAAATCACAATTCCGCCAGCCTTTTATAAATATTTTTTATCAGCGGATTCATAATCAGCGACACGTAAACGCCCGATTTTATATAGCAGTAAACTTCGTTCCACAGACCGTAAAAGGCAAGTTTCTGCATGCAGTATTTGCTTGCGCCGTACTTTTTGATATACGTTTCCCTGAGGAAAAACCGCTTGCCTGTAAGATTATCGAACTGAAAGAGGTCGTATTCCCTGTCTGCATACATCGAGTTGAGCGGGTCAATTATTCCCGTGATTTTATACCTTTTGCCCACCATTATATTCCCTACGTTGAGGTCGCCGTGGATAAGGCAGGCTACCTTTACATTTTCAGAAAATATAATGCCGAACTTTGCCCAGGCGGCGCGCATTGCCGATATTACTTTTAACGGAAGCTGTCCTTCGGCAAACATTTTTTCCGCCTGCGCTAAAACTGCTTCGGCGAAAGGTCTGTAAAAGTCAGTCCAGCTGTCGCAGTCGGGGTGCATCGTATCTCCGAATTTATCGCTCGTGCACATATGTACGCTGTGCAGAGCAGATGTTATTTCGTCCGCAAAAGCCAGCCTGCGTTTTTTGCTCATAAACAGCATTCCGAGCGCAAACAGCGCGCTTTTACCTTCAATCATCTCCATTGCATAGCAGTCTGCCGCAACTTTTCCGTCAGCTTTGCGCGAAAAAAGAACGCGCGGAATTTTTATCGTGCAATAATTTTTTATGAGGGCAAGGTCGTTTACCTCTTTTTCCAACATTCCCTCTGCGCGGAGAAATTTGATTACGGCTTTTTTTCCGTTTGCCTGAACAGATACCGCTCTTCCGAAAGAGCCGCCGCCAAGATATTCGGCTTTCGCCGCATCTGCGCCCCACTGCTCCCGTGCGACAAGTTTTGCACATTCAACCGCCTGGTATTTTGTAAAAGGTATGGCGGAAATTCTTTCAACTTTCATAATCCTGCGCCTCGAAATAAGTTCTTACTGCAATTTTAATCAATATTATGAAGCTTTTCCATATCGTAAACTTACTTTAATGTGTACATATTTTACTTTTTATCTGAGCGTTTTGCGATAGTCTGCAGGAGTAATTCCAAGGCAGGAAACAAATTGTCTGTAAAATCCCGAAGGGTTTGCATATCCCGTTTCGGCGGCAATATCGGCGACAGTCATATCTGTTTCGGCAAGAAGTTTCTGCGCGGCTTTGATTTTCTGTTCGGTTAGAAGCTCTGTAAAACTTCTGCCTGTCTTATTTTTTATCAGGCGGCTTAAATACGCGCAGTTGTAGCCGAGTTTTTTTGCAAAATCTTCAAGAGAGGCATCTTTGACGTTGATGGAAGAATATTTGCGTATGCTTAGCTCAAGGCTGCTGCATCCGCAGTTTTCCGCGCGCGAAATTTCTGTAAAAAGCAGACTGAGGTAACTTTCTGTCGCGACCGCGTGCAAATCGTCGTTTATAAATTCTTCCGCCGCAAGTTTTGAAATTATGTATTCCGCTTCTGATGTAAGGCTGAACTTCTGTACGATTTCAGTGCAAAGATATTTAGTTGCCGTCTTTAAAAACAGGGGCTTCGGCACTATGATTTTTAAAATTACATCGTCTTTGCCGCACCTTTCTATCGAATGTGCGACATCGGGCGGAATGAGGCACATCTCACCTTCTGAAAGCGTAAGATAACCTGCATCAAATTTCTGACGGCATGTGCCGCTTTGCGCGAAGACAAGCTCGTAAAAATCATGGGCGTGCCTGTAAGGTCGCTGAGCAGAGGTATGTTTTTTTACTGAAAATTTTTCTGCAGTGCGCACGGGCACAAAGGTTAGTCGGAGTCCCGCCGCTCCGCGGCGCATAAATTCTGCAAAAGTAAATCCCTGACTGTCGGCTTCGGAAAGGATAAGCGCTCCGTTTGAAAATTCTTTTAAAACGTTTTGTCTGAAGACTTTTTCTGAAAGAGCGGACTTATCTTCCCTTTCCTGCAGTTTCATTATAGAAGAAAATTTTTCGTTCATAAAAAACACCTCTGGCTGCATTATAACACAGGCAAATTTAAAATAAAAGCCCGCGCGAAGATTTAACTCCGCGCGGACTTTCACGCTTTTATTTGCTGTATTTCTTTTCAATGGCAGATATTTTATCTACCCTGCGCTGATGTCTGCCGCCTTCAAAATCGGTAGTGAGGAACTTTTCAACTATTTTGAGCGCGTATCCTACGCCTACCACCTTTTCGCCGAGGGCGAGCACGTTGGCGTCGTTGTGAAGCCTTGTGAACTCCGCACAGTAGGTATCGTGGCAATGCGCGCAGCGCACGCCGGGAACTTTGTTGGCGACAATCGATACGCCGATACCCGTGGAGCACACCACTATTCCCCTGTCGCATTCGCCGTTTGCAACGGCTTCAGCTGCGGGAAGCGCGTAATCGGGATAGTCGCAGCTGTCCTTGGTGTACGTGCCGAAATCTTTGTATTCATAGCCGTTTTCTTTGAGATAGTTGATAATTTCGCCTTTTAAATTGAGTCCGCCGTGGTCGCAGGCAAGCGCAATTTTCATAAAATAGTTCTCCTTTTGATTCAAGAATTATCGTTTAAAATTATTTTTTCTATAATGCAGTCACAGGCTCTGGCAATGAAATCGCGCGTAACGCGGTAAACATCCATATCGCCGCCGTAGGGGTCGGGCACGTCGAAGCCGCACAAATCTTTCATGCTCCATACTTTGCCGCAACCTTCAAGAATCTGTTTCTGCTTTTCTGTCATGCATATAACGGCAAAACTTCTGTCAATAATGCTCTGGCTGAGCTGTCTGGGCGCAAATTTTTCAACCTTTACGCCGATCTCTTCAAGCGCCTGCTTGCTGTTCGGCGAAATAGTGCCGCCCACTTCGGCAAACAAGCCGCAGGAAGACACGTCCCACCATTTTATTTTGCGCTCTTTGATTTTGCTGCGCAGTATGGCTTCCGCCATAGGACTGCGGCAGGTATTGCCCGAACATACGAACAGAATTTTTTTGCGTTTCATCTTTAACCCCCGCAGGCCTTGGACAGCCTGTTCATTACGCCCGTCATGACTCCGTCCTGTTTTTCCGGTGCGACGGCTATTATAAGTGTAGCCACCTTTTCGCCTTCGCGCAGTTTATCGTAGAGGTTTGCCGCAATTTCATCCTCGTTGTTGCCCAAAAACAGCATAAATTCGGGATTAAACTCGCGCGCAACGTCGCCGTCGCACATAAGGTAGGCGTCAACGCCTTCCCCGCGCTGTTTTTTATATTCTTCAAACGCTTTTTGCCTTTCAGCGAAAGAAAAGAGCATTGTGCGGCAGTTTGGCGAATAATGCTTGTACTTCATGCCGGGCGAGCGCACTTTTTCGCCCGCCTTGGGAATGAATACGCCGCAGTCGCCGGCAACTTCTGCAATCATTTCGCGCGTGACGAGGCCGCTTCGTAAGACGCACGGAATATTACCCGTGCAGTCGAGAACGGTGCTCTCTATGCCGCCGGTGCATTTGCCGCCGTCTAAAATGAGCGGGATTTTGCCGTTCAGGTCGGCATAAACGTGCTCAGCAGTGACAGGACTCACGTGCTTTGAAACGTTCGCCGAAGGTGCGGCTATGGGCAAATCCACAGTCTTTAAAAATTTCTGCGCGTCTGGGTGCGAAGGCACGCGTATGCCCACCGTATCCAGCCCGCAGGAAACCACGGGAGATACCGTACCCTTGCTTTTAAAGACCATCGTAAGAGGTCCGGGAAGGTATTTTTCCGCAAGTTTTTTTGCGTAATCGGGGATATCGCAGACTATGCGGGAAATATCGTAATCTTTGTGCACGTGCACTATGAGCGGATTGTCCTGCGGTCTGCCCTTTACTTCGTATATTTTTTTTACTGCCTCGCCGTCGAAAGCGTTTGCGCCCAACCCGTATACAGTTTCCGTGGGGAATGCAACGAGTCCGCCTTCTTCAATTATTTTTTTTGCGGCGGAAAGACTGCTTTCGTCTGGTTTCAAAATCTGTGTCTGCATAATTTTGCCGTTAAATAGTATTTTCGCGGGGCTTACTCTTCGCCGCCGTAGTTATCGTCGCTGAAAACCATACCGTCGTCGGGCATATCGTCGGAATTTTCCTCGGAATATTCTTCATCCTCCTCGGGTTCGTCTTCGCTCTGTTTGTTTTTGCCGCCCTTGCCCGCATCGCGCGCAAGCTGTTTAAGCTCGCTCGGGTCGGGTGTGACGAATTTGGTGTATTCGCCCTTGAAGCGGAGCTGGGTTCTGCCAAGTTCGCCGTTACGGTGTTTGGCAACTATCAGGTCCGCCATTCCGCGGACTATTTTGTTCTTTTCAATTTCTTCGGGCGTGGCTGTCATGTCGGGACGGTTTATGAAAATAACCATATCTGCGTCCTGCTCTATGGCGCCCGATTCGCGCAGGTCGGAAAGTTGCGGCTCGCCCACCATACGGCGGAGCTGTGAAAGCGCTATTACGGGCACATCGAGTTCCTTTGCCATAATTTTAAGGTCGCCCGTTATATGCGCGATTTCGCGCGTACGGTTTTCATCCTGCTTGGAACCGCTGGACATAAGCTGGATATAGTCTATCATCACCAGGTCGAGTCTGCCGCCGTTCTTTGCCTTTATCCTTCTGCATTTTGAAAGAATTTCCGCAGGGGTAACGCGCGAAGAATCGTCTATTATGATTGAAAGCTGTTTGAGCTCTTCGCTGGTTTTGACGAGTGCCTTCCAGTCGTTGGGCGTCAGTTTACCCGAAAGCGCGTTGGACATGCTGACTTTTGCGCTGGCGCACAGAAGCCTTTGCACTATCTGGATTTTAGGCATTTCCAGCGAGAAAACAGCGCAGACGTTGCCCTGGAACGCAGCCGCCTCTACAATATTCATGGCAAGCGACGTTTTACCGCTGCCAGGACGCGCCGCAATTACTATAAGGTCTGAGCGCTGAAATCCGTTTGTTATTTTATTAAGAAAAGGAAAACCTGTTGGAATTCCGCGAAGTGCGTCTTTATTGCTTGCAATAGTTTCAAATCTGTCTATGACGTCGCCGACGACGGAACTTTCGCGTATGTCGTCCATCGTGGAGCTGTCGCCCTTTTTGGCGATATCGTAGATAAGTTTTTCGGCGTACTGCACGCTCTGCGTGCCGTCTTCGCTGTTCATGGAATTTTCTATGATGTTGCGCGAAGCGCGTATAAGCTCGCGGTTGGTGCTGTCGCGCTTTACAATGTCGTAATAATGCTTGTAATTCGCGGCGGACGGCGTAGTCTGCGTGAGCGCGGTTATGTAATCAATGCCGCCCACCTTGGAAAGGTTTCCGTCCTTTTCAAGGCAGTCGGTAAGGGTTACGATGTCGGCGGGCTTTCTCTGGTTGAACACCTTCAAAATGGCAGACATTATAAGCTGATGGGATTCGTGGTAAAAATCCCTGTCCGTAAGCTTATCCGCAACCTCTGAAAGAACGTCACTGTCGATGAGCATACAGCCTAAAAGCGCCTGCTCCGCCTCTAAATTGTTAGGTAAAACGTTAGTTTTGTCTGACATAGTAGTTTATATATTCATAAGTTTTTCAAATTCGGCAAGCGTTTCGCCGAATTCGTTCATTGCAAACTCAAACGGCGCCTTTGTTTCAAGGTCAACTCCCGCAAGCCTTAAAAGCGACACGGGGTCTGACGATGAGCCGCTGGAAAGGAACTTGAAATAATCTTTTACGGCGGGTTCACCTTCCGTCAGAATTCTGTGCGCGATATTTATCGCCGCAGTTATGCCTGTTGCGTACTTATAAACGTAGAACGCCCTGTAAAAATGAGGGATTCTCGCCCACTCGCAAGAGATATCGAAGTCGTGCTCGATAGCTTCGCCGTAGTAGTCCTTGCCGATTCTGCCGTAAATGTCGCAAAGAAGTTCCTTTGTGAGGGGCTCGCCTTTTTCAGCGAGAGCGTGAGCCTCGTATTCGAACTCGGCGAACATTGTCTGGCGGTGAAGCGTTCCGCGGATTGTATCGAGATAGTAGTTCAAAAGGAACTTTTTAAGATTTTCGTCCTTGGTATCGCCGAGCATGAACTTGAGCAGAAGCACTTCGTTTACCGTGCTTGCAACTTCTGCTACAAATATTTTATAGTCGCTCTTGGCGTAGGGCTGGTTGTGCGAGGAGAAATAGCTGTGAAGCGAATGCCCCATTTCGTGCGCTATCGTGAAAATATCGCTTATGGTGGGCTTGTAGTTGAGAAGCACGTAGGGATGAACGCCGTAGCAGCCAGTGCTGTACGCGCCGCTGCGCTTTCCCTCTGTTTCCTCCACGTCTATCCAGCGCTCGTCGTGACCGCGCTTTAACAGCGCCTGATATTCCTTGCCGAGGGGCGCAAGACCCTTTATTACGTAAGCGTAAGCGTCGTCGTAGTTCATTTTGACGTCTGCGTCCGATACGAGCGGAGCATAAACGTCGTAGAAGTAAAGTTTATCGTAGCCCAAAATCTTCTTTCTGTCTGCAATGTAGCGGTGCATTGCGGGGAAGCTCTTTTTAACGGCTTCGAGCAGGTTCTGGTAAACGCATTCCTTTACGTCTTCGGTAGAAAGCGCGCGCTCGAGGCAGGAATTGTATTTATAAGCTCTGCTCAGAAACACATCTTTTTTGACGTTGCCGTAGTATGTCGCAGTTATTGTGTTGAGAAGGCTTTCGTATGCGCCGTAATATTTTTCGTAAGCTTCCTTTCTCTTCGCCCTGTCGGAAGAGCGCATTAGTACGCCGTAAGTGCCGTGGGTGAGCTTGGTCTTCTCGCCGTCGAGCTCTATTTCGGGGAGCGGAAGGTCGGCGTTGTCTATCATGGAAAAGATATCGCTGAACGAACCCAAAGTTTCTCCCGCCATGGCTACCAGCCTTTCCTCGGCTTCGGGAATGACGTGAGGCTTGCGCTTTATGAGCGTTTTTATCATATAGTCGTAGTCGGAAAAATCCTTGTCCTCGAGAAGGGAATTGAGGTATTCTTCGTCCTGAGCTGCCATTTCCGGTTCAAAAAACGCCATTTCAGCGCTGTATTTTGAAATGAGCGCCGCGCACTTGGAGTCGTAAGCCATATATTTGGAAACGCGCGTGTCTTCGTCGTGCTTCATGGAAGCGTAAATGAATACGCGCTCTAACTTTTTGGAGAACTCGTCGCTCTCTTTAAGGAGGGCGAGAAGTTCTTTTTTATCGCCGAGCTTGCCTGCATAAGCCGAAAAACTGATGCTTTTTTCTGTTTCGGCGTAAGCCTTTTCCCATTCTTCGTCCGAAGAGAAAATGTCGTCCGTGTTCCAAGTATAACGCTTTTCAACCTGATTTCTTTCCATATATTATCGTCCTTTATATTTATCAGTTTTTATTTGAATGAATGGGCGCGGGAATAAGTCCGCCCCTTGCAATGAATTTTGCGCTTGATTCGCCGTGAACGGGCATTATGGGCGCTCTTCCCAAAAGTCCGCCGAAGTTCACGCAGTCGCCTACGCCTTTTCCGGGCGCGGGGATAACGCGCACCGCGGTAGTTTTGTTGTTAATCATGCCGATAGCCGCTTCGTCGGCTATAATCGCGCTTATCGTGCTTGCGGGGGTATCGCCAGGAATAGCTATCATGTCGAGGCCTACCGAACATACGGCAGTCATTGCCTCGAGCTTGTCTATGCAGAGACCGCCCTTTTCCGCCGCCTCTATCATTCCGATATCTTCTGAAACGGGAATGAACGCACCCGAAAGTCCGCCCACGCGCGAGCTTGCCATAACGCCGCCCTTTTTTACAGCGTCGTTGAGCATGGCAAGGCAAGCCGTAGTGCCGTGTGTGCCTACTCTTTCAAGTCCCATTTCTTCAAGAATCTGGGCTACAGAATCGCCTCTTGCGGGTGTGGGTGCAAGCGAAAGGTCTACTATGCCGAATTCTGCGCCGAGCCTCCTCGCCGCTTCCCTTGCAACCAGCTGACCAGCCCTCGTAATTTTGAAGGCGGTGCGCTTTATCATTTCGGCAAGTTCGGTGAGGTTTGCTTCGGGTATGCTCTCTATTGCGTGCTGTACAACGCCGGGACCGGATACGCCAACGTTCACAACGGTTCCGCTTTCGCCAACGCCGTGGAATGCGCCAGCCATGAAAGGGTTGTCCTCTACGGCGTTGCAGAACACGACGAGCTTGGCACAGCCGAAGCCGTCCCTGCTTTTGGTAAGTTCGGCCGTCTGTTTGACAATCTCGCCCATAAGGCGGACGGCGTCCATATTAATGCCAGACTTGGAAGAGCCGATATTTATCGATGAGCACAGCTTTTCCGTAGTTGCAAGCACTTCGGGAATGGTCTCTATGAAAGTTTTTTCATAGTCTGCCATACCCTTGTGCACGAGCGCGGAGTAGCCGCCGAGGAAATCTATGCCTAAAGTTCTGGCGGCGTCGTCAAGCGCTTTGCCTATCTTTGCCGACTGTGCGGCAAAGGGCGCGCAGATTATGCTTGCGGGCGTTACTGATACGCGCTTGTTCACGATAGGAATGCCGTATTCCATGGAGAGCGATTCGGCAACCTTCACAAGGTTTTCTGCCCGGGAGCATATTCTGTCGTACACCTTTTTTGCGGTTTCATCGGCGGAGCCCGCCACGCAAGGCAGAAGCGATATGCCCATAGTTATCGTGCGGATATCAAGGTGCTCCTTTTCGACCATGTTTATAGTTTCGAGTACGTCGTATTTATTGAACATTATGCGCCTCTCAGACCCTGTGCATGGCGTTGAAAATTTCTTCGTGCTGAAGGTGTATGCTCATGCCTATCTTTTTGCCCATTTCAGAGCATTCCTGGGCAAGAACGGAAAGTTCATCCTTTGCGCCCGACATATCGACGAGCATTATCATGGCGAAATAGTCCTGCAGAATAGTCTGGCTTATATCGAGAATGTTTACGCCTTTTTCTGCAAGAAAAGCGCTTACTTTTGCGATGATGCCTGTTTTGTCTTTGCCTACGACAGTAACGACTGCGCGCATAAATCAGTTTCTCCTGTAAATTATTTATATTTTTCCGCGGGAAGCAACAGCCATATCAGCCGCAGCTTTGTTCCGCGGGTATATTTCATTGCGGGTATATTTTATGATTGGTTTTAATCTCAGAACGCGAAAAACGAATAAACCGAAGTGAAAAAGCTCTTCATGTTTATCGCCCATCGGGGGACGACGCCTATAAGCTTATCGTAGCCGAAAGTGCCGTAACTGCGGCTGTCAACGCTGTATGCGTGACTGTTGCCGCGGTTGTCGCCAAGAAGGAACATCTGTCCTTCGCCGACTATCAGCGGATTTTCTGCGGAACGGAATGTGTTCTGCGGAAGATCAGGATCATTGTTTTCGGCGAGTACGTAGTCCTCTTCGAGCGCCACAAAATTTTCCGTGTTCTGATATGCCACGTAAACGACGCCGCGGTCGATATATACGGCGTCACCGCCGAGGGCTATAACCCTTTTAATTAAAAGGTCTTTATCAGAGTCCGGCTTGTATACGACTACTATATCGCCGTAATCGGGAGCAGCATAAGTATCGGCATACAGATAATCGCCGCCTTTTTCGTAGTTATGCTCGGCACCTGTGAGCGTGGGCGACATAGAACTGCCCACAACGTAAATGCCTACAAAGCGGACGAAAAACAGGACGCCGCACAGAAGTATGAAAATTACTACGGCTAAAAAAATAGCCAGCGGGTCTTTATAAAGGGCGTACCGCTTCCGCCCGAGCAACCTTTCTTCGTCCATATTCAAAGCCACATAACGTTGTTGACGGCGTACTGCTCGCCGCAGGTTATGGTAAACTTGATTTTACCTTTAAATCCGGGCAGATGCATACCCTGTTCGTTTTTGAAATCTTTGCTTTCGAGCAGAACGCTCTGCCATATCCCTCCCGCTATGTGAGAGCGAGCGGTATAATTGATTCCGCCCGTCATATCCTGTATGCAGAATTTTACGTCCGCGGGGTTATCGCAGAAGATGTCGAGCTTTAATATGGAATCTTCTTCGGGCGCATAGCACGAGCTGTTAGCCCTGAACATCATGAGCCCGCATACAGAGTAAGCGCCTTTGAGTCCGCCCGGTTTTTCCACTACCTGAGGCATAACGGCGTCGCTCGTCAGGAACACTCCGCCGAGCGCAAAAGAGCGGTCGGCTATGGAAAGACTGTCTGCTCCGCTTTTTGCGGAATAAAGCACGCGGCACTTTCTGCGCATGTTTCTGAACTTTCCGCTAACTTTTCTTACCGCCATTCTCGACCATACGGTAAAACCGTTTGTGTATCTCGCGTAGCAGAAAGCAAATACTGCGGCGGTTTTTTCATAAATATTGAGGTAAAAGTCGCGCGTCTGACCGTTGCCTCCCTTATAGGGCGCGGGGGTCCATTCGCGTGCAGCGGGGTCTATGCAGTCCTCCGCCATATAAAGTCCGTATTCTTCTGGAACGCCCTGAGGGTCGAATTCGGCGCGGGCGATAAGGTTCTGTTCCTCGTCGGTGGTGACTGTGATTACCGCGGGTTTAGGCAGGAATACATGCCTGCCTTTTACAAATTTATCGAGGAAAAGGAACATATCCTTTGTTCCGTCGAGGTCTATGCAGCCGTTGCAGTGCACGGAATAAGAAATTACGCTGTCGCCGACGTATTTTTCGTTTATGCGTGAAAAAGTGTCGTACGCCCTGTCGTAATCGAAGCGTTCGTCGTTGGTGGAACAGAGCATGAGCACGGGACAGCGCACGAAAGGCGCGTATGCCTGCGAGTCTATGCCCGCGATGAAGCGGTACCTCTCTTCGTCGAGAGCGGGCTCCTGCGAACCGAACTTGTAATAGCCGCTGTACGTCTTCCAGCCAGCTGCGCACACCGTGACGAGGCAGGCAATGTCTATGCATGATGCAAGTTTCCACGCTATCTCGCCGCCGTCGCGTATGCCGACTACGCCTATTTTGCCGGCATAGCCGCGGCTTAAAAGGTATTTATAGCAGTAGCGCGCTGCGGCAACCCACTCGTACCAGCTTGTTTTGGAGGCGTCTTCGTCCACGTAATCCTTGTGCCTGCCGCATTCCGCAAGGTTGGCATAAGAAACGTTTTCGGGATACACGGTATAATTTTCCGCGCCCTGCCATTTCCCACGGTAGTCGGGCATAAGAACGCTGTAGCCGCGCTTTACGAAAAATTTTACAAGCACGTCGTCGACCGTACAGTAGCTGTCGGGCAAAAGGATGACGGCGCTGTCTGCCGCGGCTGTTTTATTGCTCGCAAAAGCGGCAAAAATTTTAACGCGTCCCGCGCCTGTATCCCTGCCGTAAAAATTAAGGTATTCTGTTCTTATTTCGCCGTCTATTTTTTCGGAAAGAGTTTCTGCAGAAACGTCAAGACTGTCGTCAAAGTCCTTCCATAGCGAAACAGGGGTCAAAATATTGGACAAATCTGCTCCCTCAGCAACTGATTTTTATCGTTGAGCCGTGGCTTTCAGTCGCTTTACTTACTAAAATTTTGCTGCTTATTCTGTGTTTGAGCTCCTCCACGTGGCTTATGAGTCCGATGGAAAAGTTTTCGTTTTTGAGCTTTTCGAGCGCGCCGAGTACGGTATCTATAAGGTCGCCGTCAAGCGTGCCGAAACCTTCGTCGAGGAAGAAAAACTCTATAGATTTTAGCGAACGCCTGCATATCGTGGCGCTCAGCGCAAGCGCGAGCGAGAGCGATACGAGGAATGTTTCCCCGCCCGAAAGCGTCTTTACCTTTCTGAGTTCGCCGCCGTTATAATTATCGCCTACGCAGAAATTATTGTCTACGTAAGCAAGATAATACCTGCCGTCCGTAAGCTCAATAAGCGTGCGCGACGCCGCGCGCGAAATGCCTACGAGGTGCTCGTTGGCGATATATTCCATGAACTTGTTGTCGCGGATAAGGCTCTTGAGCTGGCCTATAAGGTCGCGCTCTTTCTTTACAGCGGAAAGCTTTTTTTCCACCTCCGCCTTTTCCTTAAGCCGCTTTTTCAGCTCTTCGGCGCTCTTTTTCATAACTGCAAGCTCGCCCGAAGTTTTTGTAAAAAGATTTTCGCACTCCTGCTTTTTCTTTTCTGCGGCTTCGACCTGTTCTTTTGTTATGTTCTCAGTGCCGCTGTCGGGGCGCAGGCTTTCGACCGCTCCCTTTGCAGCGGAATAATCGCTTATAAAACTATTGTATTCATTCTGGGCTTGTCTGTAGCCACTGTATTTATCCGTAAGCGCGCGGCACTGCGAAACTTCGTCAAATGCCGCTTTTTCAACGTTTTCGCGCACGCTTTGCAGCGCCTTTTCGTACTGTTCCCCTACAGCGCTTAAATTTGCGTTGTTTGCTGCCGAAGCCGCTTTGTTTTCGCTAAGTTCTGCGCGCGCATTTTCGGCATTTTTTGCAAGCTGTCTCTTTTTATCGAGCGCCGCTCTGGCTTCGGCGCGCATCTTGTTAAGTTTGGCTTCAAAGTCTTTTGCCTCGCCGAAAACTTCTGTAAGCTGTTTTTCTGCTTCCGCACATTCTTTACTAAGGGTTTCGCCGCGCGATTTGATTTCATCCGTGCGCGCGGATATGTTTTCAAGTTCTATTTTGCAGGCTTTTAGCTGCCCTTCCGCAGCGGTGAGTGATTTTTCTGCCTGTCTGTATGCGGTGAGCGCAGCCTGAAACTTTCTGAGCTTTTCGTTTACGTCGAGCTTTACGTCTTTGAGCGATAAAATAAGCTCTTTGTATTCGTTGCCCTTTCTTGTAAGTTCGCCGATTAAAAAATCGTAAAGCGGCGATTTATCCGCGAACTTTCTTATTTCCGCCTGAAGGTCTTTAATATAATTGAGCGTGCGCGAATACTCGTCCTTTAAAATGCCGCCTTTAAACTCTTTTTTGAAATATTCGTCTATATCAGGAACGCCCTGACTTTCAAGCGCGCTCTTTTCGGCGTTGTATTTTTCAAGCAGCTTTTTGTACTCTTCCTGCTTGAGCGCTCCGCCTTTAATTTCTGCCCTGTACTTTACGCGGCAATTTTCGTATTCTTTTATTTTTGCAGCGTATAATCTTGCAGTGGGCAGAAGACTTTCCATTGCGCTCTCAGCGCGCTGCAGTTTTTCTGCTTCGCCTCTCGCTTCGCAATCTTCAAGCAACTTTTCTGCCGCAAGGCATGCCGCCGCAAGTTGTTTTTCGCGACTTTCGAGGGAATTTTTCCTTTCGCCGAGCGAAGTCATGCGCGCTTTGCAACTTTCTGCTTCTTTGGCGCTCTTAACTGCATTTTCGCAGTATGAAAGCAAAGGCAGGACTTTGCCCATCTCGTCGTACGCGGGCTTCTTTTTTTTAAGTTCGGCAAATTTTGCCGCCGCTGCCTCGTAAGCCGTCTTTTTATCGAAAAGCGATTTTTTCGCAGCATAATCTTCCGCCGCAGCGCGCGACTGAAGCGAAAGCTTTTCAAGCTCGGAAGAAAGCGTTGCCGCTCCGTCTTCAAGCTCTTTCAGCTTTTCCTTCGTGTCCCCTTCGTAAACGCTCAGGCTTCCGCCTAAGGTGTTGAGCTCGGCTTCGGCGGCGCTTTCCCTCGCGGAAAGTTTTGCTTTAAGCGCCTTGCCGTACTTCTGAAGATTGAACAGCCTTTCAATAAGCTCTATCCTCTCTGCGGGGGCAGAGTTCACGAACTGGGCAAATTCACCCTGCGGCAGGGCTATGCATTTTCTGAAATCTTCTTTATTTATGCCTATAATTTCGGTAATTTTGTCGCCAACGGTCTTAACGTTGTCCGCCACGGCGACAGATTTGCCGTCAGTAAATTCGTATAATATTGCCTTGTGCGTGCCGCTTTTGCGCTTTATCGTACGCTCAACAAGGTAAGTTTTGCGCGAACCTTCTGTGAATATATCGAAAGTGAAACTGACATTCAGTTCGTCGCATTTGTAATTGATTTTATCGAGCTTGTCGGGGTTTCTTTCAATGTCGCCGTAAAGCGCGAAATTTATCGCATCGAGTATGGTGCTTTTGCCGCTGCCCGTCTCGCCGAAAATGCCGAATATGCCGCCCGAAAGCAGAGGACGGAAATCTATCGTCGCTTTTTCGGAAAAGCTGTTAAGCCCCGAAAATTCAAGTTTTACAGGTTTCATCCTTCCTCCGTCAGCGATAAAAACAGGGCGAGAAGGTCTTCGGGCACATCGCAGTTGTAACGCGATGAATAGTATTCCGAAAAAAGCTGGGAAGAGCTCTTGCCTGAATTTTCAACGGCATTGCCTGCTGAGAGTTCGCTTTCGACCGCCATTTTAAGCGAATACAGATTTTCGCAGGAGTGAAGCTCGCTCATTTCTGATGGCGTGAGCGGACTTCTGAGGTTGAGCGTAAGTTCGGCTATCGATTGCTTTTCGGCTTCAAGCAGTTTTATGCCGTCAGCCGCACTGTTGGCTTCAAGCCTTACGAGCCGTCTGCACGACTCGAGATTAATAGTTTTAAAATTTTCAAGCCCGCGGGAGGTCACGTCGAAGACGTTTATGCTCTTGTCCTGCCCCGCCTCGTCGAATGTAAAGCGCATTATGGCGCCGCTGTAATAAATGTTATCGCCCAGCTTCTGCCTTTTGTGCAGATGTCCGAGCGCGCTGTAGCAGCAATCCGGGAAGAGATTAAGCCCGACTGCGCGCGCGCCGCCGAGGTCAATTTCCCTTTCGCTGTCGCCCGCCTTGCCGCCTGCGGCGAAAATGTGCGATAAAAATACCGAGGGCACGCCCTCTTCTTTGCCGCGCTCGCCGAAGTCTATCCATCTCTTCATTTTATCGGAAAAACTTTCGTCGCTCTTTCCCTCTTTAAAGCGCGCTTCGTTGGGGTAAGGCAACATGTTTATATATACTCTCTCGCCCGAAAGGTTTTCGAAAACTGCGTAGCCTCCGTCAGACTGCACGGGGTAGCAAGCGCCCCTCTTTTTGCAGCCGAGCGGCTTTAAATTATTGCCTACGGTGTAAATGTTGAGCTCTTCGGAAAGAGCCTGCGCCGCAGTAAGGCGCACATAGTCGTCGTGATTTCCGCTTATGATGAGCACCGCGCACGTGGAAGCTATATTTTTAACCGACGTATAAAAAATTTCTTCGGCCTCGGCAGACGGCGTATAGGTATCAAAAACATCGCCGGCAACGAGCAGGAGCTCGACCTTTTCCTTTCTGCAGATGTCTGCTATTTCGGAAAGTACTGCCTTGAATTCTTCTCCCCTGTCCCTGCCCATCAGCTTTTTGCCGATGTGCCAGTCGGAAGTGTGCGCTATCCTCATATAAGTCCTTTAATGCGGAACAATCGCAAAGCCGGACGCCGCTTACGGCGGTAAACGGTTGCTTTTTTTGCCCCGATAAGTTATAATCACATTATATACCGCAGGCTGCGGATATGCTTTAATTATATTCCTTTTAAGCAAATAAATCAAGCGATATATAAGGTTTTTGAAATATGGCTTTCATATCACTCGAACCCGAACTCAGGGCAAAGTCCTTCACGGGCGTGGAAAACAAATTCATAACAAAGTACATGCCCGTTCTCGACCCTGTCGCGGTTAAAGTATATATTTATGGGCTTTACTTAAGCTCGGCTTCCTCGGCGTTCACGTTAAGCGACCTCGCCGCAGGGCTCAAAATAACAGAAGAACAGGCGATGAACTGTTTTGAATACCTCGACGAATTCGAGCTGGTAAAGATCACCTGCCGCGCGCCGTTCGAGGTTACCTACCTCGAGGCGGAGAACATAAGCGGCACGCCGAAAAAGTATAAGCCCGAAAAATACGCCGATTTCGCGCGCAGCGTTCAGGCCATTATAAAGGGGCGCATGATTTCGCCAAACGAATACCGCGAATACTTCTATCTTATGGAGGAATACGGATTCGAGCAGAGCGCGCTTTTAATGATAGTCAATTACTGCGTTAACATGAAGGGCGACGACATACGCGTGCAGTACATAAAAAAGGTAGCAAAAAGTTTTGCCGCAGATGGCGCAACTACCGCAAAAAAGGTAGATGAAAAGCTTGCTCAGTTCACCTCTTCCACTCCCGCGCTTTTAAAGATTTTTGCGGCGGCTGCAATAGTGCGCAGACCAGGCATCGATGACGACAGACTGTACAAAAAATGGACGGGCGAGCTCGGCTTTTCGGACGACGCCATTGCCGCGGCGGCAAAATATTTCAGAGCGAAAACGGTGGAAAAAATTGACGAATCGCTCGAAGAGCTCTTCCGGAACAAAAAGTTCGACATTAAAGAGATAGAATATTACTGCAAGGCGAAAAATTCTCTGCGCACCGCTACGGCGGAGATTGCAAGACTGCTCGGCGTGTACATGCAGAACTCCGCTCCTTATATAGAAAATTATACGGGCGCCTGGTGCGACATGGGTTACAGCACCGATTCGCTTAAAAAACTTGCTTCTTACTGCTTCACTCACGACAGAAAATCGTTCGAGGCTATGGACGATTTTGTAAAGAAGCTGTGCGAAAAAGGCATTATAGACGATAAATCGGTCAATTCCTATATCGATATGATAAACGCCGAAGACGATTTCATAAAGCGCATGCTTAAAAAGTGCTCGCTTACGCGAAGAATCATACCTTCCGACAGAGAAACTCTTGCAAGGTGGCGCAGCTGGAATTTTTCCGATGAGATGATTTTGAAAGCCGCGGAACTTTCTGCAGGCAAAAACAACCCTGTCGCCTACATGAACGGCGTACTTTCTTCCTGGAAGTCGGAAGGCATATCAGACCCGGCAGACATCGGCAGCGGCGTGCACGCCTCCTCTTCCCGCGGGGAAAAGACTGTCGACCGCTCCGTCATAGAGCGTCATTATGCCTCCTTAAGGCAGATTGCCGAGGATAAGGCGGAAAAGACGCTTGAGCGGGCGCTTGCGGACAAAATTTACGGCGCGCTGCACAAGGAGATTAATTCCTTGAACATAAAGCTTGCGTTTGCCGAAAGCCGCGCAGACGGCACGGAAAAGCAGATAAGCGAAAAAATAGCCGCGGCTGAGCGCTCCGCCGACGAAAGGCTTGCACAGCTCGGCATAAACCGCGACGATTTTACGCCCCATTACAGTTGCAGAATATGCGGCGATACAGGTTACGACGTAAACGGCAATCCCTGCAGGTGCCTCAAAAAATTTATAGCCGATTACCGCAACAGCTGAAAAAATTTATGAATGAAGCGGCGGCGCACAGACTCTGTGCGCCGCCGCTTACCATGTTGTCTCAGTAGCGGTATTTTTTCTTTTTAACAATCAGCATTGACGCTGTAAGCATAACTGCAAGGATTTCCGCCGCTACTATTGACAGCCAGATGCCGTCAAGACCGAGCAACAGCGGCAATGTAAGAACGGAAACAACCTGAAAAACCAGCGTACGCATGAATGAAATAAAAGCGGAAACAAGTCCGTCGTTCAGCGCCGTGAAAAATGAAGAGCCTAATACGGAAAAGCCGGAAAACAGGAAGGCGAAAGAATATATGAAAAACGCCCTCTGCGTCATACTGAGCAGCTCTTTGTCGTAGCCGACAAACAGAAGCGAAAGCGGCCGCGCCGAAATTTCTGCAACAGCGAACATAATTACAGAACTTGCGGCGATAATTATCAGACTTTTTTTCAGCAGACTTTTAAGTTCAAAATAGTTGCCCGAGCCGAAATTATAGCTTACTACGGGCGCGCTCCCAACAGAAAATCCTATGAATATAGCCTGAAAAACAAGATATACATACATCAGAACGCCGTAGGCGGCAACTCCGTTTTCGCCCGCATACCTTAGCAGCTGCATGTTGTAAAGCATGCTTACAACCGACATGGAAATGTTGGACATGAGCTCTGAAGAGCCGTTTGTACAGGTTTTTAACAACATTTTCCATTCCGCTTTGAACCTTGTGAATCTTAGAAGGCTTTTGTTAGGACGGATAAAATAAACAAGGGGAACTATGCCGCCTACGTACTGACTTATTGCGGTAGCTGCCGCTGCGCCTTCAAGTCCCCAAGAAAGGACGGCTACAAAAAGCGCGTCCAATACAATGTTGGTCAGTCCCGCCGCAATTGTGACATACAGTCCGAGTTTTGGTTTGCCCGCCGTGGCAAAAAGGCACTGAAATTCGTATTGAAGAATATATGCGGGAATGGCTATAAGAATTATGCGTCCGTAAATCACGCACTCTTCCAGCATCTGATCTTCCGCGCCAAGCAGAGCGGCAAACGGTCTTATTACTGCCAGTCCCGCCGCAGCAAGCACAAAGCCGCATACGACGGACGCTGAAATTATCATTGAAAAAATTCTGTTTGCCCTCTCCCTTTCACCCTCGCCTATAAATTTTGCTATAAGGGCGCTGCCGCCCGTCCCGAACATAAAACCTACGCTTCCCAAAATCATAAGGAACGGCATTATAAAATTTACTGAAGCAAACGGCGTTTTTCCTACAAAGTTTGATACGAAAAAGCCGTCCACGACGCCGTAAATCGAAGTGAAAATCAGCATTACAACCGAAGGCAGCGTATAAAGCAAAAGTTTTTTGAAGCTGAAATGGTCTTTGAATCCAATCATTTAAACACCCGCTATTTATCCCTTTTGATACCGATAAAATCTTAAAGCAGTTTGACCCTTTCTTTAAGGTCGGCAAGAAAACGTTCCGTCATGTTAAGATAATTCTGCACTTCTTCTTCCGTCCACGATGCCAGTATATCGTTTTCCATGGCTATTATTTTCATGGCCGTGTTTCTCGCTGCAGCCAGCCCCTTTTCTGTAAGGTACACCTCTTTTGCTTTTCCGTTAACGTTTTTAAGGTAAATAATTTCCTCGCTTTCAAGATTGCGTATGGCGGAATTCACTGTCTGCCTGCTTAGTCCCGTCTGTCTGCTTATTTCGTTCAGCGGACAACTTGTGCCGCAATTGCAGATTGTATATAAAATTTTTGAAATGCTGTCCGATAAGCCCAGCTTTAAAGACGCCTCGTGATAGGCTGCGTCCAGTTCGCCGATTAAATGATTGTACCGCTTAAGATTTTTTGAACTCTCTACTTTCATACTGACACTAAACACCTTTGTCCGATTTCGTACAATAATTAAAATCTACCATACATATAAAATTAAGTCAACACTTTTTGACTGTCTTTTGCAAGACAATGGCGCTATGCGGCACAGACATCTGATTTGCATCAAAAAAAGTAAAGCAAAAGGCACAGGAACTTGTATCCTGTGCCTTTTTAATGGATGGAGCTGCTAACCAGATTCGAACTGGTGACCTCGTCCTTACCAAGGACGTGCTCTACCTGCTGAGCCATAGCAGCAACATGCAATTTTTACGCCCCGAAAGTTTTTGTAAAGCTTCCTGCGAGCGATTACTTTGATATTATATGTTAAACAATCGGCATTGTCAAACAAATTTCGGCTTACTGTTACTAAAAAAAATAAAATTTACGGCTTTTTTTATGCGGAAGATTTGCAAGCCTTGCGAAAACGGCATTTACAATGTTTAACAACCTGCCTCAGCATTCTAAAGTTTGACAAATACACTCTTTTTGTGATAAGATTTATAATATCTTTTCAGATAAAATTTTTTTGAAGCGACTAAAAATATGACCAAAGATAAAAGATTATACATCGCCTCTATCGTACTCGCTTCGCTTTATGCTTTTGAATTTTTTGTTACGGGCATTTTCATATTCTCGAATATGTTTTATACGTCGGCGGCTCTTCCGTTCGTTCTGTCCGTGGCGGCTCTTCTTCCGTTTATATTCAGTCTGCTTAATGTCAGAATATTCAGGCGGCAGAGCGTTTCCGTCGCAGTAATCTGCGCATCGGTGCTCATGGCATTAGGGCACTTCCTCTTTGCGGCGTATGTACTTTCAAAACTTACCTTTCTGTTAATTACGGGTTTACCCGTCTTTGCAGTCATAGCCATTGTCGGCGTTTTTCTTCTTCTTACGCTCGGATATCCTAAGTTCGGCAAAGTCGGCAAAAGGATAACTGCAATATCACTGAGCGTTGCCATATTCTTTATCTGCGTTTTCGGAATTTTAAAGCTCAGCTTTTTCCGCTATACGTCCGACGGCGTCGTTTTTGCCGTGGAAGACGAATATCAGATTGCCTGGTCCACGTCCGTAAAGTCGGCAGGATATGTTACGATAGGCGACAAAACTTATTACGACAGCTCGAACGGTCAGAACAGAATTTCCACTCTGCACAAAGTCACCGTGCCCATGGCAGAGCTTGACAGTGCGGGCGGCTATTCTCTTCATTCCACTCCCGTGTATTCGGAGGCAGCTTACCTTTCTATCAAAGGCAAGGAGCGGGTTAAAGAATATAAATTCCGTCCCGCGGACACAAGCGACGGATTGCAGATTTACGCCATCAGCGACAACCACGAATGCCTGAGCGGCGCGGGCAATGCGGGAAAATATTTCGGCGACAGGCTCGACGTGCTCGTCATGAACGGCGACCATATAAACGACGTCTCTTCACTCTGGCAGATATCGCTTATTTATAAGCTCGCCAGCCGCATAACGGGCGGCGAACGCGCAGTGATATTTACCCGCGGCAATCATGAATGCAACGGAAAATATGCCGACGAGCTGCACGAGTTTGTAGGAAGCCGAGACGGAAAGTTTTACTATACTGTAAAGCTTGGCGGAGCATTCTTTCTGGTGCTTGATACAAACAACGATATGGCGGACGATAATTTCCTTATCAGCTCTGCCGCAAATTTTGAACAGCTGAGAAAAGAACAGAGCGAATGGCTTAAAGAGCTTGATTATTTCGGGGAAGACTGCGACTACTCCTTCCTTCTGGCGCATATGGCGTTTGCGCTTTCCGATTACGAACGCTTTCCCGACTGGACGGCAGAACTCAACGCGCTGACTTCCGGCGGCAAATTCGATGTCTGCCTCAGCGGACATTCGCACAAACTTGACTATGCCGAAGCGGGTACAGGCACAAAGACAGATTATCCCGTTTTGCGCGGCTCGTTAAGGAGCGATAACCGCACGGAAGGCGAGGGCGTAAACCCGGCCGCATTCACTGCCGCGGCGATTGAATGCTCCGACGGAAAAATTACCGCAAAATTCACAAACAGCAGGCACGAAGTTTTAAGGGAAATTGCAGTAAACTGATATCGTTTTCCTGATTACTTTAATAAGCTGTTTTGGGTGCATGGCATTCGGTGCAAAGTGCATTTAATTAAATTTAAACAAAAACAGAAGTGCCGCCGCATTTACCGTGCGGCGGCACTTCTTTAAAGGAATTTATGCAAAAATCGATGAATTTATAGTTTTTTACGCAACCTGGGCAAAATCGGCTAAAGCAAGCGTGTAGGTTGCCGTAGTTGTCTGCGCGCCGTCGCGCTCGACCACAAACTGGATTTTATCGCCTGAGCGGAGAGTCATGGCAATATCCGAAAGGTCAAACGAACGAAGGACGTCTTCCTGTTCGCCGTTTACAATAACTGCTTTTATCACATCGCCGCTCGTTATGCCTATCTTTTCAGCAATCGAACCGGTGGTCACGCTCTGAACGTTTACCGACTCCGATATTTTGCCGTAACCTAAAGATGCGTCATAAACATACTTTGCGTCCGATGTGGTTACTGTGACGCCGAATGTTACAGAATTGAGTCCGCTTGTCGAATCGTCGCCGTCGTTTGCGTAATAAATGATGTTATCGGCAACGCCTGTTACTATTTCAAGAGGCACGGCATAGTTTATATTCTGGTCGCTGCCGTCGCCCGCATTCGTTATGCCTATGAGCTTGCCCTCGGCGTTGAACAGTCCGCCGCCGGAGTTGCCGCTGTAAAGCGCAGTATCTATTCTGAGCGAGCGGTAAGAACGGAGCGTTCCGTCTATATTGAGCGATATGTTTTCATTTTCGGTGCTGATAATGCCTTGAGTAACGCTCAGACCGCTGCCTTCGGGGTTGCCTATCGCAATAGCCGTTTCGCCTACGTAGTAACCGTCGGCAAGTTCAACGGCTTTGATGTTTTCGTTTACAGCCTTAATATCATCCGTCTTTACGCGGAGAACGGCTATATCGTTTTCAACCGAACCGCCTACATATTCAAGCGCGATTCCGTAATCGCCGTACGAATACTGCGTGTAGCCGTCAGTACCTTTGCCCTGCGAAACGGGCGTGCTTTCACTGCCGTACAGATATCCGTAAATTCTGCGCGCCACTTTTGTGCCGCCGTTTTTATCGGGATTTGCATTGTTATCGTAAACGACGTGATAGTTTGTCACAAGGTAAGTGTATCCGTCGGATATGGTATTTATGTCGTAAATGACTGCAGAACCTGTGTAAACTGCGGTATCGCTGGTTACGCTTATCTGACCCCACATGCCCTGGGAATAAGAAGTTTCGATAAATTCAGTATATATTTTAAGGCATGACTGAAGGCAGTAATTGATTACCGAAGCAGTATCTGCATTGTCTACGCTGAGATATTTTTCAAGGAACTGCGCGTAGGTAAGGTCTTCGCCTGTCTCCTCCTTGTACTTTTCATAAAGTTCCTGTGCGTCAACGCCGTCTGCGCCGTTTGAAACGGTGAAGTTGCCCGTAGTGCCGTCGGAATAGTACACCGTATAGGTATCGTCAAGCCCGTCGGAAGACGTCTTTGCTATAGACGTGACATAAGGCTTTGTTGCTTCTTCCGAACCGTTAGGAACAGTGAACTGGCTTTGCGTACCGTCGGAATAGTATATTGTATAGGTATCGGTCGAGCCTTCGGTAGAAGATTTTTCGATGGAAGTCACATAAGTCTGCGAACTGCACGCTGCAAAAGCAGGTACTGCGGCAATTACAGCCGCGCACATGGTTGCGGCAGCAATTTTCATTGCAGTTTTCATAAAAACACATCTCCTTCAAAACAACAATTTAATTGTTTTAATTTGCTCATAGTATAGCACTTATTTATTGACGCTGAGTTATAATTTTATGAAGATTTTGCAAAAATTGGAAAAATTATGATTGCACCTGTGCATATCTGCATATATATTTCTTCCCTTATTTTTTTGAAAAACATTAATTCTTAAAGCCGCAAGCTTAAAAATTTCACTCGCAATTGGAAAGTCCGCCATTCTTTTTACCCTTTCTTAAAAGCGATAAAACCAATATAACGGCGGCGGCTACAGCCACAATGCCTTCTGTTACAGGATAAGACGCCCATACGCCGGTAAGTGCGAACAGCTTTGAAAATATTATCGCGGCGGGAATTATCACTATAAGTCCGCGGAGCAGCGACACAACGTGGGCGGGCAATACGTTTTCCGTAGCCGTGAAGTACATGCAGGTTATTATGTTGAATCCCGTAAAAAATACGGCAACAAAGTAAATTTTCATGCCCTCAACCGCAATATCTGTAAGATTTGCATCATTCTCGCTGTTAAAAAGTTCCGCAATAGGCTCGGCTGAGAAAAATATAATCAGATAAACCGCCGCGGCGATTGCCGCAGCGACAATGAGAGCTAAAATAAGGCATTGCCTGCCTCCGCTGCTTCCTTTACCGTGCTCCCTGCTTATGAGCGGCTGCACACCCTGCGCAATGCCGGTAAACACGGACGAGACAACCAGCGCGATATTTGCAACGACTCCGTACGCCGCCACAGCGGTATTTCCGCTTATGCCGAGTATTATATAATTGAAAACAAGAATTACGATTGCCGTTGAAAACTGTTCTACAAGCGACGGGAATCCGAGCGCGAAAACGGAAAGAGCCGTACGCGCTGAAGGTCTGCACTTGACAAATGCAAATTTGTTGCGGCGGCGGATTAAATAAACGGACATCACGCACAGACCTATTGCCGGAGCAAGTCCCGTGGCAAGTATTGCGCCGAACATGCCAAGCCTGCAGGGAAAAATGAAAATGTAATCCATAAGCACGTTTGCAAGGCTGCCCGTGACCGTTGCCGACATCGACACGCGCGGAGCCCCGTCGTTGCGTATGAAGCAGACAAACAGATCATTGAAAATGAAAGCGGGCGAAAACAGAAGCAATACTTTTATATAAATCTCCGTCATTGCATAGGTGTTTTCATCCGCGCCCAGAATGCAGGCGAGTCTGCCTGAAAAAATTGCGCCTGTAAGCAAAAATATAACAGAGAAAACCGCAGCAAGACATACGGTATGCGTAAAGACTTCGTCAGCCTCCTTCCTTTGTCCGCGACTTAAAAAAACAGAATACCTCGTCGCTCCGCCCATTGCCAGCATGAGCCCGACGCCGTGCATAAAGTAATATACCGGCACGGCAAGATTGAGCGCGGCAAGGCCGTAAGTTCCCAGCCCGCGGGAGATAAAGAAAGTATCTGCAAGAATATAAAAAGACAGCGCAACCATAGCAAGAATGCTGAGTGAAACATATCTGAAAAATTCTTTTGACAACGATTTGTTAAAATTGACCGCACGCATAATTTACTCGTACCGCCGCACAAAAAAAGCGTCGGCAAACACCGCATCTGCAAGGCCTGACGATGCGGAAGCCAACGCATAATAATTTACCCGGCGGCAAATTAAAAGCTCTTTTTTTCTATGATGATAGCAAACGCGGCGTTTTGTGTCAAATATTTTTTTGCCGCATGTGCCGTATAGTTAAAAAAACAGTTGCATTTAACAGCCTGTACGCATTAAAATCAGTTATATACCGATTTATTATTTGCTGAACTTTTTACAGTATTGCCAAAGGTAACATTTTGCAAGAAGGAGTTTTATACCAATGATTTACGCTTACGCGCGCGTTTCTTCGCGCGACCAGAATCTTACAAGACAGCTTGAGGCGTTCAAAGCCTTCGGAGTAGAAAAACAAAACATCTACTGCGACAAAAAAAGCGGAAAAAACTTTGAAAGAAAAGGTTACTTAAGGCTTTTGCGCAAACTGAAAAAAGGCGACCTGCTTGTCATAAAGTCAATAGACAGGTTAGGGCGAAATTATAAAATGATAACCGATGAATGGGGCAACATCGTAAACAGAATCGGGGCGGACATCCTCGTGCTCGATATGCCGATTCTCGATACAAGAACCTCTGAAAACAGCCTGATTGGCAAGTTTATATCAGACATAGTACTTCAGATACTTTCTTTTGTCGCTGAAAACGAGCGTGAAAACATAAGAACGAGGCAGGCTGAAGGCATTGCGCTTGCCAAAGCGCGCGGAGTCAGATTCGGCAGACCTTCCGCCGTTTATACCGACGAGTTCATTTCGGCAATGACAAAGTTTAAAAATAAAGAAATAACTTTAAAAGAAGCGCTCGAAGCCGTCGGAATGAAGCAATCAAACTTCTACTACCATATGGACAAATGCGAAAAATTTCTCAGTATGAATTCAGGTGACGCCGAAAATTCTGCGCACCCAAAAATCAAACAATAAAAAAAGTAATAGAAAGCGGCAAAAAATGCCGCATAAAAAATTTAAGCCGCGGAGATGTTCCCTCTCCGCGGCTTTTGAATTAATATCAGTAACGATTGTGCCAAAACTTAAAACAAAGCAATTGATATTTGATGATTTTAATACTGCGTAATTAATTGCATAGTTTTTAATGCTGCATTATATATAGCATAAGTTTGTGCGGTAAGGATTGAAAGCGCTTATTACTCGGCTTTTTCTTCCGCTGCCCCTGCACTTTCTTCTGATTCTTCGCGCGGAATTCTGCGCCTTGCCGTACCTATTCTGAAAGCGCGGCGGGGAGGAGCTTCCTCCACTGTTATTTCAGCTTCGGGTGCAGCAGCGGCGGCAACGGGCTGTTCTTCTTTCTGCGTATCAGCCTGTTCTGATTCCACAACCACGGCCTCGTCAAGCGCCTGGGTGAGCGCATCGTCCCAACGGGGCATATTGATAACCAGCTCTCCGCCGACCTGTGCAGCAAGAGCTTTGGTGGAAAATCCTTCTACCGCCCTGAGTCTTAAATAAGCCTGTCCGCAGGGGAAGGGCTGGTTTTTATCGCAGACCGCACAGAAAGGCGCATACCTGCCGCAGAGGTCTATGCCTATTCCTTCGCTTGCGAGGTATTTATCTACATCTGTAACAGCCTGAACAACGCGGGCATCTTCAAGACCGGTTGCTTCGAGCATGGGGCAGACCGTATTCATACGCTCATATATTTTATATGCCGTTATGCAGGGATTTTCCACCCACTTGGAACAGCATTTGCAGAAAGGCGCATAGATTCCGCACATATCGGCGCCGTTTATTTCTCCTGCGAAATATTTGTCGGTATCAATAATGTGCTGCATGCTGAAAGCGTCGAAAGAAAGCGCTTTTATTAGTTTTAAAGGTCTGTTTTCATCCCACATATCAAACCTCCCTAAAGGCAAAGCGGAATTTCAGCGCTGTTGCCTTAAAGTCCGTTTTAAATTTCATGCACTTCAAGCCCGTCAAGAACCTCGT
Source organism: uncultured Clostridia bacterium (assembly GCA_944368065.1). Lineage (GTDB taxonomy): Bacteria > Bacillota > Clostridia > Christensenellales > Borkfalkiaceae > Coproplasma. Next base: position 12,818 of record CALVWV010000043.1, on the reverse strand, counting down.
CGTATTTTTCGCGCCTGAAAGTGATATTGTCTGGCATTGTAACGGCGGCAGTTCCGCCTGCCACGCCGCAACGCAGGATATCTTCCATGCTGCCGCCCCTTGCAAGAGCAAAAGTTGCCGCGGCTATCATGGCGTCGCCTGCACCTATCGTGGAATTCATAGCCACGTTTATGCTTTTGCAGTAATAATTTTTATTGCCGTCGGTAAGAATTGCTCCTTCTTTGCCGAGCGAAAGCAGAACGTATTTTGCTCCGCGCCTTAAAAGTTCGCGGCAACCTAAAAGTGCGTCTTCTTTGCTGTTTACTTTTATTTTAAGAGTACTCTGAAGTTCCTGAAGATTGGGCTTGATTATATCAACGCCGCACTTCAACGCCTCGAAAAGCCTGTCGCCGGACGTGTCGACAATTTTTTTGACCCCTGCAGGCACGGCAGAAAGCACTTCTCCGTAATAAGAAGGCTCCATGCCCTTTGCTATTCCGCCTGAAAGCACCACTGCTTCACTTTTTGCGGAAAGAGTGCGCACCAAATCTATAAGTTCGGCTTTCTTTTCCTCGCTCACTTCGGGACTTATGTCGTCCACTTCGGTAAGCATTGATTTATTGTCTACAAATTTATAATTTTCACGCACTCGGCCTTTGCACCATACGAATTTATAAGGAACGCTTTCATAATGCAGTTCCTGTTCGAACAGTTTTCCGTTGTCTTCGTACATGAAACCCGTAGCATACGCATCTGCGCCCAGCCTTTTAAGTCCGCGCGCACTGTTTATCGCCTTGCCCGTAAAGTAAATTCTTTTATTGAGTATTTTATTGGATTTTCCCACGCTTAAACTGTCTACTTCCATGTTGACGTCTATGCAGGGACTTAAGCATATACATAAAATCATAATTTACTCGCTGATTTACGAAACGCACAAGGACAATAAGCGCACCCGCGCGTTACATCGAAATCATTTGCAGAGTTTCGTAAAGTTCGTAATTGAATTTCTTTTTCATGTTGACGGCTTCGATAATATCCATATCGATGATTTCATTCTTATGGATGCCGACAACCCTGTTGCCTATTCCGTCGTTGAGAAGGCGGACCGCCTTATTGCCGAACTGAGCGGCAAGCATTCTGTCCGCCATGGAGGGCGAACCGCCGCGCTGAACGTGACCTATTGTGGTGGGACGCACGGAATAAGTGGTTATCGACTGAAGCTGCTTTGCAAATTCGTCGGCAGAGCATACGCCCTCGGCTACAACAACTATGTTGGAGTGCTTGCCGTTTGCGCGCGACCTGTTGATCTTCATAACGATATCGTCGAGGTCAAAAACAACTTCGGGAACGACTATAATTTCAGCGCCGCTCGCAATGCCGGCGTAGAGAGCTATATCGCCGCAACGCCTGCCCATAACTTCGACTACGGAAATTCTTTCGTGCGAGGTCATGGTATCCCTCAGTTTATTGATTATGTCGATGCAAGTGTTTACAGCGGTATCGAAACCCAGCGTGTAATCGGTATATTCAAGGTCGTTGTCTATCGTGCCGGGAATGCCTATCGTGGGGATACCGTAGTCTTCAGAAAGGCATTTAGCGCCCCTGAAAGAGCCGTCGCCGCCTATTACGACAAGTCCCTCAATGCCGCGCGCTTCAAGCGTGCGTACAGCCTTTTTCTGCCCCTCTTTGGTGAGCATTTCAAGGCACCTGGCAGTGCGGAGCTTAGTGCCGCCGCGCTGAACTATATCCGAAACAGAGCGCATATCCATGGACACCATTTCGTCGTCAATGAGCCCCTGATAACCGCGTTCAATTCCATAAACTTCCATACCGAAGTAAAGCGCGCTGCGCACTACCGCCCTTATGCAGGCGTTCATGCCGGGGGCATCGCCACCGCTTGTCAACAAGCCTATTCTTTTCATAAAAACCTCCGCAGAATGAGTTTTTACATTTATGCGGCACGCCCGCGGCAACCTTGCCGACAGCCCCCTTATACGCTAAAAAGACGCGCCGTTTCTACATCATTTCCAGTTATATATTATAACAAAACATTTAAAAAATTTCAATAGATTTTATCAAATAAAAGTATAAAATATGAAACGGCGCACAAAAAGCCATATTTCAGGCACTTTTTGTGCGCCGCAGCGCCGTTTTGCTCTTTCGCCGAATTTTGCAAAAAAGTAAAAATTGCAATGTACTTAAAAAAAGCTTTAAATTAATTTTACGTCGGCATCTTCGAGGAATGTACTCAGTTCAGCTAAAAGTCCCCTGCAGTAATTGACGCCGCCGCTCAATCTGAAGCGTTTGTTCCCGCGCTTGATGTTGCAGTCCGTTTCGCCCTCGTAATTTCCGAGCATTGTGACAAGCTCGTCAAAATCGTCGTCGGAAAGCGCCGACGCGTTGAGCCAGAGAACGTCGCGCTTTTTCACGGGTTCCTGTTCTGCCGCGGCGGCATCCTGCGGAGCAGTGAAAGCGGCAATGTTATCGAGAATTATGGTAGGCTCCTTGCCGTTTTCAAGGTCGAGCTTGCCGGAGATGCGCACAATTTTATCGTTGACTATAAGTCCGCGGTGCTTTTCGTAAATTGCTGGGAAGGCAAGGCATTCCACGCTGCCGTAAACATCTTCGAGCGTGACGAAAGCCATATGCGCGCCCGTGCGCTTTGTGACCGTCTTTTTGTATGCGGTTATTATGCCGCCCATAGTCACCTGCATGCCGTTCTTGACTGAGTTATAAGTTCTTTCGCCGTCGTCGTCCTCGGTATAGTCGTCGAGCATGCTGCAGTTGAAATTGCAGTCATCGAAGCAGCTCATATACTTTTCGAACGGGTGTCCGCTTACGTATACGCCGAGCACTTCCTTTTCCTTTGCAAGCTTTTCATTGAGTTCGTATTCGGGCACGTCGGGATAAGTAACGGTCAGCTTTTCTTCCTCTATTATGTCGCCGAAAAGGCTCATCTGCGCGCTGTTTTTCTGCTTTGCAATGCTGGACGCGCGCTGATACAGATTATCGTAAACGAGAATAAGCTGCGAACGGTGCACGCCCATTGAATCGAACGCGCCCGCATAGATGAGTCCCTCTATCATGCGCTTGTTTACGAGCGCCGCACAGCGGGAAATAAAGTCGGGGAAGTCGATGAACTCTCCGTTTTCGTTGCGCTCTTTTATTACAAGGTCTATAGCCGCCTGCCCCGTGCCTTTCAGAGCAGAAAGTCCGAAGCGGACGCCGTCGTTTTCTACCGAAAATACCGTCTTGCTTCGGTTGATATCGGGCGGGAAAACTTTGAGTCCCTTTTCCTTTAAATAAAGAACGTACTTCGTTATTTCGTCTATCTTATTAAGACGGTTATTCAGAAGGGCGCAGATAAATTCTTTAATATAGTATTTCTTGAGCCACGCCGTCTGGTAGGCAAGGGTTGCGTACGCCGCCGCGTGCGATTTGTTGAACGCGTACGAGGCGAAACCTTCCATGTCAGCAAAAATCTTTGAAGCCGTTTCCGCAGATATGCCGTTTTTGATGCAGCCGTCTATATGCGAACCGTTTACATCGCTTGTGCCGCCGTTTATGAATTTATCTTTCTGGGCAAGCAGAGTCTTTTTATCCTTTTTGCCCATCGCGCGGCGCACGAGGTCGGCTTCGCCGAGAGAGAAGCCTGCAAGATACTGGAATATCTGCATGACCTGCTCCTGATAAACGGGTATGCCGTAGGTGACTTTAAGTATTTTTTCTTCCTGCGGGCAGTCGTAAGTTATCGGTTCGAGCCCGTGCTTTCTGTCGCAGAAAGAATCTATGAACTTCATGGGACCGGGGCGGTACAGCGAAACTCCCGCTATAAGGTCTTCGAGCGTATCGGGCTTTAACTGGCGCATGAACTTTTTCATGCCGCCCGCTTCAAGCTGGAACACGCCGTCAGTATCGCCTTCGGATATAAGTTCGTATGCGCCCGCGTCGGTGTAGCCTATCTTTGTGAAGTTTACGTCCACACCGTAATCTTCCTTGATGTAATCGAGGCATTTTTTTATATCGGTAAGGGTAACGAGCGCGAGGAAGTCCATTTTGAGCATTCCCAGCGCTTCAATCTCCTTAGCCACGAACTGCGTCGTTATGTCTTCGCCGTTCCTTGAAAGAGGTACGTTATCGGCAATTTTTTTGCGGCAGATTACGACGCCCGCGGCGTGCATGCCAGTCTGCCTGGGCATGCCCTCTATTTTGCGCGCCATATCTATGACGGCGTGCAGAGTTGCGTCGTTATCGTACAGGTCGCAGAATTCGGAATTGCGCGCAAGCTGCAATTCGTTGAGCTTGTCGCCTATCGAAGCCCTCTTGTCCTCGTCCTGCTCGGCGAGCATCTTTTTCTTTGTTTTTTCTATGTTCAGACCCAAGAGGTCGCTTATGGACGTCTTGCCGTCCATTATCTTTGTAAGCCTGTCCGTCTCGGAATAGGGCACGCGCATAACCCTGCCGACGTCTTTTATGGAGTTTTTGGCCGCCATCGTACCGAAAGTTACTATCTGGCAGACGTTTTCGGGGTGATATTTTTCGCGTACATACTCTATAGTTTCTTCGCGCCTGTCCGTGCAGAAGTCGATATCGAAGTCGGGCATGGATACACGGTCGGGGTTGAGAAATCTTTCAAACAGCAGGTCGTACTGCAACGGCTCTACGTCTGTTATTCCTATGGAGTAGGCAACTATTGAGCTTACGCCCGAGCCACGTCCGGGACCTACGGGAATGCCCTGCTCGCGCGACCAGTTTATGAAATCCCATACTATGAGATAATATTCGGCGTAGCCCATGCTGCATATTACGCTGAGCTCGTAGTCCGCCCTTTTTCTCTCCCTCTCCGTTACGGTGCCGTAGCGCCGCACGAGGCCTTCGTCGGTGAGCTTCCTTAAGTACTGCTCGGGAGTGCTTCCGTCTGGCGGAGTGTATCCGGGGATAAGCGACGTATCCCTGACGGGATAGCCCTTTTTATCGAGGTTGAATGCAGGTTCGGTAACCTTGTCCGCAATTACGCGGGTATTTGAAATCGCTTTAGGCAGATTGGGAAAGAGGTCGGCCATTTCGTCGCCGCTCTTGAAATAAAACTCCTGCGTTTCAAACTTCATGCGCTTGGGGTCGTCGAGCGTCTTTTTCATCTGAATGCACATCAGGACATCCTGCATGTCGGCGTCCTCTTTTTTAAGGTAGTGCACGTCGTTTGTCGCAACAAGCTCCGCCCCTATTTCCTCGGCAAGACGGACGAGAAGGGGCAGAACGCGCTTTTCTTCGTCGAGCCCGTGGTTCTGAATTTCTATATAAAAATCGTCGCCGAAAATGCCCTGGAGATAGAGCGCCAGCTCCTTCGCGCCCTCGTAATCGTTATTTAAAAGTCTGCGGGGTATGCCTCCCGCCACGCACGCCGAAAGGCAGATGACTCCCTCCGAGTGCTCTTTGAGAACTTTATAGTCAATCTTCGGCTTGTAATAAAATCCGTCTACGAACGCCATGGAATCGAGCTGGACGAGGTTTTTATAGCCCGCCTTGTTCTTGGCTATAAGAATAAGATGCTCGGCAGTATTCACAGATTTATCGTGCATGTCCTTTGTGACGTAAAACTCGCAGCCGATTATGTATTTTATGCCTGCAACCGCCGCCTTTTCGGCAAAGTGAAGCGTGCCGTACATGTTCCCGTGGTCGGTCATGCATACGGCGTCGATGCTGTTTTCCTTGCAGTATTCAACAAGGTTATCAATCTTGCACGCGCCGTCGAGCAGCGAATATTCTGTATGCAGATGAAGATGTACGAAATCTGTCATTGTTTATCCTCTTGTCATTAAAAAGTCCGCAGCATTTGCGCAGGCCGCATTTTTACGGACAAAATGTTTATTTTTGTTTTGCGCTTCCAAGGCGGCTCAGACTTTTGCCCCTATATGTTAAAAGCCGTTGCGTCAAAGTTATTTCCGCCTTTTTATTTTTCTGATGCAAAACTTCCGTTAATTTTTATGTTATTTATTTAGCAATCATGCTTTATTCCGTTGCGTGTCGGAATACATGAAATAAGGACCGAGACCGCAGCCCGTTTCGTGAGTGACTACGTAAGTCCACCCGAAACCTTTTCCGACGGCGTAAAATTCAATGTCTTTATCATCATTTTCTATATCCGCAGCTTTTAAGTCTCTGCCGAGCGGACGCGGATTTTCGTCAGACCACAATCTTATAAATTCAGCGCCGCTTTTATCCGCAGAGTCGAACGCGGCACGCGCGGCGTCGCCTTCGAGGAAGCTTTCCTTCGGAATAAGCTGAAAACTGAAAGCATGCCATAAAAATGCGCCGTCTATGTACTGACGGTACTGTTCGTCGGTCATTTGCGGGGAGAAAGTTTTAAGCCATTTTGCGTAAAAACTTATTTTTCTGTAGTCGGGAATGCTGTAATCGGTATCCATAAATATTATTGTAAACTGTCTTTGGTTATCAAACCGTCTGAGCATTGCTGAATGCAAAAAAATTGGTCAGTCTCTGTCGAGCGATTTGGCTATTTCCATAATTTTGCGGATGCGATGGTTAAGACAGCTTTTTGAAATTTTAAGCCTGTCTGCAAGCTCCTGCATGGAGGCATTTTTATCCGCAAGCCTGCCTTCCGCTACAGAAAATAAATTTTCGTCCAGGCTCTGCAGACCTATTGTAGAACGTATGACCTCTATGGCCTGAACCTGCTTTACCGATGCGGAAACAGTTTTATCGATATTTGAAACAGAACAGTTGTTTACGCGGTTTTCATTGTTAGAATTTCCGCGCAGACGCGCAGTCTCTTTAAGCCGTTCAAGCGCTTTATCTGCCCCCATGACAGCCAGCGCCGCAGAGATAGAGTCAATGCTCTTAAGATACACAACCGCGCTGTCCTTGCGCATTACAAGCTTTGCAAGTATATCGAACCCGCACAGAAGGTCGGAAAAATCTGCCGCCGTGTTCTTGTTGCGGAACACTACCTCGAAGTGATAACCGGTGCTCGAATAGCTTGAAGAATCGGGCAGAGTACAGCTTCCTCCGCCGAGAAACGCGCCTTTAAGATAGGCGGCGGCGCAACTTTTTCCGTCGGCTACAGCGCCTATGGAAAAGTCAAGGAAGCGCCCTTCGCCGTCCTCGCCGAGAACGCAGAGTTCTTTTAACAGCGCACTGCTTTCGTCGTTAACGCAGGAAAAAACAAGCTTGTCCTTTCCGCTTGAAAGGTCTGAACGCGAGGAAAAATCGCTTATTTCAACGCTGAATACGCTTTCAAGCATTTCTGCAAAAAAATGCGCGGTAAGTTCGCTTTCGGTGGAAAGTTCAAAGCCGAAATCAGCGCCCGACTTTATAAGGCTGCCGCTGGTGCGCACAAATGCCGAAAGGGCGGCAAGATATTCGCCTCTGCCACCCGAAAATTTTTCAATTATTTCTGTTTTGATTTCTTCGGTAAAATTTGTCATTACTATAAATTATGCTGTAATCCGTGCGCAGACGGCGCCCGCATCACATATGCGTTTTTTTGTACTCGGCAAAACGGAATTTAGGTTCGCGGCCGTCTATGTTGTCTATCCTGTCGAGCGGCACGCTTGCCTGCGATAAAAGTTCTTCCGCTATTTTGGTATCGCCAACCCTGTCTGCGGAATGCGCATCGGAATCTATTATGAAGCGCACACCCGTTTCAGCCATTTCATTGAGCTCTTCAGGCGTAATGTGGTACTTTTTGGTGTTGATTTCGATATAAGTGCCGTAATCGGCGCAGCACTTCGCCACCTCCTTCACGTCGCAGAAACATCTGAAATTTATGTGTGTGAGGATATCGATGGGATTATTTTTTACCGCGTTGATATAAGCCCTTGTCGTAGTATCAAAAAGTTTATCCGAAGGTCTTTTGCCCGATTTGCACGCAAAATAATTTTTTACGGACAGGTTGATAAAATCTTTCGGAGTCTTATACATAAGAACTTCGTGCAGTCCGCAAAGATATAAATCGAAATGCACAAGGTCGCTCAACTTCATGTCTGTATCGCCCCTGTCCGAAGTCAGATTGCTCTCCATGCCCATAAGCACCTTTACGCCGGTAGCTTTTTCCGCGGCGGTACACTCGGCGCGGAGCGCATCGAGCTTTCTTCTGCGCAGCCCGAAAATTATGTGATTGAAGCCGTGGTCGGTAATGCCCACTGCCTTAAGTCCCAGCTTCTGCGCCGCAACGGCATTTTCGAGTACGGTGTTTTTGCCGTGGGAATACGGCGTATGCGTATGGTAATCTCCCGTAAGTATCATTCAAATTCTCCGATGTAACAAACTTCTTCTTTAAGCGTTATGCCGAATTTTTTGTAAACCTGCTCTTTGACATATCTGATAAGCGCGTATACGTCAGCCGAGCTTGTGCCGCGGTTAATTATAAAATTCGCGTGTTTTTCGCTTACGACCGCGCCGCCTATGCGCGCTCCCTTAAGGTCGGCGCTTTCAATAATCTTTCCCGCGCTGACTCCGCAGTAATTTTCAAACACACAGCCGCAACTTCTGCCGGAAGGCAAAGCTCCGCGCTCTTTAAGTCTGTTTTTTATATTTTGTGCAACATTAAGCGGATTTTCGCGCCTGACAATCAATTTTACACTCAGAATCAGACACTTTATGTCACGCATAGTACTGTGTTTATATGTAAAATTGCATTCTTCGCGCGTGAGAGTTTTAATTTCGCCGTCAAAAATGCGTACAGACAAAACGTTTTCGGAAATGCTTTTTCCGTCCGCTCCTCCGTTCATATAAACGAGACCGCCGAAACTTGCAGGTATGCCCGCAAGAAACTCAAGCCCGCCCAGACCGATTTTTTTGCAGAGGTTGAGCAAATCGCTTACCCTTACGCCTCCGCCGACTTCCAAAATCACGCAATCAGATTTATTCAAGTCAGTTTTATTTAATTCAGACGCCCGATAATTGTCTGTATCATTGCCGCGCGTTTTTTTTGCGCAACTGTTTTTGGAAATGATTTTGCCGTCTGAAATACTTCCTTCACTTTCTTTTGACGAAAGAAAAACATTTTGGTCGGAAACATTTGCAGACTCATTTGAAGGGTTCAGTTCCGTGCACTGCGGAAAGGATATCCTATTCATGCCGCAAGTGCATATTACATATCCGTCGTAATACCCGTCCTGAGCCAGAACGTCAGAACCGCACCCGAGGATGCAGAACTTTTTTCCGCTTTTTAATATATGCGAATAAAGCGCACACGCTTCGGCTTCCGTCTGAGGAAAAAAAGCGCGGTCGGCATATCCGCCGCAACCGTATGTAGTGAAAGCGGAAAAGCTGAAATTTTTGCGGCTTTTAATGCCGCTTATTAAATCGTTATCAAAATTTTCAAACGCCAAAAACGTCTACCCCTATATAATAACATTTTTTTTGTATTATTTCAATGGTTTAAGCAAACTTTTAAGCATATTTATATCTCCCGCCGTCACAACATTTTTAAGCTCGGCAATGTAATCTTTTCCTGCAACGGGCGGAACGGTAAATTCAGCTTTCACACCTTCAAGCGAGCTCATTTCGTCCGAATAAAGGTGCACATCGTCGTAAAACATACCTGTTTTATATAAATTTTCACTCACAGACAAAACATAATCTGTGTAGCTTTTGCAGGCTTCCCGTTTTTCACCGTCTGCAAGCACTGAAAAATTCTGGTACAGGTCGTTAAAACAGGTTATCGGAAAAACGTTGAAACTCAAATTCCTCGTCTGCAATCTTATAATATCGCGCTGCGTGCCTAAAAGATAATCATAATCGCCGTTTATGAGACTTACGTAAGCTGCCGTCGGCGATATCTCCTTCGCTCCGCCCAGACCGCTCAGAAGCGCGGCTGCGCCCGCAAGATTATCCCGCCCCGCATTGATTACGGTATTTTCAGCGTTCGCCGCAGAAAAGTCGGTGGAATTCAGAGATATAAGGCAATAAGCGCCGCGGCACCAGGATACGGCGTAATCTTTTTCTTGAATATAGCTCTCTATGCCGTAAAACCCCGAGCCGTAAGAAATTATATCCGGCAAAGTGCCTGCTTCAATATTGCTGCGCGCGGCGTCGGCAGATACTGCCGTCACCTCTACATAGATTTTGCTCTGCCTGTAAAATTTACTGCCGACAGAGCGCAGATATTCGGCGCGCGAACCTTTTCCGCCCTCAAAACTATCTATCTGCCAGACGGTAATCAGTTCAACGCCGCTGTATTCTGCTTTGGAAGCCCTGCTGACAAAAGCGCATACCGCTCCGCCCACGACGGCGCAGATGCTCAGACAGGCACAGATGAACCTTACTAATTTGCGCATGGTATATTTTATACGCAAAAGTCCTTAAAAATACATAGGGAAGCGTTCTCTCCGTAAGAAAACGCTCCCCTGCGCCTGGTTTAAAACATAACCGCTATAAAAAAATAATTAATATTTCTGATAAATAATGCAACACATTAAAGCATTACAAAAAACAGAAATATTAAATTAAATGTCGGTTTTCAAAGCGGAACGCCTTAAAACAGACTATATTTTCAAAGCGTTTCCGCTTGTAATAATATTTTCTGCAACGCTCTGCCGATTATTCGCCCGACGACAAAAATTTTTCAGTGAATTCCGGTCGCATATCAACTTGCAGCAAAACTTGCAGCCAGTTGTTTCATTCCGTATACGATTAAAAATCAACTTTTGCAACAAAAAAAGGCAAGGAAATCCTTGCCTTTTGAACTTTCTATTGCACCTGATGCTGAATGAAGATTACTCTTCTTCGTCCTCTTCGGGAAGCTCTACGTTGTGGTAGATATCCTGAACATCGTCAAGCTCGTTGAGCCTGTCAAGCATCTTTCTAAAAGTTTCAAGCTTGTCAGCGTCGAGTGTGATATAGTTCTGGGGTATCATCTTAACAGCCGCTTCAAAGAAGTTTATCCCCTTGCCTTCGAAGTACGCGCGCACATCGGAGAATGTTTCGGGCGCGCAGAAAACTTCATACGCATCGGGCTGGGCGACATAATCGTCGGCGCCTGCTTCGAGGCAATACTCCATCATCTTGTCTTCGTCAAGCTCGGGTGTACGTTCGATTGCAAAATATCCTTTTTTATCGAACATATAGGAAACGCAACCCGTATTGCCCATCTGACCGCCGCATTTGGACATGGTCGAGCGCACGTCGCCCGCCGTCCTGTTTACGTTATCGGTAAGGGTCGTTATGATGACTGCCGCACCGCCTACGCCGTAACCTTCGTAGGTAAGCTCCTTGTAATCCTTATCGCCGAGTTCACCTGCGGCCTTTGCAATGGAGCGCTTGATTGTATCGTTGGGCATGTTGGCAGCTTTTGCTTTTGCGATAACGTCGGCAAGCTTGCTGTTCGTATCGGGATTGGGGTTACCCTTTGCGGCAACTGCTATTTCCCTGCCCAGTTTGGTAAACATTGCGCCGCGCGCGGCGTCAGTCTTACCTTTTTTTGCCTGTATATTGTGCCATTTGGAATGTCCTGACATTTTTCTGACCTCTTTATTTAAGTTTTACGGCGGAAAATCAAGCTTCCGCCCTGCCGAGAAGATACATCAAAATCCCCGCAGAAACAGCTGCGTTAAGGCTTTCGCACGTGGGGCGCATAGGTATTTTTACGGTATACTGCGCCGCAGAGCGCACTTTTTGGCTGAGTCCCGAGCCCTCGTTGCCTATACACAGGCAAAACTTCTGCGGTGCGGAAAAACTGTACGCGTTTTCTCCGTCCATGTCGGCGCATATTATCGGCGTATCCGAAAGCGCCGAAAGCACCTCGTCCGCCGTGCCCTGCATTATTTTTGCAAAGAACACTCCGCTCATGCTTGCGCGGACGCATTTTGGTGAAAACGGATCGGCACAGTTTACCATATAAATTTCGGAATATCCGGCGGCATTAGCGGTACGTATAATCGTGCCTACGTTGCCCGGGTCCTGAAGTCCGTCCAGAAGAATGCACCTGCTTTGCGGCGCACGCACGGAAGTATCGGGAATTTTAACGGAAGCTATGACGCCCTGAGGGTTGCGCTCGTCCGAGATATACTCGTAAACCGCGCGAGAAACCACTGTAGCGTTTTCAAACCTGCCTTCGTATTCTTCCGTGCAGAAAAGCCCCGTTATTTCGCACCCCGCCGCAATGCACTCGGAAACCATTTTTACGCCCTCGGCAAGGTATTCGCCGCGCTCGCGGCGAAATTTCTTTTCCTTGAGCGCAGCCATATCCTTTACCTTAGGGTTGGATTTTGATTGTATTATCATAAAAATGCAAAAAATTAAGCCTGTGTTTCAAGGCTTAATTTATGGTAAGTCGTTCTTAAACGGCTGCCTTTGCCTTTTCTGCGAGCGCTGCAAATGCAGTTGCGTCGTTTATGGCGAGGTCGGCGAGAACTTTTCTGTTGAGATTGATGCCGGCAGCCTTAAGTCCGTGCATGAACTTGGAATAAGAAAGTCCGTTGATTCTTGCAGCGGCATTGATACGTGCAATCCAGAGGCTGCGCATATCGCGCTTGCGGAGCTTGCGGCCCTTGAACGCATAGTTTAAGGACTTCATCACGGCTTCGCGTGCGATTCTGTAAGACTTGGACTTGTTGCCGAAATAGCCCTTGGAAAGGCGGAATATCTTTCTGCGCTTTTTGAGCGCGTTTACTGTTCTTTTAATACGCATACGGTTCTACCTCCTTAATCCTTGTAAGGAATCATCGACCTTACGGTGGATTCCTGCGTGGTGGAAACTAACGTGTTTTTACGTAAATTTCTCTTTCTCTTTCTGTTCTTGGTTTCTGCCTTATGGTTCTTGCCGCCGTGCGCTCTTTTTACCTTGCCGGTGGAAGTGAGCCAGAAACGCTTTTTAG
>CALVWV010000042.1 GCA_944368065.1 uncultured Clostridia bacterium | reverse complement strand
TGACTGCCCGCGCCACGCTGACTATGTCCAGAACATGATCCCCGGCGCAGCTCAGATGGACGGCGCAATCCTCGTAGTTGCAGCAACCGACGGTCCCATGCCCCAGACCCGCGAGCACATCCTGCTTGCCCGTCAGGTTGGTGTGCCTTACATCGTAGTATTCCTTAACAAGTGCGACCAGATGGACGACCCCGAACTTCTTGAACTCGTTGAAATGGAGATAAGGGACGTTCTCAACCAGTACGGCTTCCCCGGAGATACAACTCCTATTATCCGTGGTTCTGCACTTAAGGCCCTTGAAAAGGCTACTTCCGGCTGCTCCGATGCAGAAGTTCTTGCTTCTCCTGAATGCAAGTGCATCCTTGAGCTCATGGACACCATCGACAACTACATTCCTACCCCTGTACGTGATACAGATAAGCCCTTCCTTCTTCCCGTGGAAGACGTATTCACCATCTCTGGTCGTGGCACCGTTGCTACCGGCCGTGTAGAGCGTGGTGTTGCACACGTTGGCGATCCCGCAGAAATCGTAGGCCTTATCGATAAGCCCGTAGGCACCGTTATCACCGGCCTTGAAATGTTCCACAAGAGCGTTGATGAAGCTATCGCAGGCTTCAACATCGGCGCACTTCTTCGTGGTATCGATCGTAAGGGCATTGAAAAGGGTCAGGTTCTTGCTAAGCCCGGCACTGTTAAGACCGCAACCAAGTTCGAAGCTCAGGTTTACGTTCTTAAGGCAGAAGAGGGCGGCCGTCATACTCCTTTCTTCAACCACTATCGTCCTCAGTTCTTCATCAGAACTACCGACGTTACCGGCTCCATCGACCTTCCTGAAGGCACCGAAATGGTTATGCCCGGCGACCATGTAACCATCGTCGTTGAGCTCATCAAGCCCGTAGCTGTTGAAGAAAAGCTTAAGTTCGCTATCCGCGAAGGCGGCAGAACCGTAGGTTCCGGCGTTATTTCCAAAGTTCTTAACTAAGTTAACAGCTTAAATGAAAGCCGAGGCAAAAGCCTCGGCTTTATTTTTTGTTTCACCGGCTATGGCGGGACTTATAAATTTGCTTTATGCTCTGCATCTGGGCAACAAGGCTTTTTTATAGTTCATTATGGCTTCGGCATATGTAATGCTGTTACTTTGGCATCAGCAATGCTCTGAAGCCCCGGACAAGTGGTGCTTTATGACTTTATAATTTGTTATGCTTTTAAACTTTAGATAAGTAGTGCTTTACGGCTTTGGCATCAGCAATGCAATAACTCTTTAGTATTTTAATGCTTTATCACAAAGGCAGCGGCGCAGTTTTACTGCGCCGCTGCCTTTATGATATTTGGCCAATTATCATGTTTTGCAAATAAAACACTTCAAAAAGCACATATTTTGCAAAGTTTACTTTAAATTTAAATGTGCTGAAGTCTTACTGTAAAATTCACAGTTTTCTTTTAAAGTACAGTTTATGCAGTCGGGCTTCTGCGAATGGCACACTCTTCTGCCGTGGTAAATAAGCCAGTGGTGCGCCTTTGACCAGTCAGGTTTCGGGATTACCTCTTTAAGCTGAGCTTCTGTTTTTTCGGGAGTGGAGGCGTGCGCAAGCCCCAATCGGTTGGAAACGCGGAACACGTGAGTATCTACGGCTATAGCGTCGCCGCCGAAGGCTACGGCATAAACAACGTTTGCGGTCTTTTGTCCGACCCCTGCAAGGCTTTTCAGCTCGGCGTGCGTTGAAGGCACTTCTCCTCCGAATTTTTCGACTATATCTCGGCTGGCGGAAAGTATGTGCGCCGCCTTGCTGCGGTAAAGTCCGCAGGTGAATATATATTTTTCCAGCTCTTCCTGGGTAAGCTCAAGCATTTTTTCGGGCGTGTTGTGCTCTTTGAAAAGTACTGCCGTCACTTTGTTTACGCGCTCGTCAGTGCACTGTGCCGAAAGTATTACGGCTACAAGCAGTTCGTATGCGCTGCCGTACTCAAGCGCGGGGCGCGCGTCGGGGTACAATCTCTGAAGTTCGTCAAGTATTTTATCTGATGTAATCTTGTCCATGATTTTATATTATCACTTTTTATTCCCGCGCGCAAGTTCAGGAGGGTAAAAGGGCAGGCATATATTCTCAATAATTTGCTTGTTGTGCAAAGTTTCAATGCCGCGGGCGCATCGCGCCCGCGGCATTGTTCAGCGAATGATATTTCTCCGTCCGCCCGCAGGGGGATAACTCATGTACCCGTAAAACGCAGAATATCCCGCGCGCGAAATCTGGAACGCCGCCGCCTTCTGAACGCTTGCGGGAAACTTAACGGAAAATCCGCAGCCGAGCTTGAGTTCGGAAGGCGTCGCAACCACGGCGGCGGGAATTCCGCAGGATACAAGCCGCGTTTTGCAGTCAATCGCCTGCGTGCGCGAACGGAACACAGCCAGAATATCTGTCATAATATTTTACCTTTTCTCTTGTATACCGGACTTTGAAAATATCCGATATTAAAAACAGCGCAATTTTCGCCCCAAGCGGCCTGCTTTCCGCATAAAACGTCAATCATACGTCCGCTCGCCGCGTATATAATATAATATGATTGCTAAGGGGGTTATTGCTAAAATGATTTATTTCGATAATGCCGCGACGGGCGGCTTCAAGCCCGATTCAGTTTTTTCGGCGGTATGCGCCGCGCTTAAACTTTGCGCAAATCCGGGCAGAAGCGGGCATAAGCTTTCTGTTGCCTGTTCGGAAAGAGTTTACGCCTGCAGGCGCGCCCTTATGGAATTTTTCGGCGGATATTCCTGCGACCGTACAATTTTTACCAAAAACTGTACCGAGGCGCTGAACATCGCGCTTTTAGGTACGCTTCGCGCGGGGGACAAGGTGGTTACCACTTTTGCCGAACACAATTCAGTTTTAAGACCTTTGCAGTACCTTGAAAGCAAGGGGGTGGAAGTTGAGCTTGCGCCGCTTAAAAGCAGCGGAGATATAGACCTTACGGCGCTCGCTTCCAAGGTGCGCGCCGATACAAAGGCCGTCGTCATAACACTCGCTTCCAATGTAACGGGCACCTGTCCCGATATATCAAAGCTCCGCTCCGCAATCCCGCCGCGCACGCTTCTGATATGTGACGGCGCGCAGGCCTGCGGGCATATAAAGATAGACATGAAAGCGTGGGGCATAGACGCGCTCGCCGTTGCCGGGCACAAGGGGATGTACGGCATACAGGGCAGCGGCGCGCTCATCTTTTCGGACAGGATAGACCCCGCACCCATACTTTACGGCGGGACGGGCAGCGAAAGTTTCAACCTCAACATGCCCGAGTTTTATCCCGACCGACTGGAAAGCGGAACGGTGAACTATCCCGCCATAGTCTCTCTGGCAGAGGGCGTGCTTTACCTTAAAACGCATTTCAACGAGGAGCGCGACAAGCTCTATCATCTGACTTCGCTTCTGCACGAAGAACTCGGCAAATTGCCGTTCGTCAGACTGTATTCAGCTCCCAATTACGTAGGCATAGCCGCATTCTCTGTCGATGGCATGGGGTCGGAACAGGCGGCTTACCGCCTTTCGGAAGAGTTTTCCGTATGCGTCCGCGGCGGACTGCACTGTGCGCCCTTAATGCACGAAGCGCTTGGCACGACGGAAGGCGGCCTCATACGCGCTTCTCTTTCGCCATTCAATTCGGAAAGGGAGATAGGCCTATTTATGACTGCGGTAAGCTCCCTCGTTCAGCGCTGAACCGACAGCATGCTGCATATAAACCGCAAAGCGGGAGGTCAGCACATAATTGCCCCGCATATATATCGCAGATAAAGCGCGGGCGTCATCTTAAAAATAATTGCCCCGCACATATGCCTCAGTCAATGTACGGTACAATTGCCGTATGCTGAATTGCCCCGCATGTATGCCGCAATTAATGGCGGATAAAACTGCTCAGCGCAAATTGACCCCTATATTAAGGAACATCGGTCTGGAATGCGATTTTGCGCGGCAAGCAGAGCAAAATCGCATTGCCCCCTGAATATGCCCTGAATAACGCTGTTTTTTTTGCGGCGCGCGGCAGAAACTTTGCCGCGCGCCGCGCATTTATATTCTTTTCAGCCTCGCAACAATGCTCTTTAATTTCTGCCGTCTGAATCCGTCCAGAGTGGGCGCCATCAGGTTATAAAAGTTATCAAGGTCGGCGTTGGTGAGCGTGCCCGCCCTTTTGCCGCGTTCAGCCTCTTCGATTACGGCGCGCATAATGTCGCTCTGGCTTTTGCCTTTCATTGACTCTGCCACGCTTTTAACAAGCTTTACGCCCTTGTCGCTGTCAAAATCATTCTGCTTTTTTCCGTTGTTGCCGTCCGAAGAAAAACTTTTAAAATCTTTCATGACGTCCTCCGCATATAATATCAGTAGTATCAATCTATGCGGCGGTAAAAAATTATGCAACTTCTTTTGATTTTAGCATTGCTTCTTTATGGCGGCAAGGCAGACGGCGGCAAATTTCTGAATGAATTCAGACCCGTTCTCGAAACTTTCGGCGGCGAAGAAATAAAGTCCGCGCTTAAAAATGCCGAAGAACTTCAGCAAGTAATCTCTGCGTTCAGCGCTTCATCCGACACGCGGTCGGGCGGAAAATCGGAAGATTTCGGCAACGCTTCCGAAGGCGCTTACAACGGTTCGGGAAGTTCTTCGCACAGCGGCGGGGGCAGCGCCGCGGATTTTTACACGTCAGACTCAGGTATGCGCAATGGCGGAAACGACGCGGGCGACGGCAATTCAGATTATCGCCGTGATGCTTCCTGCGCAGACCGGGGCGCGTCTGAGCCACAAAACGCTCAGCGCGGCGCGGGTGACAGGTACGCCCTCGACCCGATAGCCGAAGTCGCCGACAAGGAAGTTTTATACCGCCTTGCGCGGTATTTTGCTCAGCATGCATAAATCGGCGCGCGCAAAAAGTCGCTTTGGCATATTTATCTTTTTGCGTTGCTGCATTAAAGCGTTAGAAAAACGCTTTGCGTCACCCTATGTGATTTGCTTTACATAATATAGAAACGCGCGTACATACTATATATAGTGTTAATAATTTCCGTATTTTGTGTCATTTTTACACTGTAAAAAAAATCGTCAAAGTTTTTAAATTTTTTTTAAAATTTGCTTGACTTTAATTAGATGTTTTGATATGATGTAAAAGCTGTCGTTGAGGACAGCTTAGTTCCTTCGAAAAAGAGGAACGCAAAGCTCCGACTTTTGTCGGAAACGCGAAGATTGACAACTGCATAGAAAAGAAAAAACAAGTACAAAAGGCAATTTACAGATTGATTTTGGTTAATACGAGTAAAGAAAAGCGAGCAATTTTGCAAGGTTTTTTTAGCTGCAGTAAGAAGAAATTAGTCGAGTTAAAGTTGTAGAATTTTTTGTTAAGCAAGGACGAGTAGAACGTACGGCGGGAGCCGTACGGAAAAAAGATCAAGCTACAAAGAGCATACGGAGGATGCCTTGGTACATGGCGCCGAAGAAGGACGTGACAAGCTGCGAAAAGCTGCGGTGAGGAGCAAATATCCAGTGACCCGCAGATATCCGAATGAGGGAACTCAGCACAGGTAATGCTGTGTTATCGTTAAGTGAATACATAGCTTAACGAGGGGAACCCGGGGAACTGAAACATCTTAGTACCCGGAGGAAAAGAAAGTAAAAACGATTCCGCGAGTAGTGGCGAGCGAAAACGGAAGAGCCCGAAAGAGAGGTAGAAATACCTCTCCGGTATCATACGCGAAATTAATCTTAGTCGAAGACGGTTGGAAAGCCGCTCCGAAGAAAGTGACAGACTTGTAGGCGAAAAGATTGACGAGCAGATACACAGAGTACGTCGGAACACGAGGAATTCTGACGGAATATGCGGGGACCATCCCGTAAGGCTAAATACGACCATGTGACCGATAGCGAATAGTACCGTGAGGGAAAGGTGAAAAGAACC
>CALVWV010000041.1 GCA_944368065.1 uncultured Clostridia bacterium | reverse complement strand
TAAAACGGCGGTAAGCGCAAGCAGAAAAACAAGTGATGACATTACGATGATTTTCTTTTTCTTTGACATAAAATTCTCCTTACATTGAATATATGGCAATAATGTTTTTATTTATATCAAGCGCCGTCGATACAGCGTTCAATATATCGTTCCTTACGGCTATGCGGTCGGCGCCTTCGCACACGACCACTACGCCCGAAATCAATCCCTCTTCCTCGGTTATCATAACCTCGGCTTCGCCTATACCGTCCATGCTCTCCAGAAGAGCCGTCAGCCTTAGTTCTTTATCGGTTTTCGAAAAATCGCCAGACCTTTCTTCACCGCCGAAAAACAGAAAAACTATGGCTATCAGAAGAGCAATGAGTGCAATTACTATAATAAGTTTTTTCTTTTCCTTAAGCCAGTCAGTCACTGCTTTCATATACAGTTATATTTATATAATCTGCCTCCTTCAAATATTCATAAATTTCATAAGCTGAATCGCCATACGACCCGATAAGACAAACTTCCACACTTTCCGCGTAAAATCCTTCATCCCCGTAAACAACGTTCACACTGCATTCAGACTGTGCGCCGAACTCCTCTTTTATAAACTTTTCAAGAGAGGCGCTCTGATTTTCGGAATACAGACTGCAGATATAATCGTAGTCCACCATGCTGTCGAACTCTTCGTCGGATATGGAAAAAAGCTTGGCAAGCGGTGAAATGAGTATGGCGATGCAGGCTATTCGAAG
The DNA here is from genome assembly GCA_944368065.1 of uncultured Clostridia bacterium. Taxonomy (GTDB): domain Bacteria; phylum Bacillota; class Clostridia; order Christensenellales; family Borkfalkiaceae; genus Coproplasma. Next base: position 7,231 of record CALVWV010000041.1, on the reverse strand, counting down.
CACAAAATTTATCGTCTTGGCAAGTTTGCCCTGCGGAATTATGAATGAAACAACAACCGAAAGAAACACGGCGCCGCACGCCGCTGTAAGGTAAGCCGTCATATGAAACTGTTAGCCGAATTTATTATAAGCATTATGATGAGAAGGTACATGAACGCAACGGTAAGAAGTCCCGCCGTAAAGCTGCCCGTATCCGAAGACAAATCGGAAAACAGGGAATATAGCTCGTTTTCGCCCGCCGCCTGCACTATTGCCCCCACAGCCTTAAGAAGGAGCGAAAAGGCAATCAATAGAATAAGCGGTCCTGCAATCTGCATAATCAGCATTATTATGCCGCACAGCCCCACAGAATTTTTAATAAGAAGTCCTGCCGCAGTCAGAAGGTCAAAACCGCCCGAGATAAATCCGCCTACAATGGGCACGGAATTGCCTATTATATATTTGGTAGCTTTGAAAATTACGCCGTCAAACAGCGAAGTAGCCGAACTCTGCACCGTCAGAAAAACACTGAAAACGGTTACCGTTATGCCGAGAACCCACTTTATTATCCCTTTTATGAGCTTGGACATGCCTGTAAAGGAAATCTGCGGATTGATTTTGGACATAAAGTTGAGAACCGCCGCTGCTATCGCCGCGGGGAAGATGAAACCGCTTATGATATCTACAGCCGCGCCCGACAAAAATACAGCAGACGGCTGGTAAACGGCCGCCGAACCCGTTCCGCCAGTAAGCACAGTCAGGGTTATGAGTATGGGCGATATTATCTCCATCTGCTTTTTCAGAGATGTCACGCAGTCAACGCACTCGCCAACAACGCCTGTAAGCGCCGAACAGATAATTACAACGATAAGCGAATAGCAGGCAAGCTTTACTATGCGCGAAGTAGAAGCGCCGAGAACGCTTCCCTCCGCCGCCGAAAATACGGCGCATAAAAGCGCTATCGCAACGACTTCGGCAAAAGCCGGAAGAAGATTTACTACGTCCGAAAAAATTACCGAAAGAATTTCGTTTATGTAACCTGAATAATCGGTACCGGCGTTTCCGCTGATGAGATATTCAATTATTTCTCGCGCATTGTCGCCGAAATTAAAAAGGTAACTGTCCGAATTTTCGTCAAGGTACTGTTGCAGTTCTGAAAGGTCGAGCCCCTCCAGCACGTCCTCTATATTCTGCGAAAGCTCTTTCTCGCCGTCTGTACTTTCCGCATTTGCAAAAGCTGACGGCAAAAGTAATGCAACGAGAAAAAAGGCGACGGATGCGGCAATTAAAATCAGCACAGTTTTTCTGTTTCTCGATTTTTTCATACAAGTTCTATAAGTGATACGATTACGTTATAAAGACTCTGCAGCACGGGTACGGAAACTATGAAAATAACTATTCTGCCGCACATTATAAGCTTGTCCGCAAGACTTTCATATCCAAGATCTTTTACGGACGAAGCCGTAAGTTCTACTATGTAGCCTATGCCTATTATTTTGAAGATAATGCGCACAACCGAACTGCTTATGCCCGTAGTGTTCGTGAACTGCTTTAAAAGTTGCAGGCTTTCGGCTATGTAGTCGAAAGCGAACAACACCATAAGTATTCCGCCCGCCGCCACGCACAGCGGAGCAAGCTCGGATTTATGCGATTTTAAAATAAGGGCGCATATGGCGGTAACCGCGGCTATGGCGCACAGCCTTACTATTATCATCAGAACAACTCAAAAAGTTCTCTAACCTGGGCAAACAGGTCGGAAATCATGGAAATCACCGCAGCTAACACTATAATAAGACCTACAAGACTTACAATGGTGGCTATGTCGTCCCTGTCGGACTTTTTCAGAACCTGGCAGATTATCGTTACTATTATGCCTACAGCGGCAATTTTAAATATTATGCTTATATCCATCTACGCTAAAAGAACGGCAATGAGAACGCCGAGCATCAGAAAAATTCTGACGTACAGCGAACTGCATTTTTTATAATCGGCAAAACTTTCTTCCTTGTGTTTTTTTATGTACGCTTTCCGCTCGTTCAGATAATCTATCTGCGACGATGCATCGGTAGTACCGAGGTTTGAGCAGTAACCCGCTATGAATTCACCGTCAGAGCCCTTAAGAACGGGCTTGCCCTCCAGCGCTTCGCCTACGTATCTGAAATTGGCGGCGAGTTTTTTCATATCCTCCCTCCCGAATTTCAGATTGAGGAGCAACAGTTCGTTATACTCGTACAGCTGGGAATATACCGTCGCCCTCTTTTTCTTCTCCGCCGAAAGCAGAACTCCCGCAAACGTCGTCAGCGCTATTATCGCTAACAAAATTAAAATCTTTATCATAAATTTCAGGTTGAATATTTATTCCGCTGAGCCTTACATAGTATTCGAACGGAAGTTTTTCAAGCTCAGAGCGGTCGCATACGTGCGAAGAAGCTATGACGTTTATTCCGCAGGCTCTGGCAAACATTATTGCCGCCGCGTCGTCTTTGCCGTACAGCTCGTCCGTTATCACGATATCCGGTTTCATGGCGCGCACCGCGCTCTGCAACGAGGAAAGCTTGTCGCAGCTGCGCACGACGTCCACCGTATCGCCGAGATTGTAAAACTCGTCGTTTGCGCCCGCAATCTCGTTTCTGACGTCAAGAATAAGCACGTTTACCCTGTGCCCGCGGGAAATTTTTGCCGCAAGGTCGCGCAGCATGGTGGTTTTGCCGCAGCCCGGGCGGGAAAACAGGAGCACGCTATGCAGATTGCGCCTGAAAAGCGCATCGTACACATACTTGGAGCACCCCTCCGCCACATGAGGTATGCGGATATTGAGCGATGTCGGACGGGTAATGGTTTTGATTTTGCCGCTTTCCGTTACATACTCGCCCGCAACGCCTATGCGCACGCCTCCGCCGACGGTGATAAACCCCTCTTTAAGCTCCTCGGCAAAGCTGTAAACGCAGCCGTCCATTGCCTTGTTCAGCGTTTCGGAAACTCCTCCGCAGACGATGGCGGCTTCCTTCACGCTGCATAACCCGCCCCTGCCGAGGTAGCTGTATCTGCCGCCGTATTCAACAATGACGGGCTGTCCGCGCCTTAAACGTATTTCCGTAAGGAAGTTCAGGTTAAGGTTTTTTATGCCGCAAAGCACGTCCTGCGGCAGAAAGCCAAGTTTCATACAAATAATTTATTATGCAATACACAAAAAAAGAACGGCTGTCCGCCGTTCTTTTTAATTTTTAAATTAAACTATGCGCTGAATTACCTGTAAAACTTAAACCGAAAATGCTGCCCGCGCAGAAATTCCGCGCGGGCAGCAGCTGCTGACAGTCGTCAGATAAATTACTTTATATAATCGCTGAGCATCTTAAGGTCGTTTTCAATAAGCTTGTTCTGCTCCTCGTTGGAAAGCTTCTTGAAGGAAAGAAGCGCGAGAAGATAAATCTGGTTTGCAACGAACTTCTGCTTTTCGGCATCTGCGTCCTTGAGGGATGCCACTATGGGGTTGGCGATATTGACCACAAGCGTTCTTGCAGGATCTCCCTCGCTCATGCCGTAAATCTGCCCCATTTCAGAATAGCGGCGCATTATCTCGTCCACGTTTATTATAGCGGGTACAGACTGGTTTTTAAGCCTCTCAGTCTTTATCGTGAGCTTATCGTCGCCTAAAGCTTCCTTGAAGATATCGACAATGACAGAATCGTCTGCGCTGTCACCTTCCATGAGCGCACCGTCAACCGCTGCGTCTATGCGGGCAAATTTAACCTTATCGGGCGACTTGTATTCGAGGAAGGTTATAAAGTGAGGGTCTATATAAGAGTTGTCGCAGACCATGGCGTTGAGCCCAGCATCTTTGAACATCTTAATATACTGCGCCTGCTGAAGCTCGTCGGTGACGTAGTAAACAGTCTTTATTTCGGACTTCTTTTCTTCTTTCTTCTCTTCTTTATTCTCGCCTTCGGCAGACTCTTTATTTTCTGCGTCGGCAGTCTTTTCGCCTTCCGCGCTCTTTTCCGCGGCATTTTCTTCCGTGCCGTAGTATTCGCTTAAGCTGCGGTACTTGCCGTCAAGGTCTTTATATATTATAATATCCTTGACCTTCTCGTAGAAGTCGTTATCCTTGATGCAGCCGAATTTGATGAAGTTTGCGATATCGCCCCAGCACTCTTCGTACTTCGCCCTGTCGTTCTTGAACAGAGCTATAAGCTTGTCGGCAACTTTCTTAGTTATGTGCTTGGAAATCTTCTGAACCTGCCTGTCGTTCTGCAGGAAGCTGCGCGATACGTTAAGAGGAATATCGGGGCAGTCGATTACGCCGTTCAGAAGCATAAGGAATTCTGGAATGACTTCCTTTATGTTGTCAGCTATGAACACCTGATTGCAATAGAGCTTTACCATTCCCCTCTCAAGCTCGAGCTTGTTGCGCGTCTTGGGGAAATAAAGAATGCCCTTGAGTCTGAAGGGGTAATCCATGTTGAGGTGTACCCAGAACAGAGGCTCGTTGAAATCCATGAAGGTGTCGGTATAGAATTTTTTATACTCTTCGTCCGTGCAGTCCTTGGGATTTTTGGTATACAAAGGTGTCGTGTCGTTGATAGGCTTGTCTTTGCCGTCGCCCTTATAGGAAAGATAGATGTTATACTGCATGAACGAGCAGTACTTCTTCAAAAGCGTGCGGATAATGTTTTCGTCAAGGAATTCCTTCTCCTCGTCCGAAATATGCATTACTATCTTAGTGCCGCGACCCTCTTTTTCGCATTCTTCTATAGAATAAGTCGAATTGCCGTCCGATTCCCAATGCACCGCAGGCGCGTCTTTGTATGATTTGGTGAAAATCTCAACATTTTCAGATACCATGTAGGCAGAATAGAAGCCGAGACCGAAATGACCTATTATACCGTCGCCGCCCGCCTTTTCATACTTGGCAAGGAAGTCGGAAGCGCCAGAAAACGCTATCCTGGTGATATAGTTTTCAACCTCTTCTTCGGTCATGCCTATGCCGTTATCTTCGACGGTGAGCGTCTTTGCGTTTTTATCGACAGAAATCTTGACGCAGTATTCAGCGCCGTCGTCCGTCGCCTCGCCGAGGTCAATAAGTTTTTTATATTTGGTTATGGCGTCTATGCCGTTTGCCACTATTTCCCTTAAAAAAATGTCTTTATCGGAATAAAGCCATTTTTTGATTATGGGCATCATATTTTCGCTGGAAATTTTTATATTGCCTTCTCTTTTCATAAAAGAAACCTCCGTAAACGTACATATATTTTATAAACTCAACCCGCGCGCGCTAAACCGTGAAAAGCGCTTTGAAAGCCGTTTTTTTTAATTTTTTGCGTTTGCCCGATTTATTCAATCTAAAACAGAGTAAAAGCAAACAGTTGCTCAAAAATATGGTAGAAAATAATTAAATACAATTACAAAGGCGAAAAATGTATAACAGAATACGCGATTTACGTGAAGATAAAGATTTGAACCAAACGCAGGTTGCACGTCTGCTTAATATGTCGCAGACGGGTTATTCCAAATACGAAACGGGCGAAAACGATATCCCCACCGAAGTACTCATAAAACTCGCCGAATTTTACAACACCAGCATTGACTACCTTCTTAACCAGACGGATAACCCCAAGCGATACGAAAGCAAAAGTTTAAAATAAGACGGCACCTTTATGCCTGCAGGAATTTTATGCTTAAAAGCACTTTGCGCATAAAAGCGCCCCCGCGAAAAAACTTTGCGCGGGGGCGCTTTTTCGTATAATTCTAAATCATGCATGAAAGCAATGCTGAAATTTGCTGCCTTTTACTTATGGCAAAATCTGCAAAAGCGCATAAAAAAAGCTCCGCTGAATGCGGAGCTTTTGAAATTACTTATTCTTTTCTGCGTTTGCAAGGATATCTGCAAGCGAAGTGGAAACTGCGCTTCCTTCGCTCCAGCTGCTCATTTCGCCGTCATCCTTTCTGGGAGCGCGGCGCCTTGCAGGCCTTTCTTCACCCTCTTCACGGGGTGCGCGGGGCTTGCGCTCTGCTTCGGGAAGAAGAGCCTTTATGGAAAGGTTCATCTTCTTTGCAGCGGGATCGAGGGCCATAATCTTTGCGTCTACTTCGTCGCCTACGTTAAGAACGCTTGCGGGAGTTTCTATTCTCTCGTTGCTTATCTGGGATACGTGAACAAGACCGTCGATGCCTTTTTCAACTTCAACGAATGCGCCGAAAGGTACAATCCTTACAACCTTGCCGTGAACTACTTCGCCTACGGAATACTTTTCAGCGGCGAGATCCCAAGGCTGAGGCTGAAGCTGCTTGTAACCAATGGAAACCTTCTTGTTCTCTTTGTCAACTTTAAGAACGAGGAAGTTATAAGTTTTGCCTATTTCAAGGACGTCGGTAACGTTTTCGATTCCGGTCCAGGAGAGGTCAGATATATGAGCAAGGCAGTCAAAACCATTTACGGACACGAATGCACCGAAATTGGTTACCCTTTCAACCTTGCCTTCAACGGTATCGCCTACTTTTACGGATGCGAAGAAAGCTTCTTCCTTAGCGGCCTTTGCAGCCTCGCGTGCGTCCTTTTCTTCCTGAAGAATAACGCGCTGGGAAGCGATGATTTCCTTCCTTCTGCTGTCTTTCTTGATTTCAAGAGCGCGAAGCCTTAAGGTCTTGCCTTCGTACTTGGAAAGGTCCTTTACATAGCCGAGGCGGATTTCCTTAGCGGGAACGAATACCTGATAGGTACCCATGTTGCCTACAAGACCGCCCTTGTTGAAGCCGGTGCAGACTACGGAGAATTCCTTGCCTGCGGCAATCTCTGCGCTCATGCTCTCTTCTTCCTGAAGAAGCTTTATCATCTTCTGGGAAAGCTTTAAAGAAGGTTTAAGCTCAACTACAAGCAGGTCGATCTGCTCGCCTACCTTGTCGGCGTAGTCGGCGGCGTTGTAAACGTCGCAGTCAAGTTCGTCTTTGGAAAGCAGTATTTCCGACTTGGAGAAAGGAAGCAAAATTTTAAGACCGTCTTCCGTTGCTTCGGAAATGGTGGCCTTAACTATCTGACCTTTCTTGAACTTCGACTCGCTGTCTATCTTGGCAACAACGGCGTCCATGGGATTGGAAGCTGCAGCTTCCTCTTTAACTTCTTCCACGGCCTTTGCCTCTTCGGCAGCTTCCGTTGCCTTAACTTCTGTGCTAACTTCTTCCATCTTTAAAAGAACCTCCCGGGTTTGGGCATCCGGGGTTGATGCCCCTGAAACGATACCTACATTTGAATAATTTT
>CALVWV010000040.1 GCA_944368065.1 uncultured Clostridia bacterium | reverse complement strand
TACTCCCAGCACCCACCCGCTTTTGGGCAAAGCAAGCAGATACCAGAAACTTCATAGATATGCCCTACGACGGTCTTTTACCCCCGTCTTCACATCTGCAACATCTGACTAGAATACTGCGCCACTTAATATTACAATATATATATTACCACACAACAAAAAAAATGTCAAATAAAATTTTTCAGCCCTCGCGGTGGCGCACGAAATCAACGACGTCCTTCAGAAACTGCGTGTCGCCGTCTATGCCCTCGAGTATGCCGAGGCATTTATCGAAGAGTATATCTGCAAATACGCGGCACTGGTCTGCGCCGTAGAATGTTGCGTAAGTGAGCTTATTCTCTTCCCTGTCTTTGCCGACGGTTTTACCCGTTTTGTCGAACTTTCCCTCTTCGTCGAGTATGTCGTCGACAAGCTGGAAAAGTCTGCCGAGGTCTTCGCCGAACTGCCTGAGCTCGAGGAAATACCTGCCGCCCGCAAGAATGGCAGGAACAGCCACCGCGGCGGAAATGAGTTTGCCCGTCTTGTTTTTGACTATAAAGTCGAGCATGTCCGCGGTCTTTATGCCCTTTTCGGCGCTGTAGAGGTCGGCTGACTGACCTGCAATCATACCTTTCACGCCAGCACAGCCGCACATGAATTTAGCCGCATCGGCGTAAAGTTTGCCCTCCGCGCACTTTTCAAACAGCAGATAGTACGCCGAATTAAGCAAACCGTCGCCCGCAAGCACGGCGTTGCCCGCGCCGTAGACCTTATGGTTTGAAGGTCTACCCCTGCGGTAATCGTCGTTATCCATTTCGGGAAGGTCGTCGTGGATAAGCGAATAAGTGTGTATAAGCTCCAAAGCGAGAGCAAAGTCCTCCACGCCGCAATCCTTTACGCCGAGAAGATCGGCAGATGCCAGCATAAGCACGGGGCGTATACGCTTGCCGCCGCTTTTCAAACTGTATTTAAGACTTTCGTCCAGAATGAGCGGTTCACACTTCAAATCCTCAAAAAAGGCCGAAAGCCGTGCTTCGAACAGGGACTGGTATTCCCCGTATTTATCTTTGAAAGAGTACAAAGTAAGTCAGCTCCTCGTTGCGGAAAGATAAGTGTTGTACATCAGCATGGTTATCGTCATAGGGCCTACGCCGCCCGGAACGGGGGTTATGAACGAACATTTTTCTTTTACGTTCTCAAAATCCACGTCTCCGCAGAGCTTGCCGTTTTCGTCTCGGTTCATGCCGACGTCTATAACCACGGCGCCATCTTTTATCATATCGGCTTTGATAAATTTCGCCTTTCCGATTGCCGCAACCACGACATCCGCTTCAAGGCATTTCTGCTTCAGATCGCGCGTTCTGCTGTGGCAGAGTGTAACCGTAGCGTTTGCATTCGTCAAAAGCATGGCCATAGGCTTGCCTACTATGTTGGAACGACCTATGACTACTGCGTTTTTGCCGTTTAAATCTATATTCTCGCTCTCAAACATCTTCATTACGCCGTTTGGCGTGCAGGCGACGAGGCAAGGCTCGTTCATGCACAGTCTGCCCATGTTTTCCGCGGAAAATCCGTCCACGTCTTTGGCGTAAGGAATAAGTTCGAGAATTTTTTTGCTGTCGAGATGTCTGGGAAGGGGAAGCTGTACGAGTATGCCGTTGATTTTATCGTCAACGGAAAGGCTTCTTATAAGCTCTTCCACTCTGCTCTGGGCAACTTCCTTATCAAGATAATAAGCATAAGACTTTATGCCCACCTCCTCGCACGCCTTTATTTTGTTGCGCACATAAACCTGCGACGCAGGGTCTTCACCCACAAGCACAACGGCAAGACCTATTTCTTTGCCGGAAGCTGCCTTGTATTCGTCGACTTTGCTCTTTATATCTGCGCGCATTTTCGCCGCGAGTTTTTTTCCGTCGATAAGTTTGTACATATTGCCTTTGCCCTCCTTGCCTGAATGTTTATGTTCAGTCTTTGTCTTCTATTACCGAAGAAAGTACGCCGCTGACAAACGACGCCGATTTTTCAGATGAATAGCGCGAAGCTATATTAGCCGCTTCGCTCACGGCAACCTTGTCCGGCACGTCGTCGCAGTACAGAATTTCGGCTATCGCAATGAATAACGCGCTCCTGTCCGCGGGGAAAAGCCGCGCTTCGGGAAAAGCGCGCGACTTGCTGTCTATTATAGAAGAAATCTCGTCGCCGTGCTCTTCCACAATGGAAAGTATTCTGTCGCAATACTTTACGTCGTCCTCGTTGAGTTCCCCCGCTTTGTACATTCCGTTGCGGAAACTGCGGTCTACGGGATTTACGAACTGTGAGGAAAATAAAATTTTGAATAATGTTTCTCTTGCCTTGGTTCTCATATGCGCCCTTAAAAAAGTAAAATATTCCCTTACGCCGAATCCGACAAAGGGAATATTGTTTATTACGCTAAATTATCGGGAAAATCCACGTCCTGAACGTGCACGTTGATTTTATCCACTTTGAACTTAGTCATGGATTCCACGTTGTGCTTTATGGACTGCTGAATGCGGAATGCAAGCGAAGCCACATTGTAACCGTAATCAACTTTCACGCTGATGTCGGCAACAATGCCGTCCTTTTCAAACTCCAGCTTCACGCCCTTGTTTTTGGTGTTCAGCAAAGAAACGCCGTCCACCTCGTTGATTGCAAGCGCTACAATTCCGTCAACAATGCCTGTATCGTAAGTAATTTTACCCTTCTGATTCTGGGTAGGATCGTGCCTCAGATGTGCCATAAGATTATCTCCTATACTAAGATTATAACACATCATATTGCGTTTTGCAACAGGCTTTTCCTTAAATTTCCGAATAAACGGGCATAATTGTTATATTTCCTGCCGCAACGCCCGCCTCGTTTCTGAGCATATCGTAAATGGAAAGCGCCGTATCCATATCGAGCTCATCGGAATTGATGAAAACGTTTACGTTTTCAGACTCGACGCCTATGGATACCACCGCGTCGGAGAAGCCGAGCGACTTTATCATGGTCTCGAGCTGAAGTTCCTGCTCCATTACGGTGACGATGTCCATTTTCATGGCAACGGCTTCGGCGTACTCTTCGCTTTCGGCGTCGTACAGCTCTATTATGCTGTCAAGCTGCAAGAGCTCTTCGCTTCTGGTCGTGGTGCGTTCCGAACGGTAAGTGGCAAAATAGTTTGCCGTGGTTACCACGTCGCCCTGGGCGCTTCTGTTCTGCGCAAGCAGCACGTTTAAAACGGCGGTAAGCGCAAGCAGAAAAACAAGTGATGACATTACGATGATTTTCTTTTTCTTTGACATAAAATTCTCCTTACATTGAATATATGGCAATAA
>CALVWV010000039.1 GCA_944368065.1 uncultured Clostridia bacterium | reverse complement strand
GTCGCAGCGGACGAGTACTTTTTTGCCTTTGAGATCCTTGAGGTCTTTTACAGACATCTTGTTCATAAAATACAATTCTCCTTGAATCAATATTTTTTTATCAACTACAATTATAAATAATTGTTTTGAGAAAGTCAACCGCAGAAAGGTCAAATCATGCTCATAATTAAGCACATTGTGCCTTACGTTTTTTTGTTTTGCAATAAAATTTGCGGCAGCTTGCTTTTTTAACCTTCAAGCGCGCGCCCGCACTCTGCGGGCGCGCGCTTGAAGGACGTTTTAAAGTTATCAGTGCATTTTTGCAGGCTAAGTTCTCTGGCGCAGACAAGTCTACGGCGCGCGGAGGGATAAAAGATTTTTTTACAATATAGTCAATTTATTTGAATTAAACGGACGGATATGGTATAATACTCCAAAAAGTATTCGGTTCGGAAAAAGATTTCATGAAGATTTGCGTCGTCGGACTCGGCCTTATAGGCGGTTCGCTCTGCATGTCGCTTCACCGCGCAGGTTACGGCGTTGACGGCTGGAACCGTTCGCCTGCTCCCGCGGCTTACGCGCTTGAAAACGGAATAATAGACGCCGTTGCGGACGGGTTTGCTTGCTACGACGTGGTTTTCGTCGCGCTTCCGCCCCGCGCGGCGGTAAATTTTATCAACGGCGCTTCGTTCAAAGACGGCGCCGTTGTAGCCGATATCTGCGGAGTAAAGGGTTTTATTGAGCGCGAAATTTACTCTGCGCCCCGCAATTTTTATTATGTTGGCACTCATCCCATGGCGGGCAAGGAAGTATCTTCCGTATACAACGCCTGCGCCGACCTGTTCGACAATGCAAGCATGGTTATAACCTCGTGCGAAAAGACGCACGCTTCCGCCGCTGAGCTTATAAAAAAGCTCACAAAGGACATGGGCTTCAAGCGCATAGTGGAGTGCTCTGCCGAAGTGCACGACAGAAAGATCGCATACACTTCGCAGCTTGCGCACGTCGTTTCCAACGCATATGTCAAAGACGGCGAAATAGAAAGCTGCCTGGGCTTTACGGGCGGCAGTTTTCAGGACATGACGAGGATTGCCGGCGTGGACGAGTGCGTATGGTCTGAGCTTTATCTTCTGAACAAATGCAATCTTTCAGCCCGCATAGGCGAACTCATACAGAATTTATCGTCCATAAAGTTTGCCGTAGACTCCGGCGACGAAGGCGCGTTGCGCGCCGTTTTGAAGGAGGGACGCGAACGCTTTTCGCAGTCGCGCGAAAAGTTGCCCGTGGGCGACATAAAAATTATTCTTTTGAAATAAGCCGCACTCATTTTTCTTATCCCGCGGCGTTTTGCGGCGGCGTTCCGCCGTTTATAATCTTTTTATGAAAGTAAACGTGACAATCTGTTCGCACACGGCGGAGGAAAAGTTCGAAAGTTCCTCTTCGGGCGAAATTTCCTTTGAAAACGGCGGCTTTTGCGTGCGCTATTTTACCGACGGCGACGAATGCACGCTCGAATACTCGGGCGGAGCGATAACACAGCGGCGAAGCGGCAAACTCAACTTTACCATGCAGTTTGCTCTTAACAGGCAGACGGAGTGCATTTTGACCGAAAGCGGCTCGTCTTTTTCTTTTCCGGTATTCACGCACGCCTGCGGCGTATCTTTTTCGCAGGAGTCGGGCTGCAAAGTAACTCTCGAATACGACAACGGCGGCTCTGAAGAGCGCACTCAGCTCATATTCATTGCCGAGCGCGGCCGCGTTGCTAACGGAAGGCGCGCGCCCCGCCTGAGATAAATTTACGGGCGGCTTATTTACGCGACGCCTGAAAAATCCGACATAATTTTGTAAAATAATCCCGTCAGGGCTTAAAAAATACAAGGCAAAATAATTAAGGCTACAAAGCCAGGAGAATAATTCAGATTTTATGAAAATAAGGTATTTAGGACATTCCAGCTTCCAGTTGACAGAGAGTACGGGCACGACTATAGTAACCGACCCTTATTCGGATAGTTTGGGTTGCGCTATGCCAAAAGTTTCCGCCGACGCGGTAACCGTATCGCATCACCATTACGACCATGACGCCGTTGAAAAAATCGGCGGCAAGCCCGTTGTAATAGACAAGGAAGGCAACTACGAGCTTTCCGGCGTGGAAATAAACTCCATAAAGAGTTTTCACGACCCCGAAGGCGGCAAGCTGCGCGGCGAGAACATAATATTCAAGTTCAGCATGGACGGCATAGAGGTATGTCATCTCGGTGACATCGGCGAGGAGTGCTCGACAGAGCTTATAGAATCGCTTCTTCCCGTAGACGTCCTCTTAATCCCCGTCGGCGGCACTTACACGATTGACGCCGAGCAGGCAAAGGAATACGTCGACAGGATTATGCCCGATATAGTTATACCCATGCACTACCGCGAAAAGGGCAAAAAGCTGGATATAGACCGCGTGGAGGAGTTCACCGACCTTTTCGATGAAGAGGAGGTTTATTCCGACGTCGACGAGATAGATATCTCGCGCGAGGACCTCGGCGGCGACAGTACCAAAATTATTGTTATGGAGAGAGTCGAAGATTGATAGGAAGCGAAATTTTGCAAAAACTTCGGACCGAACTGGAAAAGCGCAGCATCTATGATCTGAGGCAGATAGGCAGGGCGGTAGGAGTAAAGCGCCCCGCCGATATGAATAAGGAGCCGCTTATAGGTTGCATTATGGATATAGCCGAATGCAAGAGCGACCCTGTTCCCCGTTCGGCGAAGGGAGCGCCTCCCAAATCTGACGTTTACGATAAAGAGACGGTTGCCCTCGTTGAAAAGTGCAGGGAATTTTTCTCTTCAGGCGAAACCTGCCCCGTGGAAGAACAGCCGCAGCCACAGCCCTGCGAGCACGAAATGAGCGTGCATTCCGATTCGGAATACGACTCGGACGAAAAAGTTTATACGGGCGTACTGGAGTTTACGGAAAAGTTCTGGTTCCTTCGCACGCGCAACTACGAAACAACTTCAGGCGGCGACGTGTTCGTGCACGTATCTTTCGTCACGAGGTTCCGTCTGCGCGAAGGCGACAAAATAACATGCAAAGCAAAGCGCCGCAAAGAGGGCGAGTGCCCGGGCGCGACTTATATAATAAGCGTCAACGGCGTGCGCCCCGATACTCTCAATCCGCGCGCCGTGTTTGAAAAGCTTATCCCCTGCTATCCCGACGAGCGTTTCACTCTGGAGCGCGAGGGCTGTTTGCTTACTGAAAGGGTGATTGACCTGTTTTCGCCCGTGGGCAAGGGTCAGCGCGCGCTTATAGTTTCGCCCCCCAAGGCGGGCAAAACGACGATGCTCAAAACAATAGCCTGCGCCATTACGGAGAATTATCCCGCGGCGGAAGTTATAGTGCTTCTCATTGACGAGCGCCCCGAAGAGGTTACGGATATACGCCGTTCGGTTGAAAAGGCGGACGTGGTGTATTCCACGTTCGACCGCGGCGAACATCACCACATACACGCCGCAATGCTCGCGCTCGAGCACGCCAAAAGGCTTGTGGAGGCGGGCAAGGACGTCGTCCTTCTTCTTGACAGCATAACAAGGCTCACCAGGGCGTATAATTCAATCACCAATTCGGGAAGAATACTTTCGGGCGGGCTCGACCCTCAGGCGCTCATAGAACCGCGCAAATTTTTCGGCGCGGCGCGCAACACCGAAGACGGCGGTTCGCTTACCATAATCGCCACCGCGCTTATAGATACGGGCAGCAAGCTCGACGACGTAATTTACGAAGAATTCAAATCGGCGGGCAATATGGAAATAGTTTTGTCGCGCGACCTTGCCGAAAGGCGCATATTCCCCGCAATAGACATAAAAGCTTCTGGCGCGAGGAAGGAGGAGCTTCTTCTTTCTAAGGAAGAGCTGTCTGCTTCCTGCAAATTCCGCCAGATTCTCGGCAGGAACGTCAGCACGGAAAACCTTTATGCAATGATAAATAAAACAAAGAACAATGCGGAACTTGTCGAGCGCGCAGACGAGTGGATAAAAATATACAACAATGACAGATAAAAATTCTTTTACCGACAAGGTAAAAATCACAATCAAGTCGGGCGACGGCGGCGACGGGATGAACTCGTTCAAGTCGTACAAGGGCAAACCCGCGTGCGGACCTGACGGCGGCGACGGCGGCAAGGGCGGCGACGTTTATATCGTTGCGGACAGAGGGCTCAACGACCTTCTGCCCTTTCGCTTTACCAGCAAATATTTTGCCGAAAACGGCGAACGCGGCGGCACCAACCTGTGCTTCGGCAGGGGCGGCAAGGATGTTATAATCAAAGTGCCCGTAGGCACCGTCGTAAAGGACTTTGAAAGCGGCGCCGTGATAGCCGATATGTTTACAGACGGCGAAAAAAAGCTCATAGCCGAAGGCGGCAGGGGCGGCAAAGGCAACACGCGCTTTACAACTTCGCGCCGCCATGCGCCCAATTTTGCCCAGAAGGGTGAAAAGACCGAGCCGCACGTTCTCGTTCTGGAGCTCAAAGTCATTGCGGATGTCGGCATAATAGGTTTCCCCAACGTAGGCAAAAGCACGTTGCTTTCAAAAATTTCCGCGGCGCGACCTAAGGTTGCAAACTATCATTTCACCACGCTTTCGCCCAATTTAGGCGTTGTAAAAGTTTATGATAAAAGCTTTGTCGCGGCGGACATCCCCGGTCTTATCGAAGGCGCGGCGCAGGGCGCCGGGCTTGGGCACGACTTTTTAAGGCATATAGAGCGCACGAGGCTTCTTCTGCACGTAGTTGATATATCGGGCTCTGAAGGGCGCGACCCCGTCGAAGATTTCAAAAAGATAAATGCCGAGCTTTCCGGCTATTCCAAAAAACTTGCGGCGCTTCCGCAGGTTATCGCGCTTAACAAATGCGATGTGTACGGCGCGGAAGAAAACATAAAAATTTTCAAAAAGAAGTACGGCCGCAAATATAAAATTTTCCCCGTTACGGCGGTTTCTGGCGAGGGGCTTCAGCCCCTTTTGGACGAGCTCGTTGCAAAGCTTGCAACTTTGCCGCCCGTAGCGCGCGAGGAGGCGGACGAAAACTTCACATACCGCAAACCTTCCGACCTCGGCTTTGAAATATACAAAGACGGCGATGCGTACGTGGTGGTAGGTTCGCTCGTGGACATGCTCTGCCGCAACGTCGTTTTAAGCGACCCCGATTCAATGGCGTATTTCCAGAAGATACTGCGCGAAAAAGGCGTAATAGCAAAGCTCAACGATATGGGCATAGAAGAGGGCGACACGGTAGTTGTGGGGGATGTGGAGTTTGATTTCGTTCCTTAATGTTAAACTTTGAATATGCTTCGCAATACTGTGTTGCGCTGTGGCAACCTTCAGTCGTTTACGAATAAGTAAACTCCTTCAGGTTTTCCGCGCGCGCCGTGTCTTGCTCGCATCTTCAAAGTTTAACTGATTACGCCTCACAATACTGTGTTGCGCTGTGGCAGGTAATCGTTTACGCGTTTCGCTGAAAACTTTTTTTCGGCGAGAGTTTTGTCTGAATTGATATACGCCTGCGTGGGGTTCTTACGACAGTCTGCTTCGCTGAAAAACCTTTTTTCGGCGATGACTGTGGCTTGAATTGATTTTTTACGCGGTTAAAATTTTGGCAAAGTTAATTAAAAAAACTCATTGCCCCGCATATATGGCTGAATTAATAAAAAAAGGCGCGCTTTCTGCGCACCTTAAAAAGGATAAATAAAAGTGTTGACTTCAAAACAGAGAAGCAAATTAAAATCGCTCGCGGCAAACCTTTCGCCCGTAGGTCAGGTCGGCAAAGACGGCATAGGCGAAAATATGCTCAAAAGTTTTTCCGACTGCCTTGAGGCGCGCGAGCTCATAAAAATAAACATACTTGAAAACGCCGACGGAGTTCCCCGCGAAATAGGCGAAGAGCTCGCTTCCCGTCTCGGCGCGGAATGCGTCATAGTAATCGGCAGAAAAGCCGTTTTATACAGGCGTTCAAACAAAAAGGGCATAGAGCACATAGAGCTTTAAAGCCCCGTTTTTGCTTTTTTCCCTGATAACTTTCGCGCGGCTTCACGCACTTCTTTTGCCGAATACGGCGGCGACGCCGCATAAGAGAAGCAGAAGCGAGCCGGCGACAATATTATATACAGGGTAATAAGTGAAATAGCTGAAAAAAAGCAGAGCCGAGCCCGACCAGAAAGCGGGCAGGCAGATTCTGCGGTTGAAACGCGCCTTTATGCGCGAAAAGAATTTTGTTTTTTTCTTTCCGCCGTAAAGGTAATTCTGCGGCAACGCGCCTTTTTCTTTCAGCATATTATATATTTCGCCGATGGCAAGAATTTTTATGTCTGCATTTTCGGCAAATTCTGTACAGGCTGGCGTTGCGTGGCAGCAGGCAAAATATTTCTTTTTCTGCGTTATTTTTCTTGCGGCGGGCATAATATCGTTCATGTCTGCGGCTTCTGGCGTAAAGCAGGTAAAGTAAATGCCGTCTTCGCTTTCCGCGTATCCGTCGCGTGTAGCTGCGCCGTCAATGCCGCGCGTAAAAAGTTCAAGCGATTCTTCCGGTTGAAGAAGCGCGAGATGCATTGCAAGTTTCTGCGCTTCCGCTTCGCATGCCGCAAGGTCGCAACTCTTTTTTTGCTTTGCCTTTATGTAGCAGAAAGCGCCCGTACCGGCGGCAAGCCCCGCGCAAATCCCGGCGGCAAGTCCCGCGCCGGTGCCGTAATAATACCTTACAAGCGTAAAAAACAGTAAAAATGAGCACAGCGCCGCAAATGCGGCGTCTGCTATAAGCGGAATCAATGCTTTCATATAAAAAGTTTTTGCCGCAATTTTTACATTTTAAACGGTTAAAAACCGCATTTGTACTTACTTTTAATTTTGCCTATTATGAAGATAATACTTTTCGGAGGGGCGTTCAACCCCGTTCACAACGAGCACGTAGCAATGCTGAAGGCCGCCAAAGAGCGCCTCGGCGCAGAAAAAGTTATCGTAATGCCCACGGCAGTTTCGCCGCACAAAAGCGGAGTGATGACGGCTTCCCCTTCGGACCGCCTTGAAATGTGCCGCCTTGCCTTTTCCGCTCTCGGCGAAGTTTCCGACTTCGAGGTAGCCAAGGGCGGGGCAAGCTATTCTTACGTAACCTGCGAGCACCTGAAACATCTTTATCCCGACGATGAAATTTATTTTCTCATGGGCGCCGATATGTTCGCATATTTTCCGCATTGGGTGTATCCCGAGCGCATTTTGAAGTGCGTGAAGCCTGCGGTCTGCGCAAGAAAGGGCAGCGACGATATAGGTCGCGCCCAGCGTCAGTTTGAAGAGCTTTACAACGACCGTGCGGAAATCATAGGCTTTACAGGCGCGGCAGTTTCTTCAACGAGGGTGCGCGTTGCAGCCGCGCTTGGCGCGGACATATCTGAATACGTTCCTGCGGAAGTCGCAAAATATATTAAGGAAAAGGGTTTGTATTACATTCCGGAGCTTGCCGCGGCGCAAAAGCTTATGAACGAAAAGCGCGCGGCGCACACAATGCGCGTTGCGTTCATGGCTGCGGAAAACTGCCGCAGGCTTAAAATACCTGAGCTCAAAGCTGTAACCGCCGCCGCGCTGCACGACGCCGCCAAGAACCTTAAACTTTCCGATAAGCTTCTTAAAGGTTTTGTTCCGCCCGAGGGAGTTCCCGAAGCGGTAATGCACCAGTATGCAGGCGCATATCTTGCAGAGCACGTGTTCGGCGTGACTGACGAAGATATCCTCAACGCCGTGCGCTACCATACAAGCGGCAGACCGGGAATGTCTGACCTTGAAAAGCTTATATTTCTTTGCGACATGCTTGAAGAAGGCAGGGACTATGAAGGCGTGGACAAGCTCCGCAAAATTTTCATGCGCGACATGGACGAGTGCGCGGAGGTTGCCCTTCACGACGAGCTCAGCTATCTCATGTCTTCCCAAAAAGAGATGTATCCTCTTACCGAGGAAGCGTACAAATATTTTTGCGAAATAAATAAAAGCAAACAAAACCCTGCAAACAACTGAATTTTTGCAAATAAAACTTTTAAATTTAAAGGGGAATTACCTTAATGACGAGTAAAGAAAAAGCACTTGCGATATGCGGCATACTGTCTTCCAAAAAGGCTGAAAACATTGTGTATATAGACGTATCCGATAAGAGTTCGCTGTGCGATTATTTTGTAATCGCGGGCGGCAGGTCGTCCACGGCGGTAAAAGCGCTTTGCGACCACCTCGAAGAAAAGATGGAAAAGGAGCTGGGGGAAATTCCGTCCAGAAAGGACGGCGGGCGCGAAGGCCGCTGGAACGTAATGGACTTCGGCGATGTTATTGTGCACATTTTCAACGACGAAATGCGCGATTTTTATAATCTTGAGCGCCTTTGGGAAAACGGAAAGAATCTTATCGCTTATAAAGATTAAAAGAATATTGAAAGCCGCCTGAAGCACGATAACGTGCTTCAGGCGGCTTTATTTTTTATTTATCGTCTTTGAACTTTATTTCGCGCGGCGCAGAATAGTTCGCCTTGCTGCGCGAACGCTTCTTTTCCACTATATAGTACACGGGCTGGGGCGGCTTTTCCTTTTTTTCTTCCGCGGGCTTCTTTTCGGGTTTCTGCCGCACGCTTTTAAGTCCCATCGCCGCCAGTTTGACCATATGTACAAATACGAAACAGGCTATAAAAAGTATTGCAAGGTATAAAATTCCTATCGCTTCCATATTCTTAGCTTAACGCGACTGCGCCTGTATATTTTGCGTTTTTTAGGTGCATAATGACTTAAAAGGTAAAATATGGAAAATCAGACTGAAAATTTGCAGAATGTCGTAATTTCCCCGCAGGAGCGTCAGGAATTCGACGAATTCAAACGTCAGAAAAGGGTGGCGGAAGCGCGCGCCATAATCAACAAGTTAGAACTTTCGCTGTCGCAGGTCAGCGTCGAACGCGCGTCATTGCGCAGAGCAATGAAGGACGCCGAAAAACTTGGTCTTGGCGGCGTATGCGTAACGCCATATCTCGTAAAGCCGTGCGCGGATTTTCTGGGCGGGGTATCGCCTATAACCGTCGCTGCGGCCATATCGGTATGGGGCGGAACGGATACTACCGATATAAAGGTCAGACAGGTTAAGCGCGCCCTGCGCGACGGGGCAAAAGCCGTTGAAGTAACTGTGCCCGTGCCCGCGATAAAGGAAGGCAGCTGGGGATATGTCAAGCGCGAATTCAAAAAACTCAGGTTTGCGGCAAGGAAGGCAACCCTCAGAATAAATCTCGAAGCGCCCCTTCTTACATCGCAGGAGCTCACGCGCGTATGCGCGCTCGTCACGGAGTGCGGCATAACCTGCGTGCGCACGGCGGGCGATATTTTCGGCAGCGGCGCCGATGAGGAGGACCTCAAGGTAATAAAAGCTGCCGTAAAAGATAAGGCCGTCATAAAGGCGGACGGAGCCGAAGCGCCGGGCAGAATAGCAACGCTTATGGAACTCGGTGCAAATATCATAGGCAGCGCCGCAGCAGTCCAGATGGCGCAGACCATACTTTCCGTTGCCGAAAAGTAGGCGTCAGGTTCAAAAGTATAAGCTGCTTTTTTAAATTAAATCATTTGCCAAAAAAAAGAACTGCCGCCGCGCTATTTTTTAGCGCGGCGGCAGTCCGAGTTTTTTTATTTAGGAGTAGTGTAGTCGAAAATAACAGGTCTCAGTTTTTTGCGGGCACGGTTTTGCCAGCCGCTTTTTTCTGTGCTGCGGCGTACTGTTCGCCGCGCCTGTCCTTGCCCATAAAGAATATGCCGAGCGAACCGGGGCCCACATGCGCGCCGCTCACTATATCGAAGTACTCTATAGTCACTTCGCGCGCGCCCATCTCTTTTACCATATCTGCAAGCGCAAGCGCTTCATCTTCGCAGTTGCAGTGACTTATTGCAACAATCTGTCCTTCGGGGAATACCGCGTAGTTTTTGTAATAATCGGCGAGCTCCGCAACAGATTTTTTTCTGCCGCGCACTTTGCCGCACATGGAAATTTTAGCGTTGCCGTCAGCCTTGAGAATAGGCTTTATGTTGAGAATGGTACCTGCGATAGCCACCGCGCTTGAAATTCTGCCGCCCTTTCTGAGGTATTTGAGGTCGGCGACGGTGAAGTAAGAGTTGAGCCTGAATTTGTTGTTTTCAAGCCATTTGTAGCAGGTTTCGATATCTTCGCCCATGCCGCGTAGTTTGGCGGCCTGAACGGCGAGCAATCCTTCGCCGAAGCCGGAATTTACCGAATCCATGATGTATATCCTTCTTTCGGGATACTTTTTCAGAAGCGCTTCGGCGGCATTGTGCGCCTGGTGATTTGTTCCGCTTATCTGCGACGATATGGTAATCATAAGCACGTCTTTGCCTTCCTGCAAAGACTGTTCAAATTTTCCTGCAATGCGTTCTTCGGGGATAAGGGAGGTGGAAACTTCAGCTCCCCTGGACATTGCCGAATAAAATTCTTCGGCGGCTTTGGAAAAAGGTATGCCGTCTTCATAGCAAATAACCTCTTTGCCGTTGCACATGCAAACGTAAGGTATGACTTTAATCCCGTAATCCTCAATCATTTTTTCCGTAAGGTTTGCAGAAGAATCAACAAAAATATCAAATTTCATCTTTTAAGTTCCTCCTTAAATAAAAATTATTTTTAAGACATCGATATGTCTTGTGTAATCATAAATAATTGTTGGAAGCTCCGCGCTCAAATCCCATTAAATTCGGGCGAGCTTATTCCGCTTTGAATTCGGACGCGCTTGAAGCTTAATATATTTTAAATGCGTAAAACGCGCCTGTATATGCGCTGCGCACGCTTTATAAGCCATATACTATGCGCGCAATATAATTATCTGAGTGAATTGCGGCATCGTAAATAAATTAAATCAGCCTTTTTAATGTAAAGCAGTACGCGGCGATACTCGTTTTATCGCAGTTCAACCGCAACAAATTCAGAATTTGAAAAACTGGATTTCATGAAACGCATTAAAATGTTCCGAAGGCGGTAATGCATATGTTTTATAATAAGATGTCGCGGTGTTCACGGCAATATACAAGTAAGATACAGCCGACATTCACAGCATTTATAATCGTTCGCGGCATATATAAGTACAGCTGACATTCTCGGCAATATATAAGCGTTTACGGCAATTTATAAGCGTTCACGGCATATAAGCACGATACAGTCGGCGTTGCCGTTATATTTAATCAAATGAGGCAGAAGTACCCGCGCCATAAAATTAAGCATTTAAATAAGCTTACCGCTTTTACATAAATTATTATATACGACTTTAACTGCAAAAACACCCTATTGTTGCTGTTTGCATTCTACGAATAAAAATTTCAATTATACCGCGCAAAAATACAACTCTACTACAAAAATTTCACACTCTACTCACGGTAGAGTTGCGCTAAATTATTGATTTTATGGCAAAAATATGTTAAAATTCAAGTATGAGTGAACCTGAGGATATAAAAGACATCATTGCGGAAAACCTTTTAAGATTCCGCACGCAGGCAAATCTGACGCAGGCACAGCTTGCCGAGCTTCTTAATTATTCGGATAAAGCTGTTTCCAAGTGGGAGAGGGGTGAGTCAATTCCCGATATCCGCGTTCTGATGCAGATTGCCGGCATCTACAATATTAAGCTGGACGACCTTGTCAGCCGCCCTGCCGAAAAAGAGGTAAAGCCCGTGCTCCACAAACGCAAAAAGCGCCTGTTAATCACGCTTTTGTCTTTTGCGCTTGTATGGTTTATAGCTACGGGTATGTTTGTCATTTTAAATTATATCCCCGATCTTCAGCACGAATATCTTTGCTTTGTATGTGCCGCGTTTGTGTCTTCCATAGTTCTCACCGTATTTTCTGTGCTGTGGGGGAATAGGATTACAAATGCAATATCCTGTTCGCTCATATTGTGGTCGCTTGCCGCAATGATATTTACGTTTCTGTATCTGTTTACGGAAATTCCGGGGCGTTGGCTTCTGTTTGTTGCGGCTTGTCCGTTTGAAGTGCTTATAATTTTGTGGTTTGTTTTCCGCAAAGTAAAATAATTGCCCCCGTACTATGCCTTAATCAACGCATTCAGCAGCTATTGAAAGGGCTGTTGTGAGCCGATTTTATATTATAAATTTAATGCTGTTTTTGCATATCGCCGTCCGCGCGGTATAGTATATCGTATGGGATATGGATGTATCGTTGAGGGAAAAGGCGCGGCAACAGCAATGCGTCATTGCGAAAGGGTGGCGGATGCAGGGCTCAGACTGTTTGCATTTCTTCTGCGCGGCGGCGGTTCGGTAGCCGCGGCGCGCAGTTATGCAATAAAGCTTTGTGCCGCATACGGCGTAAAATGCCTGTATGTTTCGGCAAAACCGCGCTCGTGCACAATTTGCGTGGAGTGCGGCGACGAGGTGATAAAAAGAACGGTACGCTATATTCAAGGCGTTGCCGACCTTAAGACCGCCGAAGAGTGCGGTAAAATTCTTAATGACGCTGAAAGCGGCGCGCCGATCGATGTTACCGAACGCAGACTGCGTTCAATCGATAATATATCGGGTTCAATTTGCTTGCGTTCAGCGGGCGGAGGTCTTGCGTGCGGCGCGTTCTGCGCTTTTTTCGGCGGAGGGGCATTAAGTTTTTCAGCCGCATTTTTAACAGGGCTCGCCGTCTGTTATATTACGTTTGCCGCCGAAAAGATGCCTTTCGGAATGCTCAGGTTATTTCTGTCGGCATTTGCTGGCGGCACTCTCTGCATTATTTTCAGCCTGTTTATTTACCTTCTTAAGGCGGAGTGCAATCTGACTGCTGTAATTTTCGGCAGCATAATGCCTGTCATTCCAGGACTTAAAATGTGCCGCTCTTTGCAAGATATCGCCATGGGCGATATTTTAAGCGGGGCGTTCGGCATTTTGACTTCGCTTGTTTCGACTGCGGCAATATCTTTCGGGTACGCCCTTTCGATAAACTTTTTTTCTGCGGGTGCGGCAGGTTACAGCCTTGGCGGCGCGGCGGATTATAATTCTGAAGAAGTTTCTTCCGCGATAAGGTTGTTTTCGGCGGCGCTCGGTTCGGCCGGGTTTTGCATAATGTTCAACGCCGCTTTAAAAAGGGCAATTGCGGGCGCGGCTGCGGGTTTTTTCGGGTATGCGGCATATGCCCTGTGCATTCCCTGCGGCGACTATGCTGCCCTTTTTATATCGGCCTTAGCATCTTCGTTCTCGGCTTCATTGCTGTCCGCAGTATTTAAAGTCCCTACGTCGGTTTTTCTTATTCCGTCGCTCGTGCCTTTAGTGCCGGGAATTGCGCTGTTCTGCACGGCTCAGAGCCTGATATGCGGCGATGTAAGTGCCGCATTCGCGCAGGCCGCGTATGCGCTTCACGCGTTCAGCGCCGTTGCGGCAGGCGGAATTATTTCTTTCGCCGCAGAAATACTTGTGCGGCGCATATCATCTTTTGCAAGGCTTAAAAAAACTTTGCGCCGCAAAAAAAATGTTGCCGTGCAGAGTAAATAATGCCGGCGTTGTGTGAAGAAGTGCAGCGCTGTGCAAAGCCGTACAAATTAATACTGCGTAAATAAATAATTTCTCGCGTGCTTTTACGCGCGCGCATGTATACATACATAAAGGAGAGAATATGGATCTCAAAAAACTTGCTTCAAGACTCATTCCCGATGAAAATCTTCCCTCGCTGGAGGATTGCGAAAAGGCTTACCCGCCCCGCAAACTTAAAGAGGGAGCAGAGGTAACGCGCCTCGCGCCTTCGCCTACAGGGTTCATTCATCTGGGCAATTTATACAGCGCTCTTGCAGACGAGCGCACGGCTCACACCACGGGCGGCGTTTTTTATCTCCGCATAGAGGATACCGACGAAAAGCGCAAAGTTGAAGGCGCGGTAGAATCTGTTATACGTTCGCTTAAATATTTCGGCGTAAACTTTGACGAAGGCGCAGAGATTGACGGCGAAAACGCTTACGGACCTTACTATCAGCGCCGCCGCGCGCCCATATACAGGGCTTTCGCCAAAGACCTTATAGAGCGCGGACTGGCATATCCCTGCTTCTGCACCGAAGAAGAACTCGACGAGACGAGAAGAATTCAGACCGAAAAGAAGGAAGTAACGGGCTACTACGGCGAATATGCCAAGTGCCGCAACCTCACCGAAGAGCAGATTTATGCCGCGCTTGACAGCGGCAAACCTTTCGTCATAAGGCTTAAATCGCAGGGCGACGTAAACGTAAAGCATACCTT
The DNA here is from genome assembly GCA_944368065.1 of uncultured Clostridia bacterium. Lineage (GTDB taxonomy): Bacteria > Bacillota > Clostridia > Christensenellales > Borkfalkiaceae > Coproplasma. The sequence goes on along the minus strand of CALVWV010000039.1, from coordinate 11,328 downwards.
CCGCGACGCGATAAAGGGCAGCATAACGGTTACGGAGAACAATCAGGACGTCGTTATATTAAAATCGGACGGCATACCCACGTACCATTTTGCGCACGCGATAGACGACCATTTCATGCGCACAACGCTCGTAATAAGGGGAGAAGAGTGGCTTTCAAGCCTTCCTATCCATATAGAACTTTTCAAAGTGCTCTCATTTGAGCTTCCCCGCTACGGGCACACATGCTCGCTCATGAAGGTTGATAACGGCACAAAGCGCAAGCTTTCCAAGCGCAAGGACCCCGAACTTTCGCTCGATTTCTATCGTGCGGCAGGCTATTATCCTCAGGCGGTTATCAGGTATCTGATGACGATTTTAAACTCCAACTTTGAAGAGTGGGCGGCTAAAAATCCGACGGCGGACTACAAGCAGTTCCCTTTCTCAGTATCAAAGATGGGCAAGAGCGGCGCGCTTTTTGACCTTGACAAACTCAACGATGTTTCCAGGGACGAGCTTTCCAAACTTTCTCCCGAAGAGATGTTCGCGTTCCTCAAGGGATGGGCAGACGAATTCGGAACGGAAAAAGACAGGGCGCATTTTGAAAATGCAGATTATATAATAAAAATTCTTGCGCTCATAATGGGCGCAGGCGCAAAGAAAAAGCGCAAGGACATAGTCCGCGCAGAGCAGGGCGTCCGCCTTATGGATTATTTCTTTGACGATACTTTCGCTCCCGAATATTCTTACCGCGCCGACAATGAAACTGTAAATAAAATGCTCGAAGGTTTTGCCGCGCTTTACGACGAAAATGACGATAATTCCGCCTGGTTTGCAAAACTCAAGCAGGCGGCGGCGGGGGCAGGCTTCGCGGCAGAGAACGCCGAATATAAGCTCAACCCCGAAGCCTACAAGGGCAACGTTTCAGACGCGGCGGAGATTGTGCGCATAGCCGTAACGGGCAGCCCCAACTCGCCAGACCTTTGCACGGTTATGGGCATACTCGGAAAAGAGCGTTCGATTGCAAGATTGAACAGCGCAAAAAGATAAAGCAATAGTTTGCGCATAGTATGCGCTCAATTTGATGAAATCAGAAAATTAATGCTTTTAAAAGGCGTCGAAATTTTCGCCTTTTAAAAGCTCTGACTTTTGTCTGAAAATTTTTAAGAGGTTATTTTATATGGCGCGCGTTCTGCTTGAGCTATGCTTTCTTTTTTTCGTGGGAAGCTGCCTCGGCTGGTGCATAGAAGTGCTGTTCCGCAGATTTTTCAGCGCTAAAAAATGGATAAATCCCGGTTTTCTGACCGGTCCGTACCTTCCGTTGTACGGGTTCGGGCTCAGCTTTATGTATGCGGTAAGTTTTATACCCGTAGACACGGGAATGAAGTGGGCGGACTATCTCATTCTTGTAATAATAGCCGGGGTGCTTCTGACGGCGCTGGAGTATGTTGCAGGCATAATTTTCATCAAAGGCATGAAGATAAAGCTGTGGGATTATTCCTCGCGCCCAGGAAACATTCAGGGCATAATATGCCCGCTTTTTTCGCTCATTTGGACTGCCGCCGCCGCTGTATATATAATTTTTATACACAGGTATATAGCCGGCTGGGTGGAGTGGTTTGTCGCGCACCTTGGCTTTGCTTTCTTCGTAGGCTATTTTTTCGGCGTTTTTACCATAGATTTATGTCATTCGCTGAATCTTTCGGTAAAGATAAGAAAGTTTGCCAAGGAGCATAACATAGTCGTATCCTTCGAAAAACTCAAAGAGAGCGTCAAAGACGGAATAGAGCGCGGAAAAGAGCGCGCGGCTCAGAGTCTCAAGCGCACGCGTGAAAAGGCCAAGGAGAAAAAAGCAAGCTTTCTTTTTGCGTTCAGATCGGGCAAAAGCGTGCAGGAGATGCTTTCCGATTACCTCAAGCGGCGCGAAAAAAACGGCGAAATAAATATGTCGGATTCACCTTCTTCCGAAATTAAGGATAAGAACAATTCAGATTGCACGGAAGATAATTCAGTTTCTGAATCGGGCAACGCCGATAAAAATACTTCTTCATGATTTATTGTGTAAAAGCCGCAAAATAATTTCTTCAAATATTCACAAACGATTTATAATTAATTTATATATAAGCTTTATAATAAGCAGTGCAATAAAAATAATGACGGTGCAGACCTCTTGATTGGGTATTTGTTTTTTCGTATTTTCACAGCGGTGCAATGCTTTTGCGCCGCAATGCTTTTGCCCTGCATAAGCTTTATAAAGCTGCTTATCAAGATATCGGCTTTGCGGTGCGCTTGAATGTTTTGCCATAAAACAGATAATGCGGCGCAGAGCTGAAATATTATATTAAAAGTCGGGTCTGTTTTTTTGACAGTACACGGCGCAATGTTCAGATTTTCAGTCGGATAAAGTTTTTTTATTTAAGGAAGATAAATTATGCTTCAACTTCGCAACATCAAAAAGGATTACCGCGTAGGCGATACGACGGTAGCTGCGCTCAAAGGGGTAAATCTTTCATTCCGCCGCAACGAGTTTGTTTCCATTCTCGGCGCGTCGGGTTGCGGCAAAACCACCCTTCTGAATATCATCGGCGGACTCGACAAATATACGTCCGGCGATCTGATAATAGAGGGCACGTCTACCAAAGACTACAAAGACGGCGACTGGGACACATACCGCAACCACCGCATAGGCTTTGTATTTCAGTCGTATAACCTCATACCTCACCAGACCATTTTAGGCAACGTTGAACTTGCGTTAACTCTTTCGGGCGTAAGCGCCAAAGAGCGCAAGGCGCGCGCAACCGAAGCTTTAAGGCGCGTAGGGCTCGGCGGAGAGCTCAACAAGCGTCCCAATCAGCTTTCGGGCGGACAGATGCAAAGGGTGGCAATAGCCCGCGCGCTTGTCAATAATCCCGAAATTCTGCTTGCAGACGAACCTACGGGCGCGCTTGACACAAATACCAGCGTGCAGATAATGGATTTAATCAAGGAAATTGCCGGCGAGCGCCTTGTAATAATGGTAACGCACAACCCCGAGCTTGCTTACAAATATTCCACCCGCATAGTCGAGCTTAAGGACGGCCTCGTCATATCTGACAGCGCGCCCTATTCCCCGGAAGAGGAGCAAGCGGAGGTAAAAGCGCACCGGGAAGAAGAGCGCGCAAAAAATATTCAGCTTGAACAAGCCGACAAAAAGAGCGCCGCAAAAGCTGCCGCTTATAAAAAGAAGCATTCGAGCATGTCGGTCATAACGGCATTTTTCTTAAGCGGCAAAAATCTGCTTACAAAAAAAGCGCGCACGCTTATAACGGCGGTTGCAGGCAGCATAGGCATAATAAGCGTCTGCCTCGTGCTCGCGCTTTCCAACGGCTTCAATAACTATATCGGACAGACGGAAGAGGATATGCTTTCGTACTATCCGGTAACTGTCAGCGAAACTACGATAGACCTTACGTCGGCGATGTCAAGCTTCATGAACGGTTCAATGAATCTGGAGCTCGACAATATAGAAGATAAAGTTTACGTAAACTCGTTTCTTTCCCAGCTTGCGCAGGGCATGACGACTACCAACGACTTCACAGACGACAACAAAGCCACGATTGACGGCAAGGAGATGACCTATCTCGAATATCTCGAGGCTATGCCCGAAGAGCTTTACAACGCTATTCAGTACTCCTATGGCGTATCCATTTCGGGCAACCTGTTCACGGATGTTGAAATAGGCTCGGCGAGCACGAGCGAGGATGGCGCAGAGCCCGTCCAGATGCATATGTCGCTTGAAAGCCTGCGCGAATATTACACATACCTCCTTACTTACAAGGCGGACGAATTTTCCAACCTTACGCAGTTCGTGCATTACTTTACCGACGTTGTAAGCGTAATGCCCGATACCGATTTGTCCGATTCCGAAAGGTACAGCCAGTATGTGCTTTCGCAGTACGATGTCATTGCGGGCGAGTTCCCGAAGAGCTCTGACGAAGTTGTCCTCGTCGTAGGCGACAGCAACGACGTCATAGACCTCACGCTTGTCCAGCTCGGTTTTATGACTGAAAGCGACTTCCTCGACCTTTTCATATCTTCCGAGGACGGCACTTCAGAAAATAAAGAACCTGCAAGCATACCGTTCTACGATCAAAAAGACGAAGACGGCAATGTTACAGAAAAAGGCATAATCGGCAAGGAATATACATTATATTATAACGATGCGCTGTACAAGCCGGACAGTACGGGGCTTACGGGTTACAATTATATCTATCAGGGCTTTGACGAGGGAAAAGGCGGCGAAGTGTCCGCTGAAGATGGCAAAACTATAAAAATAAGCGGCATACTCCGCCTTAAAGACGGGCTTACCTACGGTTGCCTTTCAGACGGACTGTGCATTACCGAAAGTCTGCTTAAAGAATATATCGCCAACAATATGCAGTCGGCGGTTGTAAAAACGCTTGCGGCTGCAGAAGATTCAGCAATAATAAATAAGCTCGTAGGCGAAACATCTATAGATGATATGCTTGGCGGCACATTTATGCCTTCGCCCAGATACAGTTCCACTTTGACCACTTTGCCCGAACTTATCCGTCTTTTAGGCGGCAACGATACCCCTTCGGGAATATCCGTGTACGCCAAAGACTTTACCACCAAGGAAGATATGCTCGCGTATATGGACGGCTGGAACTCGGCGGTGGAGGATGCGCGCAGCGCATATTATGACCAGCACGGTTCGTACGAAGGTTATGAAGGCCCTACCGAGGTAAGTTATTCCGATACGGTCGGCACGCTTATGGGCATGGTAAATACCATACTCGACGCGATAACATATGTGCTTGTCGCATTCACGGCGATATCGCTCGTCGTTTCAACGGTTATGATAGGCGTCATAACGTACGTGTCCGTCGTGGAGCGCACAAAGGAGATAGGCATACTCCGAAGCATAGGCGCGCGCAAACGCGATATAAGGCACGTATTCAACGCGGAAACATTTATAATCGGACTTTGTGCTGGACTTATCGGCATATTGGTTGCATACCTGTTGCAGGGTCTTATAAACCTTATTCTGACGCCTCTTACAGGCATTGTCGGGCTTGCGGCTCTGCCCGTATGGCAGGCGGTGATAATGGTATGCATAAGCGTAATACTCACGCTTATTTCAGGTCTTATACCTGCCTCGGCTGCGGCTAAAAAGGACCCCGTGATAGCGCTCAGGACAGAGTAATATTTTTGGTAAAAACTTGCAAAAAATGTCTATTTTGCAAATCAGTAAAAAAATATTTATATATACCGCGCACAAGCTTGACTAAAGAAATTGTGCGCGGTATAATATTTGCAAAATAAGGGAAGAAAGAATAATAAGCTTTATTCCCTCAGATTGTGGCAATTTTTTTTTATTTTTATAAAAAGGAGATTAATATGAACAAGATGAAAAAGGCCGTTATCGGTCTTGCAGTAGGTGCCGTTGCAGCTCTCGGCGTTGTAGGCTTTGCAGCTTGCGGCGGTAGCGGAAAGACTGTTGAAGGCGTATACAACTACGACGCAACTTATGGTCAGAATACGACCCATTACGGCGTTAAAGTAGCTGTTACTGTAAAGGATGACAAGATCACGAAGGTTGAAATCGTTAAGAGTGATTATATTCAGCTCACTCCTTCATGGCTTGAAAGCGAAGCAGCAGGCGCGCTTGCATATCAGAGCGGCGAATCTGACCTTCTTAAGGAATATGAAGGCAAAACTGTTGAAGAAATCAAGAACGCAAAAGTTACTCTTGAGAACAACGTTCCTACTTCCGTAGGCGATAAGGATCTTCTTATCACCGGCGCAACCCAGAGCTCTGGCAGACTTCTCAAGGCCGTTCAGAACGCTCTTGAAAAGCTTTGATTTTAAATTTTCAGACAAATGCGCTGACGGTTTTTGCCGTCGGCGTTTTTGTTTGTAATAAAGCTCAGCAAAATGTGCAAAAATGCGTCAAAACATAATCGGGCGGCGCATGCCCGCCGTTTGAGTTGCTTTTTTGCTGCTTTGTAAGGTATAATAATCACGATATGATTAAAAAATTCTTGGCGGTTTCAGCCGCCGCGCTCGTTGCGGGACTTTCTTATCTCAGCTGCCCCGTGTCAGCCAATGCCGAAGATGATGTGACGGACAGTTATTCGTATGTGTTCTATGTATTCGGCACGGAGGCCACTTTAGCCGTATTCGATAATTTTGCCACGCAGGAGTCTCAGGATAAAGTTATTGCGCTTAAAGATGAGATAGGAGAACTTCTCGTTTCCATTGAAAGCAAGTTCAGCACATCTGTAAAAGGCTCCGATATCTACAACTTCAATGCCGCACAGCCCGGGGCAAGGGTGGAGATTGACAAAGACACTTATACCGTGCTCGGCATGGCGCTGGATATGTACGAAGAGACGGACGGCGCATACAATGCGGGCGTCTATTACAGCGTCGATTTGTACGGCTTTGCCACCCGAACAGACGATACCGTCCTGCCTTACGACCGCGAGGACGATTCAAAAAAACTGCCCGATAAAAAGTACGTAACGGCTTTCCGCGAGCTTTCAGAAGCGTTTCCCGAAATTAAGCTTGAATATTCGGATGGCAGATATTATGCGGTCAAGCCCGAAAAAACTGTTACAGTGGAAGGCGACAGCACCGTCTACAGCCTCAAGATAGACCTCGGCGGCATAGGCAAGGGTTATACGGTCGATATCATAGATAAAATGCTTGACGAGGCGGGATACGCGAACAGTTACTTCAATTTCGGCGCTTCAAGCTGGACGATAAACGGCTCACCTGCTTCCGAAGACGGGACTTGGGAATTGGGATTCAGAGATCCCCGCGGCACGCGTAGCGACAATTATCTGACTTTAAGACTTAAAAACAGTTCGGTATCCACGTCTGGCAATTACGAAAAGTATTACGAAATCGGCGGCAAAAGATATTGCCATATAATAAATCCCGCCACGGGTTCGCCCATACAGACGGGAATTTCCACAGCCACCTGCATAGGCGGCTCGGCGGCTGAAAATGACGCCCGCACGACTGCCATATGCTCCATGAGCCTTGAAGAAGCTATCGAATACATCAATTCCGACGCCGTAAAAGGTCAGGGGATAAAGGCTGGCTTTGTTTATGAAAACTGGTTCGGCTGGAGAACTTTCTACACGAACATGGACGAAGGCGAATATGTTTTAACACTTAAAAACAGTCTGCCGTCGTGGATGTATCTTATAATTGTATTCGCTGTAATAGCTATAATCTGCGCCGCCTGGTTCGGCATTAAAAAAATAAGAAATAAAAAAAGCAACTCCGTTGCCGCTCATTCTGAAAATGCCTCGGAAGAAAACTCCGACGCTGTAAGCGGCGAAGAAAAATAAGCAAGTCAGAAAAGCAAAGCAGGCACACCCGAAGTTATGTCACTAAAAAAGGTTGAACAGGTCAAAAAGGACAGGTTTTTCAGAGTCTGGGATATACTCGTTTACGGCATAATAGCCGCCGTAATAGTCGCGCTTTTTCTCGCGGTAACTCTGACTTCGGATAAAAGCACGCTTGAGGGCATAGAGGTTTACTACAACAACAACCTCGCCTTTACTTACGACTTTGCCGAAGATAAGCTGGACATAACGCTCGAAGATAATATAGCGGTAGAGGAGAACGGCGCAAGGACGCTGAAAATCCTTTTTTGCACGGACGACGGTTCTCTTGCAGAGCATACGGACTATAATTTAATAGAAATAAACAAGTCGGAACGCACGGTAAGCGTCACAGAAAGCGACTGTTCCAACCGCAAAGACTGCGTTTATACGGCTGCCATAAAGAACAGTTCGGGGCTGATTGTCTGCACCCCGCACCGGCTGCGCATCATGCCTGCCGATTATAAGGACGACGGGCAGACTCTTCCCGTGGGCTGAAAAAATTAATGCCTGAATTATTTCAGGTTATCTGCTTTTTATTTGCGCCGCATATTTTTCAGCGCGGCGCATTAATTTTATAAATTTTTGTTAAATTATTTATTTAATAAAAAATACTTATTGACAAAATTGCATATTTTTTATATAATATTTTTAATAAATAAATTTACTTTAATTTAAATCGTTGCGCATGTTTGCGCAGGGAATGGGAATATGACAAATAAATTCAGATACGCAGTAAGCATAATATGCATAGTTTGCGCCTTTGCGGCTGTGGTATTCGGTTGCGCGCTTTAAAAAAAGGCGCGGTTCGGCGCGGTTAAGCTTTGAATTTATTCAAATAAATGGGTTAATTATCGCTCTTGAAAAATTAATTTTAAACTAAAAAATAAAAAGTGGCGCGGGACTTAAAAATAGTCCCGCGCCACTTTTTATTTCCTTATAATAAATGCAAAAATAAGCAGGGCTGACGGAATTTATTCCGTCAGCCCTGCCTTGCTGAAATCAGATATCAAAGCAAATCTGAATATTCAGATTAGATATCATAGGTTCTTTGAATAAATGCCTTACCTTGCAAAAATAATTTTGCGGGGGCATTTATTTACGCAGGTCATGCAGCCCGTGCACTTGGTATAGTCGAATACGGGCAGATTGTCTACCATGATAATTGCGCCGTGAGGGCAGTTCTTTGCGCATATTCCGCAGCCTATGCAACCTACTTTGCACTGCGAGGTAACTTCCTTTGCCTTGCAGTGGGAGGAGCAAGCCACATAAACGGGTGCCTTTGCGGGGATGCGCTCTATAATGTGCTTGGGGCAGGCAGATATGCACGCGCCGCAGGAAATGCACCTTTCGGGTATAACTTCGGCAACGCCGTTTACTATTTTTATGGCTTTTTCGGGGCACACGTTAGCGCAGTCGCCGCAACCGAGGCAGGCTGTTTTGCACTTTTTGTATCCGCCGAGCAGACCGTTGCATGCCGCGCAAGTGGGATTGCCTTTGTATTCGAATGCATTGAACGCATTTGCGCCGCCCTTGCATTTTACAACGGCAACGGTGGGTTCTTCCTCTTTTACCTCAATGCCGAGAATTTTAGCAATTTCCGCCTTCTTTTCGGGCGAGGTTACGTGGCAGTCGGAAAGGTTTGCCTTGCCGCAGGCAAGCTTCTGCGCGAAGCCGCTGCAACCCGAGCAACCGCAACCGCCGCAGTTTGCTCCCGCGAGGTCTTCGAGTATTTTTGAAACTTTTTCGTCAACGTCGACTTTGAAAACTTTGCCCACGATAAGTATGAGCGCAACGAGCACGATTGCAATACCTGCAAGAATGCCTGCAACAATGCCTACCGTTTTCCAGGTTTCGGCGTCAACGGTGCCTAATGAAACAAGTAAATTCATAGCGCCCTCCTTAAAGCTGAATGTAGCTGAACACGGTGAACGCCATGCATATAAGGCTCGCCGTAATCATGGCTATAGGGAATCCCTTGATAGCCTTGGGCATATTGCCGTAGCAGGCGATTTTTTCGCGCAGACCGCTCATTATAATCATGACGAGGGTAAAGCCGAGACCTGCAAACACCGCATAGAGCACTGCCCAGCCTGTATTCATCGTCGCCGTGCCTATTATGGAGCTCATGTCGCCGATAACAAGCTCGCACACGCCGAGAACGGCGCAGTTTGTGGTTATAAGGGGCAGGTAGATACCCATAGCCTTGTAAAGGGTGGGGGAGAGCTTCTGGATAATCTTTTCTATCATCTGCACGAGAGCGGCTATGATGAATATGAAGAAAATTATCTCGAGGAAGTCTATTTTAAGCGGCACCATTACATATTCGTAAAGGGGATAGGTAACGGCGGTTGCAATCGCCATAACAAGCGTAACCGCAACGCCCATGCCAACGGCTGAAGATGTGTTTTTGGAAACGCCTAAAAAGGGGCATATGCCGTAAGTTCTTACCGTAATAAAGTTGTTGGTAAGCACGGCCGCAAGAACTATAGCTATAAAAGTTCCCATTATGCAACCTCCTTAACAAGTGATTCGCGGGTTAAGGGCTTGTTTTTCTTTTCCCTGCGGTAGCGTTCGATGCTGTCCATGATATACACGAATACAGCTATGCAAATGCCGTAAACGAGGAATGAACCTGCGGGTGTGGCAAACGCGCCTATGGTGAAGTCCATAATTTTAGCGCCGAATATAGAGCCTGAGCCGAGGAATTCGCAGATGATGCCCATGATTGTGAGCGCCGCCGTGAAGCCGAGACCTGTGGAAACGCCGTCGAGCGCCGATTCTATAACGGTATGCTTGTTTGCGAACGCTTCTGCTCTGCCGAGTATGATGCAGTTAACGACTATCAGGGCGAGGAATCCGCCAAGGCTGTCGTAAAGGTCGGGAACGAACTTTTCAAGCACCATTCTGGCGAGCGTAACAAGCGTTGCTATTATGACGATATAAGCGGGGATGCGCACTTCGTTGGGTATGATTTTGCGCATAGCCGATATAAGCATATTGCTTAAAGTAAGAATTACAACGACGGTAAGACCCATGCCCGCCGCGCTCGAGGCTGAAGAAATGAGGCCTAAGGTAGGGCAGGTGCCCAGCACGAGCATAAACGTGGGGTTCTGGAAAATAAGACCGTCGAGGCTTATTTTTGCGTACTTATTCATTCTTGCGCACCTCCTGTAGTGCCTGCAAGGTTTGCGGCAACAAAGTTTTTGGCCGAGTTAACCGAATTTATGATAGCGGTGGTGGTATAGGTCGCTCCGCCTGTCAGCTTGTTGTCCGTCCAGCTCTGTATTGTGAAATCGCTGCCGCCAAAGCTTTCTGAGAAGTGGCCTAATGTGGCGTCCGTAATATTTGCTATGAACGACTGTTTGTCGTTGCCTGCAATGACCACATTTTTAATACCGCTTACAGCGCCGTTTTCAGTCTCTACCACTATCCAGCAGGTAACGGTACCGTCCTGGAAGCCTTCGCTTCCCGTAGCGTTGACGATATAATTATCCGTGCCGCTTACCTTATAAACAGAATTTACCGTTCCCTTGCCTACCGCTGCGGTAAAGCCGCTGATATCTACGGCTTCAACCGTAACTGCTTCGCCGTAAATGCCAGCCATCAAATCGCTGAGTTCAACTTCGGCAATTTTGAAATAAGTGTCGTAGTTGCTTGCCGCAAACAAAGCCGCATAAACGCAGAGGAAGTTGGAGAAGCCTGCATTCGTCGTGCCGCTTTCGGAAGCGCCCGAAACGAGCGTTTCGTCGGTTATGTCGTTCTTTACGAATCCGCCGTTCTCGCCTGTAGGCTGACCGAAGAGTTTGAGAATCTGTTCGGCATTGCTGTTTACAAAGAGCGTGCCGTCCTTGACTTTTTCTGCCATATGGCTTTCGTATCCGCCGACCGTGCCGTAGCCGTCTTCAGGGATAGTGTAGGCGGTAATCACGCCTTCAGAATTTACGGTAA
>CALVWV010000038.1 GCA_944368065.1 uncultured Clostridia bacterium | reverse complement strand
GCAAGCTTTTTAACAACTATAAAATCAAGGGCTTTATCGCCTATAAATTCCAATATCTCGTTGTTTTCGCCGCCTTTTTCTTGTGAATATGAGCGTCTGATAAATGCCTGTTGTAAAATTGCCGTTTTCTTGAAATGATATTCAAGCAGCTGTTCGATGTCCATCAAATCCTGGTTGTTCATGGTTACCTCCATAAAATAATTTGATTGAAGGCAATAAAAAAGCCTCCGTTGTTCGGAGGGCATAATAATAGCCTGACAAAAAGTACACTACTCCCGTGTACACTGCCAGGCACAACTAATTAAAAAGTATTTCGTAAATCAATTTTGTTTGAAATGGCTCACTTGCATAAGACAGGTCAAACAGGCTAATTTTACGACCGACTGTTTAGTTGGTTATACCCATTGAACAATCGTATATTAACATATTTATATTATCGTGTCAATACTTAAAATAAATTTTTTTATATTGATTTATAATGGAGGAGGGAGTATAATGGGGTAAATATAAGGAGTAATTTAAATGAAACGAGTATATGATTTTTTGAAGGAAGCCGGAACGTATTATCTGGCGACAATGGACGGCGATCAGCCGAGAGTAAGACCATTCGGAACGGTAAACATCTTTGAGGACAACCTGTACATACAGACGGGCAAGAGAAAAGCTGTTGCAAAGCAAATTGCCGCTAATCCAAAAGTTGAAATATGTGCAATGAAAGGAGACGAATGGATAAGAGTTGCCGCAAAGCTTGTCGAGGACGACAGGGTGGAGGCGCAGGAGAGTATGCTTAACGCATATCCTAGTCTTCGTGCAATGTACAAGACTGGTTCTGACGGCAATACGATTGTGTATTACTTAAAGGATGCTGTAGCAACTATTTCGTCATTCTCTCATGCACCGATTGAGATTAAATTCTGATTATTATAAATAAAGTTTTGAGGTTACATTATGAAAAGACGCGTTATAGTCGCTCTTGTGTATGCCGTGCTGGCAATGATTTGCGGTGTGTTCTATCGCGAATTCACAAAGGCTATGGGCTTTACCGGCATTACAGCACTTGGCAAATTGCACGTTCACTTATTCTTGCTCGGCATGGTAGTATTTCTGCTGTTTGCTTTGTTCGATGCAAAATTTGGTCTGCAAAAGCATAAGCTGTACATACCCTTCATGGTAATCTATAATGCGGGTGTCGGTATCATGTGCATAATGCTTATAGTCCGCGGTATATATGATGTTATCGGTGGCCAAGCTCCCGACGGAGCAATTTCAGGAGTTGCCGGAATAGGCCATATACTCGTTGCGGTAGGTATAGTACTCTTTTTCGTTATGCTGCTCCTTTCTCTGCGCAAGAACGACAAATCTTCTGGAGATAAGGAGTAAGAGGTGAAATACCCGTTATTTCGGGCATATATAGGGGGCAATTAAGGTTTTTAGACATAATCAGCAAGAAAAAAGCGGCTGACCGTTTTGTTACGGCCAGCCGCTTTTGTATTAATGTATGTAATTTATAATTATAGTTTTATTGCCCCAATAGGTTCGTTGTTGATTCTGGCCATGATGTAAGTATATTTCTATATAGTTTTTGCATTTTATTTATTATGTTCGAAGCTTTATATATGTCAGTATCTGGATAAAACTCTGTATGCATAATTGCGGAAGGAGACTTTATTATTAGGTTCTTATTTTGATCATTTTCGGAAAGCTTATTGAACTTCAAAAGTAATGATGGATTTTTGTCTTGAAGTAATGCGGTGATAGAAGGGTACACAATTTTATGTGTCATACTCATAGCCCAGTAAGAAGTTATTTTAAGATCATAGGGGTTCACATAGATATGGTTGTAATAATCTATATCAATTATAGCTCCGTGAATGTTTCCTGAACCACCGAATGATTTAATGCTTGCCGCAATTTTTTTCTGATATTGCGTGTATTCGTTTAATGGATTTTTTAGGCGTTCTATTACTTTATCCATATTATTAAAGTAGTACTCTAACGAGTTTATGGGTAGCCTTTTTATTGCGCCACCGTTTAAAATATACAGATTACCATTTTCGTATTGCATGATAAACATGTATGTCCCTACTTTTTTGAGCATAAAAAGCTTGTAAAATGGTCTCTCAAATGTTAGTGGGATAATTTTACCAACATGAAATTCTTTATATTGATCTCTTGTGATTGTATAAATGCCATCTGCATAACGTTCAAAAATATCATAGTCTTTTCTTGCATAGAAAAATTTCGCGGCAAAAGATTGTGTATGGTATCCTACTTGATTATCTGCATATATCCTGTAATCTCCATCATCATAAAATTCATTTTTATGCGTATGTCCGCTTACGTATATAAATTTTTTATGGCAATTGGCATTTTCACTCCAGTCTTTTTTAGGCATATGAGTAAAAATTATTACATTGCGTTGTGGTACACAACTGCATAATTTATCGTAAAGCAGTTTAAATTTTTTACTTTCATCTATTTCTTGTGTTCTGTTTATTGTTTCGCGATAAATCATTTTGTTAGCATTAAATTCTTCATTTTGCCCAGAAAAACCAATTCCGCCGAATATAATAAGACGCGCCGTTTTCAGCCTTTCATAAAGCTCGTCCTGAGATGCTACTGAAAGTAATTCTTCATCAATTATGTTGTAATTAAACATGCTATCTTTATATAGAATGGAGTTTTGTATAAGATACATGCCATGATTTGCCAGTATAGTGCGATAAGTTGCGTATATATCACATAAAGGCATACCGGCGAAAGACCATAATTCATGATTTCCGAGGGTAAACGCAACTTTAATATTCAGTTTTCTATATTTTATGGTTTCGTCTAAAAATACTACAAATTGCTCAAATAATAAAAATGTAGATGATGTATCGCCCCCTATCAGCAATAAAGTATTATATGTGTTGATTGAGCTAAGAATTTTGTCTATTGTATTATAAAGCGTATAAATAATGTCTGAAATGCTGATACATTTGTTAACAAATATTCGATGCATAAGGTGTATATCGCTTATGTAGTAAATTTTAAAATCGTCATCCTCATTATCTATCTGCCGGGTTTTTGCTAATATGCCAATAGTTTCTAACTCATTTGTGTATGACTCTTGAAATTCACTCGGATGTTCTAATTTAAGTGGACTGAAATTTGGATTTAGTTTGCTTTCGAGGGCACTTAGTAATAGCGCATCCTTAAAGTTAAAAGATTCAAGATTGGTAATATTTGCCAAACCATCGCAAAACAATAGATTTGCTTTAGATAAATCATTGTTTAGAAAGTGTGCAAAATCTATGAATAACTTAAAAATGTGAGTATATTTTTTTATTACTATGTTATTGGCATTTTCCCATTTTTGTACTACGCAAAACTCATTTTTAAAACGGTCATATTGTTTATTTATCTTGCAAGTAATATTTGTCTGATAATCAATCGGCCAAATAGTATGTTCGTTTGATTTATATTTTGATATGTCCAGGTCAAATATTTCAGCATTAACTAAATTACAGTCGGAAAGATCTTCGTTAAGATATTCTGCGAATTCATGAAAGTGTTCAAAATATCTTGTAGCAGTTATTTCTTGGTAAAAAAATTTGGTCGAAATGCTGCATACGTATAAATTTAGGTTGTTGTCAAAATATTTTTTGGAAGATAATATGGCTCTTCCGGATTTCAAATCTTCTGAAAAAGCTTGTATATGACGCAAGTATTTTGGTGCATCTTTTGAAAAATTGCAATTAGGAAGTATGACGTCAGGTCCATATATAAGACATAAAATGTAACCGACGGATAGACTTTGCTCTTTGTTCATATAATCCAACGCAACTTGAAATGCCGTTTCGCCATTTCCATAAATGAAATTACTTAATAAGGCCCATTTATTTGCAGCTGCAATTGGAGACAGATGTAGGTGATGTTTTATTTCTGTTAATTGTTCATAAGTGGTGCAATTGTCGAGTTTATTAATCCAGTTTTTTATAATGTTGTTTGCTTTCTCGGCTTCTATGGATTGGAGTAAATCCTCCTTATTTTTTTGAAGAGTAAAGTCATCTATTGTATATTTTATCAGGGATTTGTAATTAATCTTTTTAGGATTAAGTGAATACTTTTGTATCTGTTCTTGAGTAAAGTTATAACCATAGTATGTTGCGTGTTTATATATGTCGCCTTCTAGATAATTATAATATTCTTCAAAATTATCAAAGGTTTTATATTCGAATTTAACCTCTACCTTTGTTCCTGAGTTGTATTTTACTTGTTCATTTATAAAAAATTTGTTTGCGGTAACGTTATAGCCCCGCTCTTGTGGCTTTCTGATTTTTAAGATTTTTTCGGCGTAGAGAATAATAGGGTTACTTGTCAAATCGGTTTCTAGCATATAGGGAAGTGCTTTTCGGCGCTGCATTATTTCTATTAAATTACGGACATTTTCGTCTACATCATCTGATGCAATTATTTCAGTAAGTTTAGTGTCATAGAATTTCATCATTAAGCTCCTTTGTTATATTATAAACTTATATAAAGAAAAAAGCAATGGGTATTTGAGTAAAGCGTTTAGTTAGCTATATGTCTGTATTTCGGGCATATATAGGGGGTTATTAAGGTTTTTAGATATAATCAACATGAAAAAAGCGGCTGACCGTTTTGTTACGGCCAGCCGCTTCTACATTAAAGTATTCAATTTTAAGGGGTTTTCGTCCGTTTTGGCTGATTTTAAGCCCGTTTTCGACCCTTGTCCTTTTCCTATGTCCGCCTGAGAAGGCTTATAATTTTTGGGACAAAGGGTGAGATAAAACGCTTTAAAATGAGGATATATGCGGTCAAATGGGCATCGCCAATCCCTTTCATACGGGCAAAAAAGGACAAAAAATCCCTTTCATTGGGGACTAAATTGGTCCTGGGTTGGTTGGGACTAAAAAGCTGCTTCAAAACGGGGCATTTTTCAGCCATTTTGGCTTAAATTCGGGCAAAATCGAGGGTCTTGGTTTAATATGCAAGGGACTTAAAATCCCTTGGTTGAACAAACCGTATCGGTTCAAGTCCGATCTCGGGCACCATAGTTTTCGGCGATTTTTAAGCGATTTCGGCTTAAAAATCGCCGTTTTTCATGTTTCATAAATTTTCAGTTTTTTCGGTCTGAAGAGCGACTTTCGGCTTTTGTTAAGTGTTAGAAATTTTCACTGTTTTTATTTAACCTCTTTTTCAAACCGTTTTTTTAGCACGCGGTAGTGGTTTTCGTTCGATTTATCTCCGCCGTTGTCGGGGAAAAGGCAGTAGGGCAGACTGTCGGTGTCGCGGTGCTTTTTCACGCAGTCGCAGCACATTCCGTGGTTGGGACAGCTCACTTTGGGGCAAATGCATTCTTTAACTTTAGCGCAGGGCATAATTAATTATCCTTATATTTTTCCTTCGTTTTCTCCGTTCAGCCAGTCGGTAAGCGCTTTAAGCGCATCTTTGTTTATCGAATAATGCGTCCATTTCCAGTCGCGCTCGGCGTCGGCAAGCCCGCAGTCGCACAGTATTTTCATATGGTGCGAAAGCGTGGGCTGCGTTATGTTCAGCCCCTCAAGTATTTTGCACGCGCAAAGCTTTCCGCCTTTGAGCATTTCAAATATTTTCAGCCTCGTTTCGTCGCTCAGCGCTTTAAGCATTTTCAGACACCTGTCAGCATCCATATTGCACCTCACATTTATGATTATCTATATTATATTCATCAGATAGATATTTGTCAATACTATAAGGGGCTGAAAATCAGATTTTATCTCAGATTTGTGATAAGATTCAGCCGACGGGGCACGGCAGATTTGCCGCGTGCCCCGTCGGCATTTAAAATGCGGGGCGCGCCTTTCGGCGCGCCCCGCATAAATTTCAATCAGTCAAACAAAGCGTCAGTGCGGAAAAATTAATTATTACACAGTCGGGTTCGCGCTTATATTTCTGAAATTGCGCAGTTTGTAAATAAACCCCGCTGTAAGTAAGATAAGCGCTGCCGCCGCAAGCACGAGCACGGGTATGTATTCGGCGTAAAGAGTGGTAAAGCATATTGCGACCGCGCAGGCGCATACCTGAAGAATTGCCGAGCTTATCTGCAGACCGAGATAAAGTTTCTTTTTTCCGCGCCTGAGGATGCGCGGACTTGCAGCCGAAACGGCGAGGGCGTATATCCCCGCAATCATTCCCGCAACCGCCGTCACGGCGAGCAGTGCGGCAACTATCCCTGCGGCGAAAGCTGTGCCGAATGCGCCGATAAGAGTCGCCGCAACGCTTTCACCCTGCTGATTGTAACTGCCCGCAAGGGCGGGAAAAATTTTAACCGCGTAGATAAAAAAGTACAACATCGCTGCCGTAAGCGCCGCCGCGCCCGACATGTCGTATATGAATGCGCGCTTTATTTTGCCGTCCATAGCCGCTCCCTTTTTTATTTATGATACCATTTAATCGGCGCGCCGTCAACGGTCATTTTAAAAGTACATCGGGTGCATTGATGAGGCATATGAGCGGGGCAACGCGGTCAGGGCTCGGATAAAAGCGGTCATCGTTCGGATAATTATAAAAAAAGGACCGCGAAGTTGCGGCCCTTTACAGTTTTAAATTTATGTAATTACCATAAGCCTAAGGCAATCTGCACGCCTATGCTTACGCAGGCAATGGCTACCCAGCAGATAAAGCCCATTAAAATAGGTTTCCAGCCCGAACGCACAAGTTTGACTACGTTGGTGTTGAGGCCTATAGCCGCCATGGCGAGCGTAATCATGAACTTACCGACGTTGGAAAGGAAGGTTGAAACGTCGGAAGAAAGGTTCATTACGGGGAACAGCCAGGTGTTTATTACCGCGGCGAGCAGGAAGAAAATTACGAACCAGGGGAATACCTTTACAAAGCTGAACGAAAAGCCTTCCGTGCCTGCGCCTGCCGATTTTTTGGCTTTTATCAGCTGCCATACGGCGAGCGCGAGCGTTATGGGTATTATTGCAAGCGTCCTTGTAAGTTTTACTATGGTTGCGTACTGCAGCGCTGTGTCGTCGCCCGTCATGCTTTCCCAGCTCTGACCTGCGGCAACGACGGAGGAGGTATCGTTTATGGCGGTGCCTGCCCACATGCCGAAGCCCGTATCGCTCATGCCGAGCGCCTGACCTATCGCGGGGAAAGTGAATGCCGCAATCACGTTGAACAGGAAAATAACCGATATCGAGGTCGCAACTTCGCTGTCCTTAGCCCTTATTACGGGCGCGGTTGCGGCTATTGCCGAGCCGCCGCATATCGAAGAGCCCACGCCTACGAGGGTGGCGGTATTTGCGGGTATTTTAAGCAGTTTGGACAACAGGAAGGAAACTATAAGCGATGTTGCGATAGTGGAGATTATGATGAGTATCGAATCCCCGCCCACCTGAACTACCGTTATGAAGTTCATGCCGAATCCTAAAAATACTATGCTTGCCTGAAGTATCTTTTTCGAGGTGAAGCGTATGCCCGTATCCAGCCACTTGGGACGGCGGAAGAATGCAATTATCATGCCTATGACTATCGCAAAAACCGCGCTGCCTATGACGGGCACAAGTTTGCCTAAAAACCACGAGGGTACGGCGATTATCGCGCAGAGCACAAGCCCGGGAACCACAGCTTTCAGCCAGTTCCACACCTTTTTGAAAAATGAAGGCTTTTCCGCGCTCTCTGCGGCTTTTTCAGTAAGGACGTCTGCGGACTGCGCTTCGGCGGCAGTCGCGGCTTCTTCGTTTGCTGCGTCTGCAACAGCTGCCGAATCTGCTGCATCCGTGGTCGCCGCGCCGCTCTCTCCCGTTGCGGCATTGTTTGCAGCGTTCTTATTGCCGTCCGCCGCGCAAGTTTCTTCTGACAGATTTTTTTCCATAAAATTCTATCTTTGTAAATACTTTGGTTGAT
This sequence comes from uncultured Clostridia bacterium, assembly GCA_944368065.1. Taxonomy (GTDB): domain Bacteria; phylum Bacillota; class Clostridia; order Christensenellales; family Borkfalkiaceae; genus Coproplasma. Next base: position 8,614 of record CALVWV010000038.1, on the reverse strand, counting down.
TATAACAAAGGGTGCAGTTCGTGTCAACTTCTGCCGCGCAAGAAAATCTGAGGGGTGGCAGAAAGGTTGATTTTTACATATAATGGAAGATAAACTGCAAACTGCGGAGAGTGCCATGAAAAAGCTGAACGCATTTTACTTTTCGGGAACGGGCAACACGCGCTATGTCGCAAACCGCCTGTGCAAAAAGCTATCCGCCGTATATTCCGCCGCGGCGTGCGATATGACAAAAAGCGCGGATTTTTCTTCTCTCATAAAAAATGCCGACTGCATAATGCTTGCTTTTCCGGTATACGGCTCATCGCCTCCCCTGCCCGTGCGCAGGTTTGTTTTAAGGCATGCGCAAAGCATTGCGGGCAAAGAGGTAATTATCGCAGCCACGCAATACATATTTTCGGGCGACGGAGCGGCAAGCCTGGGGCGCACGGTGGAAAAACTGGGCGGCATAGTAAAGTTTGCCGAACACTTCGATATGCCTAACAACCTTTCCGACTGCAAGTTTTTTGCGATAAAAAACGGCGCGGAGAATGCCGCAAAGCTTGAAAAAGCCGAAAGGCGAATGGATAATTTTGCAAAGCGGATAGAGGAGGGCAGACCGTTCAGAAGGGGTTACGGCGTTCTTTCACGCGCAGTCGGATATTTCGGACAGCGAATGTTCTGGCGCAGAAGCGAAAAACAAAAGCGTAATGCTTTGAAAATTGACGCGGCAAAGTGTGTCGGGTGCGGACTGTGCGCAAAGCAATGCCCCGTCGGCAATATAGCTGTGACGGACGGCGTCGCGCGGGCAAAGGGCGGTTGCGTGTTCTGCTACCGCTGCGTGAATATCTGCCCGCAGAAGGCGGTAACGCTGTTCGGCAAGATTTCGCCCGCCGAGCAGTACAAGGGGGTTAAATAACCTGGAAAATAAAGCCGCGCGCCGCTTTTTGTCGCCGCGGGGCAAAACGCGTTGGCTGCGGCATATGTGCGGAGCAATATGATTTTTTTTCGCAGGAAGAACGCTTTGAATGCGGCATATGTGCTGGGCAATTTAAAAGATACGGAATAAATCGGCTCAGGTTTTTTAATAATCGGAATAATTCGGGTCAATAAATCATGGGCTGGAGGCTTTTGCGCATTTAATTCAATTAATATATTTTTTGCCCTGAAACTTGCAGTTTTTGCAAAAACATGACGGCTTTTTCCATAAGGTATTGATAAAATCCGTTTAATGCGCTATAATATACGGGAATTACCGCGCCGTATTCCGCTTAGTGCGTAAACTTTGGGCGCAACCGGCATAATAACGGGGACTACATGTTCAGAATTGCATTAATCGAGGACGAAAAAAACTGGATAGATTCATTCCGCGCATATTTAAGGCAATATTTTGCGGAAAAGAAGGACGCGTACGAGCTTGATGTTTTTACCGATGGAATGGACTTCATAAGCGACTATAAGGGCGGGTACGACCTTATTTTAATGGATATAGCCATGCCGCACATGAACGGTCTGGAGGCTGCGCGCCGTCTGAGGGAAATTGACCGCGAAGTATGCCTCATCTTTGTGACCACGCTCGCGCAGTACGCGATAAAGGGGTACGAGGTAAACGCCTTCGATTTTCTTGTAAAGCCCGTAGCTTACGAGCTTTTCAAAATAAAGTTGGACAAGGTGCGCGAATACACGGGCAGGCGCAGCAGCGCTTCGTTCGCCGTGCGCAATGCGGGCGTAATGCGCATGGTGCCGCTTTCTGAGATTAAATATGTGGAGAGCGTCAAGCACTACCTTTTTTTCCATACGGTGACGGAGGAGCTTAAAATGCGCGGCACTCTCGGCGAAGTAAAGCCGCTGTTCATTTCAAACGGCTTTTCCGAAGTCAACCGTTCTCTTTTGGTAAATCTGGCATATGTGGAGGGCTACACCCCTCAGGAAATCAACGTGTCGGGCGAAATACTGCCGCTCAGCAGGGTATATAAAGCTGAATTTCTGAACGCGCTCACGAAGTTTGTGGGCGGCTCTGTCGGGGGAAAGAATGAGCTTTGAAGAACTCTTTCAGATAAGGATATCGCACGGTTACATTCTGCAGCTCTTCTTCGCGGAAGCGCTGTTTTTTCCCGTGCTCGAACGCCGCAACCGCTTTGCGCTGCGCTTTCTTTTGTCCTTTGCCGCGTTCGCGCTCCTTTCAATCATGGTGACGAACGTAATTTACCGCTGGCTTCCTTCGGGGCTCAACTCCTTCACCATATTTTTATTCTCGCTCGCAATGGGCGCGGCGTGCTTTAAAAATCCGTTCAAGGAAACGCTGTTTTGCTTTGTGGGCGCGCAGCTTTTGCAGAATCTGGCGCACAACATAGAAAACATATTTTATCTTCCCTTTTCCGATAAAATAAGCACCGTCGGCTGGTTCTTCATCTCCGTGGCGGCAATGGCGGCAGTTTACGTGGCCGCTTATTTTGTTATCATACGCCGCTTTTCGGGCGGCAGAAAAATAAGCCTGCAAGGCTACGGCGTGCTTTCCATAGCAATATTTTCAATGCTCTTTTGTTATCTCGTCCAGTTTCTTCTGCAGGTGTACGGCCTCGATACCATATGGGTCAACCGAATGCCGCTCATTCTGTGCGACGTCATTGCGCTTATGCTTCAGTTCGGACTTCAGGGCTATAAGTGGAAGGTGGACGAAAATGCCGAGCTGGAGCGATTCATCGCGCAGGAGAGCAAGCATTACGAGGCAATGCAGGCGAATATCGACCTTATAAATATGAAGGCGCACGATTTGAAGCACTTCATAGCCGACCTGCGCGGCGGAAAATACGCCGACGACAGCGGGCTCGCCGAGATACAGGAGGCGGTGGAAAAGTACGAGCAGACGGCTAACACAGGCAACAAGGCGCTCGATTCCGTGCTGACGGAAAAGATGTACTCCTGCCATAAAAACGGCATAGCCTTTTCCATGCTCGTGCAGGGCGCGGAGCTGTGGTTTGTCAGCCTTGCGGACATAACTTCAGTTTTCGGCAACATTTTAAGCAACGCGATAGAGTATGAGCAGGGGGTGGAGGACAGGGAAAAGAGGTACATCTTTTTAAAAGTTTTCCGCACGGGCAAGCTCGTGTGCATACACGCCGAAAATTACTGCACCGAACAGCTGCAGTTCAAAGACAGTCTGCCCCTCACCACCAAGGGCAGCACGGACTACCACGGCTTCGGATTAAAAAGCGTAAGGTACGTTGTCAGAAAGTACGGCGGCAACATTGCGGTGAGCGCTGACGGGCAGAAGTTCATCGTCGACATAATAATCCCCGTCCCGCGCGAAAAAAAGTAAAAAAATGCGCCGTTTGTGCCGTTTATGCTTAAAAACGGCACAAACGGCGCATTTTTAAAGCACAGTCTGCGCAATCGGGGCGGGCGTTTGAGTTTTCAGAATTTGCCACAAAAATTCGATTTTTTGCCTGAGATAAAAAAATTTTCCTTTCGGTGATATACTGCAAACTGTTAAAAGCAAACACAATTTGCGCGTTGCAAACGTTTCTTTTAACCACTACATATTTATCAAGGGAGGGTTAAGATGAAATTAACCAGATTCGGTAAGCCTGCGTTATGGCGTTCGATTGCCGCGGTATCGGGCGTTGTGCTCGCGCTTGCGGTAGGCGGCACTGCCGTAACCACCGAATGGTCGGGCTACATAAACAAGTATCTCGGCATTTCTAACACAACAATCGTTCAGGGCGACAGCGAGGAAGATCCCATCCATTACAAGAGCCAATATACAAACTATGAAGACGTAATGGAGAGCGCCCGCGAAGTGGCAAAGCAGGTTCAGGCGGAAGGCACCGTTCTTATGACGAACAAGAACAACGCCCTTCCCCTCAAGGAAAAGTCAAACGTAACGTTCTTCGGTTACAACCAGGTTGACCTTGCTCACGGCGGCACGGGTTCTGGCGGCGTAACGTCCTCGGCGGAGCGCAAAGTAGACCTTAAAAAGGCATGCGCCGACGGCGACGACGTAAAGCTCAACATGAACAACACCATCTACGATTTCTACAAGGAAAAGTACGACGCAAAAGTCGGCTTTGTGGAGACGCAGGGCTGGGGCGGCACGAGCTGGAACTTCCGCACGGTTAACTCCGTAAACGAAATCAACGCCTCTGAATTCACGGGCGACGTCACCGAAAGCTTTGACGACTATTCGGACGCGGCCATATTCATCATGACGCGTATAGGCGGCGAGGGCAGCGACCTTTCCGTTTCCAACAAATATCTTGCGCTTACCGAAAACGAGCGTTCCGTGCTCCAGGCAATGAAGGACGGCAACTTCTCCAAGCGCATAGTTCTGGTCAACACATTCAACACCCCCGAGCTCGGCTGGCTTGACGAGTACAACATAGACGCTTGCCTTTACATCGGCGGCCCCGGCGAAGTAGGCATGGACGCCGTAACGGATATCCTCGTCGGCAGAACAAATCCTTCGGGACATCTTGCGGATACTTACGCGTACGACTCGTTCTCTTCGCCCGCAATGCAGAACTTCGGCAACTTCGAGTTCTCCAACTCGGCTGAGATAACCAACTCCGACTCCCGCAAGTACGTAATGTACAACGAGGGCATATTTGTAGGTTACCGCTACTACGAAACGAGGTATGAAGATACCGTCCTCAAAAAGGGCAACGCAGCGTCGTCCGCGGGCGTATATGCTTCGACTGATACCTGGGATTACAGCGAGGAAGTTCAGTTCCCGTTCGGCTGGGGCATGTCTTACTCCACATTCACCCAGACGCTCGACAGCGTGAACGTCGACTGGGAAAACAAGAAGGCTGAAGTAACCGTAACGGTAACCAACGAAACGCCTTCCATAGCCGGCAAGGACGTCGTTGAAGTTTACGCCCAGGCGCCTTACACCGAGGGCGGAATTGAAAAGGCTTCCGTTCAGCTCTGCGGCTTCGCCAAGACCGAAGTGCTCGACGAAGAAAATCCCGAGCAGACCCTCACCATAACTGTAGACCTCAGCGATATAGCAAGCTATGACTACGAAAACTACAAGACGTACGTCATGGAAAAGGGCGATTATTATTTTGCCATAGGCAACGGCGCACACGAAGCGCTCAACAACATCCTCGCAGCCAAGGGCTACGACAAAGAGGACGGTATGGATGCGGACGGCAACGCAAGCAAGGCTTACAAGTCCGAAAAGCTCACCTTCGACAAGGACGAGTACAGGCTTTCCGCAAACGATACGTCCATAACCAACCAGTTCGAATCCACGGACATCAACTACTACGACGAGGACGCCGTGACGTACCTTTCGCGCAGCGACTGGAACAAGACTTGGCCCGAAACCATGGAAAACTTTGCCGCTACCGACAGCATGATTGCAGAAGCTGCGTCGTACTATTCGGCTCAGACGGACGGCAGCACGACTCCTTCGGCTTATGAGGCGGGCAGCAGCGATACCTCTTCCATAACTATAGGAGCAGAACAGAAATATACGCTCGCCATGATGATAGGCGTCGATTACGACGACGACAACTGGGATCTCCTTCTCGACCAGCTCACCGTGGAAGATTACCTCAATTCCACCAAGCAGGGCAGAGAGGCGATAAAGAGCGTGGGACTCAATGCGACGACCGCGGTTGACGGACCCGCAGCGTGGACCAAATCTTACTATATAACCAACTACGAGGACCAGTATGACGCCGAAAAGGTGGAAGTTACCGACGAGCAGCTCGTTGCATATCCCACCGAAACGGTAATTGCCGGCACGTGGAACATTGAACTTACCGAAAAGCTCGGCGAATCCTTCGGCGAGGAAGGTCTGTGGGGCGGCGGCGTAGGCTGGTACGGCCCTGCCGCAAATACGCACAGAACACCTTATGCCGGACGTAACTTCGAATATTATTCCGAAGACGGCTTCATCGCGGGCAAACTTGCCGAAGCCGAAGTTCACGGCGCAATGTCCAAGGGCGTTATCTGCTACCTCAAGCACTTCTTCCTCAACGACCAGGAAACCAACCGCATAGGCGTGTGCACCTTCTCCAACGAGCAGGCGATAAGGGAAATTTACTTAAGGGCGTTCGAGTACGCTTTTGAAACGACCGGCGAAAACGATCCTTCCTGCAACGGCGTAATGGGCGGCTTCAACCGCCTCGGCATGACCTGGACGGGACATCACTCCAACCTTTGGAAGAACGTAATGGAAGGCGAGTGGGGCTTCCTCGGCAACGTAACCACCGACTTCGGTCAGAAGCCCGGCAGCCTTATGGAACCCAGACTTGCATACGAGGCAGGCACCCACATGTTCTGCACTTCGGGCTCTACTTTTGCAAGCTACCTTGAAGGCGCAGACATCACGTCCGACCTCAAGCTTCTCACCAACATGCGCGAAGCGCTTCACCGCCAGCTTTACAACTTCGCAAACAGCGCGGCGATGAACGGACTTACTTCCGACGCCAAAGTAGTAACTGTAAGAACGTGGTACGAAAACGCTCTGCTTGCCGTAACCATCATTGCAGCCGTTGTGCTCGCAGGTTCGGGCGTTATGGCAATAGCGCAGTCTTACTTCGGCAAAAAAGATGAAAAGGAGGCCAAGTAATGAAAATGTTCAAAGATTTTCTTGCAAATAAAAGACCCGGCTGGTATGTATCGGTTGCGTCCCTTCTTTTAGGACTCATAACCGTAATAGTCTATACCGCCCGCGGCGGCAACTACCTTTCGCCCGTAAGCAGCGCGGCAGTTGTGCTTCTGGTGTTTGCCGTAATAACAAACGCGGCAGTGCTTGTAATTGACTTCAAGCTGGGCGCTTTTATCCCCATGATACTTTACGCCTGCACGGTAGCGGTGTTCCTCAACTCTGAAATGCTGTTCATAACCAACGTAATATTCGGCGTTGACGGCAACTATTTCGACGGCGCGTTCTTCACGTTCCTTGTAACGGGCGTGCTTGCAATGGTAACTTCCGCAGTTGCATTCGGCATGGGGCTTTCAAAGAGCAACAAACTTAAGGCTTAAAAAGATCCTGTCTTAAATTAAGCGTTATGCGCCCGATGTACTCATCGGGCGCATAAAATTAAAGTTATCACGAGGCTGAATTTTGAAGATAAAGAACACTCTGACAATTTTATTTGCAGCGGCGCTGACGGCTGCGGCAATGGCGCTCGGCGGTTGCGGCGGCGGCGAAGGAAAGGCTGCCATAACCTCTTCAGAAGTGCCCGATAAATACCGCGCCGAACGCACCTCGGAGGCGGGGGAGGTGGTCAGGCTCGACTATACCGCTCACGACTATGCCCTCGGCACTTCGGCTACGGAAGAAAAGTACTGCAACATATACCTGCCGTACGGCTACAGCGACAGCCGCCGGTACGATATACTTTATCTCGTTCACGGCACAGACCCGCAGACCGTCGTTCATCAGGATACCTGGCTGTACACCATAGGCATGAAGAATATTCTCGACAATATGATTTACTATGGCGATATAGAGCCGCTCATAGTCGTTGCGCCCAGCTTTTACAGCTACGGACTTTACGGCGACGACGATATGTCCAGCATAACGGAAATGACGCCCGTAAAGCAGAACTCCACTAACAATTTCGGCAGGGAGCTCCGCAACGACATAATCCCCGCGGTTGAAAGCAGGTATTCCACCTATGCGGAAGACGTCACTCAGGAGGCGCTCGCCTCTTCGCGCGACCACCGCGCAATGGCGGGGCTTTCCAACGGCTGCAGAATTACATACCTCGGCGGAATGATTGAAAACTTCGATTACATAAGCTGGTACGGCTGTTTTTCTTCCTATGTGGACAGCAGTCTCATTCTGGACGCGCTCAACTCGGAAAAGTTCAAAGACTACGGGCTCAACTACATGTTCAATGCGGACGGCATTTACGATTTTGCCTATAACGGACATAAAAAGATGGTAAACGAGCTTATGAAGGATGATAAGTTTACCGCGGAAAACACGGAATACGTTCAGATAGATTTCGGCTACCATTCGGCAAGGTCGTGGCGCGTGGGACTGTACGACGCACTGCAAAGGTTCTTTAAATAGGTGGCGCCGTGGATAAAGTAATAAAGTATGTGAATATCGGGCTTTTTGCGGCAATCCTCGTCGCGTGCTGGGGCGAATTTCTCCTGTGTTTCGCCCGCGGCTACGAGGAGCTGTGGAGTACCATACTCGTGCCCTCTGTCATAATAACCGTGCTCGCTCTGTTCGCGTTTAAAACGCGGATTAAGTGGCTGTATTTTATAGCCACAGCTATTGAGCTTGCAGGCGCGGTGCTTCTTGTCGGCTTTCCCTCTTACGCAATGTTTCTCGCGTTCATTCTCGGCGGACTTTCGCTCGTCGCGGAAATTTTCTGGCTTGCGATGTGGTGCGCAAAAAGAAAGCGCAACAAGTAAAAAATATGGCGTTGATTCCGCTATATGTGCGGGGCAATCGGCGTCTTGCAATTAATTTGCTTTTTAAAGATTCGGAGAATAAATGTAAAGCCCGCCGCGGATATTATCCGCGGCGGGCTTTTTTTGGCGCTTTAGCTTGAAAAAACCCCCAGTTCTACTGGGGGACGATAAAAAAGACTTTAGTAAATAAAAACCTCCGTGTTAAGATAAGTGAAGGTTTGGCGACCGCATCACTTAAAATGACAGGAGG
>CALVWV010000037.1 GCA_944368065.1 uncultured Clostridia bacterium | reverse complement strand
TCCTGCTACTACAATCCTCTGAACGGCTCGTTCTCGAACGAATCCATGCACGAGTACGAGTACAGCGCGAAGTATGTAAGCGGCGGCTCGTCCTGCGAAGACGGCCTTATCATTACAAAGACGTGCAAAAAATGCGGCGATATCAACAGATTTGTATATAACAGCCACTACTATGAAAGCGAAAAAATAGTTCTTCCCACCTCGTGCGGCGATAGCGCATATCTTGATGTTTCCACCTGCATAATGTGCGGCGAAAAGGATATATATTTATCCGAAGGCAATCATTACTTCATTAAAAGCGAGTTCGTAAAGAATATCGTTGAGCAGGAAGACTATGATAATCTTATCGAGGAAGAATTTGAAATCCGCTACAGCGAGGCTGTAAATCTCATTCTTTCCGATATTTATATCGAAGTGGAAAATGAGCTCTATCAGACATATTATGACGAGCTCTACGCGGAATATATCAAGACGATGACCGACTACGACGCAAGGCTGGCGGCAGATGCCAAAGCAAAAGAGATGGTAGGCGCCGAGGCATTTGAGCGCGCACAGGCTCAGGTTTCAGAGGAAGACGTGCGCGAAGAAGCGGCAGCGTACGTTGCATTGCATAATGTAAGCCTTGACAAGCTTGTCGGTTCAGGGCTCGACGTAAACGGTTTCTATGACGGCTCTGCCGAAATTTTAACCTGCGCAAACTGCGGACTGGAGGTAGCTTATTATACTTACTACACCAACACAACAGGCGCAAGAAGCAACTGCTTCATGCATACGGCATACGTTGCGGAATATCAGGGCAGCGAATATTTTGAACCTTTCACTTACTACATAGAAAAGCAGGAACACGGACATTCAAGCGCGGCTGTATTCCCCGATGAAACTGAGGTAACGCTTGAAGACGTTGTAGCAAAAGTGGAAGGCGCAACAGGCGAAGACATTCCTTTCGTGCCCGTAAAGTTTGAATACATTGAATACAAGTGCATGGGCTGCGGAATGACTACCCAAATAGATGCCGAGTTCTATTCCGAAATCGGAACTTCCTTCTCCGTAACTATCCTCTATAACGACATCTCCATGGTTGAAAGCTACTACTACAACCTTGAATCCAGCACCCCCGAAGAGGTTCTTGCCGAAGCTGAAAAGTACACAAGCGTGCCGTTTGTGCCTGCGGCAGCCCATATGTTGCTGGAGTATGATAGCGAAAGCAAATGTGAAACTTTATACCTCAATCTGGATTCCGGCACGGGCGACAGCTTACAGATTGACTACAAGTTGGATAAACAGGCAGGCGAAGGCTACATGGAAGTCATTTATTACAATTATTCAGCGTGCCTGCAAACGACCACCGTCTATACGTATTCAGGCGGCAGCTGGGCGGAACAAGAAACAACTCAGAACAAGCGCCACGACTATTCCGGAAATGAAAGAGTAACGAGCGACAACTGCAATGAAGACGGCTGGTTCTACGGCGGCTACTGCTTAGTCTGCGGCGAAGCTTATTCAGACGGCGTTGACATCGGTTACGAACACAACTATACTCATTTCGGAGGCACGGTTTCCGCGACTGACGAAAAGATTGAGAATAAGCTCTCCGTAAGCGGACTGGACGGAATGCAGGCAAACGTATTGTATGAATACGATTGCGACCTGTGCGGAACGCTCAGGGACGTGGTCATAACCCTCCTTGCCGACTGGACGCTTACGCAGGACGTCTACATCAGGGCAGAGAATGTTACGCTCGACCTCAACGGATTTACAGTAGACCTCAGCGGCAATAACCTCATAATCTACGGTTATCAGGGCGGAGAAGGCTATGGCAGAGTGACCGTCACGGATAACACCTTTGATACTTCAGGTATTGAAAACTATGACCCTGAAAACTTCAAAGATTATCGCAGCAAAATAACGGACAGCAAGGGAACGGGTTACTTTATCGCCTTTGTAAATGGCGGAGAAGTTATAAACGGCACAATAGCTCTTGAATCCGAAGTATTTGAAAGCGACTGCGACAGCCGTTACACCATCTACAATACAATGCTCGATATGGGCAGCGATATAGCCATTCTCAAGGACGCAAACAGCTTCTATGAATACAACGAAGAGCTTCAGGGTGCGGTCAATGCGCCCGAAGGCGTAGTTGTGTGCGACCTCAACGGCTTTACTCCCTTCGTAGCAGGCGGCAACGGCGCTTCATTGCAGGGCGAAGGCAAAGGATATGCGGCTATCGCGTTTGAAGTGACGCTCGACGCAGGTCAGGTGTTCACGTTCGACTATTCCGTAATCAATTTCAACGGATCAATTGCCATATACGTTGACGGCGATCAGTATGAAAATCTCTATGGCAACATGGAAAACACTTTCATGTTCACCGGCGATATGAAGAGGACGTACAGAGTTATGGTTATATGCGACGGCTACTATTACGAAGAAAGCGTTGTTTCTGTAAGCAATGCGGCAGTAATGTAACTTTTTAAGTTAATAATGCTGCTGTAATGTAAAAAAGCGCACAGCGGCGCGCAGAGTAAATCTGCGCGCCGCTGTTTTTTGCAAAAGATACAAAAAACTCTGCGCAATTTTTTGCAAAGTATTTCAATAACCGCCGCCTTGTGTTATAATTATATTGATAATTTTTTCATTCGGCGTTTTTCTGTTTTCAAAAAGCAATGAAGCCGCCGTTCGGTGCACAGTATGGCTGAATTAATGCAAAAAATAAGATGCGTCGCGCTTGCGGCGCTCGCCATAATAACCATTCCCGCCGCCGCGGCGTGCGGCGGTCGGCAGAACATCGTGCAGAGCGGCATAGAAATAACTCAGCCCGCCGCGGAGGACTACTCCGCTGAAAGCGTCGCAAAGATGAAGACCGCCGTCTTTAATCTGCTTTGCAAAGTTGTAAAATCTGCGGGCGGCATTACTGAACTGCCCGAAGCCGCCAAGAACACGCTTTTATCCTATGCCGAAGGCGCTTCAAAAGCGGCGGAGGGGGCTTATCTCACAAGCGCGCAGTTTTCCCGCCTTGCCGACCTTTTGTCCTCGGAAGAGGCGCTCGCTCTGGCGGAAAATATTACTCTCAATTCTTTCGCGCGGCTGTACGGCAAAATAGCGGCGGTGACCGGCTTTGACGGCGCGGGTTCGCTCACTTACAATATAGTGCTTTATTACTACGACGCGCTGTATTCGCTGAATATGGACAGGTACGAAGAGCACGGCTATTCATACCTTCTTTTGCGCGCGCAACAGATATCGGCGGAAAAGCGTGATTTTGAGCAGTTTGTCGGCAAGCAGAATTTTGTTCTCGCACTGCGCACGGCATGCGCCTTGGGCGCGCTTGCGGATGGCGGACTTGACGAAGGGCTTGCGTCCCTTCTCACCGACGGCGAGATTGTAACGCTCGTCAGCGCCCAGCGCCTGACTTCGCTCAGCCTTGATTCGCGCGGCTGGCAGACGCTCTTTTCGCTTGCGCAAAGGGTGAGCGAGGGCTCTTTTTTCTCAAAAATGCTTGAATGCGCGGCTGAAAGCGGCGATATCGCCCTCTTGTCGGAAAAAATGAACGGAGTTATGTCGCTCATGCGCTCCGTTCAGTCGCGCTTTTCGGCGGAGCAGGCGGCTCATCTCCGCCGCGGCGAAATTTCCGCGCTTGCCTTCTCTGTTTTCAGCAATTTTTCCGCCGAAGACTGGTCGGTTTTCGAAGACGCGACTTCCCTTAAGCTCCGCGGCGATTATTCCGCCCTCGCGGCTGAAAATTTTGCAGATTATAGCGAGTATGAAGAGGGGATAGTCCCGCGCACGCTCGAAGAGCTCAAAGGCGCGCATTCCGGAAATTTTATTTCAGTACTTGAAGGATATGTCGGGGGCATTTGCCCCGTTGCGGCATTTTTGATATTTTATGATAGAGCTTGAAAACATAGTAAAAAGTTACAACGGCGAAGCCGTGCTCCACGGCGTCAACCTTAAAATAGAGGACGGTGAGTTTGTCTCGGTAATGGGTGCGAGCGGCAGCGGCAAAAGCACTCTTTTAAACGTTGCGGGCGGCTTCATAAAGCCTGACAGCGGAATTGTGCTGTGGGACAAGGAAAACATTTCATCGTTTTCCCCCTCGCGCGCGGCGCGCTTCAGGTGTACGCGCATGGGCTTCGTCTTCCAGAATTTCAGGCTCATTTCAACGCTCACCGCAGAGGAAAACATTTTGCTGCCCTGCCTGCTTTCGGGCAGGGATATGCTAAAAACAAAGGCTTATATCGGCGAGCTCTGCGAGCGGCTTTCGCTTTGCGGAATGCTCTCAAAATATCCCGAAAATCTTTCCGGCGGACAGCAACAGCGCGTCGCAATAGTGCGCGCGCTTGCCTACAGCCCCTCGGCGGTAATCCTCGACGAGCCCACGGGCGCGCTCGACAGCGCCATGCAGCAGCGCGTTATGGAGCTTTTCAGGGACGTAAACGCGCAGCGCGGCACTACGGTGGTGCAGGTCACCCACAGCGCCGCAATGGCGGCTTACGGCGGCAGAATTGTGCATATAAAAGACGGTGCGATATGTGGGTGAAGCTCTTTTTCAGGCACATTGCAAAAAGTGTTAAAAATCAGCCGCTGCAGCCCCTTTTAAGCGCGCTGGTGCTCGCCCTCGCCTTTCTGATTGCCGCCATGTCGTTCAGCGCCGCTTCGTGGCTCACGGAAGAGACGTATCTCCGCCAGGGCGCGCGGTACGGCGGCGCGGACATAATGGTTACCCTCAATTCGGGTTCGCAGAACAGGTTTCTCCGACCCGATATTGCGGCTTCAGCGCTGGGCGAAGGTGCGGAAGTCGTCGGCTGCTACGAACTGCCCGTGTATACGGACGGCGCTCTCGAATTCGCCGTAGCTACCGACTTTTACGCCGCAGATAATATTTTTGACATCCAATTCACATCTTACGGCACGGTTACCCCCAATACGGAGGACGACAGCGCGTTTGTCTCTTCTGACTTTGCTTCAAAGCACTCCTTAAGCGTAGGCGACAGCTTTTCCGCCGAGGTGCTCGGGTACGCAAAAACTTACGTTGTCTGCGGCATATCCCCGCGTCAGTTTATGGACAGCTTCGGCATAATGGTGACGGTGGGCGGAATAGTAAAGGAACTCGCCAAAGATTCGCCGTTTATCGCCGCTCTCGGTGAAGACTTCGCCTTTTACAGCAGTCTTTACATAAAGTCGGGCGGTGACGCGTACGCCTGCGCGGACGTTCTGCGCACCCTTCCCGCATTTGCGGATAAAACGGTGACTGTTGTCGCGGACGAGATTGTCGACCAGGCAAATCTGCATACGCTGGGCGCTACGATGTCCATACTCGTCGTTTTTATCGCCATAACGGCGGCGGCAGTCACTTTCTGCTGTTTTTACATACTCTCTTCCCGCCGCTCGCGCGAAAACGCGCTGTTTATCGCGTGCGGGGCAAATCCGCGCGCCCTTCTCGCGCTGCAATGCGCCGAAATTGTCGTCTACTGGCTTATAGGCGGCGTGGTCGGCTGCGCAGCCGCCTGCGCGCTCGCCTGTCCGTTTGCGGCGCTGTGCGGGCTTAAGTACGTAACTTCGCCGCTCGGCGGCGCATTTGCGCTCAACTGTTTAAAAGCCCTTGCCGTAACGTTTGCCGCGGCGCTTCTGACGGCTTTGAGCTTTTATGTGTCGGAAAGCGTCCGCGCAAAATCATTGCGCGGCATAGGCAAAAATGCCGTTAAATTCGGCATATGTGCCCTCCTTTTGCTGACGGCGGCGTCCGTGCTGTGCACATTTGCCGCGCCTTTTTCCACTCATCTGTTTTTCGGCGTGGCGTCAACCGTGCTCGCAGTGGCTCTCGCGTTCGTCACGCTGCCGCTTATGTACCGCTCTGCGGCGAAGTCGCTCTCGGAGTGTGGCCGCATAAAAAATCCGTCGGGAAGAGCGGTGGCTTTAAGCCTTGCGGTAAAAAATTCGCGCAACGTAAAAACTCTGCACAACACCTGCAGGCTTCTTTCCGTCCTTATCGCCATGGCGGTATCGCTCGCGCTTGTCATAGCTTCGGGCTATGCTCACACAAACGCGGTAAAAAATATACTCGACTGCGATTTCGTCCTGCTCAATGCCGACTCAAACGCGGCGGCAAAGGCGGAGGAGTGCGATGGTGTGGAAAGCGTCAGACCGCTTTTGTGGGATGTGGCTGAAAACGCAGACGGCGACTTCCTTTTCGCCGTCTCCGCAAAAGATTATTCGGTATTTTCTTCAGCTTTCAGCCCGGACGTCGTGCCGGAAGGCAACGGCGTTGTGCTTACAGAAACTTATTCCGCGCGGTACGGCTATAAACAGGGCGACGGGGTAAGCTTTACCATAGGCAACACAAAATATGATTTTGTAATATGCGGGTTTACAAATTCTCCCGTTGCTGCCGTGTATTTCGACAGCGAATATGCAGGCATTCCGTACAATGTTTTATCTGTGAGCGGCGACGGTGTGCTCTCTTCAGACGAGCTTGAACTTGACCTCGCTTCGGCAATGGCGCTCGATATGGCGGCAATAATTTCCCCCGAAGAATTTCTCGAGCAGAGGCTTTCGCTCTCGGAAGTTTATCTCATGAGCGGCAACGCGCTGTTCATTTCGCTTATAATATTTTCCGCGATAGGACTGTGCGACAACCTGTACGAAAGTTACCGTTCCCGCCGCGGACAGTTTGCGCTCTGCGGCGTATGCGGCATGTCGCCGCGCACGGTGGCAAGGGTAAAGGCGTGGGAAATTGCGCTTACTCTCGCGTTCAGCGTGTTGGCGGGTGGCATTCTCTCCGCAATTTTGTCCGTACTAATAAATGAATGGATGCTCAGTTTCGGGGCAAATCTTTTCCTTTTGTTATCCCTATGAACGCTGTGCGGCACGCATTTTTTTGCGCATATAGCAGAAAGTTATAAAATTTTTAAAAATTTTCAGCGCCGCACAGCTTTAAAATAAGAGTGACAAAAAGCAGGCAAACGGAATATATTGTGTAGTAGCACCATACGCAAGGCATATTTAGTGCGCGCTTAAATTTTTATAAAAAAATTTGCAAAAAAGCTGAAAATGTCAATAAAAATGCTTGCTTTTTAATTTCAGATTTGGTATATTATTTAAGCGTTCGGGAGCTTAGCTCAGTTGGGAGAGCAACTGCCCTACAAGCAGTGGGTCACAGGTTCGAGCCCTGTAGCTCCCACCAATAAATAGTGCGTA
>CALVWV010000036.1 GCA_944368065.1 uncultured Clostridia bacterium | reverse complement strand
GCATCATAAATACCTACAGCACCGGAAACAGAATATTGCTGAATGATAATCGGGTAAGAACAAAGCATATCACCGTTAATGAATAGCTGCACATTAACTGTACCAGCAGCAATCCCTTTAACATATAATGTATTGTATATGCGTTCTAATTTTGCGTAATCGCCCCCTACAAGTCTGACTGTAACTTCATTCCCTGCGCTATCCGTTATTCCTGTTACTGTTTTACCATCTGAACTTATACTTATAGCGTTTAAATTATAACCAATGTTATCATAAACGCTGGTGCTGTCACCTATAGAATTAATAGTGGCGTAGTTAACCGCATAATCAGGTTCAGGGTTATGACTACCGCTGCCTTTCAGAGCAATGGCATAACTACTACCTTCCTTCAAAATATCGCCTTGTTCATTTCTTATTGCACAAGCTTCACTTAAAGTTTCAGCTTTAACATTCGCTGCAACAAAATAATTGCCATTGCCGTAAGAACCATTGCTGTCCTGCTTTATTGATATGCCGGCTATTATACCTGCGCTATTATTATTGCTTGCAGAAACAATGGCATTGGAAGTGCTATCATTTACTGTCGTATTGCCCATTGAGCGACCACATACACCTGCGGCGTATGCGTTATGGGACGAAGAATATGTTAATGCTTCTACAGTAGTGTTAACCACTATTGCCTTTTCAAATGTTATTGTACCAGAGCCCTCCATCTGACCGATAGCTCCGCCAGCGTAGGTATTATAGGATGCTGAAGATGCAAGGACAGAATTACCCTTGCTATACAGATTGCTTATATTTATAGCGTGTACCCACCAGGCACCACCTATGACACCGCCTGCGTAAGTAAGCATCTCTTCTTCGCCGACAGATTCAACGGCAGCATTTTCAACAGAAATGTTTTCAATATAATGCGTGCCGCCATTGACGGCTGAACCTACGACGCCAATTGCACCGCCAACGAACAGATCGAATGCCGAACCTTCCGTAGGTTGACTATCAGTATAAGATCTTCCGGCAACATGGATACTAAAGACGGAAGAATCTACAACTCTATAGCTTGTATATTCATATACCCTCGTTGCGCCAATAAGTCCGCCAACACAAGATGTGTTAGGATTATGTGTACCACCGAAATACACGAGGGCTCTGTCGCGCACGTCGCTTTTAACTGCCAACCCTGTAGCTGCACTGCCGTGCATCATTCCGAACATGCCGCCAACATAACCTTCGCCATGATAGTTATCATTCCCTGACTGAGCGTTCTGTATTCCGCGGACGGCGTAATCTGACGTACCACCAAAATTCAGCTGAATTTCAGATAATCCGTAATTTGATCCACTTCCATACTGTGCAATATAACCTATAACACCGCCGGCATATACATTGTTGCCTTCATTCTTATCCTCATACGACTGGAAAGAGTAGCCGAGGGCGTTTACCGAACAACTGTTGAGATTTACTTTGAGATTTGAAATGGCTGCGCTGCCATTTCCTTCTGCTTTGCCGGCTATAGCTCCGGCAGAGATATCACCGACGGCATACGAACCCGTAAGGCGGCGAGCCTGTATTGTGCCGCCGTTTACATTGAAAGTAAAGTTATTTATTGAATAACCAGTAGGCAGAACTGAAGTATAGAAACCTGCAGCCACATTATACTGCTGAGAGTGATTTTCAGCTCCTGCAGATTCTGTCTGCTCGGCAATAACGGTGATTTTGTTATTTTCACCGTTAAGATTGAAAGTTATTCCATTCCCTTCCGCATTGGCTGAAGAGGCAGGCAATTCAAAAGCATTGTAGCCGAAAATACCGCCCGCGTATGCGGGACCTGTACCTGTCTGCGTAGAAGTTACCGAGACATCGCAGTTGAATATAGTTTTTCCATCTCCGCTGCTGCTAGTGTTCGCCAGATAATTAATTTGGCTGCTATTGCTTGCTGAATTGACGTAACCGAAAATGCCGCCCGCGAATGGAACGCCGATGCTTGAACCATCGGAAAGGGCAGAACGCACGTTTAAAGCTCCGCTCGCACCCTGAGCGGCAGATATTGTTATATTGGTTATATTTATTGTATTGTTAACGCCAGTACCCTGATCGGTGTGGGCAGCATATACTATGCCCAGAACGCCGCCGCTTATCGCGGTATCGTAATCTGAACTTGTAATATTATTTTCGTCAATAGAAGTGCCGCCCCTTGCAGCAATAAGCGCGGATATTGTGCTGGCCGAAGCGTTTATGTTTATGCCGCTTATTGTGGACATGTTTCTGTCTGAAAGATTTTCGGCATTCTGTACTTTATTTGTGCTGTACGCAGCACCCGCAAGTCCGCCTGCAAGCGCACTGCCCTTATTTGTAGAGTCTGCAAGTATGTTCGCGCCGACAAGCGTCGCGGTGAAAGAATTGACGTAAGAATTCTGTATAACGCCCGCAAGCGCACCGACTATCGTATCTTTGGAATTGGAATTTGATTTGTTTGTAACTGATATTTCTGAATAATTGCCTATGTATGAGACATCAGACCAGCTGTCTATATCGGCAGCGGAAAAGCCGAAAACGCCGCCCGCATATACAGACACGCCAGCCCCGTCAATATTTCCGCCGTCCGCAGTAACAGTTATCGAGGCGTGAGAAGACACGCCGTCAAGAACGACGCTATCGCCTATAGTGCCCGCAACTCCGCCCACATAAAGGCGGTAATCACTATCAGCTGAAACATTACTATCCAAAGACGTGCTCACGGAAATTGTGCCGCGGACATCGGCATCGAGAATTGCGCAGGCATTATTTTTATCGCCGCGGATAAAATTGAAAAAGCCTATGCTGAGAATGTGCTGACCTGCATCATTAACACCTGCAGAAAAATTGTCCTCATTAGTTTCCGCAACGACAACATTCATTGTAACGGCGTGACCGTTGAAATCAAAGACGCCGCCAAAAGGCACGCCGCGGCGGGAACCAAGTCCGAAATAGCCCTGCTCATAGTTTACACCCTGCGTTGTGCTGGCGTTGAGCATAATTTCGTCAGTAAGACGGAAATATGCCGTGGAAAGAATTTTCTGATTATCTGAAACCGCTGGAGCTACGTCTGTATAATCCGCAATAAAATTACCGCTATCATTATACCATCCGGAATTATCGAGTCCGAATTCGGCAAGATATCCGGCAAATGTTTCGGCAGACGCTTTATCTGTAATATCCGAACCGTCTGTCTTTGCCGCTAAAATTTTGGAAAGCGCAAGAAGGTCTTCCGAGTCAGAAATGGTATATGCGGTAGAAAGGCTTGTGCCTCGCGCGGTAGCTATGCCCGATGTACCTATCTCTATGTTCAAATCACCTGTAACATTAGTTACTTTTGCATAGTTGGCGGTTTTTTCATCATCTTCAACTGTGCCGCCAGTTATTTCAAGACTGTTGCTTACGGTAAGGTTATTTACCACAGTGACTTCAACGGTTGCATTTTGAGGTATAGCGTAGCAGCTCTCCTGTTCATTCCATGTGACGCCGTCGCCGGTTACATACACATCAACGCCCTGAGAATTACCCGAAATTATAGTTTTATATGTACCCTCGTCAGCAGAATAAGTTGCAGGGGAAAGGAACGCTGCCGAATAAAGCGCCAGCGTAAGGCAGATAACAAGTATTAAACTTATGGCGATTATTCCGATCGCCCTCTTTTTTATGCGCGATTTCAATCCTATCCCCTCCGTATGAGGTTATTTTATTTGCTTGCCGTTATTTAACGACGTTTATGGTTAATCTGATTGGTTTTTATGATGCCGAAACGAGGACACCTTTTGCATCTACCCCTGCTATCTGAGTGTATTGATAACCAGTGCCTTCATAGTGGAAATACGATTCGACTGTACATTTAAAATCCTCAGGAACATAGAAATAAAGCGTTATTTCCGAACTCTGTGGCAGGTAAAGTGTTACCGTGGTAGTGTTACCATCTGTTGAAGCATACCAGCCGTTAGTCCACGGTTTCCCTGGATCAAATTCCGCTTGATTAAGCTTATTTATATTTTCTTCGGAATTTATTGCAAGTCTGCCGCTGTCGAAAATGGTTGCAGCCGTAGATGATTTCCAGGTAAGTATTATCTTTGCGGGCTCTGAAGTATCCACATCGACCTTATCCTCTGTCGTAAATCCATATTTACGCGCCGTCTGGATATTTACGGCTATTTCGTCATAACCGAAATGAGTATCTGGCGACGTTACGCTCGTACTGCCGACGGCTATAAGACTCGTGGATGTGTTTATTCTGAAAATTTTTATTTCCTGATAAGGCTGGATAATTTCGATAACGATATAGAATGACTCTGCTTCAAGCTGATCAGTCTCGGAATATGTACGTGTGATTTTTAAGATATCGGTGCGGGAATCCTGAACAGGTTTTGCAATGCCGTTTTCCTCCTCCGCATCCGAACCGAACGAAAGCGTTACCTCGTTTTTATCGTTGACAAGATAACCCTGACCATTATCAAAATTTTCGCTCTTGTTAGAGCCATCCGTGTCATAGACATAGTCGGTCATATCTGACTTTACAGGAACAACCGAATAATTGTAGCTGTTTATTTTAGCATCATAGTCGTCAAGCGGATGCTGTACGCCCCAACCGTCTAAAACATAATTGTTGTCGTTTTCGATATCGCTTGCAGAAAGTGCGCGCACTTTGTACTGAATGTGGCGCGCGGAGATATCTGAACCATCAAAGTTATTTGCGGTAAAAGAGATGTATCCTACGTAAGAAGTTATACCGTTGCTCGCCTTTTCCTCCTGCATTATGGCGGTAGTACCCTCGCCGTTATGCGAAAAATAAAGGTTGGTAAAGCTGCCTTGCAACGAATCTTCGTGGTCGAAAACGTAGCGCGAAACGGACGTCCCCGCGACAACAGCCGCAAGAAGCGCCAGCACAAGCAAAAGTATTAAACTGATAAGCTTGTTTTTCTTAGTCATACGTTTCCGAATTTGCAACCTTAAGGTTGCGCGCCTTTCGGGCGCATTATTTTAAATTGGTATGTGCCAATGCGTTTTCGATGTTAAATTATTTTTCAGCCCGTAGTGCCCGGAGTTGTGTCAAGAACCTGTTCAGCCGTGATATGCATTTCAACGCTGAGTTTGAACTGAGCAGATTCTTCTGAAGTACCCCTCTGCACGGGTATCTGCACAATGAATCCAAGAAGCTGACTTTCGTCTTTTTCAGGATAAAGATAAAAGCCGAACTTCTGCGTATATTTTGTATAGCCTGCGGTTTCAGCAGAACTGTTCTGCGTGACCTGCCATGCAGATGTTGAGTTCTTTCTGTCGAAGTAAACTGTTTCACCAGTTCTATTGACAATATCAATTCGCGTCTTGTCTGCACCAGTGAAAAAACCGACATCGGCAGAATCCGAACCGCTTGCAACTGCTGAAAGTGACATAGTCTCAGGAATGGTATTGTTTCCCTCTATGTAAGCGTATGTAAATGAAAATTCGCATGTTATGCGCAGAAGCACTTCGTTATAAGAGATGTTTTCCCCGTCGGACCTGAATCCGTTTACCGAAAAATTGTATTCGAGGATATCGCCGGGAGAAAGTTCGGATACCGAAATGCCGCTGTCTGTATCATTGTAAGTTGTTTCCGTACCGTTTCTGTAAGCCGCGCCGCGAACGTAATCGGCAATGGCTCCGGCTACGGTTGCGCCATCGTCCGTTATTATTTCGTTGCGGTAGGCTGCATATGTGAAGGACACGGCGATTATTGCGGCAATGGCTGCCAGAATGGTAGCAACCGCGCAGACGATAAACTTTTTACATTTTAAAAATGCCGGCATACCGCGCCCCTCCTTGTTTTTATTTTCAGCAACGAACGCCGCCCCTCCCGCCGCTTTCATTCATGCCGAAAGTCAGAGAAAGTGTAAGCAAAAACATTTTTATTTTTTAATCCCCGATTTATCCGCGCACATCAACGCGGCAAGCAGGGCGACTGTCCGTAAACTTAAGCTTAGTGTTTATGCTGAAATCAAGCCTTTTTGCCGCAAACCGAGCGTAAGGCTAAAGCTCTGAAGCGGAATTTTGAGCTTCAGGCTTTGATAATGTAAGCCGCCGCAACAATTATGCAGGCGAAAAGAAATATAAGAGTTATGCCCGAAGGCGTTTTGAGCCATTCGAGAAAAATACCGAGATCGGGAATGACAAGCACCACCTTGCCCACAACCTGGGACGACGCCACGGGATTGGGGTCTTCGGCATTGTTGTTTGTGCCCTTGGTGATAAAGTATCTTACCCCGCCTTCAACGTAACTTTCGATTATCTGATGCGTTACGGAAGCCTGACCGCCGTTCACCGTATACGTTACTACGTCACCTACAGAATATTCAGACTGGCTTTTTATTATTACCATGTCTCCGGCATAAATGGAAGGCTCCATACTGCCCGTCAGAACTGTAAGGGGCGAATAGCCGAACACGGAAGGAATGTTATTTTTTGATATAACTCTGTCAGCGGCAAGCGCGGTAAAAATAAATAGCAAAAACAGCAGTACGGCAAATACAATGCCAACTGCTATGCGCTTTATCCAGATTATCGCCTTGCTCGTTTTTTTCGGCGCCGTTATAGGCGCGCTGAGAGTTTTTATCATTCCTGTCCCACAATGAATGCTTCTACGTCTATGTTCAGAGTATACAGTATCGCCTGATCGCCGAAAGCGCTTTCGCCTATTGATGTATCCGATTCGTCGTTGCCGCTTTCGAAAGGCCAACGCCACTCTATGGTAATTATATGGGTCGACTGAGGCGTGAAACGTATTTCGTAAAACTCAATAGTATCGTCGCTGTATTCCATAAGCGTCCAGCCGTTGGTTTCGCCTATGTAAACGTTGTTCATGCGCACACGATATTCTATCGGTGAACGTCCCGTCCAACTTTTTGTGCTGGATAAGGTAAGGACATATTCCATCTCGTAGTCGGTAGGATTTTCTATTTCGAATTCGTAAGACCCTTCTTTGCCGGGGTACAGCTTGCCCGAAAATACCTGCAAATCCTGATTTGCGCCCCACTCCATATCGTCTTCCGAACGGAGCGTAAGCACGGGGCGTTCATCGCCCGATACAGGTATTGTAGGAATGCCGAGTATTGCAACTATTGTAAGGATTGCGGCGACAAGCAAGCCGAGCGCGACAGCTATAGGCACAAAGGCGCGGCGCTCCTTGCGGATTACCACTCTGCCGAGAACCCCGCCGTTTTCCAGCGTTAAAATGTTATTTCTGAGATGGAAAACCCTGTGGCCTTCATAGCGGCGTATTTCACCGTCGGGGCGTTTTTCCACATGCGTAAGCGCGGCGATTTTGTCGCCGTTAAGATCGTACACATTATATGCGGAAACGCCGCCTATAAGCGCCCCGTCAGGGTCGATAACGCGGTGAACCGATCTTTTTAATTTGACCTTGCCGCGGAAGGGCGACAGGGTAAGCACGCCGTTAGTTTTCAAAATAAATGTCCCCGAAAATTAAAAGTTTACTCCAAAGCGGCAAAAAGCCGAAATTTCAGCCGGCGTGCCGCGCTTTAAATTTATGCGCGGCGCGCCGCTTTATATTAATTTGGAGAGTTTAAGTAAAATAGTTTGTTCTTCTGTTTAAGCGTTAGGGCTGCTGCGTAACTACTGTGTTAATCTGCGTAATGCTTATATTAAGAGCAAAATCCATATCAGTGGAATAATTTTTAGACTCTTCAGCTGTTCCATTTGTTGTAAGAACATTCCAAACGTTAGGTGTAGTTACAGTATTGTCCGAAACGGTTACATTTGAAAGTGAAGTTTCATTTGAAAGCTGACCAAGAACAGTATCAAGTGCATTTATGACGTCTTTTTCAAATTTAGCGCCATTATAGGCTGAGAGGACACCCGCATTATTTGTGTAAAGCGTTGCAGCATCAGTAATTTCAAATGCCCAAGCCCAGGAAAGTTCATAATAAAGAGAAAGTGCAGGAGAGTTGTTAGGTGCTATTGAAGCCTGATTTAAATTTGTCGTGTCGGCTTCTATTGCTTTTGCTATTACAGCAAGAGGAACATTCTCAAGTTCAACATTCCCTGTGGTTTCAATTACAGCCATATTTTCGAAGCTTGCGCCACCTTTTAAAGTGAAGAGCACGGGATGATATTCGATTTCAGTAGCAGTTTGATCAGCATCCTGAAGTGTAATAAATATATCGTCGGTTAAGGTAAGAGCAGTTTTCAGCGTTGCCTGAACTTCAGCATCGCCAGTTACAGAAAATCTGAATGAACCTTTTGCACCAGGTGCTACCACTTCGCTTGAAGCACCTGCGATAACGGCGTTATCCTTACCATCCTGCTCAGTGCCAGAAGTACCATAATACTGACCGAATACATTAGTGTCATCAGTATCATTCACGTTAGATGCGGTTATAGTAAATCCCCACTTGGCTACACTTGCCGAGCCAGTGCCGTTGGCGCTTGATATATACTTAGAGTACGTGTAAGCGCCGAAGGCGATTGCCGCGATAAGCAGAAGCGCAAGAAGTATCAGCGCTATCCGCTTGCCGTTCTTTGACTTTTCATTGTTCTGATTAGTCATAGTCCTTTTTTTACCTCCAAAATAATAATTAGTTTTACTTAACGCCGCTTTTTTAAACCGAAAATCCCGCCGCCTGTACCCTTCTGCTTGAATGCTTCTGGGCGGAAAGCGCCGGATTTATAAATACCTCCCCCTCCACTATCATAGAAAAAAGAAGATAATTTTTTCTGCCGTTTTTAAGCGACGGTTACGCCTGTTTTAATATATACCGAGAGGCATATACGATAACTTTATGTTTTATGTCGATTTATAAGAAATGGTGTTTCAGGTGTGTACCTTTATGGTACACACCTGAAACAGGCGCGCCTGTTTCAAAAATAACAGCGGATAGGAACAGTAGCGCACCGGGTGTGCGTTATAAGTATTTTGTATTATATCACAACATACCCGCTGTTGAATATATTCGGACTATTCCTAACAAATTCCTAACATTTCGGCTTATTCCGACATATTGCCGCATAGTAACAAAAAAAGCTTTCCGACAAAATCATGCAGACAAAGACGGAACGTTTTCCGCGCAAGTTGCATGTTTGTGTAGAAAGCTTAAATCATTGAAGCGGGAAAAAACTAGCCAAGCTGTTGACTATGCATATGCGCGCAAGTATTGATTGGGTGCGTAATATGTTGATTCAATAACCTGATAAGTAATTTTATTTTAGCACAAAATAATCATTTGTCAATCTAATAATGTAGATTTTTTTACATGCAAAATGTTAACAATTAACAAATTTGCCAATAGATGGCACATATTGCCCGCTCAATTGCAAAATCTATGTAAAAAATTTTTTTAGCTCATACTTTTAAAACGGCGTTCGGCGGGGCATATCAGCGCCCTATTGCAAAATGCGGCAAAGCGTGCAGGCGGGCGTTTTGTTCAAAACGCCCGCCTGCACGCGACCGTCTGCACGACAAAAAAATTTTGTTGACTTTTGCGCTTTACAATACTATAATTATATAAATATTAATTACAGAAGGCCACATATGCTGAGTTTGGACAAAGTTTATCACGCGAACTACGTTCTTAAAGACGTCGTGCGCGAAACAGACATCATCTACTCCTCCACCCTTTCGGAAAGAAGCGGCTGCGAAGTTTACCTCAAAACGGAAAACCTGCAGGTTACGGGTTCGTTCAAGGTAAGGGGCGCATATTACAAAATCTCGCAACTTTCCGAAGAAGAAAAGTCGCACGGGGTCGTGGCGTGCTCCGCAGGAAACCACGCTCAGGGCGTTGCGCTCGCTTCTAAAAAATTCGGCATTAAATCTGTTATATGCATGCCGGACGGCGCGCCTATTTCCAAGGTGGAAGCAACCAAGAGCTACGGCGCGGAAGTCGTGCTTGTGCCCGGCGTTTACGACGACGCGCATAATTACTCGGAAAAACTGCGCGAAGAAAAGGGCTACACTTTTATTCACCCCTTCGACGATGACGACGTCATTGCAGGTCAGGCCACAATAGGTCTTGAAATAATAAATCAGCTAAAAGACGTTGACGCAATAGTCGTTCCCATCGGCGGCGGCGGACTTATTTCCGGCGTGGCGTTTGCGGTAAAGTCGCTCAATCCCAAAATCAAAGTTTACGGCGTTCAGGCCGCAGGCGCGCCCAGCATGATACAGTCTTTGGAGCACGGCAAAATTGAAATGTTGCCCTCCGTCTCCACCATTGCAGACGGCATCGCGGTAAAAGAACCCGGAGTACATACTTTTGAACTGTGCAGAAAATACGTCGACGGCGTTGTGTCCGTCACAGACGATCAGGTCAGCGCCGCCATTCTTGCACTTATAGAAAAACAGAAGATGATTGCCGAAGGCGCGGGCGCCGTTTCGCTCGCCGCGGTCATGTTCGGCAAAATACCAGACGTAAAGGGCAAAAAAGTTGTATGCCTGATTTCGGGCGGCAACATAGACGTTACCATACTTTCGCGCGTGATAAACCGCGGCTTGCTTATGAGCGGACGCACCACCACCCTTACCGTAGAGCTCATGGATAAGCCCGGTCAGCTTGTTGCCGTTTCCGCCATTATCGCGGGTTGCGGCGGCAACGTTATAGGCGTACTGCACGAAAGGTCAAACGAAGGTTCGGACGTGAACGGCTGCTACCTGCGCCTTACAATAGAAACGCGCGACTTTGCGCACATAAAAGAGATAGAAGACAAACTCAAATCAAGCGGATTCAAACTGCTCTGATTTCAAATACCCTTTGAAACTTTAAGGAGGAAATGCAATATGAAAACGGTTGCAACAAAAAACGCGCCCGCGGCGATAGGTCCTTATTCCCAGGCAAAAATTACGGGCGGACTTGTTTTTGCGTCCGGGCAGATTCCCGTAAATCCCGCAAGCGGCGCAATTGAAAAAAGCGATATAGAAGGTCAGACCGAACAGGTTTGCAAAAACATAGCCGCTCTTCTGGAAGCCGCAGGTTCTTCAATGGATAAAGTGGTAAAAACTGTCTGCTTCCTTGCCGACATCGCAGATTTTGCCGCATTCAACAAGGTTTACGAAAAGTATTTCACCTCCTGCCCCGCGCGCAGCTGCGTAGCCGTAAAGGATATTCCCAAGGGCGCGCTCGTGGAAATTGAGTGCATTGCGGAATTGTAAGGCTTTAAAAAATGTTTTTAAGGCAAAGCGGGCTTTGCTTTAATATAAAACAAACAATTTCAACCCAAGCTTTGCGGGGGCAGCTGCAAAAAATTTTTGCAGCTGCCCCCGCTACCTCTTATAAAAATCGGATGTATTTTGCGCTGAAACGGGCGATTTCAGGACTTTTTATGTTAGAAATTTTGCTTTTGCGCAACTTTGCCGCCGCGGCGGCTTTATATGTTTTACACCGCCAAACGGTTGACTTATCAACAAAAAATATATATAATTATACACAGTTTTTTTATTCACAGGAGATTAAATCATGAAAACTGCTATCGTGACAGACAGCAACAGCGGAATTACGCAGGCTCTTTCCAAGGAGCTTGGAATATTTACCATACCCATGCCCGTGCTTATCAACGGCGAACAGTTTCTTGAAGATATAAGCCTTACCCAGGAGCAGTTCTACGAAAAACTCAAGGACGACACCGCTCAGGTTTCCACCTCTCAGCCCAGCGCGTACAACGTCGGCGAACTCTGGAAGAAAATTCTTGAAGACTACGACGAGATAGTATGCATTCCCATGAGCAGCGGTCTTTCGGAAACGTGCAGCTCACTTGCACACCTCGCTGAAACTGAATTCGCGGGAAAGGTTTACGTCGTTGACAACAAGCGCATTTCCGTTACGCAGAAGAGCTCGGTTTACGACGCCATAGAGCTTGCAAAACAGGGCAAAAGCGCAAAAGAAATTGCAGACTGGCTTACCGAAACGGCAATGCAGGCAGGCATTTACATTATGGTAGATACCCTTAAGTACCTTAAAAAGGGCGGAAGGCTTACTCCCGCCGCGGCTATGATAGGCACTCTGCTCAAAATAAAGCCCGTACTTCAGATTCAGGGCGCAAAACTTGACCAGTATGCAAAGCCCAGAAACTTCTTCAAGGCTAAAGAGATTATGATAAATGCCGTAAAGGACGACCTTGAAAACAGGTTTGCAGAGCAGAAAGCGGCAGGCAAAATAAAGCTTGCAATAGCTTACACCGACAAAAACGACGAGGCGCTCATCTTCAAAAAAGAAGCCGAGGAAGCTTTGGGTCTGCCCGTGGAATACGTGGAGCCCCTCTCCCTGAGCGTTTCATGCCACATAGGTCCCGGAGCGCTCGCGCTTGCGTGCTATGTAGCCTGCCACTGAAAATTGTAAATAAAGCCGCGTTTTAAGCGCGGCTTTATTTTTTAAGTCAAGGACAGATTGTTTCTCAGCAAAGCGCGGCGCGCTTTGAAATTAATTCTACGACGGCGTGAGCGCGTGCTTTAAGTTTACGTTGTGCCTGCCGTTATAGATAACGCCTATAACAAAACTGTTCATCATAAGGTAGCACCATAAAAGAAAAACTATTACCGACGCTATCGTGCCGTACAGCCGCACGGGGTTGGCAAAGCGCATGTACACGGCAAACCCCGCCGCGCACAGAAGCCACAAAAGGACGGTCAGAAGACTGCCTGACATTACGTCTTTGAGTGTAGTTTTATACGGACAGATGAACACATTGAGAAGCGCCGCGACGAGCGTTACCATTGCAAGAGCCGCCGCCCAGATTATGAACTCTGAAATGTAAACGTTTAGTATTCTTGAAAGAAAAGCCTCCCCCACCACTACCGCGCCTATCGCGGCGGCGGTGAGCGCTATCGTGCCGCCGATAAGTCCGAGAGAAGCAAACCTGAGTTTTACTCCGCCCTTTTTGAACGGACTATCGTATATGATTTCGCCGCTCCGCCTTAAGTGATAGAAAAAATTTGTGGAAGAATAAAGAGTCGTCACGGCGAGGATTATTCCCGCGCCCGACGTCGCTCCGCCCGCCGACGACTGCAATTCCTGCAAAAATGGCAGAACTGCATCGAGAAGGGGAAACTGAGCAAGTATTCCGAGGTCAACGTTGCCGAAAAACATAGAAAGCCAGAAAAGAAAGGGCGCAAGGCTCATAAGAAAAAAATAGACGAGCGTGCCCGCCACGGTCGTAAAACGCTTGTCGGAATAATATTTATATGTCGCGGCAATAAAATTCACCGCTTTTTTCAGCGCGTTTTTTATCTCAGACATGGCAAAAAACGGCGCAATGCGCCTTATAATATAGTTTTTGCCCGCCGCTGAAAAATATTCGCGCAACAAACGGTTATAAAGCGTGCGCGCGCCGACTTTTTGTCGGCGCGCGCATATTTTTATTTTATGGGAATGCCGCAGGGATGACGGGGAATTTCGCTCTCCTCCGCCTCTCCGCAGACTGCGGCGTAAAGGCGGTAACCGCCCGAAAAGTTGCGGCAGTCAAAACCGTAAGCTTTAAGAATGCGGCAGGCAATGTAGCTGCGAAGTCCGCTGTGGCAGTTTACGTAAACAGTTTTGCCTGCGGGAATTTCGCTTATGCGGCCGCGAAGGTCGTCGAGCGGAATATTGACCGCGCCGGGGAAACACCCTGCGGCAAATTCCTCCTCTGCGCGGACGTCAAGAATGAACGCCGACTTATCCGCAAGCACATCGGGCAGGTTCTCCCAATGGTATTGCTTTATTCCGCCGAGCACATCCTCTATAACGTACCCCGCCATATTTACGGGGTCCTTCGCCGAAGAATAGGGCGGCGCGTAAGCGAGGTCGAGCTCCTGCAGCTCATAAGCCGTCATTCCCGACTTTATCGCCGTTGCAAGCACGTCTATGCGCTTATCAACCCCCTCGTAACCCACAGCCTGAGCGCCGATTATCCTTCCGTCCTTTTTATCGAACAGCACTTTGAGGGTCATGTTGCGCGCACCGGGATAATATGTGGCGTGGTTAGCGGAAAAGAGCACAACCCTGTCAAAGTTTATGCCCGAACGCTTTGCCGACGCGCTGTTGAGTCCCGTGAAAGCGCAGGTAAGATTGAATATTTTTATTACCGAAGATCCGCATCCGCCCGCATACGAAGAGTTAATCCCGCAGATGTTGTCGGCGGCTATTCTGCCCTGTTTGTTGGCAGGTCCCGCAAGCGCGAAGAGCGCGTCTTCGCCCGTGACCGCATTTTTTATCTGTACGGCGTCGCCTGCGGCATAGATGTCCTTATCGGACGTGCGCATATGCTCGTCTGTTACGACGGCTTTCTTTATGCCGAGCTCAAGCCCCGCCTCCTCCGCAAGAGAAGTATCGGGCAAAACTCCCAGCGCCACTATGCAGAAGTCCGCGGAGTAATCGCCGTTATCCGTATGCACGGTGACGCCGTCCTTTAAGCTTTCGAGCGAGGTCACGCGGGAAGAGAGCGCGAGTTTTACGCCGTTTCTGCGGATTTCGGAGTGAAGGAAGCATGCCGTATCGTAATCGATTTGCGGGAGCACCTGAACGTTGCCCTGAATGACGGTAACGTTAATGCCGCGGTGTATGAGGTTTTCAGCCGCCTCAAGCCCTATGAAGCCGCCGCCGCAAACAACCGCCGTGCGCGGAGCATTCTTTTTTATGAAATCGTCTATCGCAAAAGTATCTTCAACGGTGCGAAGGGTAAAAAAGCGCGCCCCTCCGCCCTGTGGCATTATGGGCTTTGCGCCGGGGCAGTAAATGAGCTTATCGTAGCTTTCAGCATATTCTCCGCGCGGCGAGCGCACTATAACCTGCTTTGAGGCGCGGTCTATTCTGATGACTTCGCTACCCACCCTTACGTCTATATTGAAACGGCTTTTAAAGCTTGCGGGCGTCTGAAGCGTCAGAGACGAACGGCGCTTTATCTCGCCGCCGATATAGTACGGAAGTCCGCAGTTGGCGTAAGACACGTAGCCGCTGCGCTCGAAAATGATAATCTCGGCTTTTTCGTCGAGCCTTCTCAGCCTTGCCGCTGCAGTTGCGCCGCCCGCAACGCCGCCTATTATTACAACTTTCATATATTTACGGTATCCTTTTCTGCATTTTTTATTATTTTACCACCTTGCAAAAAAGTTTGCAATTAAGTTTTACCGTATTATTTTATAAGGGTGTAGCCGCCTGCAATCATGCAGGCGGCTGCACCCTGTACATTTTTCAGTTGCGCTTTGTCCGCGAACGGAATATCAGCGACATTATAAACGAGAACACCACAGCCGCCGTGACGCCTGCGCTCGCCGCTGTAAGCGAACCTGTAACGGCGTAAAAAAAGCCCTTTTCCGCGCCCTTTATAGCTCCGTTTGCAAGCAGATATCCGAATCCGGATATGGGCACTGTCGCGCCTGCGCCCGCAAATTCCACGAGCGGCTGATACAGTCCGAGCGCCGTTAAAATAACGCCCGCAAGCATTGTAAACACAAGTATTTTGCCCGAAGTCAGCGACGTTATGTTTATAACAATCTGGGCAATCGTACATATCGCGCCGCCTACCGCAAACGCCTTGATATACATTAAAAAAATATTGAGTATCTCTTCCGCCATCATAAATCCGCCTCCAGCTGAACGGCGTGGCTTATGCAGGGTATGCTCTCGCCCTGACCGGACGATACCGTGGACAAAAGCGCGCCTGTCGCCGCAAACAGTACCCTTTTATACAGCCCCGCGCTCATTTTGGTGAACACGTAAGAATTCATTACAACCGCCGAACAGCCCGCGCCGCTGCCGCCCTGAAACTCATCCTCTATGACTTTATATATTATTTCGCCGCAGTCGACGTGATTTTCAGATATGCTGTACCCCTTTTCCCACATCAAATCCTTTAAAATTCTGCTGCCGAGCGCGCCGAGGTCGCCCGTTATTATCATATCGTAATCTTCGGGCAGGGTATCAGTATCCTTGAAATGCCGCATAAGCGTGTCCGCCGCGGCGGGAGCCATTGCCGCGCCCATATTGTTAACATCGGTAACGCCCCAGTCGCGCACCCTGCCTAACGTCGCGTTGACTATCCTGATATCACCCTTGTCCGCCGAAATCACGCAACCGCCCGCGCCCGTAACCGTCCATTGCGACTGCGGAGGACGCGTACAGCCGAGCTCCAGCGGATACCTGTACTGCCTTTCAGCAGAAGCAAAGTGACTGCCCGTCGCCGCAACGCAGTTTTCTGCAAAGCCGCCGTCTATAAGCGCCGCCGCAAGCAGCATGCCCTCGCTCATCGTCGAGCACGCGCTGTACAGTCCCAGAAAGGGAAACTGAAAATCTCGAGCGGCGAAACTTGCAGATATTATCTGGTTTAGAAGGTCGCCCGAAAGCAGGACGTCTATATCTGCATCGGTAAGCGCCGCCTTTTCAACGGCAAGCCTTACGGCATTGGAAAGCATTTTGCACTCAGCCTTTTCATACGTGCTCTCGCCGTACATATCGTCGGAAAGGGTTATGTCGGCATAGCTGCCTATAACCCCTTCCTTTTCCTTTGAGCCGCATATCGCCGCATACGAGCGGATTTTCGGCTGTGTTTCAAAAAACAGTGTGTTACCTTTTTTCATAGAATATAACCGTAGAGTTATGGCGGCGTATTGCAAAAATGTCGCCGTTTTACCGCGCCGCGCCCTTTTTGCGCCGTCATTTTAGCGTTTTACCGCGCAGCCATTTTGCCGTTTTACCGCAATTTTTTTACCGCCTTCTTATTTCGCCACGCATTCTTTGCGCGGCGAAGCAGCGAAGCCAAAAAACGGTATTTCAGAGAAAATAATAGATAATGCCTACCAGAACGCCTGAAAACACGCCGTAAACTATGATAGCGCCTGCAATGGTAAACATCTTTGCCGCCGTGCCGTAAATATAGCCTTCGGTCTTGAACTCAAGCGCGGGCGAAGTCACGGAATTGGCAAAACCCGTAATCGGCACTATAGAGCCTGCGCCTGCGTGGCGGCCTATCCTGTCATATACGCCGAGCCCGGTAAGCAGACAGCCTAAAAATATGAGTATTACAGAAACCGCGCCCGCAAGCTCGTCCCCGGAAAGTCCCGCATACTCGAGCATAAAGCGGAAAAACTGACCTATCGTGCAAATAAGCCCTCCTACCCCGAAGGCCGAAAGGCAGTTTTTGAAGTGTTTTGTAGGAGGATCGAGTTGCTTTACGTACTTTAAATAATTTTCATTGCAGTTCTGCGCGTTTTTGCCTGTCATTTTTGATATCTGCCTCCCCGCAGCCTTTAAAACAGCTTTCGCGCTCGTCGCGCCTTGTAAGGTCTGTTTCTTTTCTCATAGTCCGTACCTCTTGCCTGTAATATGAAGCGTAAGTTTTTCGGGCAATACCCTGCTTAAAAACCTGTACGCCGTGTTCTTTACGCCGCACGTCTTTATAAGCGGAGGGTTGTCCGAATTTATGACTTTAAAAATATCGTCTGCAACGGCAGCGGCGCTCATTCCGCCCTGCTCGATTTTTGCAAGCGATTCCACAGCTTTTTCAAGCTTTTTGCCGTAACCGCCGCACTCACCCGCGGGATAAATTTTCCGCTTGAAGGTAAATCCCGTAGCCGTGCCGCCAGGAAGACACGCCGTGACTTTTATGCCGCATGATGACAGCTCCTGTTCAAGCCCGCGCGCAAGCATCTCCAGCGCCGCTTTGGAGGCCGAATAAAAACTGTCGAACACTATCGGAATGTCGCCGCCGAGAGAGCCTACAAGAATTATTCTGCCTCCGTTTTTCTTCATATAAGGCACAGCCGCCTGCACCGCCTTGAGCGCGCCGAAAAAATTAACCTCGAAGAGATACCTGTAGTCGCTCTCCGCGGCATACTCTATCGGCGCTGCCATGGAACAGCCCGCGCTGTAAACCAGAAGCCCGAGACCGCAGGATTCTGCTGTATTTTTTATATGTGTGAAAGCCTGCTCATCGGTAACATCGGCGCTGATGTTGTTTACCTTTATGTTAATGCAGGGCGTGCGCGAAATATTGAATACATTCCAGCCGCTTTCGGTAAGTCTTAGTACAGTTTCGCAACCTATTCCCGAACTTCCTCCTACCACTATCGCCGTGCGCGCGGCAGAGCCCGCCGCAGAATTTATGCCGCCGTTCATACCGTTATTTTGCTTAACTTTTTTATAAAATATTCAGCGGCAGGAAATTTTTGGGCGGGCGAAACATTGCTGCATGGCTAAAATATTGTCAGAACTAAGCTTCCACGACAAAAACCGCATAAAGGCATAATCACGTACAGAAAGATTGAGTACAAGCAAAAGCCGCGCACAGATTCAAGCCGTGTACGGCAAAACCGAGCACAGCAAAAGATGCGCGATATTTACAGGTTCCTTAAAACATAAGCCGTGGCGGACTCTGAATATGTAAAACGCTGCAAAAATCAAATAACAGCCCGCGTCACCCACCTCAGCGAACATTCTTCTGAAAAATTTTTGCGCGCATGGGCATATAAAAGCTGCGCAAAAAAATATAAAGAAGCCGAATGCCATAAAGTTTTATCCGAAGGCAATATCAAGCGCCATCATAAGCACAAAGCCGAAAATAACGCCGAGGGTAGCGCGCGTTTTTCCGCTTTCAAAACTTTCGGGAATGAGCTCCGAGCAGACGACCGCCAGCATTGCCCCCGCGGAAAAGGAAAGCGCGAAAGGCAGAATGTTGTTTATAAGCGCAACAGCAAGCGCGCCCACAACGCCGGCAACTATTTCAACAGCGCCTGAAAGCTGACCTACGGTAAAACTCTTAAAGCGCGACATGCCGTTTGCGCGAAGCGGAAAAGCCACGCACATTCCCTCGGGGAAGTTCTGAATGCCTATGCCAACGGCAAGCATCAGTGCCGCTACGCCCTCCACCGTGCCGCCGGCACTAAGAGCGCCGAACGCCACGCCTATGGCAAGCCCTTCAGGCACATTGTGCGCCGTAACGGCTATTACCATAACCGCACATTTCTTTTTTTTGCCGTCGGTAAAAGCGCTGAGCCGCCCGATGAGTATATCGGTTACAATTATCAGAAAACCGCCGCACGCAAAACCGAACGTGAGAATGAGATAAGAATATTGCTGACCATACTCCAACGCGGGCAGAAGGAGCGAAAAAAAGGTCGAAGCTATCATTATGCCCGCCGCACTGCTCATCATAAAACTGAAGGCGCTGCGCGTTACTTTTTTATATATGAAAACCAGCGAGGCGCCTGCCGCAGTAAGCGCCCACGTAAAGGAAGTGGCTATAAGAGCCTGAAGCCAACCTTCAAGTCCAAAAAACCATTGCACAAGTTTTTCTCCCGTAAAATATACTTGGTATCATTTTACGCAAAAAACAACGCACGGTGTGAAAGTTCTTTCATCAAAATTTAATTAAAATTAACCCAAAATACTATCAAATTGGCTTATTTGAAGTACTATGCGTGATATAAAATACTTAAATCTGTTATAAAATACAAAAAAATAAGGCGGTGCAGAATGTATCCGCACCGCCACTATCTTTTAAATTATCAGGCGAATTATTTTGATTTTTTATTGAAAATCACGGTCTTGCAAATATGATTTTACCAGACCGCTGAGGTCAACTACTGCCTATTTACCGGTTATCAG
>CALVWV010000035.1 GCA_944368065.1 uncultured Clostridia bacterium | reverse complement strand
TATCTTGCCTGCTCCAACTATCCCGCATGCTCGAATATAATCAGCGAGTCCGAGCAGGAAGTTTCCTCCGTGCGCTGCCCCAAATGCGGCGCAAACATGGTGGTTAAAAGCGGCAAGTACGGCAAATTCCTCGCCTGCCCCAACTACCCCGAATGCTCTTCCATACTGCCGATGGACGCAAAAATCTCGCAGGAAAAGTGCAAAGAGTGCGGCGGCGAAATGCTCATAAAGAAGGGCAGGTACGGTCAGTACCTCGAGTGCGCGAAGTGCGGCGCAAAGCGCCCCATAAATCCCGAAAACTCGGGCGAGGGCGTAAAGACTGAGGGCAAGTGCCCCGAATGCGGCAAGCCTATGCGCAGAATGCGCTCCAAAAGCGGCAAAATATATTACGGCTGCACGGGCTATCCCGAATGCAAGTTCTTGAGCTGGGACGTACCCACGGGCGACAAGTGCCCCAAGTGCGGCAAGGGTTACCTTGTAAAGCGCGGCGACGGAATAAGGTGCTCGGAAAAATCCTGCGACTATTTCCTTAAAACGGAAGAAGGCGCAGAAAGCGGCGAAAACGCTTCCGCCGCGGAAGACGGCAATGCAAACGGTTAAAGTAATCGGCGCGGGGCTTGCGGGCTGCGAAGCCGCGTGGAGACTTGCGGAAGAGGGCTTTATTGTCGAACTTTACGATATCAAGCCGAAGTCCTTTTCCCCCGCGCATAAAAGCGCAGACTTTGCCGAGCTGGTATGTTCCAACTCTCTCAAAAGCAACGACGTCTACGGCAACGCGTGCGGACTTTTTAAGGAAGAAATGCGCGTTTTAGGCTCGCTTACGATGGAGGCGGCGGCACATTCCGCCGTGCCTGCGGGCGGCGCGCTCGCCGTGGACAGGGATAAGTTTGCGCGCTTTGTAACTGATAAAATAAAAACTCATAAAAACATAAATGTAATATGCGCCGAAGTATCCTGCGTGCCGGAAGGACCTTGCATAGTAGCAACGGGTCCGCTTACCTGCGGCGCGCTGGCTGACGATATTGCGGCGCGGACGGGCGGCGGACTGCATTTTTACGACGCTTCCGCTCCCATAGTTTCGGCTGAAAGCATAGATATGTCGCGCGCGTTTGCGGGCGGCAGGTACGGCAAGGGCGGCGACGATTACCTGAACTGCTCCATGACAAAAGAAGAGTACAGGGAATTTTACGCGGCTCTAATGTCGGCGGAGCGCGCCGAGCTCCACTCGTTTGAAAAGAGGGAGATTTTTGAAGGCTGCATGCCGCTCGAGGTTATGGCGGCGCGCGGCGAAGATACGCTCCGCTTCGGTCCTTTCAAGCCCGTAGGGCTGCGGGACGGCGAGGGCAAATCTTACTACGCGGTGCTTCAGCTGCGGAAGGAAAATCTTGAAGGCAGCGCCTACAATCTCGTGGGCTGCCAGACCAACCTTAAATTCGGCGAACAGAAGAGGGTGTTTTCCCTCGTACCCGCGCTTAAAAATGCGGAGTTTCTGCGCTACGGCGTGATGCACCGCAACACTTTCATAAATTCGCCGCTCTGCCTCAATGCCGATTTTTCGCTTAAAAGTTCGCCCGAAACGTTCTTTGCGGGTCAGATAACGGGGGTGGAAGGTTACGTGGAGTCTGCGGCGTCGGGCATTCTGGCGGCAATACATCTTTCGCGCAGGCTTGAAGGCAAACCTTCGCTCATCCCGCCCGAAAAGACGGTAAGCGGCGCGCTTTCCCGCTATATAGCGGCGGAAAACAGCGATTTTCAGCCAATGAACGCAAATTTCGGGCTTCTCGGCGCTGCGGAAACGGGCATACGCGACAAAAAGGAGCGCTACAAGTTCCTTGCGGAAAGGGCATTAAAAAATATACGGGAGTATAAAGATTCGATATGTCAGTAGAATTTCACGCTACAACCATATGTGCCGTAAAAAAAGACGGCGTCACGGCTATCGCAGGCGACGGTCAGGTCACTATGGGAGAAAGCGTTATATTTAAAAATTCGGCAACGAAAGTGCGCAGAATATACGGCGGCAAAGTCGTTTTAGGCTTTGCGGGTTCCGTATCGGACGCGTTTTCTTTAAGCGAAAAGTTCGAGGGAATGCTCAACAAATTCTCGGGCAACCTCATGCGCTCGGCGGTTGAACTTGCAGAGCTCTGGCGCTCGGACAAAATGGTCAGAAAACTCGAAGCTCTGATGATAGTCGCCGACAAAGACACTATGCTCATAGTATCCGGCACGGGCGAAGTCATAGAGCCCGACGGCGGGGTGTGCGCGATAGGCAGCGGCGGCAACTACGCCCTTGCGGCGGCGCGCGCGCTCATTCAGAATACCGACTATTCCGCTGAAGAGATAGCTACAAAAGCGCTTAAAATCGCAAGCGAAATCTGCGTATTCACCAACGATAACATCAAGTGCGAAACCGTATAACAGGCGGTAAAAATTAAAAAGGTGCGCATATATGCCCGGAATAACGGCATTTGCGCATGTGAAGGTGTGGAAATGGATTTATCACCCAAACAGATTGTAAACGAACTCAATAAATACATCATAGGTCAGGAAGAGGCTAAAAAGGCCGTCGCCATAGCTCTTCGTAACCGCTACAGAAGAAGCAGGCTTTCGCCCGAACTTATGGAAGAAATAACGCCCAAGAACATAATCATGAAAGGTCCTACGGGCGTGGGCAAAACGGAGATTGCCAGAAGGCTTGCCAAGCTTGTAAAAGCTCCTTTTTTAAAGGTTGAAGCCACAAAGTATACCGAAGTAGGTTATGTGGGCAGGGACGTGGAGTCTATGGTGCGCGACCTTGCGGAATGCGCCATACGCCTCGTGCGCGAGGAAAAGACTGCGGAAGTTGAATACCGCGCCCGCGCTACCGCCGAAAGAAAGGTTGCAAAAGTGCTTGCCGAAAACAACAAGCGCGACAGGGGCGAGCTTGCCCAGGAAGTGTTCGAACAGAATTTTGTGGACGCCGTGCACGACGGCAAGTACGACAATGCCGTGATTGAAATAGACATTGCCGACCAGCCCAAGCCGCTCGAACTTTCCGCAGGCGCAGGCGCCGCGATAGATTTGGGCTCGATTTTCGGCGGAATGGGCCTTCCCGGCAAAAGAAAGCGCCGCAAGCTCACCGTAAAGGAGGCGGTAAACCTTCTTATGGCGGAGGAAGCGGACAAACTCATTGATAACGACGCCGTCAATGCCGAGGCGATAAAGCGCGCCGAGAACGACGGCATAATATTCATAGACGAAATAGATAAGATTGCAGGCAAGGGCAATCAGGGCGCGGACGTCTCCCGCGAGGGCGTGCAGAGGGATATACTCCCCATTGTAGAAGGCTGCACGGTAATGACGAAGTACGGTCCCATAAAGACGGACTACATTCTTTTCATCGCGGCGGGCGCTTTCCACGTTTCCAAAGTGGAAGATTTAATCCCCGAGCTTCAGGGCAGATTCCCCATTCAGGTGGAGCTTTCCTCGCTCACAAAAAAAGATTTCATAGATATCCTGACGCAGCCGCAGAACGCAATAACAAGGCAGTATTCTGTGCTCCTCGCCGTGGATAATATAGATCTTCACTTCACTCAGGACGCCATTGAAAAGATTGCGGAAATTGCCGAAGACATAAACGCAACTTCCGAAGATATAGGCGCAAGGCGTCTGCATACCGTAATGGAATATCTTCTGGAAGACATTTCGTTCAATGCGGGCGGCGGAGATTACCCCGTAATCCCCGTGGAAATCAACTGCAAGTATGTTGAAGAACATCTGGATAAAATTATTAAAAACCGCGATCTGAAGAAGTATGTTCTTTAAGTTTCAGCAAATTGCCCCGCACATATGCCGCATTCAATGCGGTCGGGCAAGGTAAAAGCCGCATTTTTTGCGGAAGTATAAGGCGGACAGGCATTCCGCATTCGAGGTCATATGATTAACATTCCCAAGGGTACGAAGGACGTCCTTCCCCAGGACGCATACAAATGGCACTATATAGAAGACACCGCGCGCAAAACGGCTGCGCTTTTCAACATGAAGGAGATACGCACCCCCGTGTTCGAGCATACCGAACTTTTTCTGCGCGGAGTGGGCGATACGACGGATATCGTAAACAAGGAGATGTACACCTTCAAGGATAAGGGCGACCGTTCCATAACCCTGAAGCCCGAAGGCACCGCAGGCGCGGCGCGCTCGTTCATTGAAAATAATCTCGGCGCGGGTCCTCTGCCTGTAAAGATGTATTACATAATCCCCGCGTTCCGCTACGAGCGTCCTCAGGCGGGCAGACTGCGCGAATTCCACCAGTTCGGCATAGAAGTTTACGGCGCCGCAGGCCCCGATGCCGATGCCGAAGTTATTTTCGCCGCGTCTTCCTTCCTTGAAAAACTCAATATAAAAAATGTAAAGCTCAACATAAATTCTATCGGCTGCAAAACGTGCCGCGCGCGCTACAATGCCGAGCTCAAGGCGTATTTATTGCCCCACCTCGACGAAATGTGCGAAACGTGCCGCGCCCGTTTTGAAAAAAATCCGCTCAGAATACTCGACTGCAAGGAAGAAAAGTGCAAAGCCCTAAACCGCGGTGCACCCAGAATCATAGATTTTCTGTGCGACGATTGCAGCGCGCACTTCAGAAAAGTGCAGAGCCTTCTCACCGCAGGCGGGCTGGAGTTCAACATAGACCCCAACATTGTCCGCGGGCTTGACTACTACACCAAGACGGTGTTCGAGTTTGTGTCTGAAGAGATAGGCGCGCAGGGCACGGTATGCGGCGGCGGACGCTACGACGGACTTATAGAAGAGCTCGGCGGAAATCCCACCCCCGCGGTAGGTTTTGCTGCGGGAATAGAGCGCCTCATTCTTTTAATGGAAAACACGGGCGTCGCTTTCCCCGAAGAGCAGGGACCCCAGGTGTTCGTTGCGGGAATGGATGAAGACAGCCGCATTGAAGCGTTCAGGCTTGTCTGCGCGCTCAGGCGCGAAGGCATTTCTGCTGAGTGCGACCACACAGGAAGATCGCTTAAAGCGCAGTTCAAGTATGCCGACAAGATAGGCGCGCGCCACGTTATAGCAATAGGCGGCAACGAGCTCGAAAGCGGCGAATGCAATGTCAAAAGAATGGCTGACGGCAACGTCACGCCCGCAAAAATTTCTGAAATCTGCGCATACTTCAAAGAGATGGAGTAAAAAACAAAATAAAAAGCGGCATACGCTGCGCGCTTTTGTGAACTCAAAGTTAAACGTAGGCGTTTATTTGCAGCATGTTCCGCGTCATAAATATACATAAAAGGATGGATAAAATCATGAAACAGTTAAACGAACAGCAGTTCAACGAGCTTATATCCGGCACCAAGCCTGTAGTGTGCGACTTCTTTGCAACCTGGTGCGGTCCCTGCAAGATGCTTGCACCCGTGCTTGAAGAAGTTTCCGCAGACTATGCCGATAAGGCCGAATTTGTAAAGGTCGACGTAGACGGCGCGCCCGCGCTTTCGGTAAAATACGGCATAATGAGCATACCTTTCGTTGCAATGTTCAAAAACGGCGCAATGGTTGCAAAGTCCATTGGCTTCATGCCTAAGGGCGAAGTCAAGGAATTCCTCGACAACAATCTTTGATTGAATTTTAGTTAAAATGCCGCGCGGCTGACTGCCGCCGGCATTTTTTATAACCTGAGGTTTTATAATTTGTTGTTTTGCGGTGTTGCAGCTTTGTGGTTTGCCGTTTTGCCGAAGTGCGGCTTTGAATTGCTGTTGATTTATATTTTTGCTTTAATTCTGGTTTACCAATCTGCCGCAAGCAAATTTTGACGGCGACAGATAATCAAAGTAAAAATTTAAAGCTGAATAAGTAAAACCTACCCTTTACAAAGGCGCGCGGCGGCGGTATAATCTAATCGTGAATAAAATAAGAGGCTTTAAATATGCAGTTTGAATTTTACGTGCCTTCGCGCATTATATTCGGCGAAGGCTCTTTGGCGGAACTTGGCAAAAGGGAGCTTCCGGGCAAAAAGGCTCTGCTTGTCACCTCGAGCGGCAGTTCGGCAAAAAAGAGTGGCGCATTCGATAAAGTTTTCGGAATTCTCAGCGGCAAAGGCGTGGAGGTCGTTTCATTTTGTAAAATAGGCGCAAATCCCGACCTTGATACCGTCAACGAAGGCGCACGCTGCGCGCGCGAAAATTGTTGCGACTTTGTAGTGGCTTTGGGCGGCGGTTCGGTAATGGACGCATCCAAGGCAATAGCGCTCGCCGCGCCCAACGGCGAAAACTACTGGGATTTTGTTGCGGCGGGCACAGGCGGAGGCAAACCCATAAAAAGTAAGCCGCTGCCTTTGGTGGCAATAACTACGACCGCGGGCACAGGTTCGGAAGCCGACGCGACTGCCGTCGTTACAAACCCCGCCACCAACGAAAAAATAGGTTTCGTGCACCCCGGCATGTTCCCCGTGCTGTCCGTTGTGGACAGTTCGCTCACTCTCGGCGTACCGCCTCAGCTTACGGCTTTTCAGGGCTTCGACGCGCTCTTTCACGCTACGGAGTGCTACGTTTCCAATAAAGCCAACAAGATGAGCGATATGCTCGCGCTTACCTCAATGGAGTACGCTTCAAAATACCTTGCGCGCGCGGTGAGCGACGGAAGCGACGCGGAGGCGAGGGACGGAATGTCGTTTGCAAATATGCTCTCGGGCATGGTTATGACGCTTTCAGGCTGTACGTCAAAGCACGGAATGGAGCACGCGATGAGCGCGCACAGTCCAAAGCTTGCTCACGGCGCGGGACTTATTATGCTTGCTCCCGCCTACTATGAGCATATGATATCTGTCCATGCCTGCGACGAGCGTTTTATCAAAATGGCGCGCGCCATAGGTGCAGAAAATGCCGGTGAGCCTGCCGACTTTGTGGAAGCTTTGAAAAAACTTATGCAAAAGTGCGGCGTAAGCAATCTTAAAATGTCCGATTACGGAATCTCGCCCGAAGATTTCAGTACCCTTGCAAAAAACGCCATGTCTTCCATGAAGCGCGTATTTTTGAACGACCGCGTGC
This sequence comes from uncultured Clostridia bacterium, assembly GCA_944368065.1. GTDB lineage: Bacteria > Bacillota > Clostridia > Christensenellales > Borkfalkiaceae > Coproplasma. Next base: position 13,371 of record CALVWV010000035.1, on the reverse strand, counting down.
CTATGTCGGTAGACGACGTTATATCGATTTATCAGAATTCTTATAAATAAAACTTGACATTTTAACATTATTTTGCATATAAAACTTTATATATTTAAACGATATTTGACTTTCAGTTGCACATAAAACTTTAATGTTTCAGGCAGCGCTGCAGCGGAGCGAAAACTGCTACTCACTGCCGCAGAATAAAAGATTAAAGCATTAATGTGAAAAACGGCAAGACTATGTTTTTAAGTTTAAATATATTGTCGCGGCATAAATCATTTTTGCTCATATTATTTCCGATTGAAGGAAAATTGCATTCAATTTGTTGAAAAAATCAAACAAATATGTTAAAATAAGATATAAACTAAAACAAAATAATTTTTACGGAGCGTTATTATGATAGATATCTCTTTGATTGAACAAACCGACCCCGAAGTGGCGGAAGCGCTTAAGCTTGAACTCGGCCGTCAGCAGGGCAACATTGAGCTCATTGCAAGCGAAAACTTTGTTTCCCCCGCGGTTATGGCTGCTGCCGGCAGTCACCTTACCAATAAATATGCGGAAGGTTATCCCGGTCACCGCTATTACGGCGGCTGCCAGTTTGTCGACATCGCGGAAAATCTTGCGCGCGACAGACTCAAAGAGATATTCGGCTGTGAATACTGCAACGTGCAGCCCCACAGCGGCGCGCAGGCAAACCTTGCGGTGTTCTTTGCCGTTCTTCAGCCCGGCGATACCGTAATGGGCATGAATCTTGCTCACGGCGGACATCTTTCCCACGGTTCGCCCGTAAACATTTCGGGCAAATATTTCCATATCGTGCCCTACGGCGTAAGCAAGGACGACGAGCGCATCGACTATGACGAGATGGAGCGCATAGCAATGGAGTGCAAGCCCAAGATGATAGTATCCGGCGCGAGCGCTTATCCCCGCATAATCGATTTCAACCGTATCCGTGAAATATGCGATAAAGTCGGCGCGCTCATGATGGTTGATATTGCGCACATCGCTGGTCTTGTTGCGGCAGGGCTTCATCCTTCGCCCGTACCTGTAGCGGACTTTGTTACAACGACCACGCACAAAACTCTTCGCGGTCCCCGCGGCGGCGTAATCATGTGCAAAGAGCAGTACGGCAAAGCTATCGATAAGGCTGTATTCCCCGGCATACAGGGCGGCCCTCTCATGCATATCATAGCGGCAAAGGCGGTAGCTTTCAAGGAAGCGCTTTCTCCCGATTTCAAAAAGTATCAGGCTCAGATAATAAAGAATGCGGCGGCTATGGCTGACGAATTCAATAAATTGGGCGTCAAGATGGTTTCCGGCGGTACGGATAACCACCTTATCCTTCTCAATCTTACAGACAAGGGCATGACGGGCAAAGAGCTTGAACACATGCTCGACGAAGTTCACATAACCGTCAATAAGAACGCAATACCTTTCGATACGCAGAAGCCTTTCGTAACTTCAGGTATCCGCCTCGGCACGCCTGCCATGACTTCGCGCGGAATGAAGGAAGAGGAGGCCCGCACAATCGCACGCCTCATCACGAAGATTATAAACGAAAAAGAGGCTGCTTACGAAGAGGTCAAGGCCGAGGTTGCAAAGCTCTGCGCCGCGTTCCCTCTTTACGCGAACGATGTACGTTGAGTCATGCAGCAGATATTGTTATTTAATTAAACAGTTAGATAAAGCCGCGCACATTTTATGTGCGCGGCTTTTTATTGATTATGCGATCGGCAGCTGAGCGGGCGGTAAACAGTGCTTTTCCAGCCGCTTATTCTGCGTGCGGGGATTATCGTAAAATTTATGTTTGTGTAAGGCTATACGGTTTTATGATTGATGCAGATATGAAATTTCAAGCAGTAGTTGCGGCATATGTCCGCCGATTAAAGCAGTAGTTGGGGCATATATGTCGCCCTGTTAAAAAAAGCAGGGCAAAAATCTGCCCTGCTTTTTTTGTCTGCATTTAATTTTAAGTTATAAAGCCGCGGTTGCAAAAAGCGAAATGGTCGGTCCGTAAATTATTAAAGTTGTAACTACGACCATTATTATAATTAGGACGCTTAAAGCAACTTGGGTAATCACTCCTATAAGCGCACCCTTGCCGCACGATTTTGCGCGGAGAGGCATAGTGTGCATCCATACGAGATAGAGTATCAGTCCGACAATCGGGAAAAAGAATCCGAGTACGGCAAATCCTGTATTGGGCTCGTCGCGTTCGGGCGCAGTCTGTGGCGCAGTCTGGTTATATGAATGGGGAGGTGCGGCATAATAATTATCGGTAGGCACGCCGCAGTGCGGGCATATTACCGCTTTATCGTCTATCTGTGCTCCGCAATTTCTGCAATACATAGCTTTTCTCCTTGATTGATTTGATTATAGGTTAAATTTAATAATTTATCAGAAATAAACCGTCGCGCGTGAAAGAATCACAGCTGCCCAGTAGATTGCCCAGATGGCTATTCCGATTATGGATGTGACCAGTCCGCCTATTGCAAGGCCGCGCCCGCTGTTCATTTTAGCGGCTTTGTTCAGTCCTACAATGCTGAAGATAAGACCGATTATGGAAACTATTCCGAATAAAACACTCAGCCATATGCCTGAAATACCGAGCACGAGACCGACTATGGCAAATGCATTTACGGGTTTGCTCTGAGCGGGCTGTTGTGCCGGTGCGGGCATTTGCTGATTGAAGCCTTCCGCGGGTTGTGCGGGTTGCTGCGCGGGTTGGACGGGCCTGTAATAATTATTTGTAGGCACGCCGCAGTGCGGGCATATTACGGCTCTGTCGTCAAGCTGGCTTCCGCAATTTGTGCAGAACATATTTTATCTCCTTGAATAGCCGCTGTTGCGGCTTATATTAAACATATTTATCAGGTAGCCGGTCAGACTGCCGACGCGATAAGCAAAATCAGCAGGATTACGAAAAAAATTGCCAAAATCCAGGCTGCGAGCGCTTCTATCGAAATGGCAAGACCTGCTATTGCAAAAGGTCTGCCCAAGCTGCCTTTTTTTGTATTCTTAAGTCCTATGCCGCTGAGTATTATGCCGACTATCGGAAAAGCGAGTATTGCCCCGAATATAAGGCTTACCAGTGAAATGATGAATGCTGCAATGGAAATGTTGTCTCCAGCGGTGCGCCCCGTATCTTCAGGAGCATAATTTTTTGCGGGATAAATTTGCGTGTTTGCATAATTTGACGTAAAAGTTCCGCAGGCATCGCATACAAGTGCATTATTTTCAAGTCGTTTTCCGCAATTTCTGCAATACACTTCATTTCCCTCGCTTTGTATCCTTTTTAAGTATAATACATATCTGCGCCTTAGTCAATGTTATTTAAAAATTATATTATATGCAAAGTCAAGCGTTGTAAAAAAGCATTAATGGCGTTATAAAACAGCCGTCAGCAACTGAAAAATTTTCTTAAGCTGTTAATATTATATTTTATCGTTTAAAATATTTATGTTCTGTTGACGCGGCGCGAAGAATTTTTTTGCGCGCCGCGTCAGTTTCTGACCGCTTAAATTAATAATAGTCGGGGCATATATGCCGCTCAATTTAATTAAAAACGCAAAATGCGGCTTACTTATGATTATTCCGAAATGAACAACACGCCGAGCGTATTTTTTCCGCAGTGACCCGTAACTGCGCAGCCCGCCGTGGTTTCAAGAATTTCGTCAAATGAAAACAGACTTTCAACAAGTCCGCGCACCATATCAACTACTTCTTTTTCGCAATAGCTGTGCGTTATGAAGCAGCGCGTTCTGTCATAGCGGGGGTATTCTTTAGCCAGGTCGTTCACATAGTTTTTAAGGCAGCGCGTAAGTCCGCCCATATATTTCTTTGAAGCGTAAAGCTGACCGTCTGCCATCTCTATCATGGGGTGAAGTTTAAGCACCTTTGCGCCCATCAGCGCCGCAAGCGAACATCTGCCGCCTTTATGCAGGTATTCAAGCGAATCGGGTACGAATGATGTGTTCACTTTAGGTCTTAAAGCTTCAATTTCTTTAACTATTTCGTCCGGCGATTTGCCTGCCGCTGCCAGGTCGCAGGCTTTGAGCACAAGAAGTCCCTGCCCCGTGGAGAGTGCAAGGCTGTCCACAACTTTAACTTTGCCGTCAAACCTTTTTGCCGCTTCGCAAGCGTTTCTGTGCGTCACCGAAGCCTTGGAAGATATGTTGAAGTGAATGACTGCGTCATATTCCGCAAGGTATTTTGCAAACTGTTCGGCGTAAGCTTCCTCCGTGCAGGCGGCGGTTTTGGGCAGAGTGTTCGTCGCCGCAACATAATCGAATATCTGCTGGGGCTGTATGTCTATGCCGTCGCTGTAGATTTTATCGCCGAGGATAACTGAAAGGGGAATAATGCCCACGTTGTATCTTTGTTCAAGTTCTTTGCCGAGATCGCACGTCGAATCGGAAGTTATTTTAATTTTCATCATTTCCTCCTGAATAGTGAGGCGTAGCGTCAAGCGTCTGCCTGAATATATGATAGCACGTTTCGCAAAAAAATACAATAGCCGCGTGATTTTTATTGGGCGGTATTTTATGAATAATTGCGTGCGCGCCGATTTTTTTTTGTTTATAATTTTAAAAATTTGCCATTGCCCTGTAAATTGCACAATTGTGCCGTTTGCGATTTGGCTGCAAATTCGGGTGTATAATAAAAAACGGCGTTGGACGGGGCATAGTACGGCTCGTTTTGCGTTTATTGACGCAATCTGCAAGGGCCGCCGCGGCTTTTCGGCGGCTGACCCCCTTGACAGGCATTTTATGGCGGGGTATAATATTGAGGACGGGCGGCTGTAAATGCGCTTGTTTGTTTCGGGATATTATCGGGCAAACGGCCGTTTTATGCGCTATGGGGCGCATTTTGAAATGCCGTGCATTTGTACGGGCGCTGTCTTTATTTTTTGTCTGCTGTTTCCACTGTAAGATACATATGCAAGCGTTTTAAAGGTTGACAGGGAAGAAAATGGTTGATAAACAAATAAAAATATCCAAAGACAAGGATATACGAATAAGGCTTACCGGTCTGAGTTGCGCGGGGGTAATAGCGCTTACCCTCATTCTGCTCATATTCTGCAGCATGGCTGAAGGGTTCGAGGCAGTATATTACTGGTGGTTTGCAACTGCAATTATTGTTGAAATAGTGGCAAGCTTCTTTATCTGCCTGATAGTAGTGCAGACCTGCAAAGATTATTTTATAGCCGATAAAAACGGAATAAGGCTGTACAGAAAAAACACTCTCGAATTTGAGCTCGAAACAAAGGATATAATAAGGCTTAAATACAAAAAGTTCGTATGGGAGTTTTTTGATGTGGACAGCAGGGGGAACGGCGCATATCTGTGGCTGTATTTCGATAAGGACGTACCCGAGGAAAAGAGGTATTCCGTAAAGTTATCTGAAGGATTGATGGTTCTGGAAGTTTCCGTATCTTTAAGAAAAGCGAGGGAAATTTCTGCCCTGTGGGGCATGTATCTGGATGTGGATTAAACATATCAGGTTTTTTGTGATTTTATATTCAAAGAGATTAATGCAATGTTTTTACCTGTAACAAAAGAAGAGCTCGGCGGTCAGGCTGACATAATTTACGTGATAGGCGAGGCGTATGTGGATCATCCCTCTTTCGGCCACGCGATAGTTTCACGAATAGTGGAAAGCGAGGGGCTTAAAATAGCCGTGCTTCCTCAGCCGCAGCGCGATGAAGATTACTTCAGGTTCGGCGCGCCGACATTAGGCTTTTTTGTTTCCGGCGGCGTGGTGGACAGCATGGTAAACAACTATACAGTAGCAAAAATACGCCGCAAAAGGGACGTTTACAGCGAAGGCGGCGTGCCCGGTCTGCGCCCCGACCGCTGCGTTGACGTATATTGCTCCAATTTAAAGCGTCTTTTCCCCGACGTTCCGATAGTCATAGGCGGCATAGAAGCTTCTTTAAGGAGGTTTGCCCATTACGATTACTGGGCGGACAAGGTGTTGCCGGGAATACTTATGTCGAGCGGAGCCGACCTTCTTATATACGGCATGGGCGAGCGCCCCGTAAAGGAAATCTGCCGCGCGGCAAAGAGGGGGATACCTCTCAACAAACTGCACGATATAAGGGGTACGTGCTACGCCGTGCCTTACGACGAACTGCCTAAAAAAATAAAAAGCGGCATAGAGAGCGGCGAGGTGCTTTACTGCCCGTCCTACGAAAACGTCTGCCGCGATAAGACGGAGTATGTAAAAGCTTTTAACATTCAGGCTAAAAACAACGACCCGTTCACGGGCAAAACGCTCATTCAGAAGCACGGCGGGATATGCGTGGTGCAGAACAGAATGCAGCTTCCACTTTCCGAAAGCGAGCTCGACGGGGTGTACAACCTGCCTTACGAGCGCACATACCACCCGATGTATAAAAATGGCGTGCCGGCGATTGAGGAGGTAAAGTTTTCCCTTACCTCGGTGCGCGGGTGCTTCGGCAACTGCAACTACTGCGCCATAACATATCATCAGGGCAGAATAGTGCAGAAGCGCAGCAAGCAGAACATAGTGGAGGAAGCGGAAAAGCTTATATCCGATAAGGACTTCAAAGGATACATACACGACGTAGGCGGACCTACGGCAAATTTCAGGGACCCTGCCTGCGGCAAGCAGCGCACCAAAGGCGTATGTACTGGCCGCAACTGCATAGGCTGGGAAAAATGCCCTTCCCTTGAAGTATCCCACGAGGAGTATATCGACCTTTTAAGGACGTTGAGAAGCCTTGAAGGCGTAAAAAAGGTTTTCATTCGCTCGGGCATACGCTACGACTATGTGATGTACGACAAGTCGGACGAATTTCTGAAAGAGTTGTGCAAATATCACATAAGCGGTCAGCTCAAGGTTGCGCCCGAGCACGTTTCCGACGACGTTCTGCGCAATATGAACAAGCCTCCTTTTTCGCTGTATCTCAGATTCAAGCGCAAATTCGACGCCATCAACGAACAGCTCAAGAAGAAGCAGTACCTTGTGCCTTATCTTATCTCTTCGCATCCCGGCTGTACTTTGAAGGACGCCATAAATCTTGCGCTCTATTTAAAGTCGATAAATTACATGCCCGAGCAGGTTCAGGATTTCTATCCTACGCCGTCCACAAAGTCCACGTGCATGTATTATACGGGAATAAATCCCGACACTATGCAGCCTGTATATGTGCCGAAAAGCAAGAAGGAAAAGATGATGCAGCGCGCGCTCATGCAGTACGCAAAGCCTTCCAATTATCAGATTGTGCGCGATGCGCTCATCGAGGCGGGCAGGCGCGATTTGATAGGTTACGGCGAGCATTGCCTAATACACCCCGAGGGCGGCGGCACGGCGTTCGCAAAGCCCGAGCGCAAAGAAAAGGCGGGCAAAAACCCGGCTTCGCACGGAAAGCAGCGCGCGGAAAAAAGCGCGGAAAGGGGTGCGTCGGCTGCGCGCGGCGGTAAAAATTTCCGCCGCGGAAAGGATAAAAAATAAATCCGCGGCAGAAAGATTTACGTAAGCAAACATTTGGGAAAGCTGCAAGTAAGCAGAAAAATGCCGTCCGGTTAAGGCATATTTTTGTCTTGGTTGCGCCGTGTCAATTATTTATCTGTCAAATGAAATATGTCATAAAAACTGCCTTCATGCAGTTGACATAAAAAAAATTAAGCTATATAATGATAGCACAATTTAAAGTTATTCTTTGGGGCGGGGTGAAATTCCCCACCGGCAGTGATTGCTTTTTGCATAAGTCTGCGACGAAAAGGGGTAAAACCTTTTTCCTGATTCGGTGAAATTCCGGAACCGACGGTACAGTCCGGATGGTAAAAGAATTATTTTATCAAACCGCATATCTGCGCGCCCGAAAAGCATATTTCGGGCGCGTTTTTTTAATTTTGCGGGGCAGAAGAACGACTTTAAAAAATATATTTACAAGGAGTTCTTGAATCTTATGCAAAAAAACTCTAAGCAGTTTTTTACTGCAACGCGCATTTCGGTAATTGCGATGTTTGCCACGCTTGCGGGCGTGCTGTACGCATTCGGCTTCCCTATCGCCGCGGCGTTCCCCTTCTGGCTGGAACTTAACTTTTCCGATATCCCCGCGCTTATCGGCACTTTTGCCCTCGGCCCCGTATCCGGCGGAATAATAGTTTTCGTCAAGATTCTGGTAAAGCTCATCATAAAGGGCACGAGAACTATTTTCGTGGGCGAGCTCGCCGACCTTATAGTGGGTCTCGCGTTCGTAGTTCCTGCAGGTCTCATTTACAAGCGCAACCGCACGTTCAAAGGCGCGCTCATTGGCATGTCTGTCGGAACGCTCTGCTCTGTGGCGCTCTCCATTCTCGCCAACTGGCTCGTCCTCGTTCCGTTCTACCTCGAACTCTTCTTCGGCGGCGACTGGAACCAGCTCATCGCGCCCATGCAGGCGCTCTTCGGCGACGGCGTTACCAAGGAAACGTTCTACAATTTCTATCTCTGGATATCCGTGCTGCCCTTCAACCTCATGCGCTGCCTTATCGCCGTTCTTGTAACGCTCCCCGTGTATAAGCGCATATCCGTGCTTATAAACCGCCTTAACGACAGGTTCGCCGCAAAGCAGCCCGCCGTTTCGGGTGAAAATGCTTCCGCGTCGGGTGAAGTCGTTGCAAAAAAGAAGCTTATAATAACCATAGCCGTATGCGCGGGAGTGGTGGTGCTTCTCGTCGGCGGCGTGCTTTTAAGGTATTTCCTGTCCTGAAAGAGCTTGCGGTTCGTCCCGTTTAAAATTCAAATATCATTTTAATTGCAAAAAACTGCCGTGCGCGTTATAATGTATGCGTATGGCAGTTTTTATTTCACATTCCGCAGAGGAAACTATAAACTTTGCAAAGGACTACGCCCGCACTTTAAAGGGCGGCGACGTCGTCCTTTTAAACGGCGACATGGGCGCGGGCAAAACTGTTTTTGCCAAGGGCGTTGCTCTCGGTCTCGGCATAGAGGAAGAGATATTGAGCCCTACATATGCCTATATGAACGACTACGACGGCAAGCTTTACCACTATGACTGTTACCGCTTTTCATCCGGCGTTCAGGCGGAAGCTTTAGGACTCTGCGATTATTTTTACGGCAACGGCGTCTGCCTTGTGGAGTGGGCGGAAAATATTTCCGACGTGCTCCCCGAAAACTGCAAAAATGTTACGATAAATAAAATCAGCGAAAGCGTGCGCGAAATAATTTACTGATTTGTTTTATTGCTTGCAATTCAAAGCGAATTTTAAAAATGTTTTCGGCATATGTGCCGCTCAACTGTACAAAGATTATGGCTGTAAGGCAAAGGAGGAGTTGAAAAAATGAATAAATTTCTCGCTGTGGATACTTCATCTTCCCACCTTACGGTGTTGGCGGTAAACGGTGAAAAAACAGTTCTGCGCCATGCAAAAGATTGCGCGCTCAGGCATTCGGTAATGCTTATGGGCGAGGCGGAGAAGGCACTCGACGAAGCGAAGCTCACCCCCGCCGAATGCGACTTTTTCTGCGCGGTTACGGGTCCAGGTTCGTTTACGGGCATACGCATAGGCATTTCAGCGGCAAAAGGTTTTGCGCTGGCTTCGGGCAAGCCGCTCATGCCGCTAACGGCTTTCGAACTTATTGCATATAATGTAAAAGCTTCCGATTTTTATGCCGTGATAGACGCGGCGCACGGACATTTCTATGCCTGCCGTTTCAAGGACGGCGCTTCGGGCGAGCCTGAATATGTATCGGGCGAAAATCTTGCCGCGTCAAATGTTGAAATGTACGGCTATCAGCCGCTTGGTCTTCCGCGCTATACCGCGCTCGACGCGGGCGAATGTCTTATGCCCGCCGTTTTGAAAAAGCTTGAAAGCAGTTCGCCGTTCGGCGGAATGCACGCGCTTTACGTGCGCAAATCGCAGGCGGAGGAGGGGCGCAAATGACGCTCCGCCGCTGGAAATACGAGGATATTCTTGCGATATCCGAGCTCGAAAAACAATGTTTTCCGCAGGAACCGTGGAGCTACCGCATGCTTGCGGACAGCTTTGAAAATGAAAATTTTATAGGCGTTCTGTGCGACGAGGACGGCGAGGTCGCGGGCTACGGCGGGCTTTCCATGGGCTACGATACCGCCGATATCGATAATATAGCCGTCGCGGAAAGTTACCGCGGCAACGGGTTCGGCGGCGCTGTGCTTGAAGAGCTCGTCTCCGCCGCGCGCGAAAGGGGCGCGGTGAAGGTTTTTCTTGAAGTCCGCGTTTCAAATTACGCGGCCATGAGCCTCTATTTAAAGCACGGCTTCAGGGGCGTTTACGCCCGCACGCGATATTACACAAACGGCGAAGACTGCCTTGTAATGGCCAGGGATTTATAACTTTCATTGCGCAAAAACGCGCTTGAATGAGGCATATTCAAGGGGTAATATCATTTTTACAGGCAATCTGCATATTTCCGTTTTACAAGAAGGCGAGGGCAAAGACGTGCTTTTTCTGCACGGGTATATGTCCTGCAAAGAAAGTTTTTATTATAACATAAAAGAGTTTGAAAAGCATTTCCGCGTTACCGCGCCAGATTTTCCGGGGTTCGGCGCGTCTTCGCCAATTCCTGCGGCGTGGTCGGTATCCGATTATGCCGACTGGCTGGAGCAGTTCATAGCTCTTTCACGCCTTTCGTCGCCGCATATTGTGGCGCATTCCTTCGGCGCGAGGGTGGCTATAAAGCTTGCGGCGCGGCGCTCCGATATTTTGGATAAACTTGTAATAACGGGCGGCGCCGGCCTGGTTAAGCCGCGTACGCGCGCGTACAAAGCAAAGGTTGCGGCTTACAGGCTTGTTAAAAAAATAGCTCCGCGGTTTGCCGAAAAAAAGTTCGGCAGCAGCGAATACAGGTCACTTCCGCCGCTCATGCGGGAAAGTTACAAAAAAATAGTAAACGAAGATCTGCGTGCAGACGCGGCTAAAATAAAGTCGCCCGCCCTCCTTTTGTACGGCGATAAAGATACGGTCACCCCTGCGGGGGAAGAGGGCAGCATTTTTGCGGCGGCGATAGACGGCGCGCGGCTTGAAACAATAAGCGGAGGGCATTTCTGCTTTTCGCAAAACAGCAAAGAATTCAACTCAAAGGTCATCGCCTTTTTAAATGGCGAGCGGGAGAAATAATGGGTATATTCATTTCCGTAGGCAAAACTATAGAATGCATTCTCATAGCGCTCTGGTTCGGCGCGCTTCTGACGCTGTCGTCCAACAAACTTCTGGGCGCGCTTCAGGGCTTCAACTATTCGGGTGCAAAGCTCATGCGCTGGGCGCGTAAGCGCAACAATATGTCTTTCGAAAGGCTTGCGCTTTTAGGAATGCTCTGCGTGCTCTCTTCGGCGGTTGTTTCGCTCTGCTTTTCCTTTACGGGCAAGTGGGCGGCAATCATAGGTCTTGTGCCTTACGCCATTTTCTTTGCACTGTATATTTACGCTGATTTCAAAATAGCGCTCCGCGTTTCCGCCGTCCGCACAAAGCGTTTCAAGCGGCTCGAGGTGGTGCTGTTCTTCGTAAGCGCCATAATTTCGTATATAATAATAACTCTTCTGAATTTTGCGGCAGAGGTATGGGAAAAGCCGCTGTTTACCGTTTTAAGGTACTGCCCGCTTGCAATTCTGCCCCTTCTGCTTCTGCCCATAATATGCCTTTCCAACTCGCTTGCAAAGATTTACGAAGTGCCGCATAACCGCACGTATATAAGGAAAGCTACCAAAAAGATAGCGGCGTCCGGCATAACGGTGGTGGGGATTACGGGAAGTTACGGCAAGACGAGCACGAAAAACATACTCGCGGCAATGCTCGGCAAAAAGTACAGGGTGCTCACTACTCCCCGTTCGCACAACACGCCAATAGGCATAGCCCTTGCCGTCAACGCAAACGACCTTGAAAATTTTGATGTTTTCATAGCTGAAATGGGTGCGCGCAACGTCGGTGATATTGCCGAACTCTGCGCAATCTGCCCGCCCGATTATTCCCTTCTTACGGGAATTTGTTCTCAGCATCTGGAAACTTTTGAAAGCCTTGAGAATATAATAAAAGCCAAGGGCGAAATTCTTGCGGCTACGCGCAAAAAGGCGTTTATCGCCGCCGACTGCGCGGAATATTTTGCAAATTGCCCCTGCCCCGCAGAGTACTGCTCGTGCGTGTCAGACATTGCGGCAGGTTGCGGCGGCACTTCGTTCACCCTCACTCTGGGCGGCGAGAGCGCGCGCGTCACAACAAAACTTCTCGGCGCGCACTGCGCGCTCAATATAGGGCTTGCCGCACAGCTCGCCTTTGAAATGGGCGTAAGCCTTAAGGATATTGCGGAGGCGGCGGAAGAGCTTGACTTCGTCGAGCACAGACTTCAGCTTACGCAGTCCAACGGCATAAACATTCTCGACGACGGCTACAATGCCAACATAAAGGGCGCGCGCGCCGCGCTGGAGGTATTGCGCGCCTTCCCCGGCAGAAAGCTTATCGTAACGCCGGGCATTGTGGAGCTGGGCATACTCGAAGAGCAGGAAAACAGGCAGTTCGGCGGCCTGCTCGCCGGGTTAGACCTGGTGATACTGGTGGGCGATACGCTTGTCTCCCCCGTAAAGGAGGGGTACCTTGAGGCGGGCGGCGACCCCGAAAAACTGCTGGTGCGCGAAACGCTCAAGGACGCCCAGGCCGAACTAAAAAAGGTGCTGGAGCGCGGCGATACCGTGCTGTTTTTAAACGACCTGCCCGATATCTATTGATTTTGGTCTGTACCCTTTGGTAAGCCGCCGCGCCTGCGGCGCGGCGGCCTGTAAACAGAACATATATGCCCGTAAATCGGGTATATATGCGTATAAAATCAAAAATATATATCAGATATTATTTGTGTGCGCCGCCCTTCCGGTGCGTGTGCACGCCGTTCACCAAAGCAAAAAATAATGCGGAGGTGATTTTTTTTATGTTCAAAGGCGCTATAGCCGTACTGTTCGGCGGGGCTTCCAACGAAAGCGAAATTTCTGTTATCACGGGCACCATGTGCGCAAATGTGCTGAAGAGCGGCGGGGCAGACGTATTGCCCGTGTACATATCCCCTTCCGGCCGCTTTTACTGCGGCAAAGAACTTGCCGACATAGAGGTGTTCAGGCAGGCGGAGGAGCTTAAAAGCCCGCGCTGTTTTATAGCCGAAGGCGGCGCATATGTTTTGGGCAGGCGCGGCAAAATAAAAAAATTCCTGCCCATATATGCCGCAATCAACTGCTGTCACGGCGGCCTTGGCGAGGGCGGCGGCGCGGGCGGGCTGTTCGCCCTGTGCGGTATCCCCATGGCGGGCGGCGACATCTTCGGCGGCGCGGCCTTTTTGGATAAGTGCCTTTCAAAGGTGGTGCTCGGCGGGCTCGGCGTGCCCGTCCTGCCG
>CALVWV010000034.1 GCA_944368065.1 uncultured Clostridia bacterium | reverse complement strand
TTCAAACCAAAGAAAGCTCATTTGTTGAGTGCGTCAAAGTAAGCCGTAAGGACTGCCTCTTTTATCTTGTCTCGGGTCTCGGTATTAAGCGGATGTGCAATATCCTTATATTCGCCATCATTAGTTTTTCTGCTCGGCATGGCAATAAATACTCCGTCGTTACCTTCGATAACTTTTATGTCGTGAACCGCAAAGCAGTCTTCGATTGTTATCGAGGCCACAGCCTTTAATTTATTGTCCTCCTTGCTGACTAATCTGATTCGTATGTCTGAGATTTTCATAGCGCTTACCTCCAGACTATACTTTTATGCAAACCATTGTACAATAAATCTTTTAAAATTTCAATATCTTTTTAGCTAAATTTTAATATTTTTCACGTTAAAATTTGACTTTCCGTGATAATCTGCCAAAAAATTTAATAAAATTTAATATGTCAGCCAATTTTTTCACACGCTTTAAAAGTTTTTACTTCATAGGCATATGCGGCGTAAGCATGAGCGCGCTTGCGGAATACGCTCTTTCATTGAAGAAAAAAGTAGGGGGAAGCGACCGCGATTTAAGCGGCGCAGGCAAACTCAGATCGCTCGGCGCGGAAATAAATTCGGGTGGAACGCGCGCGCTTGAAAATTACGACGTCGTGGTTTATACCGATGCGGTGAAAAGGGACGACGCCGAACTTAAGCTTGCCTGCCGGCTCAACAAGCAGATTATTCCGCGCGGCAGATTTTTAAAGGAAGTCAGCTCGGATTTCGGCAGAGTAATAGCCGTCTGCGGCTGTCACGGCAAGACGACGTGCACGTCTATGCTCGCCTCCATATTCCGCGCTGCGGGCAAAAGGTTCGGCGCGCACATAGGCGGCAATGCCGCGGGATTCGGCAATTTTTACTGTTGCGGCAATGACTACTTCATTACGGAGGCTTGCGAATATAAAAAGAATTTTTTATATTTAAGCCCCGATACGGCTGTGGTTTTAAATACCGACCCCGACCACCTTGAGTGTTATGACGGCGAGGAAGATTTAAAAAACTGTTACCGCAAGTTTGCCGCCCGCGCCGATGCTGCAGTAGTGCCTTACGGCGACCCGACATTTTATAAGCACCCTAAGGTTGCAAAATCGCAGAATAATATGATAACTTTCGGCGGTCGCGGCGGGGATTTCTGCGCTTCGGACATAAAAAATGCTGAAGGCTGTTACAGTTTCGATCTCATGGCTTACGAAAAAAATTACGGAAATGTTTTGCTCAGAGTGCCGGGTGCACACAATGTAAACAATGCTCTTGCCGCCGCGGCGGCGGCAAGAGCCGAAGGTATAGCGTTTGAAGATATAAAGCGCGGTCTGGAGGATTTTGAAGGGGTGGAAAGAAGAATGCAACTGTTAGGCAGACTGAACGGCGCGCGGCTCGTTGCCGATTATGCGCATCACCCTCAGGAAATAGCTGCCGCGCTGAAGACGGCGGATGCCATCACGCGCGGAAAGCTTTACGTTGTTTTTCAGCCCCATACATATTCCCGCACAAAAAATCTTTTCCGTCAGTTCGTATCCGTTCTCTCCGGGGTACGCAGACTGCTTGTTTACCGCACATATGCCGCACGCGAGTATTTTGACGATTCGGGAAGCGCGCTTACTCTATGCCGCGCCGTCGGAGGGTCGCGCTACGGCGACCGCCCGGAAGATATATTAAAATTCATTTCTTCCGCGAAGGAGGGCGATACCGTTCTGTTTCTCGGTGCGGGGGATATATATTTCATTGCTAGCTCGCTTATTTCCGATTCGGTAAAAAACTGAAATTCATTAAAGCGTTTGCAAATTGCAAATAATAGTGCCTCCGACGGATAAAATCCGTCGGAGGCACTGAAGTAAGGGGTACAAAAATTATCAGAGGTGCGCCCGCGCAGATTCTGCGCGGGCGCACCTCATAAATTATAATAATTAAAAAATTCAGAAATCAATTTCCATTCCGCGTTTTTTGCATGAAACGGCAAGCTCCACAAACTGCTTTGCTCTGCGCGGCGAACGGCCGCCCTTTACGAGCGCCCACCGTTCGGCGAGAGCTTCAAGCTTGTCGTCCGACTGAAGGCCGTAGTCGGAGGCGAGACTTCTCACGATGGCGAGATATTCGCTCTTGCCCGTGGAAGAGAACATTACAGTTATTCCGAACCTGTCCGAAAGGGAGAGTTGTTCCTGAAGGGAATCGTTTACGTGTACGGAATTGTCTCTGTCCGAAAAATTTTCTTTTATGATGTGCCTCCTGTTTGATGTGGCTGCAATCATGGTGTTTGCCGTTTTGCCGGAAACCGAACCTTCCAGCGCCGCCTTGAGCCCCGAAATTTTGTCGTCGTTTTCGTTGAGCGAAAGGTCGTCTATAAAAATTATGAATTTCAGCGGGTTTTCTATTATTGCCTGCCTGACTTTAGGCAGGTCGAGCATGTTTTCCTTGTTGAGTTCAACAATCCTCAGTCCGTCTTTCCAGTATTTGTTGAGCATTGCGTGAATGGTAGAGGATTTGCCTGTGCCTCTGTCGCCGTACAAAAGCATATTGCCGAACGGCAGCCCGTGAAGGAAGTTTACTATATTTGCGTCTATAATCTTTTTCTCGCTTTCGTAACCTTTCAGGTCGTCAAGCGTTATTTCGGGCGGATTTTTTACGGGAATGAGTTTTCCGTTTTCAAAACCGAACGCACGGTATTTTATAAACTGTCCGCACCCGTATTTTTTGTAAAATTTTTTAAGTCTTGAATAAAGCGTTTCTTCGTCGCAGTCAAAAGGTTTGGCGGGGTATCCGGTATCGAACAGGGCGGGGCTATCGTTTTCATAATCGGCAATGTAAGAAAAAATCACCTTAAGGTCGCGCAGGTACGCATTTTTAAGGTGTGCAGACGGAGTTCTGCCTGCCGCGCAGCATACTGAAAACACGTTTTCGTCCTCAAGGATTTTATCGCATACATATGCGGTAAAGTTGTTTTCCGCTCCCGCGGAAAGTACTTCGTTTATAAAAGCCGCCGCGCTCTCTTCGTCGCCGTTTTCTCTGGCGGTGACAAATGCGCTGAATGCCCTGTCTTTGAAAATGCCCCTCAAAACTGTCAGCGAGCGTATGTTTTTATCGTCCATAAATTTAACCAAGCTATCTGATTTTTTAATTATTATATACTTATCTGCATAGTTATGCAATATTTTGAATGCAAATTTTTAATAATGCTTGACTTGAAATTTAACAGGGTTTATAATTGTAAATGTATATAAAAATCCGGAGGAAACTCATATGGCAAAAATATATTATCAGTCCGATTGCGACATAAATGCACTTAAGAACAAAACTGTCGCAGTAATTGGCTATGGCAGCCAGGGTCATGCGCACGCGCTCAACCTGCGCGACAGCGGCGTAAAGGTAGTTATCGGCCTTCACGAAGGCGGCAAGTCATGGCCTAAGGCAGTTGCGGCGGGTTTTGAAGTATACACCGTTGCTGAAGCCGTTAAAAAGGCCGACATCGTTATGATTCTCATAAACGATGAACGTCAGGCAAAAGTTTACAAAGAAAGCATTGAAAAGAACCTGAAAGACGGCGCGGCGCTTGCGTTTGCGCACGGTTTCAATATCCATTTCAAGCAGATTATACCTCCCAAGAACGTCGACGTGTTCATGATTGCTCCCAAGGGTCCCGGGCACACTGTGCGTTCCGAATATCAGGAAGGCAAGGGCGTTCCCTGCCTTGTCGCTATAGAGCAGGACTACACGGGCAAGGCGCTCGACATAGCTCTCGGCTATGCGGCAGGCATAGGCGGCGCGCGTGCGGGCGTTCTTGAAACTACTTTCAAGTGCGAAACGGAGACCGACCTTTTCGGCGAACAGTGCGTGCTTTGCGGCGGCGTTACAGCGATTATGAAGGTGGGATTTGAAACGCTTGTAGAGGCAGGCTATGAAGCCAAGAACGCATATTTTGAATGCATCCACGAAATGAAGCTTATAGTTGACCTTATTTACAAGGGCGGCTTCTCTATGATGCGTTACTCCATATCCGATACCGCTGAATTCGGCGATTACGAGACGGGCAAGAGACTTATCACCGACGAAACCAAGAAAGAGATGAAGAAGGTTCTCGAAGAAATTCAGGACGGCACTTTCGCTTCCAAGTGGATAGCCGAAAACAACAACGGCCGCGCACACTTCAACGCTAAGCGCGCGCTTGAAGCCGCTCAGCCCCTCGAGCAGGTTGGCGCAGAAATCCGCAAGATGTACAGCTGGAACGATGAAGGCAGCATAATCCAGGCGGAAGAAGGCAAGACCAAGTTATAATCTTTCTTAAGCGTTTTATTGCGTTGACTTGCTTGTTTTTCAAAAGGCAGGCGGGACGGATAAATTTATAAAGACAGCCTTTTTTAAGGGTGCGCTTTTATAGGCGCGCCCTTTTTCTTTTGCCGAAAATTTCTTTTATGCGGCTTTATATTCTTTGAATATGACTGCATATACAGGCGCGGGGAAGTAAAGCGGCTTGGTGCGGCGGCGCTTTTTCATTATTGCAATGCCGTGGTCTGAGCGGTTCGCGGCCGCGCGCGTTACTAAATATATAATTTAATAAAAATAATTGCTCATTTTGTTGCCCTCGGCAAAGCAAAATGGTATAATAATTTAGAGTATCATATGACTTGTCACATGCGGAGTTAATTTTCCGCAACGGAGTTTTTTAAAGTGAAAAATAAAAATTCAGGCAATAAAAGTTCATTGATTTTTACGCGGGAAACGCTTGGAATGACTGTACTGCTGTTCTGCTTCATTGTCCTTCTGGCGCTTTTGAGCGGGAACAGAATATTCGCAGGTTTCGGAGCGGCTATATGCACGTTTATGTACGGCACTTTCGGTTACGGAAGCTTTCTTGTAATCGCGGCGCTTGCGTACCTCGGCGTATGGCTTGCTTTTGAAAAGAGCGTGAAGATAAAGTGGCGCCCCGCATTGTTTGCGGCGCTCACGGTTTACGCGCTCTTTCTGTTGTTCCACGCCGTATCTACCCGCAACTTTGACATAACGGATAACTACATATCGCAATGCTATCTCGCCGCGGCGCAGGGTTTCCCTTCATACACTTTCGGCGGGGTGCTTTCTGCTGTGCTTGTCTATCCCGTCGCGCTCGTCACGACGTTTACGGGCGCTTACATAATTCTTGCGCTGCTTGCTGTTCTGTGCGTCTATTTCACCGTGCTTTCGGTAAAAAAGAATTATTTCGGCGCAAGGGCAGCCGCGCGCGAAGCGGCGGCAGACAATTCTGCAGACGCAACAGCGTATCAGGTAAGCAACCCTCAGCCCGTACAGCCTGAATACGGCGAAGATGCCTATGCTGATTCTCAGTCCGGGTATGTACAGCCTCGGTACGCTCAGACGCCCGTGCAGCCCGCAGCCGCCGCTCCGCAGTACGAAGCTCAGGGTTACGGCGCAGGTTATATGCAGGCTCAGCCCGCAGATTATGCCGCGCCCGCTCAGCCTTACGTGCAGCCTTCAGACAACGGTTCAATAATTGCGGGCAATTACGGTCAACCGTCACAGTCTTATTTTACGGCTCAGCATATGATGTCGTCCTCGCCGGCAAGGGAAGAGGATAAGTATGCGCCCGAAAAGCTCGGCAGAAAAATAATTTTTGACCGCGACGAGTTTGCCGCGGAGAGCTACAGACGCAACGGCATATTCGACGAAAATTCCTATTTCAACCATCCCATAAGAAACGACGGCGATTATATCCGCGGTTTTTCGGACGGAAAGGGAAAAAGCAAGGGGACTACCGTCGAACCGACAACTTATTCGGAAGCTTACCGCCAGAGCGTGGATAAGCAACCTTCCGAATCTCACAGCGGAATGCTTTACGGCGATACCCCTGCAAAAAAGCTGGAGGACATTCCTTCTTCGGAAAGCATTTCCTCACAGAACATAATTTCGTATACGGCGCCTTCCTATACAGATGCCTCGTCAGACAGCGCAGATGAAAGCTATACGCAGGAAGGACCCATCGTGCCCGAGGAGATAGACCTCGGCGCGCCCGAAACGGAAATTGACGACAGCGCGGAGCTTTTCGGCGCAAATTCATCGTCGGCGGCAGAGTCGGCGGAAGACCAGACTGCTCAGCCGTCCGTACCAGAACAGCCCTCCGTGGACGCGCGCGGCGATTTTGCATCCCGCCTCGATTCGCGCAGGCTTGACGACGCGCTTTTCGGTTCGTCAGAATCGTCTGCCGATTCTGCCAAAGAGTCAGGGCTTTCGCGCAGGAACGACTTTGCAGACAGCCAGCCGTCCCGCTCCGATTTCGGTCAGGAATTTTCTTCGCGCGATTTACCCCGCGGCAACGATTTGTCCCGCGGCAACGATTTGTCGCGAGGAAACGATTTTTCGCGCAGCAGCGAACTTTCGCGCGGTGCGGACGTGTCCCGCAGAGAGACTTCGTTCAACATGCAGCCTGAAAATTCTTCCCGCGAAGATATTCTCGGCGGCGATAAATCATCGCGCGGCGAAGATTTATCGCGTCGCGGCGAACTCGGCGAAAACCGCCGCATGGCAGGTTTCGGCGAGTCTTCCGATGAAAATAATCTGAGTGACGCGCCTTCCGACAGCGGCAGAACGGCCGACAACGGAATATCATCGCTGTTCTCGTCAACTAATTCCCGCCTCGGCGAAGGAAGGATTGAACCGGATATTTCAAGACTTTCTTCCCGCCGCGACAGGAGCAATGCCGACCTGTTCGACGACGATTCGCCTGCAGAGAGCGATATCTTTGGCGGCAGAAGGGAGGAGAGGACGGAAGAATCTGCTGCTCCCGCTTCGCCTGTACAGCCCGCTTCTCCCGTACAGCCTTTGCGCCGCGAGAGCTCTGTGCCCGTTCAGCAGAATAAGGCAGATTCCGCTGAGTCTGCCCCCGCGGAGGAGAAGAAGCCGCCCCACGTATGGAAAAAGTATGTGCGCCCGTCTTTGGATCTCCTTGAAGATTATCCCGAATACAACAGCGCAGACACCGCAGAGGTTGAAGAAAGCAAGCGCGTAATAGTGGAAACGCTTGAAAGCTTCAAGATAGAGTGCGAAGTGTCCGACGTAGTCGTAGGTCCCGCAATAACGCGTTTCGACGTCATCATTCAGGACAGAACGAATATAAAAAATTCCCTGCGCTACAGGGAATCCATAGCAATGGCGCTCAAAAAGGAAAACGTAAACGCCTACCTGAACTACTCTAAGGGCGCGCTTTCCATAGAGGTGCCTAATAGCAAGCGAAGCACCGTAGGACTCAAGAGCATGATGCTGTCTTCGTCGTACATAAACGCCAAGCCCAATTCGCTGACGTTTGCGCTCGGCAAAAATGTGGAGGGCGCGTGCATCTGCCCCGATATAACCAAGATGCCCCACCTTCTCGTCGCAGGTACTACTGGCAGCGGTAAATCAATCTGCTTAAGCTCTCTTCTTATCAGCCTTCTTTACAAGTACGGCCCCGAAGAGCTGCGCTTCATACTCGTCGACCCCAAGCAGGTTGAATTCATAAGCTACGACAAGTTGCCACACCTCATGATAAACGAAATTATCTACGACGTGGACAAGGCTATAAAAGCGCTCAACTGGGCAATCAAGGAGATGGAGCGCCGCTATACTCTGTTCAAGGAAATGACTGAGACGGGCGCAAACGCCAAGGGCAACATTAAGATTGCGACCAAGGATATCAACGAATACAACTCGCACCTTGAGGAAGGGCTGGAAAAACTTCCCAAGATAGTTATAGTGCTCGACGAATTCGGCGACTTAATGCTTCAGGCAAAGAAGGATATAGAAAGCCGCATAATAAAGCTCGTCCAGAAGGCGCGCGCCGCGGGCATACACCTCATTCTTGCAACTCAGCGCCCTTCGGTAGACTGCATAACGGGTCTAATAAAGTCCAACCTGCCTACCAGGATAGGCTTCAAGGTAGGTTCGTTCGACGACTCGCGCACCATATTCGATATAGGCGGCGCAGAAAAACTGCTCGGCCGCGGCGATATGTATTTCCGCTCGGCGGAGCGCCCCGACCTTATGCGCATACAGGGTTGCTTTGTCGATACCCCCGAAGTGCAGAAGGTTACAGACTTCATCAAGCAGCACAACGAAACTTACTTCGACCAGAGCGTTTCCGACTTCATCAACAAGGTTGAAGAGCCCGAACAGGCTTCGGGTCTTTCCGACGGCGGCGAAACCAACGAAGAGACCAAGATAGACGATACCTTCATAAGGGCGCTCAAATACTGCGTTATGTCCAACGCCGCGTCAGTTTCCATGATACAGCGCCGCTTCCCGATAGGCTACATCAAGGCCTGCAAAATAGTGGACTGGATGGAAAACATGAACTACATAACCAAGGCCGAAGGTTCAAAGTCGAGGAAAGTGCTCCTTTCAAAAGAAGAATTTATTAATACATACGGGGATATCGATGATTGATTTAACCCGCAAAAAATTCGGGCTGATTTCGCTCGGATGCGATAAAAACAGAGTAGATGCCGAAAAACTACTGGCAGAAATAGCCGCGCACGGCTGTGAGATTACAGGCAACATAGAGGATGCGCAGGTGCTTATCATAAACACCTGCTCATTTCTTGCCGATTCCAGAAAAGAGGCTATAGAAACAATTATAGACAGCGCCGCTTATAAAAGCGGCAATCTGGAAAAAATAGTTGTGACGGGCTGCCTTCCACAGAAGTTCATAGACGACATATACACAGAGCTCACCGAAGCCGACGTTTTCCTCGGCACATACGATTACGACGTGTTTTTCGATGCTTTGCAAAAGGCTTATGAAGACGGCAGATGCAACATGGTCGGCGCGGGCAAAAATGCGTTTACCTGCAAGAGGCTGGTGACGACGCCCGTTCATTACGCATACCTTAAAATTGCAGACGGTTGCAATAACCGCTGCACTTATTGCCTCATACCCAAAATCCGCGGCGCATACTTCAGCTACCCGATGGAAAAACTCGTCGAAGAGGCGGAGGGACTGGGAGAGGTTTCCGAACTCATTCTCGTTGCCCAGGATGTGACGCGCTACGGCATAGATTTATACGGCAGCAAAAAAATTTGCGAACTTTTGCAAAAGCTGACAGCACTTGTCAACATTAATAGTGTAAGATTGTTGTACTGCTATCCCGAAATGATAGACGACGAGCTTATTGCTGAGATAAAAAACAATCCCAAGATAATAAAATATCTCGACATACCTTTCCAGCACAGCGAAGACAGAGTTCTTAAAATGATGAACAGAAAAGGTACGCGCCAAAGCTATACCGAGCTTATCGGCAAACTGAGAAAAGAGATTGAGGGGATTGCAATACGCTCTACGTTTATCTGCGGGTTTCCGACGGAAACCGAGGAAGAGAGCGCAGCTCTGGGCGAATTTTTAAAGCAGGCAAAGCTCGACAACTGCGGATTTTTTGACTATTCGCGCGAGGAAGGGACGCCCGCATACAAGATAAAAGGGCAGATACCTGCCTCCGTTAAAAGAAAGCGCGTAAAAAATATGTACGAAATTCAGCAGGACATTTCGCTTGAAAAGATGCGTTCCTGTGTAGGCAAAGCGCTTAAAGTGCTTTGCGACGGCATATGCGAAGACGGCAGCGGCTTTTACGGCAGGGCGTATTTTTCCGCACCCGACATAGACGGCAAAGTTTACTTTAACGCGCCTTTCGCCGAACAGGGCAGATATTACGACGTTGTCATAGAAAGCTGCGACAGTTACAATCTTTACGGAAAAACGGAGGATTTCGGAAAATGAGAGAAGATGAAAAAATGAATTCCGGTACGGACGTTGGCTTCAGAGAAAATACTCAGGAAAATGCCGCAGAAAATGCAGCCCATTCAGAAAAAGAAGAATTTGTTCCCGCCGAATCGGCCGCCGAAGACGAAAGCTATAAAAACGACAGGTTTTACGAGTTTGCCAAAGGCAAGGGGATAATGAACCTTCCCAACAAGCTTACGATAAGCCGAATGGTTATGATTCCCGTCTTTGCACTCTTTTTCTATCTTCAGTTCACAGCTCATTTTTTCATCGCGCTCATAGTTTTTGCCGCAGCTTCGCTTACCGACCTTTTCGACGGCAAGATAGCGAGGAAATATCACCTTGTGACAAACCTCGGCAAATTTCTTGACCCTATTGCGGACAAAGTGCTCGTATCAACGGCGTTTATTCTTACCCTGACGACTCCTTGGATTTACGCGCTGTTTACGGGCGAATGGGCGGTTATTGTTGCCGGTTGCGGCGTTGCGCTCATTCTCGCAAGGGAAATCATAATAAGCGGCTTCCGCATGGTTGCCGCAGACGCAGGCGTGGTTATTGCCGCCGATATGTTCGGCAAATACAAAACGGTATTTCAGGATGCCTGCATAGTAATGCTTCTTATCAGCGCGGGCGTTACCGAGCTTTATGTCGCGGGCGGTTCGTCTGCCCTTCTCGACGCCGCGTGCGTGCTCAATTATATAGGACTTATACTTTTTGCCCTGGCAATAATTCTTACTGTGCTTTCGGGCGTGAATTATATAGTCAGAAATATCAGTTTACTTAAAAAATAATGAAAAACTGTCTTGTTGTTTTAAAAAACAAAAAGATTATTTCCGATACGGCGGAATATGCGCCCGCGCTCCGCGCTTTTGCGTCGGAGGGCATGTATTTCGATAAAACTGCAATCGTGGCGTACGATTGTTCCAAGGATATCGTCTGCCAGCTCAAGGACTGCCGCGAAAATTATACCAATACCGTCATAATGTGTCCGCGCTCCATGGAAGGCGCGCTGAAAGAATTTTTAGAGCCGCTCTACGGCGCAAAATTCGACATGGCGGGAACGCTGGAAGGCGAAGATTTTACCGTATTTTTATACTTTACCGACGGCGGCAATGCGGCAACATATTCAAAGATTGCGCAGCATGTAGGCAAAAAGTTCGGCAAAAAAGTCGGAAAATCCTTTATAAAAGCCGTAGGCGCGCCGCGCTCTGAAATTTTAAGGGCGGTGGAGAGCGCAAAAAAAATCAATCCCTCGCTCGAATGCAACGTCTATGAAAATTACGGCGACTGCACTATAGAAATAGTTTATTCGGAAAGCGACTCCAAAATGGTGGTGGACGAGGTTGTCCGCACGTTTGCGTTGGCTCTCGATAAATATATTTACGCTTTGGAGGACATAACGCTAGCCATGCGGCTTTATCAGCTGTTGAAACTAAGGCGGATGACGATATCCTGTGCGGAATCGTTTACGGGCGGAGGCATAGGTCAGCGCCTTGTCGAAGTGCCGGGCATAAGCGAGGTTTACTTCGAGGGGCTCAATACCTATTCCAACGAATCCAAGGAAGAGCGGCTCGGCGTAAACGAAATGACGATAAAATCCACGGGCGCGGTTTCTGCGGAGACGGCTTATGAAATGGCTGAAGGGCTCATAAGGCAGGGGCACTGCGACGTAGCCGTGGCGACTACGGGCATTGCAGGACCAAAGTCGGACAACACAAAAAAGCCTGTCGGACTTTGTTATATTTCCGTAGGACTCAAAGACGGCGTCTCTGTCTATAAGTACAATTTTACGGGCGACAGAAAGACGATTACAAACACCGCGATAAATTACGCGCTGTTCCTTGTTTACAGCGCAATCAAATAACGTAAAAAACCTTTTCAGGAGAATATTGATGAACGAAGAAAAACTCAAGGCGCTCAATTCAACCGTTGCGATGATTGAAAAGCAGTACGGCAAGGGCGCAATCATGAAGCTTGGCGACGCTTCCGTGAATACCGACCTGGAAGTTATTCCTACGGGTTGCCTCTCTCTTGACCTCGCGCTCGGCGTTGGCGGCGTGCCCCGCGGCAGGATAATGGAGATATACGGCCCCGAATCTTCAGGTAAAACGACGGTGGCTCTTCACATAATAGCCGAAGCGCAGAAGCGCGGCGGCGTTGCGGCATTCATAGACGCCGAGCACGCTCTCGACGCGGTGTATGCCAAAAATCTCGGCGTAAATACAGACGAACTCTACATTTCCCAGCCCGACACGGGCGAGCAGGCGCTCGATATCTGCGAATCGCTCGTGCGCTCGAGCGCGGTCGACGTTATAGTAGTCGACTCCGTTGCGGCTCTCACTCCCAAGGCGGAAATAGAGGGCGATATGGGCGATACTCACGTCGGACTTCTCGCAAGGCTGATGTCGCAGGCTCTGCGCAAGCTCACGGCTATTACCGCGCGTTCCAAAACGTGCGTAATCTTTATAAACCAGCTGCGCGAAAAGGTGGGCATAATGTTCGGCAATCCCGAAACTACGCCGGGCGGCAAGGCGCTCAAGTACTTTGCTTCCTTAAGGCTGGATATCCGCAAGGCGGACGCGCTCAAAGACGGCGACGGCATCATAGGCAACAGGGCAAAGTGCAAGGTTGTCAAAAACAAGGTTGCGCCTCCTTTCAGAGTGGCTGAATTCGATATCATTTACGGCAAGGGCATTTCTCAGGAAGGTTGCCTTATCGACCTCGGCGTTGAATTCGGCGTGCTTAAAAAGAGCGGCGCGTGGTTCAGCTACAAGGACGACAAGGTTGCTCAGGGCAGGGAGAAGATGAGGGATTACCTTATCAATAACCCCGATGTAAATGCGGAAATTGAAGCCGCCATACGCGAAGAATACAGACTCATACAGGAGAAAAAGGCGTGAAACGCCACGGATTTATAAAAGTATGCGCCGCCACTTCGGAAATTAAAGTGGCGGACGTCCCTTTCAACGTCAGGGGAATTGCTGCCGCGGCTAACAAAGCGGCGGAAGAGGGGGCTCAGCTCATAGTCTTTCCCGAACTCTGCGTAAGCGGCTATACCTGCGGCGACCTGTTCAACCAGCGCGCCCTTACGGAAGGCGTTTTAAAGGGGCTTGAATACCTTAAAAACAACATTTCGGGCAATGTTCTTGCGTTTGTCGGCGCGCCCGTAGAAAAGGACGGCAAGCTTTATAACTGCGCCGTTGCGATATGCGGCGGAAAAATCGCTGGCGTCGTTCCCAAGACTTGCATACCAAATTACGGCGAGTTTTACGAACGCCGTCATTTCCGCGCGGCAGAAAACGGAGTGTCGCTCATAAATATCTGCGGCGAAAGCGTTCCATTCGGTACGGATATAATTTTCAGGGCGGAAAATATGCCGCTGTTTACCGTATCCTGCGAAATATGCGAAGATTTGTGGGTTCCGCAGTCTCCTTCGGTCCGCCACGCGCTTGCGGGCGCAAATATAATAATCAATCTTTCCTGCTCGGATGAAATAGCGGGTAAAGCCGACTACAGGCGCAGTCTTGTAAAAATGCAGTCGTCAAAGCTCATAAGCGGCTACGTGTACTGCGATGCGGGCGACGGGGAAAGCACTACGGACATGGTTTTTGCGGGGCACAATGTAATCTGCGAAAACGGTTCGCTCCTTTCCGAAAGCCGTCTTTTTGAAAACGGTCTTACGTTTGCCGATATCGACGTCGATAAGCTTGACGGGGAAAGGCGCAGATGCTCGAGTTCTTATTACTGCGGAGAAATTGTGCCGCACACCGAAGTTCTGTTTACGGCAGCAGAGAGCTGTGCAGAGGTGGAGCGCGAATTTCCCCGTCTTCCGTTCGTGCCCAGAAGCGGCAAGCGCCTTGCAGAGCGCACAGAGCTCATTCTTAATCTGCAGACCATGGGTCTGGTAAAAAGGTTAAAGCATACGGGCGCAAAGACAGCGGTGATAGGCATATCCGGCGGGCTCGATTCGGCGCTCGCGCTTCTGGTTACCAGAAGGGCTTTTGAAAAACTCGGAAAAGATTTCAAGGATATAATTGCCATAACCATGCCCGGGTTCGGCACTACCGGCAAAACGCTCAAAAGCTCTGTCGACCTTACAAAGGCGCTCGGCGTTACGCTTAAAAAGACTGATATAACGGGCAGCGTTTTAAAGCATTTCGAAGATATCGGTCACGACCCTGAGGTTCTCGACGTCACGTACGAAAATTCTCAGGCGCGCATGCGCACCATGATACTCATGGACACTGCCAACAAGACGGGCGGACTTGTCATAGGTACGGGCGATTTGAGCGAACTCGCGCTCGGCTGGGCAACTTATAACGGCGACCATATGTCTATGTACGCCGTAAATTCAGGCGTGCCCAAGACGCTTGTGAAGCACCTTATAAAGTTCGAGGCGGAAAGACTTGGCGGCAAGGCTCAGGAGACGCTTGAAGTCATTCTCGCAACAGAAATAAGTCCCGAACTTCTGCCTCCCGATGCCGCAGGCGAGATTGCCCAGAAGACGGAAGACATAATAGGTCCTTATATTCTGCACGACTTTTTCCTTTACTATATCGTGCGCTGGGGCTTTGCTCCGTCAAAGGTCCGCTTTATCGCACACAAGGCTTTCCACGGCTTGTACAGCCGCGAAACAGTCGACAAATGGCTTAAAAATTTCTATAAAAGATTCTTTTCACAGCAGTTCAAGCGCTCGTGCATACCTGACGGAGTCAAGGTCGGCACCGTCACGCTTTCGCCTCGCGGCGACTGGCGCATGCCCTCGGACGCATCGAACGCCGTATGGATGGAAGATATTGACTGATAAGGTTAAAAAGGCGGCATATATGCCGCCTTTTCGGCTTTTAAAACAAAAGTATTTTTATAAAAAATCTGCTATACGTTGACTTTACATGCATTTTGTTGTAAAATTAATAAGGATATTACTTACCCTGCCACAGCTGTATTTATAAGTCATTGCAGGGTCGGATATATTACAAAACAATCAGGAGGCTTACATGCAATTATCTGGTATAAGCTCCCTGTTTCTCGCAAGCAACGGCGCCGTTATCGGGCTCGGCGTAGCCCTCGGCGTGGTCGTTATTGCGGCCGTGATAGTGTCTGTGCTGTACGTGCTGTACAGAGCAAAGGTCATCAAGGCCAACAAAGAGCTCGGCGAAGCGTCCGAAAGGGCAAAGAAGATGGTAACCGACGCTCAGGCCGAATGCAAAGCTTTGAAAAAAGAAGCCATATTGGAGGCAAAGGAACAGGAACTTAAGTTAAGAAACGACTTCGAACGCGAAAGCAAAGAAAAGAAAGCTGAACTTGCAAAACAGGAACAGCGCTTGACCCAGAGGGAAGACAACCTCGACAAGAGGGAGGATTCGCTCACCAAGAAGTCGGACGCTCTCGAACAGCAGAAGAAAGATCTCGCAGTAAAAGAGCAGGAAATCAAAAAGACTCAGGACAAAATAAATCACCAGCACGAGCTGATGATTCAGGAACTCGAAAAGGTTGCCCAGCTCACCAAAGAGGAAGCCAAAACCCTCCTTTCCAACGAAATACTCGACGACGTCCGCCACGACGTTGCGCTTCAGGTAAGGAACATCGAGCAGACCGCCAAGGAAGAGGCCACCAACGAGGCGAAGAAGATAATAACGCTTGCAATTCAGCGTTGCGCCGCAGACCATACCTCGGAAATAACCGTTTCCACGGTATCGCTTCCCAGCGACGACATGAAGGCGAGGATAATAGGCAGGGAGGGCAGGAACATCCGCGCCCTTGAAAATGCCACGGGCATAGAGTTCATAATCGACGATACGCCCGAAGTTGTAATTCTTTCAGGTTTCGACCCTATCCGCAGGGAGGTTGCAAGGCTTTCGCTTGAAAAGCTCATAGCCGACGGCAGAATTCATCCCGCGCGCATAGAAGAAACTGTTGAAAAGGTAAGGAAAGAACTCGATAACGAAATCAAACAGGCGGGCGAGAGCGCTATGTTTGAAGTGGGTATATTCGGACTGCATCCCGAACTCATCAAGCTTATCGGCAGACTCAAGTACAGGACGAGCTACGGCCAGAACGTTTACAGACATTCGATAGAAGTTGCGCTTCTTGCTGGTCTTATGGCTCAGGAACTCGGTCTGGACGTCAACTTTGCAAAGCGCGCAGGTCTTCTGCACGATATAGGCAAAGCTGTTGACCACGAGCAGGAAGGTACGCATATACGACTCGGCGCAGACCTCGCCAAGAAGTATAAGGAGAACGCCAACATTATCAACGCCATAGAGGCGCACCACGGCGACGTAGAGCCCAAAACGGTTGAGGCTGTGCTTGTAGCCGCGGCGGACGCAATTTCAGGCGCAAGACCCGGTGCAAGAAGGGAGACGGGAACCAACTACGTAAAGCGCCTTGAAAAACTTGAAGAGATAGCTTCAAGCTTCAGCGGCGTTGAAAAGAGCTACGCCATTCAGGCGGGCAGAGAAGTGCGCGTAATGGTCAAACCCGAACAGATAGACGATGCTCAGGCTCTGTTCCTTGCAAAGGATATTGCAAAGAAGATTGAATCCGAGCTTGAATATCCTGGTCAGATCAAAGTCAACGTCATACGCGAATTCAGAAGCGTTGAGTACGCAAAATAAAAACTTAAAAACGCAAAAAAGGCGCGGAAGAGTTTTCTTCCGCGCTGTTTTATTGATATTTTCCATACGATGTCAAACTGTATCTGATGTTGTGCAATTAATAAGAAGCGCGGCATTTTTAAAATGCCGCGTTCTGTGAATTTTAAAAAGCCGCGGCGGGATAAACAATCCCGCCGCGGCTTGCATTGGCGCTTTAGCTTGAAAAAACCCCCAGTTCTACTGGGGGACGATAAAAAAGACTTTAGTAAATAAAAACCTCCGTGTTAAGATAAGTGAAGGTTTGGCGACCGCATCACTTAAAATGACAGGAGG
>CALVWV010000033.1 GCA_944368065.1 uncultured Clostridia bacterium | reverse complement strand
AAGTAGGATTAAAGAACATGCAACGTTGGGACACTGTTGATGCGGAATGTTATTTGGATGAGATTAAACGAGTGTTGATTAAGGAGGCTCGAGTATGTCAAACGGAAGTAAAGTAAGCTTTTGGCGTTTTATTACACAGTCGGGCGTTAATGAAATTGATATACCAGCCATTCAACGAGATTATGTTCAAGGTAGGAGAGATGAAAAGATTGAATTTACACTTAATCGTTTGCTTAATGATATTTTCAATGCTTTGGACACTATGGAAATCCTTGATCTTAACTATGTATATGGAAAACTTGATAATAAAAAGTTTATTCCAATTGACGGGCAACAGAGATTGACGCTTCTTCTGTTATTACATATATATGCGTTTGCGGCAGAAGGGAAGAGTGCAGAGCTTAAGCGACTCCATTGTTTTAAATACAATACTCGAGAGACAACTCGTCGTTTTTTGACCCAACTTATAGATCATTTGCCTGAGTATTTTGAAAAGGGGAATGATAAGTTGAGTAGTTTTATCATGGATACCGCTTGGTTTGTGTCGTCATGGGAACGTGACCCGTCAGTTGCTTCATTCTTGGTTGTACTTGAAAAGATTGATAATTTATTTAAAAATAATACTATCGCAGACAAGCTTATGGCAGACGATTGTCCGATTACATATATGGGGCTAAGCATCAATGATATGGGGAATGAAAATGATCTCTATATAAAGATGAATGCGCGAGGAAAGCCGCTGACCGAATTTGAAATTTTTAAGTCTGATCTCTTCGACTATGCCGAGTCACTTGTGAAACCTGAACACAATAATATTTTTAGTATGGAATTCTGTGAGCAGTTCGAGCTTCAGGCTGATACGGAATGGATGGCGCTTATCTGGAACATGTGTTCCTGTTCCGAAGCGTGTGGAAACCCTGCTGATAGGTGTGACGATTATTATTTGAAGTTGCTTCATCAGTTGATACTTAATTATATTTTACCTGCTCAGTCGTCAGCTAATAGAAAAACTGATGCTAAAATTGAAAAAGTGTTAAATAACAGCGACTTCTATAATTTTCATAATTATCGCGAAATTTTCGAAGACAAAACCTTGAATGTATCAGGTGCTGGATCCATAAGAAAGATAGAGTCGACATTTAATTTTATGCTTTGGCTCTATAAAAGCAATAGGGACAGACTCAAAAACTTATTTGACACCGTTTTTGATAAAGCGGTAAAATCAGAACGTAAAGAACGCGTCATTTTGTATGCAGTCACCGCATATGCGGTCGTTATGGAGCAATATGATTTGCTTTCATTCGACCGTTGGATTAACATTATTACAAAGCTTGTAAGGAACACGGAGATTGATACAGATGAGAAGTTTTGCAATTCATGCAATGCTGTCGAAGCCATCGCAAGAGATTGCTGCAAAGACACAGTCGGTTATTTTGCCGCAGTGCCCACAATAAAATTCTTTGATGGGTATCAAGTGAGTGAAGAAATCCTGAAAGCCAAGCTAATAAAGTGTTGTTCTGATTGGGAGCCGACGCTCAAGCAAGCCGAGGGAGATACATATTTTGATGGACAGATAGGTTTTGCACTTCGATTACAGGGAATTAATAACGATTCGCTTCCGCTTGATGAAACGGCGCATAAAGATGCCGTTCAAATATTTGAAAAAAATTGGGGGACGATCCAGCAACTTTTGAATAAAAATATGATAGCTGAAAAGGACGACCTTCTTAAGAGGGCATTGCTTACTTTCGGCGACTATTCCATTTTGGCAAATTCAAGTTATACTTTCTTCTTTGAGGGTGGAAACCAATACTTTACATGGAGAAGGCTTTTGAGGGAGCAGAAGTCCTTTGATGTGTTTAAAATGTTTTTCAATGAGTATCAGAAAAGCGGTGTTTCTATAGGGGGGCAGACGGAAAAATGGCTGAATGATTGCATTGATGCTTATCAAAGGCAAACTGATTTCGATTTTCACGGCTTACATGACGGGACAGGTGAACTTTTATATAATCTTGTTCATATTAGCGGTTTGTTTGAGTATATGTGGAAAAATCGTTTTAATATCGACATGGGAAAGCGTAAGCGTGTGATCTTATATCAGAGAGAAAGACTGAGTGCAGAATACGTAGAAGCAATGAGTTATGCACTATATTGTCGACTGAAAGATAACGGTTTAGATGTTGAATATAATTGTGGCCGTGGGTACCTGACGGAGGACAGTTCCCGCACGTTCCTTAAGAAAGTCAATGGGAATGATGTGGATATTGAATACCACGACGGTCAGTTCTATGACAATAGTCTTCCATTAAAAGATGATGATAAGCCTGTCAAGACTGTTGAGGATGCCTTTAAACTTCTCAATGACCAACTTTTTGATAAGCAAGTTTCTAAAAGTCTATAATATGAATATTTATGAAAAAATACTTATCTTAAATGTTCATGATATAAAATAAATAAGTGGGACATTGCTTTATCATAATTAACTGTTCATTTCTATTCAAATTAATAAAGAGTGGTATTTTTTTAAAAAAATGGGCTCAAAAGTGGTATTTTTCGCTCAAAGAGTGGTATTTTGGGCGATTTCGCGGGTGACCCTGAACCTAACACTTTGAAACAGGCTAACATCAAGAATCCCCGCAAGTAATTTGTGGCCGATTTATCGCAAAAATTGGGCGAAAATGCTTTAAAACTGCGGTAATTTTAAAAATAAAAGCTGAACAGGGCTTATCCCGATACGGGATAAGCCCTGTTTTTATGTCCCTAATAGCCCGAAAAAATATTAAAGAAAGCTGTTTTCCACATAAGTTGAACATATACCTTTGCAGAGAAAAACTAAAATATTGGATATTTACAAAGAAAGAATTGTATAGTATAATGAAATTACAAAACATTGATAAGGAGGTGGACGGCATGAAAAAATGGGCAGGAATATTATGTCTTACAGGCGCGCTCGCCCTCAGTTTTGCGGTATTTATCGCATGTTCGGGTGGCGGTAAAACAGAAGGCAACAAATCCGAAGGCGATAAGACTGACTCGGATAAAACCTACAAAATCAGCGTAACGGACGACGCCGAGTTCAAAGATTATTACGATGTCGCGCTCAGCGCGCAGGAAAGTAAGGTCGGCGAAACTGTTACGGTAACAGTGGAAGATAAATTTGGTTTTCTCGATCCGACGGTATACTTTAACGGCACGGCATGCACAGAAGGTGCTGCGGATGGTGAGTTCACCTTCGCAATGCCGTCGTCCGACGTAACGCTGACGCTTGAATTCGGCATTGACGACGTCGAAGAAAACAACGGCATGAAGTGGGGGCTTACCCCGCCTTTGACTGCAGGGTCAGGCCAGATTGTTGAATTCACCGTAACTTTCGGAACAACATACGTATCAAATTCCACATATGCGACTTCAGCGGGCGAACTCGGCATGACTTATATAAGACTGCTTTCAACTAACGAAGAAGTGTTTCCTCCCAAGGCAGTATACAGGATAAGACCCATTGAAACGGGCGCTCCCTATGCAAGCGCCGTCGGCGCGACTATTATAATAAACTGCGCAAATGTATCTAAGGGCACTACAAAGCTGATTTTTTTGGATAAGCAGAACATCAGGGCCATAACTTACAACCTTACGGTAGAATAAATCATGAAAATGTCGCGGCGCAAAATTGCGCCGCGACATTATTTTACAAACTGCTTTCATTGCTTGACAACATAAGTACTATATAGTATTATATTGATACTATATAGTATTATTTTAAATTGAATTAACTGAACTCTTTTACAAAAGTGATAAATGAGGGGGGTATGGTTACTAAAATAAAGGATAAAATAAAAAACCTTAATATAGTTATCGGGTGTCCCATAGGTTGCAGGTACTGCTATGCGCGCAACAACTGCCGCAGATTTCATATTACGGAAGACTTTTCGAAGCCTGAGTTTTTTGAAAGCAAGCTTCGCCTGTTTGACGCAAAGAAGCCCGGAATATTTTTGCTTACTGGCATGAGCGATTTGGCTTACTGGCGGGAGGAATGGATGCAAAAGGTCTTTGAAAAGGCCGCGGCGACGCCGCAGAATACATATCTTTTTCTTACAAAGCGCCCTGAACGGCTGCATATTGACGTTCCGCTTGAAAATCTTTGGTTCGGAGTGACGGTAACGCAAGCGGCGGAGCGCGGTCGCATACAGGCGCTTAAAAATAATGTTAAAGCAAGGCACTATCACGTCACGTTCGAACCGCTTTCCGACGGTGTCGGCAAGGTGGATTTAAGCGGCATCGATTGGGTTGTGGTAGGCACGGAAACGGGCAGCTGCAAGGGCAAGATATCCACGGAAAAGAGCTGGGCGGAAGGTCTTGCGGCTCAGGCCGCCGAAAAAAATATACCTGTGTTCATGAAGGAAGATTTGTGCGGGATTGTTCCCGAAAGCAAAATGATACAGCAATTTCCTGAGGAGTTCGGACTATGAAAGAAAACAAGAAAAGCAAAAGGCAGGGCGGGTTTCTGATTTCAAAAATCAAGCGGATAGGCGGGCGCGCGTTCGATAAAATCCTGCAGGAAAAGAATATAGACGCATTCAACGGTGCGCAGGGCAAAATTCTGTATGTACTCTGGCAGGGCGGCGATATGACCGCCACGGAAATTTCCAGAAAGAGCGGTCTTGCCAAAACTACTCTCACGGCAATGCTTGCAAGGATGCGCGATCAGGGGCTTATAACCATTGCAGAGAACGTTTCTGATAAGCGCAGCGCGTGCGTATCGCTGACGGAAAAGGCGGCGGAGCTCAGAGAGAGCTACGACGAAGTGACGGAAGAAATGGAAAATATTTATTACAAAGGCTTTTCCGAAGCAGAGAAGGAGCAGTTCGAGTCCTACCTTCTGCGGATACTCAAAAATCTGGAGGAGTGATATGGAAGAGTTAAAGTTGGGCGAAATCAGAGTAAAAACTGTTATGACAAAATCCAATCTGCCGATTGCAGGTTATTCGGTTAACCCGTACGTAGGCTGCACACATGCGTGCAGATACTGCTATGCGTGCTTTATGAAGCGGTTTACGGGTCACGAAGAGCCGTGGGGAACGTTTCTTGACGTCAAATACTGGGACAGAATAAAAAATCCGCATAAGTACGACGGCAGTACTGTTATCGTCGGGTCGGTTACCGACGCTTATAACCCGCAGGAAGAAGTCTTCCGACGCACGCGGACATTTCTGGAGGAAATGCAGGGCAGCGATATAAATCTTATAATAACGACGAAGTCGGACCTCGTTCTGCGCGACCTCGACCTTATAAAAACTTTCCGTTCGCCGCTTATCAGCTGGTCGGTAAATACTCTGGACGAAGTCTTCAAGGACGATATGGACAAAGCCGTATCCATAGAGCGCAGAATTGCGGCAATGAAAAAGTGCCACGAAGAGGGATTGCGCACGACCTGCTTTATTTCCCCCATATTCCCGGGCATAACTGACGTGTTTGCCATAATAGAAAAAATAAAGGATTTCTGCGATTATATATGGCTTGAAAATCTCAATCTGCGCGGCGGGTTCAAGGCGGATATCTTAAATTACATAAGTCAGAAATACAGCGGGCTTGTCCCCTTGTACAACAGCATTTACGGCAAAAATGATTTGTCTTACTGGATGGAGCTCGATAAAAAGGTGGCTGAATATGCCGCAACGAACGGCTTTTTGTATGTGATTGACGAAGAGCCATTCCTTCGCAATCCGACGGGCAGACCTATAATTATCAATTATTTCTATCACTCTCAGATAAAGCAGTCCGCCAAAAATAAATTATAAAATTTTTTATGTTTCAATGCGCTCATGCTCTCTTGCACGGCTGGCGCATTGGTCAGTTAATCTGCATGAATTACATATACATCGGCGCGGCACATAACTGTGCCGCGCCGCTTTTTATAAAAACAATTATAATTTGCGCGATTTTGCGACAAATACGGCTGATTTAAGCCTGTATGATACAATATTTGTAATTTTGTCATCTTCGTATTTGTTGTAATTTCAGTTTTTAAGTGCTATAATTGTAACCACAACACTATCGGATAAAGTTATATGAATGACGCAAATGTTATAAAGAATCTTCGCACTAAACACGGCCTTTCACAGGAAGAATTTGCCATAAGGCTCGGCGTCGTAAGGCAGACTGTTTCGCGCTGGGAGAGGGGTACGGCTGAACCCGGGCTGGGCGACATAAAAAATATGTGCGCGCTGTTCGGCGTTACTCCCGATTATTTTTTCAGTGCAAACAGCCAGTCGGGAGCCGAGTCAAGGAAAAGCGCGTCTGCATCGCAGCAAAAAAGTGCATCTTACGTGCCGCCTACTGTTGCGGAGGCGGTAACTTCGGCTACGCTCACAACTCCGTTCGTTCCCGCACCCTGTAAAACACACAGCCGCTCGCGCGTAAGAATTAGGGCTGTCACGGCTGTTTTCTGCATAACGGCAATCCTTTTTGTTGTAATGATTTTATGCAGCATAATTGTAGGGCTTACGGCATTTTCCGTAAATTACGGTTTTGACGTGATTGTGGATTTTACCGCTATAGATTTTGTAATCAGCGTTCTTGTAACCGTTCTGCTCGGCGCTTTGTCCGTGCTTATGTTTTTATACCGCCGCAGACTCAAACTTGCGGAGGCTGACTGATTTTTCCGTTGATTTTTTTAAAGAGGAGTTTTTAATGAAAACCTTTACTAAAAAGAAGACACTTTTAACTGTATTCACATCGGCTGTAATCTGCGTTATTATGCTTTGCATGTGCCTGTTTACAGGCTTCAAGAGCGCGGACGACAGGGCGGAGGAGGCTTCTCAGTCAGATATCACGCCTTACGTTCTGCTTTCTCTTTCTCTTGCAATCAACGGCGGCGACGGCAGGGTTTACGGCTCGGCTAAAAACGAATTTACTCTTTTCCCTTCGACCGTTTACGTAAGAGTGGAGCTCTATCGCTCCGTTGAAAGGAACTACTCTTATGAAAACATGGAAATGGTAAGCGTAATATCCGTTCCCGACCTCGACATAGGCAAGACGCTCATAGCCGAATATCCCACCAACGGCGTTGCCGCTTACTGGGTGGCAAGGTGCGTGTACAGGGACGGCAACAGCAACTGGCAGGAAAAATATACAAAATCCTGTCATTGCGACGGAAACGGCAATCTTATAGAAACAATTTAACTAATAAAAAAAGCGCCCTTGAGGCGCTTTTTTTATTTGAGTTTTTTGCGTTGGATAAGGCATATATGCGGGTCAATTCAAAATCAGGTCGGCTTTTCGGGTATAATTTTTATCCCTTTAAGGCTATTCGACAAAAGCTTCGCGAATACGCGCGGCGCATTTGATTGCCAAAACGCCGTTTACGTGTTATTATAATTAAAAGCGCTTAGCGCATATTTTTTTAGTGCGGCGCTTTTCAAGGAGCTTCCATGAGACAAAAAATAAGAGCTGTTTCGCAGCTTCCCGTCATAAAACAGATACTCTGGTTTCTTGACAGTTATTATTTCCCCGCGGCATATGCCGTTCTCGCTCTCATATCTTCGCTTGCGGGTCTTGAAATCGCATATTTTGCCATAACTGCCGTTGCGGTCGTCTTCATCTGCGTATTTTCGCGCGATTCAAAGCCCATGCTGCCGCTTGTGTTCCTCGCCGTTTACGGCGTAAGCTGGGTACACACGCCTCAGCCGCCGTTCAGTTCGGACTTTTTTTACAGCAGCGGCGTGCAGATTTATTTCCTATGCCTGGGCATACTTCTCGTCGCCTGCCTTCTGTTCCGCTTCATAGTGTTCCCGCAGGATAAAAACTTTTTTAAAGAAAGCAAGCTGCGCCTCGGAATAGTGCTTCTTGTGCTGGCGTTTCTCCTTAACGGAGTATTCTATGAAAATTATACTATAAAAGACCTGCCTTTCGGACTTCTGATGGCGCTTTCGTTCTTTGCGTTTTACATTTTCTTTTTCAATACCCTTCGCATTGACGAAAAGACGGCGCACTATGTGGCATACGTGCTCGTTTTGGCTTCGGGCGTAATATTTTTGCAGCTCTGCAAAATATATCTTTTCGACGGAGTAATAAAGGACGGTTCTGTGGATAAGGACATACTTGTGGCAGGCTGGGGCATGAGCAACAATGTGGGCGGAATGCTCGGAATGCTGTTCCCCGCAAGTTTTTACCTGGCGGTAAAATCAAAGCGCGGCGGCTGGGCGTTTTACGTCCTCGCATTTGTATTTTTCGGCGGAGTATGCCTTACGCTGAGCCGCACGTCTGCGCTAATAAGCGGCATTATCCTCGTCGCGGCGGCAATATATCTGAGCATAGTAAAGTCGCCCGTGCGCAAGTTTGCGCGCATATTCAACTGTGCGGTAGTGGTAGTCGGAATCATAATGCTGATTGTGCTGTGGGATTTTATCTACAAGCTTCTCGCCGTGTATTTCGAGCGCGGGTTCGACGATTCCGGCAGGTTGGAAATATGGGCGAACGGAATACGCAATTTCCTCAAACAGCCCTTCCTCGGCGTCGGTTTCTACGAACCGCTTGAAAATTCTTACAATATAGAAAACTGGGTTTTCCCCGATATGTACCACAACATTTTCATACAGCTTTTGTCAAGCTGCGGCATATTCGGTCTGCTTGCCTACCTCGTTCATATCCTTCAGGTGGCGTTCGCGGTTAAAAAGCGCCCTTCGGCAGAGAGCCTGTTCTATATTATAATTCTTGTCGGAATATTCGGAATGTCCCTTTTGGACAATCATATTTTCCACGTATTCCCCGCCATGGTGTATTCGGTATTCCTTCTTCTTTCCGAGCGCGAAGGGGAGAGCGGGCCTCTGCTTCTTTTAAGGCCGCTTGTCATACGCCGCGGCAAGAAGATGCGCGCCGAAGGCGCGGCCGACATAGCCGGAGGCGAGGTAGCTTCTGCCGAAAAGTCGGACATGTCAGGCAATGTTGCCGATAAAAAAGTAAATGTGCAATAAATAATTTTACGGTAAATAAAGTTAAACTGAAATTAGCCGCGCGGCAATTATTGCCGCGCGGCTCATTAAAAAAGTCCGCATCAGCCGATGCGGACTTTTAAATTTTATTGCTTGGGTTGCGCGGGTTTTGACGCTGTTGCGGGCTGTGCGGGAACAGTTTTTTGTGCCTGCTGCGCAGCAGATTGTGCGGGTTTTGCTTCGGCGTGAGCGGGTGCGGCAGGCTTTTGTACCTGCGCTATGGCGGGCTTTGCCGCCTGTGCCGCAGCCGGCTGGGGAGCGGCAGGCTTTTTTGTCATCGCTTCGGTGTAGTGCTTGAAAACTACGCTTATATCGCCGTCTTCGCGCACGAGTCCGCCGTCTATCCATATTGCTCGCTTGCAGTATCTTTTAACGGCTTCGCCGTGCGAAACTATGAGGAAGGTAAGCCCCTGTTTCTGCAGTTCGGCAAGCTTTTCGTGGCATTTTTTGTTGAACGCAATGTCGCCTACGGCAAGTATTTCGTCTATCAGCAGTATTTCCGATTCCATGTTTACGGCAATGGAAAAGCCGAGCCTTGCCATCATACCTGAAGAATAAGTCTTTATAGGCGAATAGATGAAATCGCCCAGTTCGGAAAATTCTATAATGGCGGGAACTTTTGCGTCGATGTCTTTTTTCGTATATCCGAGTATTGCGGCGTTAAGGTAAATGTTTTCAAGTCCGGTCGCGTTGCCGTCGAACCCGGCGCCGAGGCGCAGGAGCGGGGTTATTCTGCCGTATCTTTTGGCGTAACCCGTTGTAGGCTTGAGTATGCCCGAAACAATCTTCAAAAGCGTGGATTTGCCCGCGCCGTTTTTGCCGATAAGCGCAACCGCTTCGCCGCGGTGCACGTCAAAGCTTACGCCTTTAAGGCATTCGAATTTGCTTTTTTTAAGATTTTTTTTGAATGCGCGCACAACGAGTTCTTTAAGCGAATTAACGCCTACTTCATATTTGTTGAACTTCATTGTAACGTCGCGCACTTCCAGAACTACGTCTTCTCTGCCGTTTTCCATATCTTTCACCTCACAGGTTTGCGGCGATCTTGTTCTTTATCGCCTGAAGGAACAGCCAGCCGATGATAATTGATATCGCGGCGAAGACATACATGGCAATCCAGGTTTTGACCGACGGGATAGCGCCCATCAGCATATCTCGGAATGCGTCGACATAGTGGTACATCGGGTTGAATTTCATTATTTTGGGCAGAATGGAATCCGTACCTTCGAACGAGTTCAGCGAATAGAACAGGGGGGTAAGGTATGTCCACAGCGTAAGAAGTACGGTGTATATGTGCCTGATATCGCGGAAGAATACGTACAGTCCGCTTAAGAAGAAGGAAATGCCCAATGAAAAGATTGTAAGGGCGGGCAGAATAAGCACGACAAGCACTATCTGCCAGTGGAAGGTATAGTAAGAAGCGCCTATGCCGTCCCATATGGGAAGAGCGCGGAATCCCGCGACTATAAGGAGCGCTATGAAGGAAAATCCGAACGTCACCAGAGCGGAAAAAGTGTTCGCGGTGGGGAAAACTTCGATGGGAACTTTGGTTTTCTGGAGCATGTCCGACTGACCTACGAGGCAGGTGAGCGAAGAGGACGTCGAACTGCGCATTACGCCGAAAATTATGTTGCCCGAAAGTATATATATGGGGTAGTCAAGTCCGTCTGTATGTCTGCCGAATATGGCGGAGAATACGAAAGCCATAACCAGCATGTTCAGGAGGGGGTTGAGGACCGTCCATAAAACGCCTATAAATGAGCGGTAATACTGGTTTTTAATGTTGCGCCTTACGAGCAGGCGCATGAGGTACATTCGCTGGGTTATTGAACCAGTCTTATTCTTCATGCTTTAAATCTCCCTTATATCTGCAACCGCCGCAAAAAAATGCCGGAGTTTTTTCGGCATATGTTCGCTTGAATGAGTGGGGTATATTTATATTATAGCCAAATTTACAGAATTTGTAAAGCGCGGTCGGAAATTTGACGCGACGTGCGGTTTATGTTTAAAACTATCGTTTTTCTGCAAGCGCTTTTTCATAAAAGTCTGTAAGTCTGTGCGCTTCGTGCGCAATATCGTAATGAGAGGAGATTATGCTCTCTCTGCTGTCGTAAAAATGGGGTGCGGGCGCTTTAAGTTCTTCCGCCCAGGCGTCTTCGTCGTCGGGAAGATATACGCATTTGCCCGTCACGTCTGCTTCTTTGGGAACTGCTCCCGAAACGAGGCATTTAAGCCCCGCGGCCTGCGCCTCGATTGCCGCCATTCCCAGCCCTTCATAGCGCGAAGGCATGCAGAATACGTCCGCCGCTTTGTACCATTCGGCGGGGTCTGCGGGCGGCACTATTTTCACCTTGTCTCTGATGTTCAGCTCGCCGGCAAGCGAAATTATGTTGTGCCGCTCTTTTCCGTCGCCGAGAAGAACCAGCGTCATATCTTCGCCCTCTGCGGCTTTGCTGAATGCGCGCATAAGGAAGGGTATATTCTTCTGGTAAACAAATCTGCCTACGAAAAGCACTAC
Source organism: uncultured Clostridia bacterium (assembly GCA_944368065.1). Lineage (GTDB taxonomy): Bacteria > Bacillota > Clostridia > Christensenellales > Borkfalkiaceae > Coproplasma. The sequence goes on along the minus strand of CALVWV010000033.1, from coordinate 67,876 downwards.
TTTTCCTTTCAGCCCCAGGTTTCGGCGCGCTTCGGCGTACTTGCCTTCGTCGGAATAAAACCTTTCGGCTTCTATCGCGTCGGGAAGGATATAAGTTTCTTTAGCCCGCCTGCCGAAAATATTTTCAGCGGCGTGCCTGCTGCAAGCCATCAGATGAGTTGCGTGTTCTGCCGCAAACGGCCTTAAAAAGCTTTTTGCAAGGTAATGCTCGGAATTTTTGTTGAACGCGCTGTGAACGTGGCATATGCGCACGGGCACGTTCGTGTGCGCCGCCGCCGTCAGGGAAAACGCCGAAAGCGTTGTAAGGTGGGAGTGAACTATCGAATAATCGTTCTGTCCGCACACTTTTTCCAGGTCGAAAATCCCCTTGAGGAAATTTTTCTGGAAAGGTGAGATGTAGTATACGCGCGCCTGGCTGTCAACGGCTTTTACTTTCTCGTCGAAGTCGGTGGGCGCGTATGTCACGAAATCGAATCTGAAATGCGTGAGGTCCGCGCGCCTGTAGTAATTTAATAAACAAGAGGCAACGCCGCCAAGGCGCGCGTTGCCGACTATTTGTAATACGTTTATTCTTCCGTCCTGCATGAATTCTGTTCCCCGCGTTCTTCGGGCGGAACGAGCCCGAAATTAAGGTAAGTCTGTCTGTTAATTGCGAATTTGCTCTCCACAAGCTTTTCCTGCTGCGTGTACTCTTCTTTGGATACGTGCTTCAAAAATCTGCGCTCGCCCACAAAAAGGACGGCTATTGTTTTGAAAATTATTTTTATATCCAACAGCAGCGAAGCGTGCGTAACGTAATATGCATCGTAATATTTGCGCGCTTTTATAGAAAGATGTCCGTTGCCGCGCACCTGCGAAAGCCCGGTAAGACCGGGACGCATTTCAAATTTTATGAGCTCCCATTCCTCATACTCGTTGTCGTAAACGGGCAGAAGGGGGCGGGGGCCGATAAAGCACATGTCGCCTTTTAAAACGTTGAATATCTGCGGCAGTTCGTCAAGTTTGAACTTTCTTATGACTCTGCCTACTTTTGTGACGTTTGAATTGTTGTCCTTTATAACGGGCTTATGCTTGTCGAAAGGCACGTCGCCGCTCTTCATTGAGCGGAACTTGTAGCAGACGAATTTGTTTCCGTAACGCCCCGTACGGTTCTGCCTCAAAAGCACTTCGCCGCCGTCTTCTATTTTTATCGCGATGGCTATTACGGCCATAAGCGGAGAGGTAACGATTACGCCTATAATCGCCACAAAGAAGTCGAGTATGTATTTCAGCTTAAGGTAAAATTTTGTCATTATGAATTTCCGTAAAATGTAAAAAAGCTTCCGGTCCTGCTCTTTCGGACCTGTATGCGGAACCGTTTTGTGTCCGCATTCAATTCGCGCCTTCCGCGCCTTAAAAAATATATCTGCCGCAGTGCCTTACGGCGCTTGAGTGTGAAAGAATGCCGTCGCGCTAAAAAACAATAGCATCATCAGACGACGGCGCGGCATATGGCGCAACCAAAATTCAAAAAGTCCGCCTGAACTTATTATAAATCACATTATAAATATTATAATACAATGCATAATTTAAATCTACTGTTTGTATAAAATTTTTATAAAAATTACTTCCAATTCTACAAAATAATTCTTTATTCGCGCGTGCATATGTGCGCATCAATTAAAAATATATAAATATAAAGTATAACGCACGGCATAATATAGCATAAAGGCATAAAATCACACAAAAAGGCATAAAAAAAGCGCGCGGCGGTTCGCCGACGCGCGTAATTTTTAATAAATCGGGCATATAAGTGGGTTAATTTTGTGTGTTTTTGAAGAACATTCTGCACCAGTTTTCTTCCGAACACATTTTTCTCCAGTTTTCGCGGTAATCTTTTCTGATTTTGCGGTAATTGAAGAGGAGGCCGAAAAACACTTTGTAAGTGAGCCTGCGCAGCTTTCTTCTGCGTTTTGTGTCAAGCTTTAATATAAGTCCTTTTTCGGTGTGCGGGTCGTAGTGCACGACCGTCTTTTTCATGAAGCAGTCCCAGGCGCGCGGAATGCCCGCGTTGGTCACGCCGACCTTCTTGGAAAAGAGGAAGGAGGGCATATAGTTTTCCGCCAGCATGAGCAGGCTGGCAAAAATGCTGTGTCTTTTTTCGCGCTTTACGTAAGGCAGTTCGGGCTTTTTGCCGCATACTTTTTCAAGCTCTTCAGGCTCTGCAAATTTCTGCGCGCCCGCGCGTATTTCAGCGTTCAGATCGGCAGAATCGGCGGTGAGGAAGAATTCGCTGCCCGCCCTGAAATCGAGGTAAGCTTTATATATAAGCTCAACGCAGTCATAATTTTTGAGCGAAAGGTTTTTGAACATGAAGTATGCGTACCTTATCGCCGCTTTAAGGCTGCCCGTGGGCATGCGCATTGCCGCCGCCACCGCGCCGTTTCTTTTTATATAATATTCCAGCGTGCCGGTGTATTTTGCTCCGAAGTCCTGGTGCCACACTGCAAGACCGCTTGTAAGTATAAGTTCGTCTATCGCGCGCAGACCGTACTCGACGTCGTCGCTCTTTATGAAAAACGGCATCGGCAGTCCGTATTCATGCACGCAGGATATCGGCATGCAGCAGTACCACCACGCATTGTAGTTGGGAGCGGGGGCGTTCTCGTTCTTCAGCAGGCTTTCCGTTCTGCGGACGTCAAGCTTGCTGTTGAGCGAACGGAAAATAAGTCCGTCGAACCTCCCGCCGAATTCGTACTGTATGTACGGTTTATCCATAATGAGCATAGCGCCGCCGACGGAGGCGTTACGGTGCTCCGCGGTGAGCGCGCCGAGCATGAAATATGTGCGCTCCAGCGTAGAAAAATCGAAGTATATGTCGTCGTCCATCAGGAGCATGTGGGTAAAGGATTTGTCCTTTGCGGCTTCATACATTCCGCGCGCAAATCCGCCCGCGCCGCCGAGATTGCGGTTTTTTATGACGGTATAAAAATCCCCGCTTTCAAGTCCGAGCGAGCCTGCGTTGTCTATGATGTAAAGGTGCACGCGCGCCTTGCGGTCGGGGTCGGCGTCCATTGCCTCCGCAACGCGCATAACGTTTGCGCGCACATACTGTTCGCGGTTGTAAGTGCAGATTATAACGGCTATTTTAATCCTGCGTTCCTGAGTTTTTTCCGACGCCCAGGCGCCGCTTTCAAACACGCAGTCGCTTTCCGCGGTGAGCGTGAAAAAGGTATATCCGCCCTCGTGCGCGCCTGAAAGATTGCACTCCTCGGCGCAGTCGCCATCTTCAAAACAGGTCTTCAGGCACACTTTGCCGCTCTTTCTCTGTTCAAAAAAGTCTATGCGGTATCTGCCCTGCGCTTCAAGCATAAGCACGGGCTTTTTTACATTGCAGTATTTTGCGTATTCAGGGTGGGGGAAGAGGTTGAAGTAGGTATCGAAAGACGCGCTTTCGCCCGCTCTCAGCAAAAGCTTTCCGCTTTTCCTCTGATAACTGCCGCCTTTGACGAACAGTTCTTCCGCTCCGTCCAGATTGTTTCCGAAATTAATATCAAACAGTTTCACGATAACATTATTATATCACACGCCACGGCTTAAATCAACGTTAAACTTGTTTAACTGCCATTTTTTAAGTATTTTTTTAATATGATTGAAAATTATTTAAAAATGTTCTGCGGCAGATTGGTCTGCCGTATGATTGCTCTGCGGCAGATTGGTCTGCCGTATTGTCTGCCGTTAAAAAATATGCGGCGCGCAGACTTGTCTGCGCGCCGCAACATAAAATTATTTTGCCTTAAATTATTTTATCTGAGGTTTTCTTCTGCGCAGGTGAGCGCCGCTTCTATTACCTTATCCATATCGTAATACTTGTACTGACCGAGTCTGCCGCCGAATATAACGTTCTTTTCGCTGTCTGCAAGCGCCTTGTATTTTGCGTACAGCGCGTTATTCTTTTCGTCGTTTACGGGGTAATAAGGTTCGTCGCCCTTATGCCACTGAGCGGGGTATTCGCGCGTGATGTAGGTGACGGGGCTTACTGCTTTTTCAAAGTGCTTATGCTCTATGATTCGGGTGTAGGGCACTTCGCGTTCGGTGTAGTTGACTACCGCGTTGCCCTGATAGTTTTCTTCTTCAAGTCTTTCGGTTTCGAAGCGGAGGGAACGGTATTCGAGTTCGCCGAACCTATATCCGTAGTATTCGTCTATCATGCCGGTGTATAAAACCTTGTCGGCGATGTCGGGATTGGCTTTTATGAATTCGAAGTATTCGCAGTTGAGCCTGACTTCTGTACCCTCAAGCAGTTTTTCGGCGAGTTTTGTGTAGCCGCCTTCGGCTATGCCCTGATAGCGGTCGTTGAAGTAATTGTTGTCGTAAACGAAGCGGAGGGGCAGCCTTTTAATGATGAAGGCGGGCAGGTCCTTGCACGATTTGCCCCACTGTTTTTCGGTGTAGCCCTTTATAAGCTTTTCAAAAACGTCCCTGCCGACGAGTTTAAGACCCTGTTCTTCAAGGTTTTTGGGTTCGACAATGTTGAGTTCGGCTATCTGTTCGGCAATTTTTGCCTGAGCCTCTTTGGGCGTCACCACGCCCCACATTTTAGAAAAGGTGTTCATGTTGAAGGGCATGTTGTAAAGTTCGTTTTTGTAGCGCGCTATGGGCGAATTGATAAAGTTATTGAAAGATACGAACTGGTTTACGTATTTCCACACGCGTTCGTTCGACGTATGGAAAATATGAGCGCCGTAAACGTGAATGTTTATGCCGTCTTTGTTTTCGGTGTAAATGTTGCCGCCTATGTGGCTGCGCTTATCTATCACCAGGCATTTTTTGCCTGCTTTTTTTGCTTCGTGCGCAAAAACGCATCCGAACAGGCCAGCGCCTGCTATAAGGTAATCGTACTTTTTCATAACTTTAGTTTCCTCCGTAATTGCCGCTTATATGCGATGTCGCGGTTATTATAACACTTATATCGCGCGAGGTCAAGCTTTTCCGAAAAATGCCTTTTTATTCGGAAGCTGCGGGAAAAGGCAGGCAAAAAGCGGCGGCGCGCTTTTTGCGCGCCGCCGCAACATAACTGCATTTTATTTTTCTTCCGGATGTCTCTTTTTATCTAGAATGAGGGCAAGTTCCGCAGCCGCCTCTTTGGGGGTTATATGCGCCGTGTTTATGCATATGTCGTAGTTGAGCCTGTCGCCCCACTTTCTGTCTGTGTAGAAGGAGTAGTAGCGGGCGCGCTCCTTGTCTATTCTGAGTATATGCCTTTTAAGCGCCCAGTCTGAAAGGTGTTCGTGTTCGGGCGCTTTTTCGCGGCAACGCTTTATGCGCGAGGGCATATCCGAGTAAACGAATATTCTCAGCGGGTTCATGTCTTTGAGTATTCTGTCCGCGCATCTGCCGACAATAACGCAGTCCGATTTTTCTGCCATTTCGCGTATTATGTTGTGCTGTTCGTTATAAACGGAAAGTGTCTGCTCTATGACGGGGTCTGTGAGCGGGTAGAACGATCTTCCCGTGGTGATGGGGAAGGGCATGTAAGGTTTGCGCTCCACAATCTGGTGCACGTACTCTTCAGAAAGTGAAGTGCGCTTTGCTATTTCCGTTATGATCTGGCGGTCGTAGTAGGCTATATTAAGGTCGTCTGAGAGCCTTCTGCCGAATTCCCTGCCGCCGCTGCCGAATTCGCGGCCAACCGTAATAATAAGATTTCCCATATTCTTTCGCCTCCGTATGCCATATGGTATATATTAAATATTTTACCACGCCCGAAAGGGATAGTCAATATGCGGCGGCACCTTAATTTATGTATATTTATACATTTCAGCGCGCATTATGGCGCGTACGGCAAAAAGAAAAATATTTTTTGTATTGTTTGCCTAAAATTTGCCATGCGTTCACTTAACTTTAACAAAAGCGGTTTATATTATAACTGTAAATATGATAAGACGTTTTTAAAGGAGCAAGAAAATGATGACAGCAGTAATCGCGGGCAGGTTCCGCGAAACGACTCCGCTTCTCGGCGGCAGTTTTAAAGTCACGTACTTCCGCAACGCTTCGGGCGCATGCGAAAAGGCAGACGCCACAGAAGAGATAGTGCATTTTTACAATATGGAAGGCGTGCTTGTCCACTGCGAATACCATAAACTGAAAAACACGTCCAAATGACATAAAGCTTATACGCGGCGCTTGCGCTGCAGCAAAATACATAAAATTTCCCCTCCAAAATACCTGCCGCAGGCGCGCCGCGCCTGCGGCAGGTATTTTAAATAAAAAACTTTACAATTGACTGCAGCAGATGTATAATAAATCTATATAATCGCTGATTATACATATTTTTACCTTTCGGACGGGGTTTGGCGGCGATGAAAAAAGTCAGGCTGACAAAAAAGGCGCTTGCGGCGGTGATTTCCGTCGCCGCGGGTGCTGTTATAATCTGCACTCTTCTGATTGTAAATATTTTTTATCCCGTAAAATATCTGACGGCGTACCTTGTCCGCCGCGAACGCGCGCCTTTGGGCGAGCTTGATATGTGCGTTCTGGACGCAGGTCACGCAGACTGCACCATATTGCAGCTTCCCGACGGCAAAACAATGGTCATAGACGGCGGCGACGGCTCTTACCGTTCAGACCTTAAAATTTTAACCGAACTTAACCGCAGGGATATAGATTTCATAGATTACCTCGTGTGCACGTCCGTTTCGGAAGAACACTGCGGCGGACTTGCGGAGATAATAAAAAATAAGGGCGTAGGCGCTGTTTTTTATCCTTACTGCACAAACAGGTATATCACCGACGGGTTTTATGATTTTGTAGCTGCCGCGGAAGCGAGCGGCGCTCAGCTTATAATTTCCGAATACGGCGCAGGCGCGCAGGCAGGGGATTTTTATTTCACGTTTCTTTCGCCGTCCGTGCATACGGCTCCCGGCGGAGAGTACGATAAGCTCAATTCCGACCCTACTGATACTAACATTGCCGATGCGTCTGCGGTGATGTGGCTGGAGTACGCGGGAAGGGGAATATTTTACGCGGGCGACGTTACAGGCGCGGTGCTTGAAAAGATAGCCGACGAATACATATTTTCTGAGGAGCTCGGCGGCAACGACGATTACTTTTCATTCAACGGCAACAAGATTGATTTCGGCAAATGCGCCGTATATAAAGTTGCGGCGCACGGCTCGGAATCGTCGCGCGCTGCTTTGCTTACCGACATGCTTTCGCCAGATGTCTCGGTAATATCCGTCGGCAAAAACAATGCCGAGGGTTGCCCCGCAACGGCTGTCATGTCCGACCTTGCAGCAGGCGGCGAACTTTTTATAACCATGTACGACGGCGACGTTTCCGTATGCATAAACGCCGAGGGCGACTGTACGGCACACGCATCAGAATGAGTGAAGTATTTTAAAGGAACACATCTTTGTCGGCGGAATAATATTTCAGCCGCAAGTAATAAATAAGGAGAACGCAGATGAAACTTACAACCGCGGGCGAATCGCACGGCAAGACGCTGGTGGGGATAATAGAGGGGCTGCCCTCCAATCTTCAGCTCGACTTTTCAAAAATCAATGAAGACCTTGCGCTAAGGCAAAGCGGCTACGGCAGGGGCGGCAGACAGAAAATCGAAAAGGACAGGATAGAAGTTTTAAGCGGCGTGCGCAATCTGCTCACGCTCGGCAGTCCGCTCGCCTTTATGATAGTCAATGCCGATTATAAAAACTGGGAAAACTGCATGAGCGCTGAAAGCTGCGACGTAACCCAGCGCACGCTTACAAAAGTGCGCCCCGGGCACGCGGACCTTACAGGACTTCTGAAGTTTGCCCAGACTGACGCGCGCAACATTTTAGAGCGCGCCAGCGCGAGGGAAACGGCGGTGCGCGTCGCCGCGGGCAGCATTGCCAAACAGTATTTATCTGCGCTCGGCGTTCAGGTAAGCGGATATGTTAAGAGCGTGTGCGGAGTATCTGACGGCGCCGAATATTCCTTTGAGCAGCTTGCCGAAGCTAAAAAACATCCCCTTTTCATGCTCGACGAGGGTAAGGAAGAGCAGGCGATGAAACTTATCGACGCTTTGAAGGAGCGCGGCGACACCGCGGGCGGGGTCGTTGAAATACGCATACACGGCTTAAAGAGCGGTTTCGGAAGCTGCATGACTTACGGCGAAAAACTTGACGCACGCCTTGCCGGCGCGCTTATGGGCGTACAGGCAATAAAGGGAGTGGAAGTAGGACTCGGTTTTGCCGCGGCGGACCTCCCCGGAAGCCGCGTTCACGACGAAATTTACAAAAAGGACGGCGCCTTTTTCCGCCATACAAACAATGCGGGCGGCATAGAGGGCGGAATGTCCAACGGCGAAGATATAATTGTGCGCGCCGCAATGAAGCCCATACCCACGCTCATGCGCGGACTCAACACGGTGGACTTTGTTTCCGGCGAGCCCTGCCGCGCGGCGGGCGAGAGGAGCGACGTCGCGGCAATATGCGCCTGCGAGATTATTCTTGAAAGCGTTGCGGCGTTCACCGTGGCTCAGGTCGTTTCCGAAAGGCTCGGCGGCGACAATATGGCGCAGGTAATAAAAAGGTATTCGGAGCTTTACTGATGAAAACCGTTGAAATTAATACAGCGACGTGCTCAAGCAGGGTAATCTGCGGCGAAGGCGCGTTCAATGAAAATATACCCGCGCTCTGCCGCGACAAGCTGACTTTTACCGTAACGGACAGCAACGTTTACCGCATTTACCGCCCGTTGTTCGACGATATTTTTGCAAAGAGCGGCGCGGTGCACGTTATACCCGCAGGCGAAAAGAGCAAAAATTACAGCGTGCTTTTGGGCATTTTAAAGGCGATGCTCTCTTCTGGCTTGAAGCGCAATTCCACTGTTTTTGCCGTGGGCGGCGGGGTAGTAGGCGACATTGCGGGGCTTGCGGCTTCGCTGTATATGCGCGGCGTGCACCTCGTTCAGGTTCCCACAACGCTTTTATCCCAGGTGGACAGCTCCGTTGGCGGCAAAACTGCGATAGATTTGTGCGGCATAAAAAATATTGTCGGCACTTTCTATCAGCCCGAAACTGTAATTGCCGACCCTATGTTTTTATCTACTCTCCCCGCGCGCGAAGTGCGTTGCGGTCTGGGCGAAATAATAAAGACGGGCGCGCTGAACAAGGATATATATAATAAGCTGCAGCAGAACAAGGAAAAGCTTGAGGATGCGGACTTTTTAAAGGACATAATTTACGACTGCATCGCGCATAAAGCCGACGTCGTCATAAAGGACGAAAGAGAGAGCGGGCTTAGAAAAACTTTGAATTTAGGTCATACGACAGGTCACGCGTTCGAACTTTATTACAAAAGAAAATCTCACGGCGAATTTGTGCTCATCGGCATGTATTACGAGCTGTATATAGCCGTTCGTTGCGGCATATGTGCGCCCGAATACGCTGATTCGCTTATTAACTTAATAAAGAGAATAATAAAAATTCCCGCATATGCGGACGCAGAAAAAGCCTGCCTTATGGCTGCGTACGACAAAAAGAATGTGCGCGCGGAAGAAATTTCGCTTATGGTTCCCGCAAAAATTGGTCAGCCTGAGGAACTCCGCCTTCCCGTACCGAAGTACGCATCTATCATAGCCGAGTGCGCCGCACAATTAAAGGAGAACAGATTATGAAAACGCTTAAACTTGCAGTTACGGGCAAGGACGTATCGCAGTCCTCAAGCCCCGCCATGCACACATTCATTTCAAAAAAATTGGGTGCTGAAATAACTTACGATAAAATTTCTATCCCTGAGGAAGAATTTTCTTCACGCGCGCCCGCTCTTTTTGAAAATTACGACGGTTTCAACGTAACTATCCCTTTCAAACTCGATATAATTCCCTTTCTGAGCGGACTTGAGGGCGACGCAAAGACCTTCGGCGCGGTAAATACCGTAATAAGCGCTACGCGCAAAGGCTACAATACGGACGGAATGGGCTTTATGCTCATGCTCAGAAACAACGGGGTAGAGGTAAGCGGCAAAACCGTTCTTCTTCTCGGCGCAGGCGGCGCGGGCAGAAGCGCGGCTAAAAAACTTGCCGAAAGCGGTGCAAAAGTTTTTGTTTTCGATATGCGCAAGGAATCGGCGGAAGAGCTTGCAAAAGAGGCGGAAGGCATAACGGCTGTTTCCTCCGTTGAAAATAAGTCTTACGATATCATAATCAACGCAACGGGCGTCGGAATGCATAAATCGGTGGGCAAATCCCCCGTCGGCGAGGAGCTCATATCCCTCTGCAAAACGGCGGTAGATCTGATATATGTGCCTCCCAAAAGCAGATTTCTTGAAATTGCCGAAGGGCTCGGCAAAAAGATAATTAACGGCATGGCGATGCTCTTTTATCAGGCATATTTTGCTGAATGCATTTATCTCGGATTAGAGCCGGACGATAAAACGGCAGCAAAGCTTTTTGAAGAATTCAGAAATTCTGACTTGGCGTAAAAGGTGAACAAAATGAAACTTTTATTTATAAACGGAGTAAACCTCAACATGACGGGCGTGCGCGAAAAAGGCGTTTACGGCAGTCAGACCCTGGAAGAGATTAACGGCGAAATCGCCTCGCATTTCAAGGGCGTTGAGTGTGAATTTTACCAGAGCAACATAGAGGGCGAAATCTGCACAAAACTGCATACCGCCGACTGCGACGGCATAATTCTGAACGCAGGCGCATTCACCCATTACAGCTACGCGATAAGGGATGCAATCGCTTCTATAAAAATTCCCGTAGTCGAAGTGCATATGTCCAACGTGTTCAAAAGGGAGGAGTTCCGCCACAAGTCTGTAATATCCGAAGTGTGCGCGGGCAGCATTGTCGGCTTCGGCAAAAACAGCTATATTCTTGCAGGCGAAAGCTTCCTGTTAAAGTAAGCTCAGCCGGTAAACTTGCTGCGCTCCGCGGGATATTTTCAGTTTGCAGAGCGTTAATCAGGACATATACAGGGGTTAATTTATGAATATAGTGCTTTGCGGCATGATGGGTTGCGGAAAAACTACCGTAGCCGAATGCCTTTCGCGCCTTACGGGAATGGCTCAGACGGATACTGATGCGGAGATTGTGCAAAAACACGGCAGAATTGCCGATATATTTGAAAAGTACGGCGAGGCCCGTTTCCGCGAAATCGAAACGGAAACTGTAGCCGAAGTTTCTTCGCGCGATAATCTTATAATAGCCACGGGCGGCGGCTGCGTGCTGAATGCAAAAAATGTGGAGTTTCTTAAAAAGAACGGCAAAATTGTATTTCTGCGCACGCGCGCCGAAACTCTTGTAAAGCGCGTCGAAGGCGATACCGAGCGGCCTTTGCTTGCAGGCGGCGCGGAAAAGAGGATAAACGAGCTCCTCCCCGCGCGCACTCCTAAATATCTTGCCGCCGCGGACGAGGTTATAGATACGGACGATTTGTCGCCCGAAGATATCGCAGAAAAGATAATAAAAATTTTCAGCTTGGGGCTTTAAGCCTTGTCGCTTGATGAAATAATTGCGGCATATGTGCCGCTCAATTTGCTTTATAAAAACTTTTTGTTGCAAAATATTTGCGCGCGCAGCGGCGGCAAACTATTTTGCGATAGCTTATAATAACTGGCAGGGAGTATGAAAACTGTTTTGATTACGGGCGGCACAAAGGGCATCGGCCGCGACATAGCTTTTGAATTTTTACAGCGCGGATATGAAGTGGTCATCAACTATTCTTCCGACGAAAGCGCGGCAATTGCAACGCAGTCCGAGTTCAACATGCTCGGATATTGCCCCGTGCTCATGCGCGCCGACGTTTCTGACGAGGCTCAGGTTGAGGATATGTTTTCGGAAATTTTCCGCCTTTACAACAAGCTCGACGTGCTTGTAAACAATGCTGGCATATCCTGCATAAAGGTCATTCAGGACACGACCTCTTCCGAATGGGACAGGATATTCGGCGTAAATGCAAAGGGCGCGTTTTTGTGCAGCCGCGCCGTCGCTGACAGAATGATAGGCGCTGGCGGCGGAGCCATAATCAACGTATCGTCGATATGGGGCGAGGTAGGTGCAAGCTGCGAAGTGGCTTATTCGGCTTCCAAAGCGGCGGTTATAGGCTTCACCAAAGCGCTCGCAAAGGAGTTGGCGCCTTCCAACGTGCGCGTCAACTGCGTAAGCCCCGGCGTTATAGATACGACTATGAATTCTCACCTCACAGCAGACGAGGTGGAGGAGCTTATCGAACAGATTCCGATGGGCAGACTCGGCACGGGCGAAGACGTGGCTAAAGCCGTGGCTTTCCTTGCCGAAGCGCCTTACGTCACGGGCGAAGTAATATCCGTAGGCGGCGGATTTGCCAAATAATCTTTTTTAAATGCAATGGCAAATCAAATTTTTGCGGCGCGTTTAAAGTTATAGTCAATTCACTGCGAGAAATAAATGGCGGGCGCGCATACGCGAATACCGCGTGAAATATAATGGCGCACATACGCTAATACAGCAAAACATAAAAGCAAAGTTTCAGCGCGCGGCAGACACGCCGCGCGCGTATTGTTTGCCGCTTTTTTAAGGTTTACCGCCGCCGCGTCGGGGTTACAATATATATGTAAAAAATTTTTTTAAAAAATTGCAAAAAATTGTGCAAAAATAAAGGAATTGAAAAATTTTTTGCGTATATTAAAGCGTGAAAGAAAATATGCCCGTTCTGAAAGAGCGTACGTATGCTATCGAGGAGCAGTTTTTATCCCCGTACGCTACAAAGTCCAAGGATACAAAGGGGCGCCTGCGCGAGGAAAAACCTTGCGATATGCGCACCGACTTTCAGCGTGACCGTGACAGGATAATTTACTGCAAGGCTTTCAGGCGGCTTAAAAACAAAACGCAGGTTTTCTTCTCGCCGGAAGGCGACCATTACATAACGCGGCTTACCCACACTCTGGACGTCGCCCAGATAGCGCGCAGTCTTGCGCGCGCGCTCGCGCTCAACGAAGACCTTTGCGAAGCTATCGCGTTGGGTCACGACCTGGGGCACACGCCGTTCGGCCACAGCGGCGAACGCATTCTCAATAAGCTCGCCCCCGGCGGCTTCCGCCACAACGAGCAGTCCGTCCGCGTCGTTGACGTGCTTGAAAAGGACGGCGCGGGGCTTAACCTCACTTTCGAGGTTCGCGACGGAATTTTAAACCATAAAAAGAGCGGCAACCCCGCCACATTGGAGGGCAGGTGCGTTTCCATTGCGGACAGGATAGCTTACATAAATCACGACCTCGAAGACGCCGTGCGCGCAGGCGTTTTGAAACCTTCGGATATTCCCGAAGATATTACCAAAGTGCTGGGCACCGCTTCTAAAGAGCGCATAAATGCGGCAATAACTTCCGTCTTTTTTGAAAGCTACGGAAAAGATTTTGTCCGCATGAGCGAAGAGGTGGAAAAAGCCAGCGAAGCGTTGCGCGCATTCATGTTCGATAAAGTGTATTTCACAGAGTTTGCGCGCGGCGAAGAGGGGAAGGCTGAAAGAATGCTCTCCTATATGTATGAATACTTTGTAAAAAATATAGAAAAACTGCCCGCAACATATGTTGCGCTTGCGGACAGGTTCACAAAGGAACAGGCTGTGTGCGACTACATATCTTCCATGACGGACAGGTATGCGGTGTACACTTTCAATAAAATTTTTGTGCCGCGCGGCTGGTCGTTCGTCGACGAAAATAACTGATAAAATTACGTTGTTTGCGGCATATATGCGGTGCAATTTTATTTTGCGCTTATTGTAAAGGACGGAATATCATCTTAAAATATGGCAGGCGGATACGACAAGGATTTTTTAAGAATACTTACCGAAAAACTTAATATAGTCGACGTCGCGTCATCATACATGCATCTTGAAAAGAAGGGCGGAACGTACTGGGCGTGCTGTCCCTTTCACCATGAAAAGACGGCTTCCTTCCACATAGACGAAAACAGGCAGTTTTATCACTGTTTCGGCTGCGGCGTTTCGGGCAACGTAATAACGCTCGTGCGGGAGATGGAAAATGTCGACTTCGGCGACGCGGTAAAGATGCTCGCCGAGCGCGCAAACCTCCCTCTTCCGCAGACTTCGTTCGACGGCGAAAAGACGGCGGAGCTCAAAAGAAAGCGCGACACGCTCCTTAAGATAATGAACGACTGTGCGCATTTTTATCTGGATAACCTCAATTCGGGCAAGGCCGACGCGCACATAGAATACATTCTCTCCCGCGGGATACCTGCGGGCGTCGTCCGTTCGTTCGGACTGGGCGCAAGCCTCAACTATTACGACCTGCCTAAATTTCTGCTCGCAAAGGGCTATTCAAAGCAGGACATGGTGGACAGCGGCGCGGTAAACGAAGTTGACGGCAGACTTTCGGACGCGCAGGGCGGAAGGCTTATCTTCCCCATAATAAATGCGTTCGACGAGGTTGTGGCTTTCGGCGGCAGGGCGCTCAAGAAAACCGACTTTGCAAAATACAAGAACACCAAGGAAACGCTTATATTCAACAAGAGCAAAATGCTCTACAACATAAACAGATTAAAAAAACTGCGCCGTGCGGGCGGACTTAAAGAAGTCATAATGGTTGAGGGATATATGGACGCCATTTCCCTTCATCAGGGCGGATTTAAGAACGTCGTTGCCAGCATGGGCACATCGCTCACGCAGGAGCAGGCGCGGTTTATCAAGCGCTACTGCGACACAGTGCTCATAAGTTACGACGGCGACGGCGCTGGGCAGAAAGCCAATATGCGCGGGCTTGAGATTTTAAAGAGCGAAGGGCTCGACGTGCGCGTCGTGCCGCTCCCCGAGGGACTCGACCCCGACGACGTCATAAAACAGCGCGGGGCGGACGCTTACCGCGAATGTTTAAATAACGCAATGCCGCTTATCGACTACAAAATGTCGGTGGCGCGGCGCTCGTTCGACATAAACAAGCCCGAAGAAAAGATAAAGTACGTAGGCGAAGCGCTTAAGATAGTGCGTTCTGCCGAAACTTCAGCCGAGCGCGAACTCATGCTCAAAAATCTGCGCGACGAAACGGGAATAAGTTTTGAATCTTTAAACCGCGACCTTCAGCAGATACCCGCGGAAAAACAGGAGCGGGAAGAGGAGCAGACGAAGATTGCGGCGGACTCCGCCGACGTCAACGTAAAAGCTTCAAGGTTTGTCGCGGCGGCAATTCTTTTCGGGGCGCGCTATACCCGTGATATAAATATTGACGAAATACCGTTTGCAAACGATGTTCATTCGCTTGTGGCGGGGTATGTGAAGAGTAAGGCGCTGCTCGGCGAAAAGGTGACGCTCAGCGAGCTTTTCGACTTTTTTGACGAGGGCACGCCCGAATATGAAGAACTGTGCCGCATACTCGACCTTAACGACGGCGAAAACCTTGACGGCGAGGTGCCTCAGAAATATTTTTCCGACTGCCTCGCACGGCTTAAGTCGGACAGTATTGCACAGGCTATAGAAGAAGTAAAAAAACAATTCGCCGCCGCAGACGGCGTTGAAGAAAAACGGCAGGCTGCCGCGCTTTTGCAGCAGCTCATAAAGCAAAAGGAAAAAATTAAAAGCGGAGATATACGATGAGCTTATCCGACCAGAAATTAAATGACATTATAAAAAAGATTATCGATGATTACAGCGCGAAGGGTTCGATTACCACGAACAGCCTTTGCGACATCATGGAAAAGTTCGATACCACCCCCAACCAGATGGACCTGGTTTACAAATCGGTGGCTGACGCGGGCATTCAGATTATAGACGAAGCCGAGCGCGACAAGGAGCTTTACGAACAGGCGCTTTCCGATATAGGCCTCGACGACCCCGTAAAGATGTACCTTAAGGATATAGGCCGCGTGCCCCTTTTGTCTGCGGACGACGAAATAGAGCTCGCGCGGAAAATGCAGGACGGCGACGAGGAGGCAAAGAAAAAGCTTTCCGAAGCCAACTTAAGGCTCGTCGTTTCCATAGCGAAAAGGTATGTCGGCAGAGGCATGCTCTTCCTCGACCTCATTCAGGAAGGCAATTTAGGCCTTATGAAAGCCGTTGAAAAGTTCGACTATCAGAAGGGCTTCAAATTTTCCACGTATGCGACGTGGTGGATAAGGCAGGCAATAACCCGCGCCATTGCCGACCAGGCGCGCACCATACGCATACCCGTGCATATGGTTGAAACGATAAACAAACTTACGCGCGTGTCCCGCCTTCTTACCCAGCGCTTCGGCAGAGAGCCGACCCCCGCGGAGATTGCAAAGGAAATGAACATTTCCGAAGAGCGCGTGCGCGAAATTCAGAAGATAGCGCAGGACCCCGTATCGCTCGAAACGCCTATCGGCGAGGAAGAGGATTCCCACCTCGGCGATTTTATCGAGGACGAGACGACCGTTACCCCTTCGGACAGCGTATCTACCACAATGCTCAAGGAAACGCTTCTTTCGGTACTCAACAGCCTTACCCCGCGCGAAGAGAAGGTTCTTCGCCTCCGCTACGGCGTGGACGACGGACGTCCCCGCACGCTCGAGGAAGTAGGCAAGGAATTCAACGTCACGCGTGAGCGTATACGTCAGATAGAGGCAAAGGCTTTAAGGAAGCTCCGCCATCCTTCGCGCTCCAAGCATTTAAAAGATTTCCTCGATACCTGATATGACCGAGCGCCTTAAAAAGCTGTGCGCCCTGCTTTCGCCGTGCGAAGTATTCGCAGACGTCGGGTGCGACCACGGCTACTGCGCGAGGTACATGCTCAATTCCAAGCTGTGCAAAAGCGCAGTCATAACAGATATAAGCGCCTCAAGTCTTTCCAAGGCCGAACGGCTTCTGAAAAAGTATATATCAGAAGGCGCGTGCCGCCCCGTCTGCTGCGACGGACTTAAAGGCGTGGCAGAGGGGAGTGCCGACCTCGTGCTGATTGCCGGCATGGGCGGCGAAGAAATACTTAAAATTTTAAAAGAATCGTATATACCGCGCGCGTTCGTTTTTCAGCCGATGAAAAATGCAGAACAGCTCCGCTCGTACCTTATCGCCAACGGTTGCGCAATAGAGTACGACGGACTTTTTACCGAAACACGCGGCGGGCTTATAAAACACTATTTTGCCATAAAGGGCAAAAACTCTGGCGGGACTCCGCCTTACAGTGCGGCCGAGCTCGCATACGGAAGGGACAGCCTTGGCACAGCCGAACTTGAAGAGCTTCTTTCGTACGAGCTGTCCAAGAACCTTGCTTACGCCGAGGGCGACCTTTCGCCGTCTTCGCGCGCGCAGGTTGAAGAACGCATCCAATTCATAAAGGGAGTGCTTCGCGGTGAAAATAACTGATATTTTTGCCTTGCTTGAAGGCAACGTTGCGCCCGTGGCGTTGAGCGACGAATTTTGCAGAACTTACGGCGCGTACGACAACAGCGGAATAATAGCTGACTGCGGGGGCAAGGTAACGGGCGTGCTTTTCTGCCTCGATTTATCTCGCGCGGCGGTGGAAAGGGCGCGCACGCTCGGATACAATCTTATAGTAACTCACCACCCCGCGATTTACTCGCCGATAAAAAATTTGAGTGCGGAAAACTTTTCGCCCACGGCTGCGCTCACGCGCTGCCTGCAGTCGGGCATTTCCGTGATTTCCATGCACCTCAACTTCGACGCCGCGCCCAGGGGAATCGATTACTACCTCATGCGCGGACTCGGCGGCGAAAAGGAAGAAGGGCTTTTTAACGCCCTTTCGTCTGGCGGATACGGCAGGGTTTACAATGTCGGAGAAGAGAGCTTTGAAAAATTCTGTGCGCGCGCCGCGGCGGAATTTTCTGCGGTGCGTTGCCGCTTTTACGATTCGGGCAGAACGGTGAAAAAGGTAGCCTCGTTCTGCGGCGCGGGCGCCGATGAAGAGAGCATAGCTTTCGCCATATCCCGCGGTGCGGATACTTTCGTTTCGGCAGATATAAAACACCACCACATAGCGGCGCTGAAAGAAGCGGGGCTGAACATCATAGAGTTCACGCACTACGCTTCTGAAATTTACGGATTCGCCCGCATATATGCCTCAGTCAGGCAGCTTCTGAATGTGCCTTCCGAACTGTTTTCGGACGGCGGGCTTATGTGAAAAGCCGTGCGGAAATGCATACAGCACATCTGCGCGGAAAAATATTTTTTGATTTTTAAGCGCGACCGCGCGCTTTTACCGCTTTGCGGAAATAAATAAAATAAGGAGAAAACGATGTCTCAGATAGAACAGCTTCTCAAATATCAGCAGGAAGATGAAAAACTTATTAAACTCGAGCAGGAGGCGGCTTCTTCGGAAGAGCGCAAAAGATACGTGCAGGCAAAAAATTTTATGACCAAGGCTCCCGAAAAGCTCGACCAGATAGACGCAAAAGCTGCAGAGCTTGAAAGAATGGCTTCCCGCCTCGACAAAGCTTACGAAGAGCTTGCCGAATCGCTCAAGGACTTCGACGCCCTCGACGAAATGGTGGAAGAGGGCGCAAACGTTGCCTTCTACAAAAAATCCGCGCTCGCCCTTCAGGATAAAATCAAGTCGCTGAAAAACGAAATATCTTCTCTCACCGCAAACGTGAAGTCCGTCGACGAAGAGTATAAAACTCTCAAGAAAAAGGTCATCGCAATGCAGAAACAGTATAAAGAAAGTTATGCCGTATACACTGCGTACAGGGACGAAAAAAAGAACGAAATGGCGGTCATAGAAGCTGAGCTCAAAAAGCTTGCAAAGGGAATTGACCCCGCAATATTAGCCAAATACAACACAAAGAGGTCGGAAAGAATATTCCCCATCATCTGCGAGGTCAAGGCGGACAGGTGCTCCAAATGCGGCATAGAACTTTCCCTCGCGGGCAAGGAAACGCTCTCTTCCGGCGGCGTCGTTGAGTGCGAAAACTGCCACAGATTCCTCTATAAAAAGTAATGCAGCCCTTTAAGCGCAGTGTTATGCTGTTGATAGTTTATAACAAATTTTGTACAAATAATACAAAATTTCAAAATAAGGCTTGACAAAGTGCGCGCCGCATGCTATTATAAAAGAACCCTAACGGGCTATACTGTTATTTCATGCGGCAGTAAAGCTGCAATATAATGGCAATGTAAAAGGAACGGTCGCAAGCGGCGGGTATCGTCGGGCAACCGTTCTTTTTTCATGCAATAAACGTCAGGTTTTTTCCGTGCAGAAATTTATGTTGACATTTTTTTGCTCGCGGAGTAAACTTTAGTCTGAAAAACGGGAGGGAAAATATGTCTGATCTTAAAGGTAAAAAGGTGCTCGTCTTCGGCGACAGCATAATGTACGGTTCGGGCAACGGCGGTTTCGGCGTAGGCGAATTTCTTGCAAAAGACCTTGGCATGGAGTGCATAAAGTATGCCGTCGGCGGAGCGCGCGCGGGATACGTGGCGGGCAAAAGCTGGCTTGCCGAGCAGGTTGAAAAGGCCATAAAGGCGGGCGAACGCGCCGACTACATAGTTTTCGACGGTTTCACCAACGATTGCAACATATCCGAGGGGACGACACTTCCCGATGTGCCTCTCGGCGATATTCCCGAAGGCTATCGCTGTGTTGAAGTTTCCGGGCTCAAAAAGGAGGGCTCAGACTTTTCAGAGTGCTTTCAATCGGTGATATATACGCTCCTTTTGCATTTTCCCGAGGCAAAAATACTGTTTGTGCGCCCCCACAATATGGGCAGGCGGGACGACGTTTTACAGAAGCTCTACGGCGAGCGCGCCATTGAAATATGCGAAAAGTGGGGCGTGCCTTATGTCGATTTATACAAAAATAGCGGTCTCAACACATTTTTGCCCGTCCACCGCGACATGTTCACGTGCGACAGTTACGGTTGGGGTCGCGGCGACTGCACTCATCCCAACGAAAAGGGCTATCGCCTTAAATATATGCCGCTCATCGAATCGGCGATTAAAAGCATATGATGTTGCTTTAAAAGTCCGCAAAGGCTTCTTTGTCAGCCGCCCGCGCGGATATCGGTAGTTTAAAATTTACAGTTATATATAAGGAGTATTTTATGAAAGTTTTGATGCTTAACGGCAGCCCTCACAAAAACGGCTGTACTGACGCCGCGCTTAAAATAATAGCCGAAGAACTTAAAAGCCAGGGCGTTGAAAGCGAAATAATATGGCTCGGCAACGGCCCCGTCCGCGGCTGCATAGGCTGCGGCGGCTGCAAGAGGAGCGGCAAAGACAGGTGCGTGTTCGGCGATGACGGCGTTGCAGACATAGCAGACAGACTCAAGGAAGCAGACGGCTATATCTTCGGCGCGCCCGTGCATTATGCTTCGCCCAACGGCGCAACCATAGCCGCGCTCGACAGAATATTTTATTCCGCAGGCAAATATATGCAGTTCAAACCCGCGGCTTGCATAGTCTCTGCCCGCCGCGCGGGAACTACGGCTTCGTATGACGTGCTCAATAAATATCTCGGCATAAACAATATGCTCATGGTGCCTTCAACCTATTGGAATATGGTTCACGGCAACACCCCCGAAGAGGTAATGCAGGATAAAGAGGGCGTTTCGGTCATGCGCGCGATAGGCTCCAACATGGCGTGGCTTTTAAAGCTTCTTGCTTCGGCAAAGGGCACGGATATGGAAAAGCCCGTGGCAGTTCCCAAGGAAAAAACCAACTTCATACGCTGATCAGTCCGCACATATATGCGATATAAAACGTATTTTGCGTAAAAAGTTTAACGCGCGGCGCCGCTTTTAAAAAAGCGGCGCCGCGCGTATTTTTTCATTTGCTGATAAAAACAAAAATATTTTGTCAGTTTCTGCAATGATTTTTATAAAATATATCATTTTTACATATGAAAAATTTAAACATATTTACACAATAAGAAAAATATTATCATGTTACATATTGACATGCCGACAGGTTTGTGCTAATATTTATGTAGTAAAAGATGCGGCAAATTTTTTTATTGCGGTAAACCTTGCAATAAAAAAGCTGGGAGGCATTTTCATCGCCTCCCAGCTGAAATCTTTCCTTAATGGTTCGCGCGGCTTGCTTTATTAAAGCCAAGCCGCGCATATTTTGCGAAGGAGTGTGTATAAGGGGAATCAGGATAACTTAATGCCCGCATTTTTTAAAATTTCAAATTATGATTGGAGGAAAGAATGAAAAAACTCAAAGGCTTTTTGCTGTTTTTCGTCTGCTGCCTTCTTTCGTGCGTGACGGCTGTCTCACTTACAGCGTGCAACGGCGAAAAGAACAGCGTAACAGACGGGCAGACTGTCGGCAGTTTCAATGAAAACCAAGCAGCGGCCGATACCGGTTCAACAAGCGGCACCGTAAGCTATCTTTACAGCATACAGCTTGACGCAAAAGGCGCTAAAAACCAATTTAAAATAGGTGAAGAATTTTCCGGCGACGGAATCAAGATGACTGCGGTTATTTATGACGTAGGCACTTCTGTCAACACGCGCAACGTTGACGTCACCAAAGACGTGGTTATCGACGCTTCGGCTTTCAATAACAAAAAGCCGGGCAGTTATAAAATTTATGTCAGCTACACCTACGAAGGTACGACGCTTTATTCAAATTATACGGTAAACGTTGTTTCTGCGATAGAGGGAACTATTGCGGGACTTGTAATGGAGTACAATGGCGCAAGGCAGGCTGAACTTTCTTCTGCCGCAACCAAAGCGTCGCTTGACATAAGCGGGCTTAAGGTAAGCCTCATTACGGGTAAAGACGCAAACAATACCGCGATAAAATTGCTTGAGCGCTCCGAATATTCGCTTTCGTATTCCAAGGACGGCGGCGAATTAGTGCCCGTTGCGGAAAATGTTACGTCCATTACCGACCTCACGCGCGGCACATACAGCTTCTTTGCCACCTCTGAATACAAGTCGGGAGCGGAAAGCTTTACAATGACAAGCTTCTTCACGTTCTACGTGCTTGACCCTGTGGAATCGTTTACAAAGGACGAAGGCGGCACGGTAGAATTTGAATACGATACCGATAAAGTTATCGGCGAAGACTGGAAATATACCGTCAGGTACGCTTCGGGCGCAGAAGAAAAGCTCGACTACAGCGATGTTGAAATGGGCGAAGCCGTAAACGACGAAGAGGGCGCGCAGAGCGTTACCGTAACATATTCAGAGGAACAGCTCGGCTTTGATTCGGCATTGAATGACGCGGTTTCCAAAAAATATTCAAAGACGTGCGAAGTAGCTTATGAAATAGGCGAGAATCCCAACGCCGGCGCAGAGGTTACGGATAAGTTTACTGTTGATTTTGCCGATACTGAAAAGGGTTGGGGGCTTGCGAAAGATACACAAATACCCGACATAACACTTTCGCCCGATGGTACTTATAACGGAACTGGCAGCGTAATAAGTCTTTTAAGCGGTGGTGCAGCCAAAGCAAAAGTACAGTCGGCAACAGCGGCAGACGGATCCGAATTTACCAATGCTGTACAGATGGGCACGATAAGTTCAACAAAAGCTTGGAAAATAGATCTGAGCGAATATGAGGCTGCGGCGCAGGCAACAATCAAAGTTTATGCAAGTACCTCTTCATCTCCAAGATATATTGTGCTTAATACAAGTGCAAGTGTTACTGACCCTATAGCTACAAGCGAAGCAATGTCTTCAAAATCGACGGCATATCTTACCGAATGGGAAGTAAGTGGTGGAGCTGTATATTATATAGGTTCAACTGACAGTTCTATAAATTATTTCGCGTTAGAAGTTTCAGTTACTTACACTTCTGGCGGTTCTGGAACTGTTACTCCTTCACCTGTAACTTTGAATGTAAGTGATTTGACGGCTACAACCTATACGGAGGCTGAGACTGATCTTACAGGGGACGGCAGTATAACTGTTCTGGCTAATAGCGAAAAGACAGTTGTTATTGATGGTTCTGAAAAAACTGCTGATGGGATAACATTTACACAGAGAATGAAGCTCGGCGGTACTGGCACTATAGACGCAAGATCCATAAAGCTTGATATCAAGGGTCCTGCTACAATTACCGTATATGCAATGTCTGGTTCAAGCAGTTCAGACAGAGTCCTTAACCTTAATGATGAAAATTTTGATACTATAGTAAATGACCAGGTAGCACTTGGCGCAAGCGTAACCAAGCTGGTTTATAATGTCTCTGAAAGCGGAACTTATTACCTTGCTTCAGCTTCGAGCGGCATAAATATTTACTATATTTCAATCAACTATTAAGGAAGGGGGTGAAGATTTATTATGAAAAGTCCGATCGGTTACAAAATAGTAACAAGCATTCTGGTAGCAATTATAATTCTCATGACGGCTTTTATGGCAGTTACCCTTTCCACAAACTGGTTCGGCAAGGGCGCGCCTGAAGGCTGGGGCGGCGGTACTGCCCAGACTCCTCCGCAGGGCGGCGATGACGGCGATGACGACGAAAAGCCCGACCCTGATCAGGGCGAGGATACAAAGCCCACTACTTATAACATAAGCACGGTTGCACAACTCACCGATGCGTTCAATAAGGCTAAGGCAGGCGATACTCTTATCCTTGCGGCAGGCACATACAAATTAAACTCAACGCAGATTCTTTCCCAGAGCGGCTTATACAACAGCTACATAACGGTAAAGGCTGCAGATAATGCCGACGTAGTTCTCGATTTCAGCGAAATGGCTTTCGACAGCTCCAACCGCGGCATACAGATTTACGGCAACTACTGGTACTGGTACGGCATTGAAATTATGGGCGCCGGCGATAACGGCATGTTCATAGGCGGCAATTACAACATAATTGAAAACTGTGAATTCCACAACAACCGCGACACCGGTCTCCAGCTCGGCAGAAGCTACGGCGACTACCAGGATATTTCCCAGTGGCCCAGCTACAACTATATCAAAAACTGCACATCGTACAACAACTACGATAACGAAACCAAGGGCGAAAATGCCGACGGCTTTGCGGCAAAGCTTACCGTGGGATACGGCAACATATTTGACGGATGCATAGCTTACCGCAACTCCGACGACGGTTGGGACCTTTACGCATACGCATCCAACGGCGATATCGGCGCGGTTATAATGTATAACTGCGTAGCGTTTGAAAACGGCTTCATAAGCGAAACGGTTGCAGAGTTCAATGCAAAGGTAAAAACCAGCGAACTTGAAGGCGTGCTGGAAGATACAGACAAGTACAACTATACCACGCAGAACGGCGACGGCAACGGCTTCAAGCTCGGCGGCTCTGTAATGCGCGGCAACGTTAAAATGTATAACTGCATTTCCTTCAACAATAAAATGCACGGCGTGACCGACAACTCCAACCCCGGCGTGCTTACGATTGAAGGCGTAACATCATACAACAACGGCGCGGCAATAGATACTACTCCCGGTAGTGATACTTATGGCCAGGTAATCGGCGGTGCGTCAGGCGACGCGGTATGCAACAACATAGACGTTGCGCGTTCGGAAACGAGCTACAACAACCTTAAAAACGTTCTGTCCATAGCGGACAGCTACGGCGCACCCGGCAAGGACGCGTACAGGGGTTCTGTCACCAACAGCATATTCTATGCGGGCGGCACTACTTATCAGCAGTTTAAGGAATACGACGATGCGTACTCCGACGTAAAGGGAATGAACGGCACGACCATGGCGGCCGCTCCCGATTCCTCCAAGATATTCAAGGCTCTTCCTTATTACACAGAAGTTACGGGCGAAGGCGCTGAAGCCAAGTCTGTAAACCGCTACAATATAAGCGGTCTTGAAAATGGCGACGTGCACGAAACCTACCGCAATGCGGATAACTCCATAAATATGAAGGATATCCTTGCGATAGCAGATTCCGAAGCGGTATTCGGTACGGGCGCAACTCTCAACAAAACTTCGTGGGAAGATTACACCCATTTCTATGACAGCGACATATCCAAAGAAGCGAGCCTTCAGGATTCCGTTCTTACGGCGGTATACAACACGCTCTATCTTTACACGGATACCAACGCCGTATATCAGGATTTCACGCTCACTACCGAAATGATGGGCGCAAACATAACCTGGAAGTCTTCGAACGAGGATATACTCCGCATTAAGAAGGAATATAACTCTTCCAACTCCGGCTCGCAGGATGTAAGCGTTCTTGTTTACCGTCCCGAAGAAACTACAAAGGTAACGCTTACTGCTACAATCAACTTTGAAGGACACCTCAGGACAAAGACGTTTGAACTCAACATAATGGCTGACGAACCCGCTCTCGGCGACGTTTACGTAAAAGGTCTTGAAGACGCCGTAACCGATACGGATAAGAGGTTCATCATCGACCAGTATCAGGTATTCGAAGAACCCGAACTTATTGTTGAAAACGCAGCCGATTACAACGGCAAAACGCTCAATGCAAGCAATTACAAGGTGGAAACCGTTTACGAATACGCTACGAGCTCCACATCCGCATACAGCGTAGTCGGAAACTTCTCGCCTTCAGTTGCGGGCGTTTACAGGATAACCAAAAACGTCACGTTCCTCGGCGAACCTGCCAGCACGACGTCTTATACGTATTACATCTACGTTGCAAGCAACGATGCGGTTATAGATTTCGTTGAAGGCACCGCTCAGTTCTCCGTAAACAAGGACGGCTATATTCTCAGCGGCGACCTCACCAATGTAAAGGGCTCGATAAATGCATATTCGTCTTCCGATGCTGCCGAGATAGCTTCTATCGAGGGCATGACTGAAGCTGAGGCAATTGCGGCTCTCAAAGATAAGGCGCAGGCTGTTGAATTCAAGGATAACTCTGTAAAAGCTCAGTTCACCAATGATAACAGCAAGGCGTACACAGTATTCTACTGGTTCGAAAACGGCGCAGGTGAAGCTACGAGCGAAGTTTACGCTGTAGACGTAAGCGTTGAAACGATAGCAAGCACCGCGGAATTCACGCAGAAACTTGCAAACAATAACGCGTCCACCGTATATCTCATTACGGCAGACCTCGACTTCAGGGATGTATCCTACAGCCCCATAAAGAACCTTTACGGTCTTATAAACGGCAACGGCCACACCATAAGCAATCTTACCGTAAGCGGCGGTGCGAGAACAGGTCTCTTCCAGTATCTCAGCGGCGGTACGATTATGAACGTCAAATTCAGCAACGTAAGCCTTACTGCTACCGCGCAGCGCGTCGGCTTATTCGGCGAAAGCGACGGCGGATATATTTCCAACGTGCTTCTTGAAAACTTTGTTGTAAATGCAGAAGATGGCAGAGGCGGCGCGCTTGTCGGCCAGCATCTTAAAGGCGATCTGTACATAGACAATGTCGCGCTTATGAACGATGCAGAGCACGCAGTTGCATCTGACTCCAAGGACCTCGGCGGTTTCATAGGTCTGATTCAGTCAAGCGGAGCAGGCACTACGTTCGGCGTTGTGCAGATAACCGACTGCATGATAGACGCGATTATAGATGGCGCAAATGTCGATTATGTCGGCGGTTTTGTAGGACGTATGGAAGACAGGTCTGTTGAAGACATATTCACCATGGAGCGTTGCTATAATATTGCAGACATAAGGGGCGGAAACTATGTAGGCGGCATGCTCGGCGGGCAGAATAACTCTGCCGGCGGCGATTATGTAGTAACCATGAAAGACTGCATATTCCTCGGCTCGCTCACATTCAGCGGCACAAAGCTTACCCAGCCCGAAAAGAACTGCTCAGGCATATTCGGACGCTTCGTTGAAACTGTCATCATAACCATAGAAGGTTGCGTATCCAATATCAACGAATACGGTTATGAATCATATGTAGAGCGCATAGAAAACAGATTTGCTGAAGACTATACCTTCTGCGAAGACTATGCACCCGACTACGATTTCGAAAATACCTGGAAGTACCTCGGCGACGAAAATACCGATGCCGAAGCGCCTTACATGGTACTTACATTCGGCGGAATGTTCGACGAAGAAGCTCCTCAGGCTTAAGTAAAATAAGCCCGAACAAAAACAGCATAATTGTCGCGGCGCGTGAAAGCGCGCCGCGGTAAACCTATTGTTTTTCCTCTTAAGAGCAGGGCGCGGCATTATGCCGCGCCCCGCTCGCTTTTAAAAATTATAATCGGTCTGCACAGCAGTAAAAACCTGCAAGGCAATTACAACTCGCCATATAAATAATCGACTTGCAAAAAATTCTACGTTAAAAGTTTCTCATCAAAAAAACGCCCTGTTAAAATCAGATTTGTAAAAACTTATCCTGTAATAAAAAACGCAGCCGAAGGCTTTTCCTTCGGCTGCGTAAATGTTTTTCTGATATTTTTTAGGGAGTAACGCGGTTTATATCGCGGGGGAACATGGCGGCGTAACGCACGTTCTTGAATCCGAGAAGGTGCATCGTAAGCCTTTCAAGACCAAGTCCGAGTCCGCCGTGAGGGGGAGCGCCGTATTTGTGGAGCATGAGGTATGTTTCGAACTCCTCGGGATTCATGCCGAGGCGCTTCATCTTTTCAACCTGCATGTTGTAATCGTGGATACGCTGTCCGCCCGAGGTTATCTCTATGCCTCTGAACAGGAGGTCGAAAGAGAGGGTGACTTCGGGGTCTTCGGGGTCGTCCATCGTATAGAAGGGGCGTTTTTTGGAAAGGTAGTGGGTTACAAACAGGAAGTCGCTGCCGAACTGCTGTTTTGCCCACTTGCCGAGGAAGGCTTCTTCTTCGGGCTCGAAGTCCTTCATGTCAGTGATGTTCTTAAGCTTCTTTACGCAAAGCTCCTTGGCGTCCTTGAAGCGCACGCAGGGGATTTTGTCTATCTCGGGAATATCAACCTTCAGAAGTTCTACTTCGGGCGCGTATTCCTTCTTCAGAAGCTCCATGATGTACTTGAGTACGCCTGTTTCCATCTCCATGATGTCGGTAAAGCTGTCTATAAAGCCCATTTCGAAGTCCATGGAAATGTATTCGTTGAGGTGTCTGCTCGTGTCATGGTGCTCGGCGCGGAAAACGGGTCCTATTTCAAATACGCGTTCATAGACGGGTACGAGCGCCTGCTTGTAAAGCTGGGGGCTCTGCGCAAGGAATACCGTTTTGCCGAAGTAATCGAGTTTGAACACGTTAGTGCCGCCCTCTGCGCCCGCAAAGTTGATTTTGGGCGTATGGATTTCGGTAAATCCGTTTTTTGAAAGATGTTCGCGGAAGCCGCGCTGTATGCCTTCCTGTATCTTGAACACGGCGCGTTCCTTGGGGTTGCGCAGCGTTACGGGGCGGAAGTCAAGGTCCACGTTAAGGTCGCAGTTTACCTGTTTTTTTGAAATTACAACGGGGGGTACTGCCGCGGGAACGGAAAGTATCTCGATGTTGTGAATCTGGAGTTCAAATCTCTCGCTGCCGTCGCGGGTCTGGCTTTTTACTACTTTGCCCGTAATTTTGGCGGAAGCCTGTTCTACGACGTTTTCTGCAAGTCTGTAGTCAGAAAATTCGGGCGAATATACGCACTGTATAAGTTCGCGTGCGGTGCGCAGGATTATGAAAGCGAAATCGCTCATATCCCTTATGTTATGAATGGCGCCTTTGATGGATATAACCTTGCCCTCGTTATCTTTGAATGCGGAGTAAGGGGTTGTGCCGTCGTTTAATTCGCCTGTCATGTATTCCATAGCGTTACCTCTTATATCTCGTATAATAATTTGCTTGTATCAATTTTAAGGCTTTTTGCCATAAAAATCAAGCGAATTGCGCTTGCCTTGCGCCTTATTTTGCGCCGCCGTGGCAGTGCGGGTAAAAGCGGGCGTTCTCTGGCAGCGATTGCCAATAATTTATGAATTTTTTGTGCCCTTTAACTGTTGATTTTCGCGGATATAGTTGCTATAATAATATTACCGAAACAAAAGCGGTAAAAGTTTTGCCGCAGAGCAATGTTTATTTTCCTCGCCGTGCGGGGTCAACAGGTCAACATTTCTGCGGTGTTCGTGGTATGGGAAATTCGTAATCCACAGTTCTTAATAGGGAGCGGTCCGTTTACGGAAATAGGCAAGGTCTGTAACTTTACGGAAAGTCTGATGTTCCGTTCCGCCGCACCCACCTGGGTGATCCGGGTTAATACTTTTTCATATCACGGCACAGGCGGATTTTTTTTGAACTTACGGAAAAAGGTTTTGCAAAAGCAAAGCCTTTTTTTATGCGCATAAACCAAAGGCTTTTAAGCGCCTTGACAAAAAAAGCGCCTGTCGGGCATATAACTTTGCGGCATTGAATATGCCGCGGCAATATAAAGGCATAAAAAAAGCAGGGATAAACCCTGCTTTTTTTGTTTGTGAATTATTTGGCAGCGTATCTGAATATGCGCGGGCTGCGAGCAAGCATGCAGATAAAGTCGGCTTTTATAAGCTTTTTTTACCAGCTTCTGCCGCCACCGCCGCCGAAGCCGCCGCCGATGTGGAATCCGCCACCGCCGCCGCGCCTTCCGCCGCCGCTTCTTCCCGAACTTGAAGGAGGGGGTACAAACGCCCGCGCAACTCCGCGCCACGTGTTGCGCATAAGCGCACTGAAAAGTATATAATCGAAAACACTGTAGTTATAACCGCTTGCCCATGCGGGAGGGTCAAGATTAATTCCCTTGAACTTTTCTTCCCACACGTCGGAAACGCCCATAACCTGGGCATACGGCAGAACGTCGTAGTAGTACGAAGGATTTTCGTTAATCATCTTTTCGAGCTTGTCTTTTTCGGCAATCTCAATGAAATTCCTGAATCCGAGGAGAGGTCCTGCGGCGTCGCAGAATACCTGCGTATACCTTAAAAGGTAGGGTGCAGCCACGGCTGTTGAACAGCAGGCAATGACCAGCAGTGCGTCCATGTAGTTTAATATAAACGTCTGCGGCACAAGGAAGAATGCGATAAGTGCAAACGCTATAGTTTCGGCAATCTGCGCAATAAACAAAAGAGTGCGCTTTTTCTTAGAATATTTAAGCCTGTTGCGCGCGGCGAAATCGCCTGTAAGGTAAATGCACAGCGGGCCGAACAGTGCAATGAATGCGAGCGGGAAGAAGAGCCCTACCCTGAGCGCGCGCCCTATGAGCGTAGCTATGTAAATTATTGCCGCGCCAGCAGTGACGGCAATCGATAAAAGGCGCGACTTGCGCGAAAATGCCGCAGGAGTTTTTGACGCGACGTCGGACTTCACAGTCTGAGCTGCTGCCGCAAGTTTATTTGTAAGGGACGAAACGTTGACCCTGTCGCGGTTTGCAAAAATCTGTTCAAAAAGCATTTTCTGGTGCGAAGGAGCACTTGAAGGCAAAGCGTTGCTGAGTATAAGCACGGGGTCCTTTTCGTC
This sequence comes from uncultured Clostridia bacterium, assembly GCA_944368065.1. Classification (GTDB taxonomy): domain Bacteria; phylum Bacillota; class Clostridia; order Christensenellales; family Borkfalkiaceae; genus Coproplasma. The sequence goes on along the minus strand of CALVWV010000033.1, from coordinate 37,673 downwards.
GGAAAAGTCGATGTTTATGTATCCTTTGGACGCCCAGTAATACAAAATCGAAGTCACGTCCTCGTTGTTCGCCGTACCGTCGATAAGCGTGCCTGCCTCAAGCGGGTCCATGCCCTTGGGCGGGTAAAAATTCACCACCTCGACGGGCATGCGCTTCGGCAACATAAGGCTGAGCGCTATAACCGCGGCAAGCGCGAGGAAGGCAACCAGTACCGCCACAATTTCGCCTGCGTCCGGACCGAAAGCGGCAAGCGTTCCGCTGTTGAAAATGGCGTAAAGCGTTATGCCCTCAAAGGCATTAAGATCTCCCGATGTAATGTTGTAAACATTGCCGCTTCCCGATTGCGTCAGGTTTCTTCCTGCAATTTTAATTTCGCTCGGCGAAGAGGGGAGGGTAATCTTGCAGTCAAAGTTTTCAATTTTCGTAGCCCAGCCGCCGCCGAGAACGTTTATGGCAAATTCGTCGCGGTTGCTTCTTTCGGGAATTTTGAATCTGTAAGAGATGGTATACTGTATCGGTGTGTTGTACGGCACTGTAACGTCTTCATTGCCTATGTAAATGCTTAAAAAGTTTACGTTCTCCGATTTGACGTTGTAAGGCGCGTCGTGCACGGAAACATCTGAATAAACTTCGCCGCTGTTTGTGGCAAGGTCGCGGATTATGCCGTGCTTTCCCGGAACGCGGAATACTGCGGTAACTTTTTCCGTAACGGCAAACGTTCTGCCGCTTTCAAACTCAAATTCGGCGCTGTAGTTCTGAATGTAGTAGCTGTTGTCGGGCGTCTGGGTCGAGTCCGTGGAAAATGAAAACGTCAGTATCCCCGTCGAGCTTATCACAATGGATACGATTATCAGAAGTATGGATATAATCGAAGATAGTTTTTTCATAATAATTTTTTAATGGCAGAGCGCGCCAATGCGCGCTCTGCCGCATAAATTCAAAGGAGTTTGCTCAGAAGCTTACCTTAACGTTCTGGCGCGCTTCTTCTTCAACTTCGTAGTATTCAAATTTCTGAAGCTTCATGATGCGTGCAACGATGCTCGAAGGGAAAATCTGTATAGCCGTGTTTATCGTTCTCACGTTGGCGTTGTAGTATTTCCTTGCCTGAGCAATGTCGTTTTCTAAGATTTTGAGCTGGTTCTGCAAATCCATGAAGTTGGTGTTTGCCTTGAGTTCGGGGTAAGCCTCGGCTACGGCGAACAGCGTTTTAAGCGTGCCAGTGAGGGCGTTTTCTGCGGCAATCCTGTCTTTCGTGCTGCCTGCGTTCATCGTGCTGTTGCGCGCGGCGATTACTGCTTCAAGCGTGCTGCTTTCGTGCTTTGCGTAACCTTTTACCGTTTCCACGAGGTTGGGAATAAGGTCAAATCTCTTTTTGAGATAAACGTCGATAGTTGCCCAGGCTTCTTCGCACAGGTTACGCATTTTTACGAATTTGTTGTAAATGCTTACGTATACAGCCACAAGAATTATTATGACTAAAAGCACTACGGCTACTATTATGACAGGCACAACCCAGCCTGCCAGCAATAAAGCAAACATAAATATCCTCCGTCAAAATCCCGCTGCAGGCGGGTTTACTTTATTAAATTATACATTCAAGCATATGCTTTTGTCAATAGCGCCGCAAAAAAGTATGCTTATCGGGCGGGCGGATATTGGCAAACATTAAATAAATATGCGCTTTCGGCTCAAACATTTGCAAAAAGTTTTATGATATGTTAAAATAATCTTATACTGCCGTTGTATAACTTTTATTCGGCCGTAACGCAAGCGCGGCGCTTTTCATATAATGTAAGCGTGCAAAAAACTTTGTCATTTATAAATCTCGCGGCTATAAAGAGCAACGCTCTTTTCATTAAAGATAAAATCGGCTGGCGCAGGCTGTATGCCGTTGTGAAGGCGGACGCTTACGGACACGGCGCGGAGCGGGTTGCGCTTGAACTTGAAGGCATTGCCGACGGTTTCTGCGTCGCCATAGCCGAAGAGGGGGTTGCCCTGCGCATAGCGGGCGTAACGGCTCCCGTTCTGGTGCTTACCCCTGCAACGAGCGCAGAGGATGCGGAATGTGCGCGGTATCATAATCTGCAGGTTACGGTAAACGGCGTGCGCTCGGCTGAGCTTTGCGGCGGGCTTGAATGCCATATCAAAGTCAATACAGGCATGAACCGCTACGGCAGCTCTCCTGAAGATGTTTTGAAAGTGCTTTCCGCATTAGAAAAGGCGGGGGCGTTCGTTTCTGGGCTTTACAGCCATCTGTACTGCCCGCACATAAGGGAGGAAAGGGAGCGTCAGCTTGCCGTTTTCAACGAGGCTGAAAAGCTGGTAAAAGCGGCATATCCCGACGTCTTTTGTCATCTTGCGGCGAGCGCGGGGGCATTCCTCGGCGGCGGATATTTAAAGGACGGCATACGCTGCGGCATTTCGCTTTACGGCTACGCGCCCTGCGGTTTTTCGCGCGAAGGATTGACGCGCGCGCTTAAAGTTTATGCTCCCAAAGTACAGACGTCGCCTTTTGTCGGCAACGGGGCGGGTTACAGCGTCGCAAAGAAAGAATATTCTCAGCTTTCCGCCTACAGGGCAGGTTACGCCGACGGTTTTTTCCGCACAGTCCCGCTCGGCGAGGGCAATCTTTGCATGGACGCGTTCGTATCCGAAGATACCCGCCCGCTTATTCCGGTATTTACAGACGCGGACGAATACGCCGCAAGGTGCGGTACGATAAGTTACGAGGTGTTATGCTCTGTAACACGCCGCTCTCAGCGGATATATGTGGACTGAAAGGCGCGGCAACATGTGCCGCCGACTTATAAAACGATTTTCAGCACGCAGCGGATATAAGCAGACTGAAAGGCGCGGTAATATGTGCCGCCGTCATATAAAAAAGAACGTAAACAGAAGCCGCGGCTTGCCTGAATGCGCGGCATGCCGCGGCGGAATAAATGGCCGCGCGGTAAGCGTTTATAATTGCTTACAGATTATAAAAGCGTGCATTAATAATAAAAAGGTGCGGCAATATGGCCGAATTATCGACATATGAAGGATGAGCTGAGGGAAAAACTCAAAATAAAGCGCAGATTTTTCGGCTCCGTCCTGCGCGAAGAGGCGGACAGGCTTATCGCCGACTATTTCATCAGTGAGTACGGCGGGCACGACAGCTTTTTCATATACAACAGTTTCGGCACGGAAGCCGATACTAAAGCGATTATTTCCGCCCTTATAAGTGCGGGTAAGTCGGTGTATCTTCCGCGCACGGAGGGCAAAAACATTGTGGCTGTGCCTTACGGCGAGCTCAGAAAGGGGCGTTTCGGCATAGAAGAGCCAGTCGGCGCGGCATTTAATGGCTTTGCAGATGTCACTGTGATACCTCTTCTGGCAGTAAACAGCCGCGGTTACCGCCTCGGCTATGGCGGAGGGTATTACGACAGGTATCTGAAGGAAGCTCATACTTTAAAAGTGGGGCTGGGATACTCGTTTCAGATTACCGATGAGTTTGAAGAGGACGGCTGGGACCAGCCGCTTGATGAGTTCATATGCGAAAGGGGGATATACCGCTTTGAAAAACGATTGTAAAGGCGGACAAGCTGAAGCTGACGAAAAAACGGAAGCGGCGGAAGAAAAAGTAAAATTCACTCCGCGCGGCAAATTCTATCAGATTTTATACGAAATTGCCGACCTTCTCAAGGGCGCGGCGTTTCCGTTTATCGTAATGTGCGTGTTTTCCACTACGATAATTCTGTTTTACGGTTTCGACGACCTTGCGGTGCAGCTTATAGCCGTTATTTTCGGCGAAGGTCTGCTTATAGCGTCGTTCGTAATGTTCGGCAAGCAGAACGGCGCGGCGGCGTACCGCAAATCCAGACTTAACGAGGCAAAGCGCAAGCTTGGCAAGCGCGATATGCCGCTTTTGTACAGAACGGGCGAATATTCGCCGTGGAAGGGATTTGTAATAGGATTTATCACGGCTGTGCCCTTCCTCATTCTGCAGATAATAAAGTGTTTCGGCGACTATACTTTTGTCAACTTTATGCTCGAGTACGCCTGCGGCTGGGCGATATCCCCGCTCGAAGTTATAGGCGGAATACCTCAGCCTTACTATCTTCTGATGATAATTTTCCCCGTAGGCATTCACGGCGCGTTCTATATATTCGGCAGATATTCCGAAAAGAAGCGTCAGGACGCCATACAGAGGGTCGAGGACGACAAGCGCAAGGGCAAAAAGAAGCATTACTATGAAGAGAACGACTACACGCCCGACGTCGCCGTCGATATGAGCGGAAAGGGCAAAGGCGGCAAAAAGCGCAGATGAGGGTAATAAGCGGAAAGTACAGGGGGCTTGTGCTCGCCGAATTCAAAGGCATGGAGATAAGACCCACGGCGGACAGGGTAAAGGAAAGCCTTTTCAATATTTTAGCATTTAAAATCGCGGGCGCGCGCGTGCTTGACTTGTTTTGCGGCAGCGGAAGTTTGGGCATAGAATGTCTTTCGCGCGGTGCGCAATTTGTTCAGTTTAACGATATTTCGGCTGACAGCATAGCCGTTTTAAATAAAAATCTTTCGCGGCTTAAGAATAAAAATTACCGCGTTTCGCGCGGCGACTGGTCAGGCTGCCTCAGTTCGCTGCGGGAAAAGTTCGATATCATTTTCATCGACCCGCCGTATGCCGATGATTGCGGCATATCCGCCGTTAAATTTATCGGTAGTCACAACCTTCTTACAGAAGGCGGCGTTGCCGTGTACGAGCGCGACCGTCCGTTTGAAGGCGATGTCGAAGGGCTTGTAATCAAAGACGAAAGGAAGTACGGTAAAACTTATCTGACATTCTTTTCCCCTGAGACAGAATAATTTTTTTTAACAAGACGATTGAGTTTTTTTAATTCAGCTTTACATCAAGGCTGTTGATTCAGACTGTAACAATGTTGCACCTTTAAACTGTAATAAAACGTTTGTAATATGTATTTGTTGCGTTGAATGCGGCATATTGCGGCACCAATTTGCAAAGCAGTAAAATCTGCAGACGTCAGTTTAATGAATTTTCTTCAGAACGAAAAGGCGGCTGAATGCCGGGGATCTGATTTTAAAGTCTAATCAAAGCTTTTAAAAAGGCGCGGCGCTTTTATCCGCGCGGGGACATATATGAAAAAATGCGTTTTTGCAGGCACGTTCGACCCGCCCACTTCGGGGCATAAGGCCGTAGTGGAAAAGTGCCTTAAAATATTCGATGAAGTCGTGGTGGCTGTCATGGTCAACACTTCAAAAAAGCCGCTTCTTTCAGAAAGTCAGCGCAAGGCTCTTCTTGAAAAGCTTTTTGCCGATAATAAGTCGGTAAAAGTAATGATATTCGAGGGCGCGGCGGTGGATGTGCTCAGAGCGGAAAATACCGTCTTTTACGTGCGCGGCGTGCGCAACGGCATGGATTACGAATACGAAACGGCGGATTACCTTGCAAGCAAAAAGCTTATGCCCGAACTCGTGGAGTTATATATCCCCGCCGACCAGGACAAAATACAGGTAAGTTCCACGCTTGTAAAAAATTCGGTTAAATTCAAAAAAGATTTGTTCGACTACGTTCCCGCAGAGATAAAGGACGATTTTCTTGAGATGCTGGAGGATAAAAATGTTTGAAAAACAGATAAAGATACCCGAACCCGAAGAAATAAAAGATATGGTGCCCGTGCCCGATAACCTTAAAAAGATAAAGGCCGAGCGCGACAAGCTCATTACTGATGTAATAACGGGCAAAAGCGACAAAATGGTAGTAATAGTCGGACCCTGTTCCGCGCACGAACCCGAGCCCGTTCTCGACTATGTCGAAAGGCTTGGCAGACTCAACGAAAAAGTCAGCGAAAAACTTGTGCTCGTGCCCAGGATATACACGAACAAACCGCGCACAAAGGGCGTAGGCTACAAGGGCATGTTCTCCCAGCCCGACCCTACTAAAAGCGAAGATATTTTAAAGGGCATACTTACGATACGCCGACTCAATATAAGCGCTATGGAAGCGAGCGAACTCTGCGCCGCGGACGAAATGCTCTATCCCGCAAATTACGGCTATGTGGATGATATTCTCTCTTATGTCGCGGTAGGCGCGCGCTCCAGCGAAAATCAGCTCCACAGGCTTGTAGCCAGCGGAATAGACGGTCCCGTAGGCATTAAAAACCCGATGAGCGGCAGCATCCTCGTCATGCTTAATTCCATTTACGCCGCACAGAGCGCGCAGGTATTCGAGCTCAACGGCTGGCAGGTAAAAACGCAGGGCAATCCGCTTGCGCACGCAATACTCCGCGGCGCGGTGGACAGCTACGGCAACGATATACCTAATTTCCATTACGAATTCGTAATGCAGGTTGCCGAAGGCTACGCAAAGTCGGAGCTTAAAAATCCCGCAATAATAATAGACGCCAACCACTCCAACAGCGGCAAGAAGTTCAGACAGCAGATAAGAATATGCGAAGAGGTAATGCAGAACAGGATTTACGATAAAGATTTCAAAAAGATAGTCAAAGGCTTTATGATAGAGAGCTTTATCGAAGAAGGCAATCAGAAGGAAGACGTGATATACGGCAAGTCAATAACCGACCCTTGCCTCGGCTGGGCGGATACCGAAAGGCTTCTTCTCGACATTGCGGACAAGGTCTGAGCTTTGCCCGCGCATAAAAAAGTGCATTTTATCAAAAAAGGCGCAAGCCTTAAAATAAGGGGGTGATGCGGATTGTACAAAAAGGTAAGTTGCCTTGGTCCTGAAGGCAGTTACACCTGCCTTGCCGCGCGCATTATGTGCGAAAAGGCCGAGCTTGTTTTATGCCATACGTTCGTTCAGGTAGTGCAGGCGGTACTTTCCGGCGAAACGGAAGCCGCCGTGCTCCCCATTGAAAATACTATAAACGGCGGAGTTCTCCAGAATATGGACCTTCTGGAAAGCAATCCTTCGCTGTGCGCGGTAGAGGAGTACACTCTGCGCATAGACCACCGCCTTATTACGCTTGCCGGCGCGGACAAAAGCAAAATAAACCGCATATATTCTCACAGGCAGGCGCTTGACCAGTGCGCGGGATTTCTGCACGAAAACTATCCCTATGCCGAACTTATTGCCGAAAATTCCACTGCCGCAAGCATATCCAGCATAAAGCTTGCAACGGACGCGGCGATAGCGGGCGCCCAGTGCGAAAGGGCGGGGCTTGACGTTTCTGCGGAGTGCATATCTGACGAAAAGAACAATTTCACGCACTTTCTGCTTGTCGTAAAGGGCGCGCTGCCCGATGATTTCACGAGCAGAAAAATATATTTTTCGCTTACCTGCAATCACCGCCCCGGCGAACTTTTGAAAATTCTTGAAATTATAAACAGTTTCGACCTCAACATGACAAAAATTGAGTCCCGACCCATAAAGGACAGGCCGGGCGAATACCGCTTTTTTATAGAAGTCGAAGGCGATTATTCAAAGCCTGACGTAAAAAAAGCGCTTGAAAAACTTAAAGAGTCAACACATTCGTTTACGCTTATCGGCGCTTACTGACGGGATTGACTGCGGCATATGTGCGGGGCAAATTTATATCGGTATCAGAAGAAGCAGAAAGCAAAGCAGTCCCTGAATAAATTTTACAAGAATGAAATTCGCAGGTTTCACGCCTGCTTTTGTAAGGTAGGCAAGCTGTTGCAAAAGCACGCACGCTCCGCCGAAAGTTATGGTAAAACCTGCAAGCGGCAAGGAAAATTCGCTTCCGCTTGCGGCGAGCATTGCGCATCCGCCCGTCATTTCAATTAGTCCCGATGCCGCGGCTTTTGCCGCTTCTTCGCCGAATGCAAAACTCAAAAGCTTTTCTATCGGGTACAGAATGTATAAATCCTGCGCAACCTTTGCCGCCGTATAAAAAAAGGCAATGAACGCGCCTGCGGTAAGCGCGGCGCTGACTGCGCCGTAAAAGCTTTCTTCGAGCACATTTTTGCTCTCTTTTATCTGCGGCAGCTTTCCTTCGCTTTTTCTTCCCGTCAAGGAAATTATAACGGCGGTCGCGGCTACTGCTATGATGTGTGCGGCAAACAGCCTGGCGCCTTCGGCTCCGCTGCCGAACATGTTTGCGCCCACAGTCCCTATCATGAACAGCGGACCGGAAGTCGTGCAAAGCAGGGCAAGTTTTTTTGCCCCCGCGCTGTCAGTAAGATTGGACGAGTAGAGCATATAGACCGTCCGACTGCCTGCGGGGTAACCTGAAGAAGCTCCCATAAGAAAGCACGCGGCTGCGCACGGCGGTAGTTTTACGGCAGCGCACGCGCGGGCGAGCGGCGAAGAAATTTTTGCCGTAAGTCCCGTGTTTACAAGCAGGGCGCACACGACCATAAACGGAAAAAGCGACGGAAGCACGCACTGTGCCCATAGCGCTATTCCCTCGGCGCAATGCTTTATATAAACTTCGGGTTTTGCTATAATTGCGGCTGAAAATACCGCAAGCATTACAAAAAGCAGCGCGTATGCGGCTTTGCGCCTTATGCGCTTTGCTTTAAGCATTTTTCTTTCGGAATTATTTTGTACGGCGCGTACTTTTCCGTCCCGCCTTTTCGGGCGGAGCGTTCGGCTTTTAAAATCACAGAATAAAGTCATTAATAAAAATTACTGTTTTAACGGAGAAATTATGAGTAAAAAACTTGGATTGGCACTCGGAGGCGGCGGCGCGCGCGGCGTCGTGCACATAGGCTTTTTAAAGGCGCTTGAAGAGGAAGGGCTGAAGCCTTACTGCATATCGGGCACTTCCATGGGCGCTGTGGTGGGCGGCTGCTATGCCTGCGGCATACCTATAGACGACATCCGCGACATCATTTTAAGGCTCAAGACTATGGATATCGTGGACATCAACGCCCTGCCCTTTTCCCGACTCAGCATATTAAGGAGCAACAAACTCCAGAAACTTTTGTTAAAGCACATAGGCGACAAAAAGTTTGAAGAGCTTGAACTGCCTTTTACGTGCACGGCTGTGGATTTGTATTCTGAGCAGCTTTACGTGTTCAAAGAAGGCAGCGTTGCCAAGGGTGTGCAGGCTTCGGCGTGCATTCCCGCCGTATTCAAACCCGTCGAGCACGAAGGAATGTTCCTTCTGGACGGAGGTATACTGTGCCGCGTACCCGTAAGGCAGGTCAAAGAACTGGGCGCAGACGTCGTCGTGGGCGTCGATGCGATAAAGTGCACCGCAGAGCCCGTGTCAAAGATACCAAACATGGTTTCAATGCTTCTGCGCGTGTTCGATACGGTGGACAACAGGCTTGTCAGCATGGAGCGCGCCCAGCCCGATTATCCCTGCGATATGATGCTTGAACCCGAACTCAAAGGCATAAGCCAGTTCCTTGTCAAAAACCTTGATAAGGCTTACGAAGAAGGCTACCAGATGGGCAAGGACAATGCTGCAAGGATACGTGCTCTTCTGGAAGACTGAGTGCGCATCTGCGCATATGAAAAATCGTTGTTTTAATAGCATTTTCGTTATATTGCGCGGGGCGTGAGCGCCGCGCTTTAAAAATGCTTTTAAATGCAGACCGACAACAAAGTTTTTATGATATTTCTCCGCAACGTTCTGCGGCAGGACCTTTTATTTATGGATTTATTTGATTTCAACGGAAACGAAGAGAGCGCAAAGCCGCTTGCGGAGCGTATGCGCGCCAATAATCTCAACGAGTTTATAGGTCAGACCCACATAGTTTCGGAAGGCAGCCTTCTGCGCCGCGCCATATCTTTGGACCGCCTCGGCAGCTGCATTTTCTGGGGGCCTCCAGGAACTGGCAAAACCACGCTGGCAAACATAATAGCTTCCACGACGCACGGCGATTTTATAAAGCTTAACGCCGTACAGGCGGGCGTTGCCGATGTAAAAAAGGCGGTGGAGCAGGCTAAGACCAATCTTAAGATGTACGGCAGGCGCACCTACCTTATGCTTGACGAGTGCCACCGCTTCAACAAAACGCAGTCGGACAGCCTTCTTCCCGCAATAGAACAGGGCACTGTCATTTTTATAGGCTCAACCACGGAAAATCCGTACGCCTCTATGACTCCCGCAATAGTTTCGCGTTGCCGCGTGTTCGAATTCAGGCGGCTTTCCGAATCAGATATAAAGGGCGCGCTTTTAAAGGCGCTTAAAGATAAGCGCAGGGGGCTCGGCGAATACGGCGCCGATGTCGATGAGGACGCTATTGACCATATCGCGCGCATGGCGGGAGGGGATCTCCGCACGGCATACAACGCGCTCGAACTCGCAGTTCTCACAACCCCGCCTCAGTCGGACGGCAAAATTCACGTAACCTTAAAGGACGCCGAGCAGTCCATACAGCGCAAGGCGCTGTCTTATAACGAGGACGAATATTACGACTATCTTTCGGCTTTCTGCAAATCGCTTCGCGGCAGCGACTCCAACGCCGCGCTGTACTATGCGATGCGACTTATAGAGGGCGGGTGCGACCCTATGACGGTTGCGCGCAGACTGGTTATACATTCTTCCGAAGATGTTGGAATGGCTGACCCTCAGGCGCTCGTCGTGGCGGCCTCCGCAATGTACGCTCTGGAAAAGACAGGCTATCCCGAAGGGCTTATTCCCCTTTCGAATGCCATTGTGTACGTTTGCGAAGCGCCTAAAAGCAACGCGGCTTGTGCGGCGTATCACGCTGCCATGCAGGACGCGCGCGATGTGCGCGACGACGACGGCGTTCCGCCTTATCTTAAAGATAATACATTCGGCGATGCAAAAACCAAAGCTCAGAGCGCAAAATACAAGTACCCGCACAATTACGCCGAAGGCTACGTAGAACAGCAGTACCTCCCCGATAAACTCAAGGATAAAGTTTATTACATCCCCAAGGATATAGGGTTTGAAAAGAAAGTCATGGAAATACGCAAAACAAAGGGAAAGCTTAAATAATTAAAAAAATCAAGGCAAGGGCATACCTTTTTTACAGGGTATGCCTTTTCAGTTTCTTATACAAGACTTAAGCTTTGCTTATAGCAATTAGTATGTTATGCAAATAAATATTTTCAAAAATGTTGATTTATGCATATAAAAATATGCAAAATTAAAAATATATTAACAATAAAACTTTGCGTTTGAATTTTTCTGTTTTCGGGGCGCGCAAAAAAGGTATTGACAAATTGCAAACAAGCATTATATAATTTTATTAATACAAGCGCGAAAGCGCATAATAACTTAAAAAGGCATTGACGGAGAGAAGTAGCAGGGAAGGCGGCCTGCAGCGAGCGGGGGACGGTGAAAGCCCCGTGGAAAAGCGCCTTGCGAATAACACTCCCGAGCCGCTGCCCCAAAGCTTTAAGCAAGTAGGGTAAGCCGTAAGCCTGCGTCAAGGGCAGAGATTTGTTTGAATCTTGCAAAGCGACCGCAATATCAGGCGGTAATTTAGGTGGCACCGCGGACATGGAACTGTTCGTCCTGAAATTAATTTAGGGCGGGCGGTTTTTTTATTATAATTTTTAGCCGACCCGCAAAGGAGCAAATGCTATGGAACATATTTACCGTACAGTAACAGCAGATAAACTCACGTTGTCGGATATAGGCGCAAATGTAACGATGTGCGGCTGGGTGGAAAACATCCGCGACCACGGCGGCGTATCATTTATAGATTTACGCGACTTTTACGGCGTCGTTCAGGTAGTCATGCGCGAAACTTCCCTTCTCGAAGGCATCTCGCGCGAGGATTGCATATCGGTAAGCGGGCCTATTGAAGCGCGCGACGAGGAAACTTACAACCCCAAAATCCCCACCGGCACCATAGAGCTCAACTGCAAAAGCGTTAAAATTTTAGGCAAGGTGACGGAAAAACTTCCGTTTGAAATAATAACTTCCAAAGAGACGAGGGAGGATATACGCCTTAAATACCGTTTCCTCGACATGCGCAACAGAAAGGTTAAGGATAACATAATATTCCGTTCAAAGGTTATTTCTTTTCTGCGCAGTCAGATGGAAGAGATGGGCTTTCTCGAAGTGCAGACGCCGATACTCTGCGCCTCTTCCCCCGAAGGCGCGCGCGACTACATCGTTCCTTCCCGCAGGTACAAGGGCAAGTTTTACGCTCTGCCGCAGGCGCCTCAGCAGTATAAGCAGCTACTGATGGTGGGCGGAATAGATAAGTATTTTCAGATAGCGCCCTGCTTTCGCGACGAAGACGCGCGTGCAGACCGCTCGCCCGGGGAGTTTTATCAGCTCGATTTTGAAATGGCGTTCGCCACTCAGGAGGATGTGTTTGCCGTAGGCGAAAAAGTACTGTACGAAACTTTTAAAAAATTTGCGCCCGAGGCAAAGGTCACAAGCCTGCCCTTCCCCATAATTTCCTACAAGCAGGCTATGCTTGAATACGGCACGGATAAACCCGATTTACGCAACCCGCTTAAGATTATTGACCTTTCCGAATTTTTCTCAAGGTGCACGTTCAAGCCTTTTATAGGCGCAACCGTCCGCGCCATAAAGGTCAGCGCGGAAATGAGCAAGGGCTTCCACGAAAAACTTCTGGAGTTCGCTCTTTCCATAGGCATGGGCGGACTCGGCTATCTCGAAGTCGGCGAAGACCTTACATTCAAAGGACCCATAGATAAATTCATTCCCGAAAAGCTTAAGGGCGAGCTTATAACGCTTGCAGACCTCAAGAGCGGCGACACAATATTCTTCATCGCCGACAGCGCGCAGAAAGCGCCGATTCTTGCAGGCCAGATAAGGCAGGAGCTCGGCAAAAGGCTCAACCTCATTGAAGAAAACGCATACCGCTTCTGTTTCGTGAACGATTTCCCCATGTACGAAACGGACGAAGAGACGGGCAAAATATGCTTCACACACAACCCGTTCTCAATGCCGCAGGGCGGGCTCAAGGCGTTCGAGGGCGACCCTCTGGATATACTCGCTTACCAGTACGATATAGTCTGCAACGGAGTGGAACTCTCTTCGGGCGCGGTGCGCAACCACGACCTCGATATTATGGTTAAGGCGTTTGCGGTTGCGGGGTATACCGAGGAGGAGCTCGAAAACAAATTCGGCGCATTATATACCGCGTTCAAATTCGGCGCGCCTCCCCACGCGGGCATGGCTCCAGGCATAGACCGCATGCTCATGCTTCTTAAAAACGAAGAGAACATCCGCGAAGTCATAGCCTTCCCCATGAGCTCTTCCGGGCAGGACCTGATGTGCGGCGCACCGTGCGAAGTTACTGAAACCCAGCTGAGGGAAGTGCACATCAAAATAAGATAATTTGAATTATGGCGTGACCTGAAAAGCTATAAGTTGCGGCGCGCGGAGAAAAGTTCCGCGCGCCGCAACAGGTAAAATAAGCTTTACAAATAACGCCGCTGCATAGTAAAATATATATGCGCAGAATTAAATAGAGTCAGTGTTCTGCGCAAATTGAGGGGCACATATATGGCAATTACCGAAAAAGAGCTTAAAACTCTGGCAAAGCTTTCCCGCCTTGAATTTTCGGAGGAAGAGCTTGCGGGTTTTAAAAGCGGTTTTGAAGAGATGATAGAGTTCTGCGACGGCATAAATTCCGAAATCGGCGGAGATACCTCAAGCATACGCGAAGTAGGCTCGATGCAGACGGAGTGGAAGGATCTGCGCGAAGACGTCGTGGAAGAAAGCCTTCCCAACGAAAAAATACTTTCCAACGTTCACGGCGAACGCGGCTATTTTGCCGTAAAGAGGGTGGTGAAATGAGCGGAAGAATAAAAACACTTTCAGATATGCTGAAAAAAGGCGAAATATCCTCGGCGGAGCTCACTCGCCGCTATATATCCCGCATCGAAAAGATTAATCCTTTGCTCAATGCGTACGTTTTAAAGACGTTTGACGAAGCAATCCGCGGCGCGGAATATGCCGACGCTCTTATAAAACAGGGCAAGGCGGGCGCGCTGACGGGCATACCTTTCGCCCTCAAGGACAACATCTGCACGGACGGAATAGAAACGACGTGCTGTTCGCATATGTTGGAGGGGTTCAAACCTTATTACGACGCAACAGTATGGCAGAAACTTAAGTCTGTAGGCGCCGTTCTGCTCGGTAAAACCAATATGGACGAATTTGCCATGGGCTCTTCGTCCGAAACTTCCTATTACGGCGCGCCTAAAAACCCTGTAAATTTATCAAAAGTCACGGGCGGCTCGTCGGGCGGCTCTGCGGCGGCTGTAAAGGCCGACATCGCGGCATATTCTTTAGGCTCCGATACGGGCGGTTCGGTAAGACAGCCCGCATCGTTCTGCGGCGCAGTGGGGTTCAAACCCACGTATGGCGCGGTATCGCGCTACGGGCTCATTGCTTACGCGTCTTCTCTCGACCAGATTGGCCCGCTCGCGGACAGCGTCGAGGACGCCGCAATAATTTACGACGCAATCCGCGGACAGGACAGGCGCGACAGCACTTCCTGTCCCACGGCAGATGGAGTTACAAAACTTGACGGTGACGTTAAAGGACTTAAAATAGGCGTGCCCGAAGAGTTCTTCTCCGAAGGCGTGGACGAAGAAGTCAAAAAGTCAATTGAGGCGGCAATATGCCTTTACGAACGCGCAGGTGCAAAGATTAAAAAGGTAAAGTTTCCCGCAATGAAAGTTGCGCTTTCGGTGTATTATATTTTATGCTGCGCCGAAGCTTCTTCCAATCTCGGCAGATACGACGGCATACGCTACGGCTTCCGCGCCAAAGATTACGGCGATATAGACGAAATGATTGTAAAGACAAGAACTCTTGGTTTCGGCAAGGAAGTTAAAAGGCGCATAATGCTTGGCACGTACGTGTTATCCAGCGGTTATTATGATGCGTATTATAAAAAAGCCTGCCTTCTGCGCGAGCGCATAACGGCTGAATTTGACGAAATTTTCAAGGATTGCGACGTGCTTTTGACGCCTGTCGCGCCCACAACGGCGTTCGATATCGGCGGCAGAAGCGCAAGTTCCGTTCAGGCTTACCTTGCAGACGTATGCACGGTGCCCGTAAACATAGCAAGGCTCCCCGCAATTTCCCTTCCTTGCGCAGTAACCAAAGAAGGATTGCCCGTCGGACTTCAGATAATAGGCAGAAGATTCGATGACGGCCGAGTGCTTTCTTCCGCATACTTTTTCGAAAGGGAAGCGTGCGTTAAAGTGCCTTTGTGCAAAGAGGTGCAGTTATGAAATACCGCATAGTATCAGGCTTTGAAACGCATGTGGAGCTTGCAACGGCAACAAAAATTTTCTGCGGTTGCTCCACAAAATTCGGCGCTATGCCGAACACCCACTGCTGCCCCGTATGCACCGGCCAACCGGGCTCCCTCCCCGTGCTCAATAAAAGGGTGGTGGAATTTGCAATACGCGCGGGACTGGCTACGCATTGCACAATAAATACTACTACCCACCTCGACCGCAAGAACTACTGCTATCCCGACCTACCCAAGGCATATCAGATATCTCAGTTCGATAAACCGCTGTGCGAAAACGGTTATGTCGAGCTGGACAGCGGCAAAAAAATAAGGCTCACGCGCATTCACATAGAGGAAGACGCGGGCAAACTCGTGCACGAGCGCGGCTATACCTATATAGACTACAACCGCGGCGGCGTGGCGCTTATAGAAATAGTTTCCGAACCGGACATATCCTCGCCCGAAGAGGCAAGGGAGTACGTTGAAAAACTTCAGCTCATAATGCGCTATATCGGCGTTTCCGACTGCAAAATGCAGGAAGGTTCCATGCGCTGCGACGTCAATATATCGCTCACGCCCGAGGGTAGCGACAAACTCGGCACGCGCACGGAAATCAAGAATATGAACTCCGTAAGTTTCATTGAAAAGGCTATGGCTTACGAAGCGCGCCGTCAGGCGGAAATTCTTGACGGGGGCGGCGAGGTTGAGCAGGCGACTCTCCGCTACGATGAAAACACGGGCGAAACGTACGTCATGCGCACCAAAGAGGACGCGCAGGATTACCGCTATTTCCCCGAACCCGACCTTCCCGCAATAATAATCCCGCAGTCAAAAATTGATGAAACGGCGGCACATATGCCCGAATTACCGATAGATAAGTACAGGCGTTACACAGGCGTTCTCGGGCTGAGCGCGCAGACGGCGGGGCTTTTGTATAAGTACAAAGCCGTGTGCGACTTCTTTGAAAAATGCCTTTCGCTCGGCGCGGGCGCAAAGAATACGGCGAACCTCATCACGGGAACTATCTATTCGTCGCTTTCCACAGAGGAAGAGAAGGAAGAGTTCAATGCGGGCGTTTCGGCGGAAGATATGGCTAAGCTTGTCAGGTATGCCGACGAAGGCAAAATAAATGTCACACTCGCGCAGATGACTCTTTCAAAAATGCTTAAAGAGGGCGGCTGTGTGGACGATTACATCACGGAGCAGGACCTCGCCGGCGTTTCCGATGACGAGCTCGAAGCACTGTGCAGAAAGGCCGTTGAAGAAAATCCCGCGGCTGCGGCTGACTTCCGCGGCGGCAAGCAGAAGGCGATAGGCAGTTTTTACGGTTATATAAAGCGCGCAAGCGGCGGCAAGGCGGATATAAAGCGCGCCGACGCAATTTTAAGAAAAATACTTTCAGAATAACTTTTTTGTAGTCTCATAAACTCCCCGCATACAGCGATGTATGCGGGGAGTTTTTTTCTGTGCTGTCATATGTGCGCCTTTACGTAAATAATCTATATTAAACAAGTTCAGAGCCTTAAAGAAAGGGCGCGCGGGCAAAGTCGTTTTCGACCTTAAGCGCCAGCAAAACGCAAAAGCCTTTAAAAAACGTCTGCGCAGGTAAGGTATTATAGGAGAAAAGTTGTTTTGGCGACTGTATTCAGGTTAAAAAATTTAATTCTTTCGGCGGTGGCGGCAGTTCTTGTCGCCGTTCTTTCCGTGCTCGTATACACGAGCGGCGCGTATGCCGTCTACTTCGGCGGCACTCCGCGTAAGATACCCATATACAGCGTGGGCAGGGAAGATAAATATATAAGCATCACCTTCGACTGCGCCTGGGGAACAGACCACACGGACGGTATACTTGAAGCGCTCGCCGGGCAGAATGTCAGGGCAACTTTTTTCATGGTGCAGTTCTGGACTGAAAAGTACCCCGATTACGTGAAAAAGATTTCAGATGCGGGAAACGAGATAGGCACTCACTCAAAAACCCATTCGTATATGTCAAAGCTTTCAGCCTCGCAGATATCTGCCGAGCTTGAAAGTTCTTCCGCAGCGATTGAAGCCGTTACGGGCAAAAAGGTTGATTTGTTCCGCGCGCCGTACGGCGACTATGACGACGAGCTTGTAAAAACTGCGGAAAAGGACGGCTATTACACTATTCAGTGGGACGTAGACAGCCTCGACTGGAAGGACCTTTCCGCAAACGAAATCGTGACGAGGGTAACTTCGCGCGTCAAAAGCGGCTCTGTAATTCTCATGCACAACAACGGACTTCATACGGCGGAAGCCGTGCCCGTAATTTTGCAGACTCTGAAGGAGCGCGGCTATACTTTTGTGCCCGTCGGCGAGCTCATTTACAGACAGAATTACATCATAGACGCAAACGGCAGGCAGCAGCCGACCGCATGAAAATCTTAAAAATAAAAGAAAAACTTTCAGGAGGCATAGGATGAATTACAACACAGAAAAGAACAACAGGGTTTACGTTTACGGCGAAATAATTTCTGAAGCGCAGTTCTCGCACGAGGTGTTCGGCGAAGCGTTTTACGAATTTTTCATAAAGGTGTTAAGGCTTTCGGGTCAGGCGGACATTCTTCCCGTAACCGTGTCGGAAAGGATAATGACCGAAGACATGAAAGTAGGTTCGTTCATAAGCGCGCTCGGCCAGTTCCGCTCTTACAACAAGCTCGAAGGCGGCCGCTCGAGGCTTATGCTCACCGTCTTCGTGCGCGAAATTTTCCCCGCGCCGCAGGGCAAAAACCCCAACAGCATAGTGCTTTCGGGTTACATCTGCAAGCCGCCCGTCTACCGCACCACGCCTTTCAACAGGGAAATAGCCGACCTTTTGGTCGCGGTCAACCGCTCTTACAACAAGTCCGACTACATTCCCGCAATAGCGTGGGGCAGAAACGCGCGGTTTGTAAAAAATCTTGCAGTGGGCGATAAAATTGCCCTTTCCGGCAGGATACAGAGCAGGGAGTACCAGAAAAAGCAGGAGGACGGCACGTTCGTAACCATGACCGCCTACGAGGTTTCAATCTCCAAGCTCGCCGCGTTTGACGACGATTCCGAGTTCGACATAGACCAGGAATTCGAACTTTATTCCCCCGCGTCGGCGGGACTTCATATGCACGAAGGCTGAGCCTGTTGTGCATATTGCCGCAAAATTAAAAAACCACTTGATTTTTTTGCAGGCATATGTTATAATAAATAAAATTTAAGTCCGAAGAGTGCGAAAAATTTTTTCGGACGCAATATTTATAATGCAGTGAAGCGGAACAGTAACCGTGCTTTCTGGTTCAGAGATTTATCGGTCGGTGCAAGATAAACGAAGGGGCGCAGCGAACTCGCCGCAGAGCAGCTTTGCTGAAAACAAAGTAGGCAAAGACGGTTTCTCCGCCGTATAACGGAAGGGGTGTGAACGCACCTGTAAGGCAGCTTCGGCTGTGAAGAAGAGTGGTACCACGCGGCACGGCGTCTCTTTAAGACGTCCGTGCCGTTTTTTTAAAGTCCGCCGAATGTGCGGCGAGATAAAAAGAGGTATCCATGAAAAATTACAAAAAGTATTCAAAACAGTATTTCCTTCCTCCCGCAGAGTGCATCGACTGGGTAAAAAAAGACGCGGTTGAAAAAGCGCCCGTATGGTGCTCGGTAGACCTGCGCGACGGCAACCAGAGCCTTATAGAGCCGATGTCGCTCGAAACAAAGGTTGAGTTTTTCAAACTGCTCGTCGAAATAGGCTTCAAGGAGATAGAGGTAGGTTTCCCCGCGGCTTCGGAAACGGAGTACGACTTTTTAAGGAAGCTCATAGACGATAATTTAATACCCGACGACGTGACCATACAGGTTCTCACGCAGGCGCGCGAGCATATAATCAGAAAGACGTTCGAAGCCGTGAAGGGCGCAAAGAACGTTATCGTGCACGTCTACAATTCAACTTCCGTTGCGCAGAGGGAGCAGGTGTTCAGAAAGGATAAGGCCGCGATAAAGAAGATAGCCACCGACGGCGCGCGCCTTCTCAGGCAGCTCACAGAGGAGGCGGGCGCAGACTACCGCTTCGAATACTCTCCCGAATCGTTTACGGGCACAGAGCCCGAGTACGCGCTGGAAGTCGTAAACGCCGTTCTCGACGTATGGCAGCCCACCGAGGAAAGAAAGGCGGTAGTAAATCTGCCCGCCACGGTCGAAAATGCAATGCCGCACGTGTATGCCCAGCAGGTTGAGTATTTCCATAAAAATTTAAAGTACCGCGAAAACGTTATCATATCGCTGCACCCGCACAACGACCGCGGCTGCGGAGTTGCCGCCGCCGAAATGGGGTTGCTTGCAGGCGCGGACAGAATAGAGGGCACGCTTTTCGGCAACGGCGAGCGCACGGGCAACGTAGACATAATAACGCTCGCAATGAACATGTACTCTCAGGGCGTAGACCCCTGCCTCAACTTTGAAAATATGCCTTACATATGCTCGCTTTACCGCACGTTTACGGGCATGGCCATAAATCCCCGCCAGCCTTACGCGGGCGAGCTTGTGTTTGCGGCGTTCTCCGGTTCTCATCAGGACGCAATCGCAAAGGGCATGGAGTGGCGCGAAAAGAACAATCTTACAGACTGGACTGTGCCCTATCTTCCCATAGACCCCCACGACGTCGGCAGACAGTACGACGCGGACGTCATTCGCATAAATTCGCAGTCGGGCAAGGGCGGCGTAGGCTACGTATTGCAGAAGAGTCACGGCATAAACATGCCCGCCAGAATGAAAGAGGCTATGGGCTATGCCGCAAAGGATGTTTCCGACAAGCAGCATAAAGAGTTGCACGCTGACGAAATATACAGGATTTTCCGCGAGCGCTTTATGGACAACAGAAAAGTGTTCGATGTGGTTGAATGCCACTATAAGCAGACGGGCGGCATAACTGCCACGGTAACCGTGCTCAAGGACGGAAAAATGACGGATGTCACGGCTGAAGGAAACGGCCGCCTCAACGCAGTATCCAATGCGCTCAAAAAGTTCCTCAATGCTGAATATACTCTCACCGATTATGAAGAGCACGCGCTCACGCGGCGTTCTTCTTCAGAGGCTATCTCATATGTCGGCATAGAAAGCGGCGGAAAAAATTACTGGGGCGCGGGAGTGGACGAAGATATCATAACCAGCTCCGTAAAGGCGCTTGTTGCCGCAATAAACAATATGCTTGCCTGAACTTTTGCCCTAAAGTTTTCTTATGACGCAATTTTCACGGTATAACGTTTGACTTGTTTTGCCGCGGTGGGGTATAATGTCCAAGGACGGCGTGCAGAATTTTTGCCGCGCCGCCGTAAATTTAAAAAATATAAAGGAAACAAAATGTACCCCAATCCCTTATTCAGCATAGGCGAAGTACATGTCTATGCGTACGGCGTGTGCATGGCTGTGGGCATTATCGCCTGCTTTGCCTTCCTTCTGTGGACGTTTTCATATAAAAACTTCAACGAAGAATGCACCGACAAAATGTTGCTTTTAGGCATTGTGGCAACGGCCATAGGCATAGTTTTTGCAATGCTCTTCCAGTCGGTTTACGACTATATAGAAAACCCCAAGGCGGGTTTCAACTTCGGAAACATGACTTTCCTCGGCGGACTTATCGGCGGCGTAGGCAGTTACCTTTTGTTCTATAATGTATATGTGTACGCCATAGCTCCCCGCACAAAAGTCAAGTGGCTTCAGAACAACATGAACGCAAGTCTTACCGACGCTTTGCCTTTTATCCCCATAGGCATAGTAATAGCGCACGCTTTCGGCAGGCTCGGCTGCACTTTTGCAGGCTGCTGCCACGGTCCCGAAACTGACGCGTGGTACGGACTTTATATGTTTGCCCGCTCATACGGCAAATACACCACCGTAATTCCCACACAGCTTTTCGAATGCATATTCCTGTTCCTTCTTGCGGCTGTGATGGCGCTTTTGTACTTCAAGTTCAAGTTCAACTGCAATTTCGGCGTATACTGCATAGCTTACGGCGTATGGCGTTTCCTCATCGAGTTCGTCCGCGACGACGACCGCGGCGGATTCATTCCCGGACTTACGCCCTCGCAGTTCTGGTGCATAATAATGGTGCTTTTAGGAATCGGCTACTTCTTCCTGTACAAGTACGTGTTCAAGAAGAGAATGAAGCACCCCGAACTTCAGCCGCCCGTCAACCCCAAAAAGGTTAAAAAGGCGGAGGGGGATTCTTCCGAAAAGTAAAAAAACTTTAAAAAGCCGCGGCGTGCAGTCGCGGCTTTTTTTTAATCTGCATGTTAACTCCTCGTATGTGTTTCGCCGCTAAAAAGTGCATTGCTTTAAATGCGCCTGCCGTAAAACAGTGACGCACGTTTTTTGTGTCTGCCATAAAACAGCGTCGCATTTTTTATGTATATGTTATTCCGCGGAGCAAAAGCTTTGAAGGCTTTTGCTCCGCGGATATTTTTATATGTATAAACAAATTTTGCTTTCACATACTTTTCTTGTAAATATTTAAGGTCGCGCCGCGGCGGTAAAATGCTGTTCGTTGCGGCATATGTGCGGCTTATTTAAGGAGAATATAGCAATTTATGAAAGCAACGGGAATTGTAAGAAGAATTGACGAACTCGGCAGAGTCGTCATTCCCAAGGAAATACGCAGTACTTTAAGGCTCAAATCCGGCGACCCGCTCGAAATTTTTACCGACAGGGACGAACTTATGCTTAAAAAGTATTCGCCGATAGCCTCGCTCGAAAAATTTTCTGAGGGCACGGCAAAGAGCCTGAACGATTTATCTGGCCACCTCGCCGTAATCTGCGATACGGATGAAATTCTGTATGCGGCGGGCAGCGGCAAAAGGGAACTTTACGGCAAAAGCCTTTCTGCGGAAATGGATAAAATTCTTGCGGGCAGGCGCAGTTATATAGCCAATCTTTCAGAGGGCGGCGACATTGTCCCGCTCACGGACGGCGCGTCCAAGGCTGTTACTGCTCAGATTATCGTTCCTATAGTCTGCGGCGGCGACTGTCTCGGCGCGGTAGCGCTCATTTCAACCGAACTCGGCGCAAAAATAGAAGCGGGCGCGGCAAAGCTTGCACAGCTTTCGGCTACAATTCTCGCTTCTCAGTTCGAAGAGTAAAATTTTACTCAGCGCCGCTTGCAGAATAATTAAAAATGTTTGTTGGTTGCGCCATATATGCGGTTCAATCAGGATTTGTACAGTACTATGCCAAAAATATTAAAAAAGATTTTTTCAGATAAACAGTCCTTCATGGCGGGCGCGGCTATAATCGCGGCGGGCGGATTTATTTCCAAAATACTCGGCGCGGCGTACCGCATACCGCTTACAAATATTCTCGGTTGCGAGGGCATGGGGATATACCAGATGGTGTATCCCCTGTATTGCATTCTTTTAACCGTTTCCGCCTCGGGCATACCGGCAGGCATAGCCCGCCTTATCTCCTCGGGCAAGGCGGAGGGAGCGGAAAAATCTGCTTTCCGCCTTTACGGATTCATAGGCGCGCTCGGCGCCGTTCTGATGTATATGCTGGCTCGCCCGCTTTCCCGGGTTCAGGGCGAACCTGCGGTAGAGCTGTGCTGCAAACTGCTTGCTCCGGCTGTCTTTTTCGTCGCCGTGCTGTCAGTCGTGCGCGGCTACTTTCAGGGCAGGCACAACATGATTCCTACCGCGTTCACCGAGATATGCGAACAGCTGCTAAAGGTTCTCGCCGGCGTTGCGTTCGCCATTCAGTTAAAAAACAATATGCCTCTTGCCGTGGCTTTCACCTTGCTTGCCGTGACTGTAAGCGAAGGCTTTTCGGCGCTCTTTGCGTATATCCTGTATAAGGGCGAAAAAAGGACGTCGCCCCTTTATGCAAGGCGGGGCGCGTCATTTTCGGATATACTTAAGTTTACCGTGCCCATAACGTTCACGGCGATAGCTTTGCCCCTTTCCCAGCTTTCCGAAAGCATAGTGGCGGTAAATCTTCTCCGCTCCGCCGCAGAGGACGCAACCGCGCTCTACGGCATATTTTCAGGTTGCGCCGTAACAATAATAAATCTGCCCGTTTCGGTGACATACGGACTTGCCGCCGCAAGCGTGCCGCAGATAGCCCCGATAGCCGCAGGCGGAGATGCGGAAGCAGCCAAATCGGCTGCGCTGAAAACACTTCTGATAACGTTTGCGGTAAGCGTGCCGTTTGCCGCAGCGCTCTATGTTTTTGCCCCGCTCGCCCAGCGCATAATATTCCGTTCGCTTGCGGACTGGCAGGCAACTCTGCTTATAAGACTGGTGCGCATAATGGCGGTAAACGCCGTAACTTTATCTGTCATGCAGACGGCTTCGGCCTGCCTTACGGCGCTCGGCACTCCTCTAAAAGCTACAATAACGCAATGGCTGACCTGTTTTCTTCGCGTAGGTCTTACCGCCGTGCTCATAAAATACACTTCGCTTTCGGTAGAAGGCGCGGCAATCGCGGCAAACATCGCGTATTTTGTTGCGGCGGCGCTCAATCTGTGGTATATTATGAGGGCAGGAGGCGCATATGAAAATAACTCTTATAGGGCTCGGCGTGCAGGAAGGAGATCTGAGCGTCAGGGCTGAAAAGGCGCTTGAAAGCGGCGCAAAAATATTTGTCCGCACGGCTTTGGCGCCCTCATATAAATCTGTTGAAAAATACGGTGCTCAGCCGCTCGATTACATTTTCGAATCGAGCCGCAACTTCGATACGCTCAATAAAAAACTTGCTTCGGCGGTGCTTTCCGCGGCGAAGGAAAGCGACGTTGTTTACTGCGTCGACGGAGCCGTCTGCGAGGACATCGCATGCAAAATAATACTTTCGCGCCATAAGGATACGCAGGTTATCGAAGGTATATCGAAGGCCGCGCGCGCCTCTTCGCTTGCAAGGCTGAAGTCCACGCAGGTTACGCACGTATCGGCTTACGACATAAAAAATCTCAAAAGCACGCCCGCCGCGGCAGTCTACGATATAGACAGCTTTTTTGCGGCGAGCGAAGTTAAAATAAAACTTTCCGACCTTTTCGGCGAGGAGTCGGACTGCTTCTTTATCCGCGGCAACGACGTAAAAAAGATAAAAGTTTACGAAATCGACAGACAGAAGGAATACGATATGTCCTGCGCCGTCGCGCTTGAGGAAGCGGACTTTTTACATAAGTCACGCTACGACTATGCCGACCTTGTAAATCTTGTCCGTCTGCTCCGCGCTCCCGGCGGCTGTCCCTGGGACAGGGCTCAGACCAACGAGAGCATACGCATAAACATGGTGGAAGAGGCGTACGAACTTGTCGACGCGATAAACAGGAACGATGACGACGGCATTGAGGAGGAGACGGGCGACGTGCTGCTTCAGGCGGCGTTCCATACCGTTCTCAAAGAGGAGCAGGGCGCATTCTCTTCCGAAGACGTAATTTCGCGCGTCGTTAAAAAGCTTATTTTCCGCCATTCTCACATATTCGGCAAGGACAAGGCTGCAGACGAAAATGCCGCCCTCGGCGTATGGGAAAAGAACAAGCGTGAGGAAAAGCAGCAAAAAACTTACGGCGAAACGGTTGCCGCCGTGCCTTCAGGCTTCCCCGCCTGCATGCGCGCGCAGAAAGTGCAGAAGCGCGCAGCAAAAGCAGGGCTCGACTTCCTTTCCTCGGTATCTGCCGCCGAGCAGGTCAACGCCGATATCGAAAAGTGCATAAACGCGCTGGTTGCAGGCAACAAACAGGCGGCTGACCTCGCCTGCGGCGACATACTGTTTACCGCCGTCGGACTTTGCAGACTTGCCGGCGCGGACTGCGAGCAGGCTCTCGCCGATGCCACCGATCACTTTGCTAAAAAGTTCATAAAGGCTGAAGAAATTGCCCTGTCCGAGGGTAAAAACGTTTCAGACTTTACCGAACTTGAGTGGAATTATTATATGTTGCGGGCTGAAAATGCACTTAAGAACAATTAAAATAGCGGACCTCACAACGCCGAACAATGTGTTTTTAGCTCCGCTTGCGGGGTATACTAACGCCGTTTTCCGCGAAATGTGCTTGTCTCTCGGTGCGGGGCTTACCTTTACGGAGATGGTCAGCGCCAAAGGACTTTGCTACAACAGTAAAAATACGGAAGAGCTTTTATATGTAACACCCAAGTACAGCGGCATAAAAGCCTGCCAACTTTTCGGTGCAGACCCCGAATATATGCGCCGCGCGGCTGAAAGCCGGTTTGTTGCGCCGTTTGACCTTATAGATATAAATATGGGTTGCCCCGTGCCTAAGATTTTCAACAACGGCGAGGGCAGCGCTCTCATGCAGGATTTTGCGCGCGCGTCGGCGGTTATAAAGGCGTGCAAGGCGGTTGGCAAGCCCGTCTCCGTCAAATTCAGAATTGGTCTTAACGATAAAAACATAATAACCGCAGACTTTGCAAAGATGTGCGAAGACAGTGGTGCTGACATGATAACTGTGCATGGTCGCACCCGTGATAAGATTTATGCAGGCGAAGTTAACTTTGCAGAAATAGAGCGCGCAAAGCATGCCGTAAAAATACCCGTAATAGCCAACGGCGGAATATTCTGTGCGGAGGACGCAGAAAATCTTATGGATAAGACGGGCGCAGACGGCGTGATGGTGGCGCGCGGGGCTATGTACTCGCCGTGGATATTTGCGGAAATTACGGGTAAGAAAGTGCCCGATAAGCGCGCGCTCATCAAAAAACAGCTTGATGATACGCTCGCCCTCTTCGGCGAAAGGTTTGCCCTCGTGTTCATGCGCAAGATGGCGGCGTTTTATACGAAGGGAAAAAGGGGTTCATCCGCCCTCAGGGAAAAACTTTTTACCTGCGACAGCATTGAAAAGCTTTCCGAAATGATTGAAGAGACGGAATTTTAACATATTAAAATAAAATGCCCTGCGGCAAAGTCTGCCGCAGGGCATTTTATATGACAGCAAAGTTGTATATTAAAGCCAAACTTTGGCGGGGTAATTTGCCCGGGTATCATTTTAAAACCGATTTTTTAAGCTTCTTTTTATAGCCGCCGCGCGGAAGGGTATTCCGCGCGGCGGCTTGTTTTCATTTAAACACTATGCGCCATATTGCGCGCTTTGTGTCCAAAAATCGCGCGGCGCCCTGATTTATACTTTCATCATGCAGGTTTATGTGGAGCTTGCCCTCGCTGAAAATTTTTGCATGGATTTCACCCTGCTCGCCTGCGCAAAGTTCATAACAAAAAACAGGTGCTCATACCGCCGCATTTCGCTCGGCGCGGCAATCGGCGCGTGTTTTGCCGTAATCTTTCCGCTGTTCGGACTGTCGGGTGCGTGGGCAATCGTCGTAAAGGCAGTTTTTTCGCTCGCGCTTTCGGCAGTTTCCTCACGGTTTTCTTCCTTTAAAAGCTTTGCGGCATTTACGGCCGCATTCCTCGGAATCTCCGCGCTTGCGGGCGGCGCGCTCATAGGCCTTTTTTCGCTTGCGGGATGGGAGTATTCCGCTGGAGGCGGGTATATGATTTCGTCCGTGCCGATAGGCATACCGCTGTTTTTTGCGCTTATATTGTTTCTCGCGTGCAGGGCACTTTCAAAAAAGATTTCCGCAAAAGTTAAAAAGTCGTACGTGCGCTGCGCCATATTCTGCGGGGATAAAAGCATAGAGCAGCAGGGATTTTTTGACAGCGGCAACAAGGTCTACTGCGGCGGAGCGCCCGTAAGCGTTATATCGCTTGCCGCCGCGTGCGCGCTCGTGGACGTCGCTTCTCTTAAAGATAGCGTAAGCGTCAATACGGTGACGGGCAGCAAAAGAATCAAAGTTTTTACTGCGGACAAATTGGTGATATATAGCGGAGAAAACGAGCATACAATAAAGTGTGTGAAAATAGGGATAAGCCTACGCGCCATACACAGCGCCGTGCTTCACCCCGATCTCGCGGAATAAAAAACGCAATCGGCGGAGGAAAATTTTTATGTTTGAAAAACTGAAAAAACTGCTCGCCCTCTTTTTCAGGGGCAATTCGCTGGACTACATCTGCGGAACGGAGGCGCTTCCGATGCCTTTTTCGCAGGAGGAGGAGAGCGATAAAATAAGCCGCCTTGAAAGCGGCGACGAAAAGGCTAAGGCGGCGCTCGTCGAGCACAACCTCCGCCTCGTGGTGTACATAGCGAAAAAGTTTGAAGGCTCGGGCGTGGACGGCGACGACCTGGTTTCAGTCGGCACGATAGGGCTTATAAAGGCGATAAATTCTTTCCGCTCGGATAAAAACATAAAGCTTGCGACTTACGCTTCGCGCTGTATAGAAAACGAGATACTCATGTACCTTCGCAGGATGTCGCGCATACGTCAGGAAGTCAGCTTTGACGAGCCGCTCAATACCGATTGGGAGGGCAACGAGCTTCTTTTATCCGACGTTATGGGCACCGACGCCGACAGCGTTTATTCGGATATAGAGGGGGGAGTGGAGCGCGAACTTTTAAAAAATTCTTTAAGCAAGCTTCCTCAGCGCGAACAGCGCATAATGAATATGCGCTTCGGTCTTGACGGCGGCGAGGAGATGACGCAGAAGGATGTGGCTGACGCGCTCGGCATTTCTCAGAGCTACATTTCCCGCCTTGAAAAAAAGATAATAGGCAAGCTTAAAAAGGATATATCCCGCCAGATATAAAAGTTCTGTAAGATAAAAATCTCAGGCAAGCCGTGCGGATATAAAAATAAAAAGTGCCCTGCGGGGGCGGCAGTTCTGCCGCCCCCGCAGGGCTTTTAATATGCGTTGGTTGCGGCATATGTGCCGCCGTTTTGCTTTATCGCGCTTTGGCATTGTAAGCGGTTAATCGGCTTGACAGTCTTTTATTCCGCTGGTTAATCTCTGTGCCCGAACCTTTCGCCGTGACCTACTCTGTCGCCGTCGCTGTAGTAAACGTACTGCGAATTTCCGTTCTCATCCGTTTCAACGCGCACGATGTACTCGCGTTCTCTGCCGTTTTCTTCGGTAGTTATTTTAATTACTTCCTGTCCGCGCTCCTGTTCGCGTTCGAACTCGAACGTCTTTTCCGTTCTGTCGGCATAATTTTTTACCGTAAGTTCAATTTCAGTTTCGTCGCGTTCGCTTTCATATTCGAAGGAGGTGCTTTCGGCGCGCTTTCCGCCGTTGTAAAGGGTGTAAGTGTATTCAATGCCGTTTCTGTCGTGTTCGGCTTCTGATTCCTGTTCAACAACAAGGTAATTGCCTGCTGCTTCGTCTATCGTTACTTTGAGCCTGTGAGTGTTTTCAGTGTCGCGCCCTTCCGTCTCGCTCATGAACATTCCCTCGGCGGGGTATTCTGCGCCGTCTATAATCATTACGCCTTCTATTTCGTAGTAGTCTGTAACTTCCTCGTCGCGGTCAAAAAAGTCATCGTCTTTTTCGGTATGGGTGCCGAGGTGGTTCTGATTGTAGTAAGTCTGGTATTCAAGCTTTTCCCCGTCCAGTCCGTAGTATGTTACCGTCATTTTAAGTTCGTACATGGGATATGCCTGATTGTCATTCGCGCCTGAAGCTATTTCAAAGTTGCCTTCAGAAATAAGTCCTTCAACAAGCGCCATGTATTCGTTCAAAGTGGTAATTGTTTCCTCGTCGGTCACTTCGGCTGCAAGTCTTTCGGAAGCTTTTGCCATAACGCCCGCCGCCTTTCCGCCGTTGAGCCCTGATATAACCATGCCCGCCGTGGCGGTGGTGAAGCCCTGCGCGCCCTCGGCAGTCTTTATGTCTGTCGTTCCGCCTGTGCCGCCGCTTGTTCCGCCCGTGCAGCCTGCAACTGCCGCCGCGCCCAATGTGAATATGGAAGCTATCGCTATTCCCGCTAAGATTTTAGTTAATTTTTTCATGATAATTCTCCTTGTAGTGATTTAGTTTTGCCCGTCGCTTTCGGGAGCTTTCATATATAAAACAACCGCGCCGCGCGTTTTGTTGGTAAATTTTAAAATTTTTTATAAATTTTTTTGAACGCCTGCAAAATGCCGCCGATGCGCGCTTTCGTAACTTCAATTTATAATACTGTAAGTATGCGCCGCCGCAAAGTTATTATGTCTGCGTGTCCTGAATATCTTGCGGTAAAATAAACGGCGCGGACGCCTTTTCGCGTCCGCGCCTTAACTTATAAAATTTTCAGTCCCGGTCGCGGTCTATCTCGGTATCTCCGCGGAAGTAAACATATTCTCCGTTTATTATGCGCACGGTGTAGGTGGCGATTGATGATGCGCCGCCTACGCTGACGTTGATTATTCCGTCTTCCTGCCAGAATGCAAATATTTCGCTCTTTCCGTTTTCCCATATCTGCATCACAAGCTCGGTTTCGTCTTCTTCCTGCTCGTACTTGAATGTAGTGACGGAAATAATTTCGCCTTCGCCGTCGTAGTCGTCAAATCTGTCAAAGTCGAAATCGTCGTCAATTCTGTCGTCGGCGTCGCCGCGGTAAAGAATATAGCTGTATTCTATTTCCTTTTCGGAAGGTTTGCCGCCCTCCGTTTCGACGCTCAATTCCTGATTTACGCGTATGTGAGTGCCGTCGCCGAGCGAAATTGTCATTTCGTATTCGTCTTCGCTCTCGTCCGACTGGTTCTCTGTTTCGTGCTCGCCTTTAATGGGGTAGGCCTTGCCGTCCAGCACCATTATGCCGTCTATTGCGTAGGTGTTTTCCGTTTCATCGTCGTCGTTTTCGCTTTTTGTTAAAGTGCGGTTGTAATAAATAGTTCCGCCGTCGCGCGTGTCGCCCGGCAGACCCGTGTAGCTTACGCTCATTACAAAGTCGTAACCGGAATATTCCGCCTGAGTGTTTTCACCGCCCGTTACGGTAAAGCTGTCGTCGGAAATAAAGCTTTCCACCATAGCCATATATTCGTTTATGGTGTTTATCGTCTCTTCGCCGTCTATCTGCTGCCCCGGCCTTGTTTTTAAAGGCGCGGCATTCGCGCCATTTTTTGCGCCAGATAAATTCAATGGCAGGCAAAGGCTTGCCGCCTGACGGGAAGAAGGCTGCGCGGCGTCAGCGGTGGTATAGCCGCCCGAACTCATGCCCGAAATCATCATGCCCGCGCTTGCGGCAGAAATTCCGTAAATCTGTTCGGATGCCGAAAGCTGACCGAAAATGCCGCCCGGGTCGGAAGGGTTCGGGGAGGAGGGAGAGCCCTCCTTTTTTAGCATGAGCGGAATGAATGCGCATACAATTATGACAGCCGCAAGCGCACAGGCGATTATTGCTATGGCTTTTTTATGGCGCGAAAGTTTAGCTTTCACGGTGCCGAGCTCAACTTCTTCGTCCGTATCGTCTATGCCCATGCGGTATTTGATGTTCTGCTTCACTTTTTCGTCGGGCAGAACGTTTTTTGCGCCGTTTTTAAGCATTTTCTTTATATTCATAATCCGCCCTCCTTTTTCAAAGTGGTTTTAAGCTTTTTCAAAGCTTCGTTGTTTTTCCACGTAACCGTGCCTATCGGCATTGAAAGCATTTGCGCTACTTCGCGCCGCTTGTAGCCCGAAACGTGGCACAGCATTACAATCTGGTATTCCTCGTCGGTAAGTATTTTTGCCGCCACGTCGAATATGTACGGCAATTGGGTTTCTTCCGAGCCGTATTTGCGTATTTCCGCCTCGTCGGTAAAATCGCTGCTCTTTTCCCTTGCGCCGCGCTTTACGTGGTTGAGCGCAAGGTTTTTTGCGATGCGCACAAGCCACGCGGTAAAGTTGGTGCCCGCGGTATAGCTTTCAAGCGCGTTCAGCGCGCGCATGTAAGTTTCCTGCATGATGTCTTCCGCATACGCTTTGTCCCGCACGATATACAATGCGGCAAAATAAACGGCGCGGTTGGTGCATCGGTAAATAAAATCGAATGCGCTTTTTTCGCCCGCCGCAAAATCTGCAACTTTTTTTTCGAGTTTTGCGCTGTCCATAAATTTCTGTCCGTCCGCCGCATATCTGTCCCTTACATTAATAACAATCGTGCATCACAGATTGTTGGCGTTTTTAAAAATTTTCATAAAAATAATACCATTTTTCATCTGACGTGTCAATGCGGTTTTATGGCGCGCGCGGTATGGCGCGCATAATTTGCTGCTATGACAAAACTTTATTTGCCTCGGCAATATGCTTGAATCAACGCATCAAAAAGCCTTATATTTAGCCTTTGCAAATTGACAAAACAATAGTATGGTGATAAAATATTTTTATATTAATGATTGAATTGCTTTTCGGCTTACAGCCTTTTTCGGAGATTGAATGAAGACGGCTTTCAAAGATAAATTAAAAGAATCGCTATCGTCCATACTGCCGATAGCGGCTATAATACTCGTCCTCGTCGTTGCGCTCGGCGTGGGCACATACGAGTTTGTGCTGTTCATAACAGGCGCGGTGTTGCTTGTAGTCGGACTTTCCGGCTTCAATATGGGCGCTGATATGTCTATGCTGGTCATCGGCGAAAAGATAGGTTCTGTAGTTACCCATTCGCGCAGAATATGGCTTATAGCGCTTATATCCTTCATAATAGGCATTATAGTCACTGTAGCCGAACCCGATCTGCAGATACTTGCGGGCTATGTTTCACAGGCTATAAACAGCCGGGTGCTCATAATTGCCGTGGCGGTGGGGGTAGGCATTTTCCTCACGCTCGCCATGCTGAGAATTGTGCTTAAAGTAAGACTTTCTCTGCTTCTCATAATATTTTACATAATAGCGTTCGTGCTCGCCTTTGCGTTCGTCGACCCCAGTTTCTGGGCGATAGCGTACGACGCGGGCGGCGTTACCACCGGACCCATGACGGTGCCTTTCATAATGTCGCTCGGCGTGGGCGTCGCGTCTATCCGAAGCGATAAAGAGGGCAAGGACGACTCTTTCGGTCTCGTCGCACTCTCGAGCGCGGGTCCTGTAATTTCGGTGCTCGTTCTCGGCATAATAAGCGGCGCGGCTGGCATACAGTATCCCGTTTCGGCGGCTCCGGACTATTCGGGATTCGACACGACTGACGCATTAAAGCAGTTTCTCGAAGGGCTTGGAAATTACTGTCTTGAAGTTGCGGTGGCGCTTGCGCCCATAATTGCTTTCTTCGTGATTTTTCAGCTTGTTACAAGGGCTTTCCACAAGCGCCAGATTATAAAAATCTGCGTAGGCATTTTAATAACGTTTGTCGGACTTGCGTTGTTTCTTACGGGCGCAAACGTAGGTTTCGCACCAATGGGTACGCTCATAGGTCAGGGGCTCGGCGACTTTGCGGGCGGCTGGCTTCTTATACCCGTAGGCATGGTGATAGGTTACTTTGTGGTTGCCGCCGAACCCGCCGTGCACGTTCTGAACAAACAGGTGGAAAGGATGAGTGCGGGCGCAATCAAGGCGCGCTCTATGAAGCTCGCGTTAAGCATATCCGTATGCTGCGCGCTCGGCCTTGCGATGCTCCGCGTGATTACTGGCATAAATATTATGTGGGTGCTTATCCCCGGCTATGCGGCGGCGCTAATTCTCACGTTCTTCACGCCAAAGCTTTTTACGGGCATTGCGTTCGACTCGGGCGGCGTTGCGTCCGGCGCAATGGTTTCGGCGTTCGTATTGCCCATGGCAATAGGCGCCTGCGGCGTTATTTCGGGAGATGCGGCGGCTTCGGCGATTATGACAAACGCCTTCGGATGCGTTGCGTTCGTAGCGCTAATGCCGCTTATAACCATACAGGTATTCGGCATACTTTACAGGCGCAAGACTTCAAAAATCAAGCGCACGTTCCTTACCGTTGAGGACAGAATCATAGAATACGAGGTGAGCTGATATGGCAAAACTTACTCTCGGCGGAAAAATCCCCGTGTCATCGCGCCTGCCTTCAAGGCAGACGGCGCGGCACAACAGGGCAAAACTTCTTGTCAGCATAGTAAACCGCGGCGAAGACGAGCGGCTTTGCGAGCTTCTGAATGACTTTTCCGTAGCGCTCACTTTTTCTGTGCAGGGCATGGGCACGGCGCGCAGCACCGTTCTCAATTATCTCGGCATAGGCACAAGCGAAAAGTCGGTTATGCTTTCACTCATACCCGAAAGCGATGAGGAAGCCGTTCTTGACGAGATAAGCAACAAAATGTCGCTTTACCTTGTGGGGCGTGGAATATCGTTCACCGTACCGCTCTCTGCGGTATCTGAAATAATTGCAAACGGCATAACGTCCGCTGCGGCGGCAAAGACAGTTGACGGGAGAAAGATAATGAAGGATAACGAACGCAAGTACGACCTTATAGTGGCAATCGTCGCCGAAGGTTATGTAGACGACGCTATGGAGGCGGCAAGGAATGCAGGCGCGGCGGGCGGCACTATAATCCGCGCCCGTTCGCTGGCGAATGCCAAAGCCGAACAGTTCATAGGCATTTCCATACAGGAGGAATCGGAAGTCCTGCTCATACTCGCGCAAAGGGAGGGCAAGCTTGCCATAATGGAAGCCGTGTCCAAGTCTGCGGGGCTTAAAACTGAGGCGGGCGGCATGCTCTTTTCGCTTCCCGTGGACAGAACGGTGGGCGTCGGCGCGATAGGCGCGGCGTATGCGCAGAAAAAAGCCGAGGACGCGGCTGCGGCTAAAACCGAGCCCGAAAGCTCCGATGAAGATAAAGCGCAGTGATTGTTGTCATTCGGAGTAAATTATTAATTCGGCATAAATCATAAAAGAAGCGGCGCGCAGGGAAATTTTTCCCTGCGCGCCGCGCGCTTAATAATAGTAATTTATTTTTCGGGGAAGGCGCGGTTATAAGCTTCTATGCTCTCCTTTACAATCTCTATCGCGCGCTTTTTGCCCATTATTTCCGATACGGTCGTGTGCTTGTGCTCGAGCTGTTTGTACACCTGAAAGAAGTGCTTCATTTCCTCGAATATGTGTTTGGGCAGCTGCTCAAGCTCTGTATAGCAGTTATATGTGGGCTCTTTGAAAGGTATTGCAATTATTTTGGAGTCGTCTTCGCCTTCGTCGGACATGTTTATGACTCCTATGGGGTAGCAGCGCACTATCGAAGCGGGCAGAATGGGTTCGCTGCACAGCACCAGAACGTCCAGCGGGTCGCCGTCGTCGGCAAGCGTGCGCGGAATGAATCCGTAGCTTGCGGGGTAAACGGTGGAGGTATAAAGCACGCGGTCAAGGCGCAGTATGCCCGTTTCCTTGTCCAGCTCGTATTTAGAGCGTGAACCCTTGGTTATTTCGATGTAGCACATAAAATCTTCTTTCTTTATTCTTTCGGGCGCAATGTCGTGCCAGATGTTCATAATTTTCCTCCTTTGTGCGTGCGCTGTGTGGCGCTTTGTCTTTTTATAATTTTATCATAATTTATCTGCATGCGCAAGGGGGTAAAATGAAGTTGACGGCGTTTTTTTGCTTGATTTTATCAGCCTTGATGTGTTAGCATATGCGGGTACGCCGCAAAGGTGTCAACAGCATAAAATATAACGTCAGCTGTTTTTTATCAGGGGACGTAAAGGAGGGGTAGTTTGGCCGACCAGTCGTTCATGAAGGAAAAAGCGGTGCTTCCGCTTGTGCTTAAAATGTCGCTGCCTATGGTTATTTCCATGCTGGTGAACGCGCTTTATAACATAGTGGACAGCTTTTTCGTCGCGCAGATAGGCGAAGACGCAATGACGGCGCTTTCGCTCATATACCCCTTGCAGAACCTTTCTGGCGCGGTCGGCATAGGTTTCGGCGTGGGGATTAATGCGGTCGTTGCCTTTTTTCTCGGCGCAAAAAAGCAGCAACATGCTGATAACGCCGTAACTTCAGGTCTTATTTTAAGCATATTGCACGGTGTATTGCTGTGCATTGTGTGCGCGCTTTCTGCCCGCGCGTTCATTTCGCTTTTCACGGAAAGCCAATCCGTAATAGACTACGGTCTCGATTATTTTTATATAGTCGTTGCATTTGCGCCCGTCGTAACTCTTTCAATGGCGTTTGAAAAAATTTTTCAGGCCGTCGGGAGAATGAAAACTACCATGGTATGTCTGCTTGTCGGCTGCATTCTCAATATCATACTCGACCCTTTGCTCATATCCGGGTTTATGTTCATCCCCGCTATGGGCGTAAAGGGTGCGGCAATCGCAACGGGCATAGGTCAGACTTCTTCGCTTATAATTTACATAATACTCTTTTTTGCAAAACCTATTGGCGTACGGCTTAAATATGCGCGCGTTGAAGGCGGAAGAAAAATTTTCGGCAGGATGTACGCCGTAGGCGTTTCGGCAACGCTCAATCTTGCATTGCCTTCGTTCATGATAACGGCATTGAATGCAATACTTGCGGCATATTCCCAGGCGTATGTGCTTATACTCGGCGCTTACTATAAGTTGCAGACGTTCATATATTTTACTGCTAACGGCATAGTGCAGGGCATTCGCCCCGTAGTCGGGTATAACTACGGCGCGGGCCGTGCAGACAGAGTCCGTTCGGTGTTTTTGGTGTCGCTTATAATGTCCTCGGCGATAATGGCGGTGGGGACAATTCTCTGTCTCGCCGTACCGCAGTGGCTTATAGGGCTTTTTACCGACAATCCCGATACAATTACACACGGCGCGGAAGCGCTCAGAATAATATGCGGCGGATTTATAGTTTCCGCGGCTTCCGTAGCGGTCAGCGGAGTGCTCGAAGGGCTGGGAAAGGGAGTGCCGTCGCTTATAATATCTGTTGTAAGGTATATAGCGATAATAGGCGTGGCTTACCTTCTCACGCTTGCGTTCAAAGCGCAGGGGGTGTGGCACGCATTCTGGATAACGGAAATTATAGCGGCGGCGCTTTCTGTTGCGTTATATTTCATATGCATTCGGCGCGGACGAAAGCATGAGCTGAATGATTGCGAAGAGTTGGGATAAGGCGGAATAAAAAAGCATATACTTGCAAAATGAATAAAAAAGCTGAAAAATAAGTTATAAAATTGCTTGCCAAGGCGTTCGGTGTATGATATAATCACAACGTTAAATTGATATGGCCTTGTGGTCAAGCGGTTAAGACGGAGCCCTCTCAAGGCTCAATCCCGGGTTCGATTCCCGGCAAGGTCACCAAATGCGAACAAATCCGAACACTCCTGTTCGGGTTTGTTTTTTATGTAGTCACCAAGCTCAGAATTTTCTATATCTTCAAAAGTAATTTTTTCTTCGCCTTCCTTATAGTTGCAGGTTATAATTGCATAATCGTCAAAGAGGTAAATCGTATTTACAAAACTGTCGATCAGCGTTTGCCTGCCTCTTTGTGTGGACAAGTCTAATTTGCGAAATCGTGTCAATCCGAACTCGATCTGTTCTCTTGTAAGCAGCGGGCGTTTTATCTGTTCCTGCGCAATTTCAATCTCTAATTCTTTTTTGCGGTTTTCCAAGTCGGAAAGCCGCTTTTTTGTACTATCGAGGATAATGCCCTGTTGTATGGCGTTCAGCAAATTCTCGATGCCGCTTTCCACTTCAGCTAACTGCGCTTGCAGAGCGGAAAGAATCGAGCTGTTTTGCATTTGCATATCGTAGAGTTTGTAGGAAAGCTGTTCCATCAGTTTATCGTCCATAATCTTATTCATAACGGCTTTGATGACAGCGTTTTCAATCTTCTCTTTGCTGATGGCTTTTTTGTCGCAGGTGTGCTTTTTCTTTGTATTTACACATTTGTAGTAATGATAAACAGTACCTTTCTTGCCTTTGCCGCTATCTCCTATCATCATTGCCTTACATTTACCGCAGAATAGGTGTGTAGTCAGCAAGTACACATCTTCCGCTTTATGGATTGCGGGAGCGCGCGTGTTCACGGCAATGCGTTTCTGAACTTTCTCAAACAGCCCTTTGTCAATGATAGCAGGAATTGCGTCCTCAATTACAATATCTTTAAATCGGTACTCTCCGATATACTTTCGATTGGAGAGCATTCTGCGAACATTGTTATATCCGAGAGATTTTTCATAAGCCTTCTTACCGGCTTTTTTCTTCATTCGTACAGTAATGCCTACACCGCGCGCGTTCATATCGTCAATGATTGATTTTATCATCTCGCCGTCGGCATACCGTTGAAAAATCTCCCTCACGAACGGCGCTTTCCTTTCGTCTATCTGCAAGTGCTGTTCATCATCGAGATAGTAGCCGAGTGGAGTAATACCGCCGTTCGACATTGCTTTTAGGGCATTGTCCGTCATGCCGCGGTTGACCTTTTCTGCAAGTTCAACGGAATAATATTCCGCATAACCTTCCAGTACAGATTCCAAAATAATGCCTTCTGCGCCCTCAGATATGCTCTCTTTGGCAGAAATCACCCGCACGCCGTTCTTCTTTAAGATGTTTTTGTAATAAGCGCTGTCAAAACG
This sequence comes from uncultured Clostridia bacterium, assembly GCA_944368065.1. Classification (GTDB taxonomy): domain Bacteria; phylum Bacillota; class Clostridia; order Christensenellales; family Borkfalkiaceae; genus Coproplasma. The sequence goes on along the minus strand of CALVWV010000033.1, from coordinate 278 downwards.
GTTGCGGGCAAAGCGGTCTAACTTCCATACAATGATAACGTCAAACAGTCGCTTGGCGCTGTCTTTAATCATTTGCTGAAAGTTCGGGCGATTGTCTGTCTTTGCGGACATAGCTCTGTCTATGTAACTGCCTACAACTTGAATATCGTTGTACTCAGCGTATTGCATACAATCGCGGAGCTGACCCTCAATGCTCTCTTCTCTTTGGTTGTCGCTCGAATAGCGGGCGTAGATGACTGCTTTCATAACTTTACCTCTTTAACGGCATTATAGCATAG
>CALVWV010000032.1 GCA_944368065.1 uncultured Clostridia bacterium | reverse complement strand
GATTGCTCACGCGTTACTCACCCGTCCGCCATGTATTGCTACATTCGACTTGCATGTGTTAAGCACGCCGCCAGCGTTCATCCTGAGCCAGAATCAAACTCTTGAGTTGATTGGTATAAAACCGATTTTCATTAAGAAAATCGAGGCTCTATCTTCGACTAATTCTTAGTCATTATCTTGCTGACTTTGCTTTGTGGTACTAATGTACTTCAAAGTTATTGACAGAAACTTTTCTTAAAATCTGAAAGAATTTAAGAAATTCATTTCCTTCTATTCAATTTTTAAACTGCGTTAACCGCTACTTCAGTGCGGTGCTCGTAAGGAGCTCATCTATTATATCACATTGATTTTTGTTTGTCAAGTGATTTTCGAAAGTTTTTTAAGAATTTTTTTGAAGTTCTTTCGGACTTCATATTCAATTCTTACTGAGCTTTACCAGAACCTCTGTCGGCTTGTTTCAGCCGCTTGAAGCTTTGTCCTTTGCGGAGCTTCGTCATTATATCATATTGATTTGCATTTGTCAACTGATTTTCAGAAGTTTTTTAAGAATTTTTTGAAGTTCTTTCAAACTTCATATTCAACTCTTACAGGCTTTGGCCTGAACCCCTGTCGGCTTTTCAGCCGCCTGACGTTTGTCCTCAGCGGAGCTTTGTCATTATATCACATTGATTTTTGTTTGTCAACTGATTTTCAGAAGTTTTTTAAGAATTTTTTTGAAGTTCTTTCGGACTTCACATTCAATTCTTACTGACTTTCATCAGAAACATCTGCCGATTTGTTATCGGTGAAAAGCTTGCCCTCAGCAGAGCTTTCCTAAGATATCACATCTGACATTCATTTGTCAACTGTTTTTTAGAAGTTTTTTCAGGAATTTTTAAGGAATTTTGTCGGGCCTCAAAACTTGCTCCAACGAGCTTCATCAGCCCCGATTCCTTATTGTTCCTTGCTTCCAAAAGGAGTGGTTCCTTGCGACAGCTCAATTAAGATATCACTTATACAGGGCATTTGTCAAGAAATATTTTGAATTTTTTAATTTTTTTTATAACGTTTGTTATTACAACTTTTTGTTAATTTTTTGCAGAATTGGGAGGATTTATAGCCTTTTACGGCGATTCTGCTTAATGCGACATAAATCGACCCGTAAAACCGAGCACGCAGGCCGCAAATGATATTGACAAAGTTATAAAGCTTAAGGCAAGACGGCTGGCAGAAACTTGATTTTTACAGCTCAAGGCGGTATAATCTAATCAGCCGACGCAAAGACGTCTGCAACGACGCAGCGCACAGGCTATAAATTGAAATAAACCCAAAAGTAAAAGGTAACGGTATGTACAAGAACTTACGCATAGCAAGCTGCATCGTAGCCGCACTGTTTGCGGCCGCCGCAGTGTTCACATTCATTTACGCGGGAATAGGCTGGGGATTTTTATGCGTTGTCGGCGCAATAGCTTTCTATGTGCTGACAGTGTTTTTCAAGAACCTTCAGGAGGCTAAGGAGAGAAAGGACAATCCCCCTCCTCCCGTCGGCGACTTCATAACGGGAAAAGTACCTTCAGACAAACGCGACGACGCGACAGATAAAAATCAGTAACTCGGGCGCGGGCGCACTTTTTAAAGTGCGCCCGCGCCCGATTTTTTTTATCAACAGGAAACAAAAACAAGCAAACATACGAAACAGATTTTTTCTATTATATTATATGGTATATATATTAACGCGCGCGCAACCAGATAACCCAAAAAAAATATGCCGTCGGCACATAATATGTGTGCCGACGGCATTCGCTAATCAATTACAAAGCCAAGCGAATAAGCGAAGGATATGAATTTTCGCCGACGTTACCCCACACAGTGACACTCTGACCTTTATTCAGCACAGCAGCAAGAGCATAAAACTCCGACAAATCCATGTGCGGTTGCGCGCCTAAAGTAATACCTTCCAAGCCGAGATAATGATAATAACCCAAATCGGGCTCATAAATCTGCGCAGTGTACCAATGAACGTTTTCAAACTTTAAATCGTAAGCGCTGCCGACAACGCCGCCGATAACTTTTTTACCCTCGACAACACCTTTAGCAAAACGCGACATCGTATAACTGTAAGAAATATCCGCGCAAACAGTTTCACCGACAAGTCCGCCGCCTATTAGCACAGCATTAAAACTATCGGCGTAGTCGCCCTCTTCAGCCGACAGACTGCCAGAGGAGAAACAATTTATAATAACGTTATCCCAATAACACATCATACCGACAAGTCCGCCGACATAGAGATTTACGTCCCGCACATAGCCGATTTGCTCCCTTAACGCAGGTTTTGCCGCAACGTAACCCACAGCATAACTTTCTGAAATGCTATTGCCGCCTTCCGTTTTTCCGACTAGACCGCCCGCGCAAATATCTGTGTCGTTGGTTGCCGTAACATCGCCCGTCGCATAGCATCTGTCTATATCGGAATTTTTATCAATATATCCCGCAAGTCCGCCGACAGACACAGACATCAGCACATTGACATCATAACTGATGTACCCAACGCACGTAACCGTGCCTGTAGCATAACAATTTTTAAGCGCGCCGTCGCGCCCCAGAATACCTACAAGTCCGCCGCAAGAAGCTTCAGACACAACATCGCCCGACGAGCAGCAGTTTTCCACGCTGACGCAATTTCCGTCCCAGCCAATAAGTCCGCCGCTGAAACCGCTGCTGCGAACGTTACCGACAGCATAACAATCTGATATGCTGACGCCGTCCACGACGCTGCCCACAAGTCCGCCGACAATATACCCGTCGGTTATATCGACTGCCGAATTGCAGCCAGAAAGCTCAACGCCATCACCGCAACTGCCAGCAAGCCCACCGACTGTACTGTCGTTGTAGACAATATCTTCGCCGCCGACTGCAATGCTGCCTTCCGCGGAACAGTTTTTAACCCTCAACGAATGAGAAATGCCACCAAACAAACCGCCTATGCCGAATCCCTCACCAATTTGCCGAACATTCAGCTGTATTTCTGCCGAAACCCCGGAAGCGCAAGGCACTGCGCCCGAATTCTGCGGAAAGCAATCTATATAACCGACAACGCCGCCGGCATACGCAGGTTTTTCGCCTGCACCGGACAGCAGAGTAACGCTGCCGCTTACAAAACAATCTGAAATAATGCCAGCCGAGTAACCGGCAACGCCGCCTACATAACCAAAGCCGCTGATGTTGACATTTTCGAGCTTAAGCCCGCGCACCTCGCCCGTAATATAACTGAACAACCCTGCATAATCGCCATCGGAGCCCGTAACGGTAAGCCCCGATATTGTGTGTCCGTTGCCGTCAAAGACGCCGTTGAAGCACGCACCGCCATCGAGAGGCTCAAGATTTGTCTGACCTTCTTCAACAGCGGGGAGCGTTATATCTTTGATAAGCCTGAAACCGCTGTTCGGATACAGCTTTACATTTTCGAGCTGTTCTTTCGTTTCTATAAGATAGGGATACGCCTCCGTGCCTATGCCGCCGGCAAACTGTTCGGTATTAGCCCTTTTGAAATGCGCCGTAAGATTGTAACTGTAATTATCGGCATAACTGTCGGTACGCTCGGCAGTAAGGACGCCGTCGGACCAGCTGTAAAATACGTAACCTTCGTCGGCAACTGCCGAAACAGGCGCCGCACTTTCACCAGGCTCACCCCACTGCTCCGCTTCACCCTGTATGTAACCGCCTTCGTCGGCAAAATACGTTATGCTCACCGTACCCGATTTTTCAAAGTTTGCCGTAACACTTATGTCATTGCTTACTGAAATATCAGTACGCCCGGCAGCAAGAACGCCATCCGACCAACCGCTGAAAGCATAACCGGCGTAAGGCACAGCAACGACCGCAGTGCCGCTTTCGCCATCCTTAACTTTCTGAACAGACTCTCCCTCTATATAACCGCCGTCACCTGCAACATATTTAACTACATGCACGCCTGAAAAACAAGCCGCAAATGCGCACATAACGCATACAATAAACGCAGAAATAAATACAGCAATCAAACTTTTACGCTTCATTGATAACTCTCGCATATGCCAAATTTATTACTTTGTATACAAATTATACTATATATGTACCAATAAAGCAACAGTTATCTAAAATTTCACCCCTGCAAAGCAGTAAAGAAACGTATGGCCGCGGCGCGCGAAAGCGCGCCGCGGCCGTACATTTTTTGTCCGAAGCTTGACTGCGCGGCAGGTCGACAAACCCGACACGCGCAAATTTGCAGACAGGTAGCAAGTCAGTAATCTTGAAGTCCGGCAAGAAAGTCGAGCGAAACCCCGAAAACCTGAGCAAGCGCTATAAGATTTGTAAGCGTGGGATCGCGCAGACCGTTTTCCCATAAACTTATTATTCCCTTGCTCACATTTATTTTTCTGGCTAGCTCAACCTGTCCCATGCCGCGCTCCTGGCGCAACTCTCTCAATCTCTCACAAAATTGTTTTTGCATACCCGAGATTATTTTCCCACATCAGTAAGAAAATACTTGACTACTTACTATAGTAAGAATATAATATTACTAATAAGAAAAACAGGAGGACCAACATATGAGTAAATATGTTGAAAAAAATCTTATCCGCGACGAAAAGATAGAGCTTAAAGCAAAAGTGAATCCTCTGTACATCATAAAGAACATCATTTTTGCAATAATTTTTATCGTCGTTGGCATAGTTGTTTCCGGAATCGAAGGAATCGCGGATGCAGGCACGCCTATACTTATCGTTTGCCTTGCAATCGGCATCATAATCCTGCTCGTCGGAATTTTGAGACTTACTTCCATAGCTCTTTCCGTAACAAACAAAAGGGTTATAGGTAAAGTCGGCGTTCTCAAAGTGCATTCGCTCGACATACATATCGACAAGGTTGACAGCGTAAACATCAAGTCAACGCTTTTCGGCAGGATATTCAGATATTACACGCTCGTAATAAAGAGCGCAGGCGAAGCCGCTGTAAGCTTCCCCGCAATATCCAACGCAACCCAGTTCAAAAATACGGTAACGGAAGCCATTGAAAAGCACGCAGATGAAGCGCGCAAAGCTCAGGCGGCAGAAATCGCAATGGCCATGAACAGAGGCAACAAATACTGATTTTTCTGCATATAACTTTAAACATTGCCGCGGGAACGCACGTTCCCGCGGCAATGTTTTTCATTTGCGCATTTAATGCGTTCAGATCATGCGCTGAGACTGAACATAGTACTTCCAGCGGGTAGCCGAAATTTCCTCAATTTTAGCATAATCGGAAGCGGTATGCAGAATCATGTTGTCGCCTAAGTAGAGAGCCACGTGGCCTATGCGCTCCACACCCGTCTTATTGTATCTGCTGGCATTGGTGAAGAACATCAGGTCTCCGCGCTGCAAATCGGATTTCGCAACAGTTTTGCCCTGAAGCACCTGATTGCGCGTGGTTACGCCGAGCAGATGTCCGTCCGCGCCCATATAAAACATGTACTGCATGAGCGACGAACAATCGAACGCGGAAATAGTGAAAGCCTTAAGCTTATTGCCATTGCCGTCGTGATAGCGCGTTGCGCCGTATACGTACTTCGTGCCAAGAAGTTTCGCGCCTTCGCTTATGACCGATTCCACTTTTTTATTGGAACTTACCGCCATATCTTTAAGCTGCGCATACTTTTTGGATATGTACGCCGTGGTGTTCTTGTAGCCTATTTTATACCACCCGTCAACTTCGCCGAGGTACGCGTACCGCGTATCCTTTTCCGCCGCGCCAAGCACGGTATATCCGGTACCGGCCCCCTTGCGTATATTCACTCCGTCAGAGAGCAATGAAACATATTTTGCCGCAGCAACAGGTTCGGGCTGAGGCTCTTCCTCAGGTTCTTCTTCAACCTCCTCTTCAGCTCCGCCGTCCGTTTCATGATTATCATCATCTTCAGGCGCGCCATCCGTATCAGAACCCGTACCGCCGACAACTTCCTCTTCAAAAGGCGGTCTGCCCATCTCTTCGCCCGAAGCGGCGCACCCCGCCATGGTGAGCGCCGCAAGAACTGCAAGCACCACAAAGAATTTGGTTTTCATATTTTTCCTCCTGTAATTTTACTTACAAGAAAATTATACATATGAACATAAAAGCAGTCAATGCAAAGATTTTTCCAGCGTTGCCAGGCTAAGGAAAAGCATTTATTTACAACATATTACTGCGCCAATCAAATCTTTTTAAATAAAATAAGTTTTATATTGCAAAAAATAAAGCTACAGACTAACCTCTGTAGCTTTTTAAGTGTTATTTAAGGCATATATGCGCGTCAATGCAATTAAAACAGCAACTTATTCAAAACAGCGGGCACGCCCGCCTTTGCACCCGGAAAATTACGCCTCGCAGCTTTCGGGCGCTAAAGAAAATACGTTCTTCGCACCAAATAGGGCGTCACACGGAGGCAAAAAACTGCGCTATGGGACTGTCTATAACGAGCGCGCCGTCAACCGCGCGGGCGGTTTCACCCTTATTTATCACAACAAGATTTTTTCCGCCGAAAAAGTCTATGAGCCCCGCAGCGGGATAGACGTTTAACGAAGTGCCGCCAATTATAAGGGTATCGGCGGAGCGTATGTATTCTACCGATTTTTCAAGCGTGTCGCCATCGAGCGACTCTTCATACAGAACTACTTCCGGCTTGATTACGCCGCCACACGCACAGCGCGGCACGCCGTCGCAACCTGTAACCGCTTCAAGCGGATAGCTTTTGCCGCACCTTGCGCACTTGTTGCGCCATACGCTGCCGTGAAGTTCAAGAACGTTTTTGCTTCCCGCCGCCTGGTGCAGCCCGTCTATGTTCTGTGTAATGACAGCCGCGAGCTTGCCCTCTCGCTCCCACTGCGCAAGCTTGAGATGAGCCGCGTTAGGCTTTGCAGACGTATATATCATTTTATCGCGGTAAAATTCGAAAAATTCCGCGGTATGCGTGCGAAAAAACGTAGCCGACAAAATATATTCGGGAGGATAAGCATATTTCTGCTTGTACAACCCGTCCTGCGAGCGGAAGTCGGGTATTCCGCTTTCCGTACTCACCCCTGCGCCGCCGAAAAATACAGCGCGCCGAGACGTGTTAATTATTTCACGGAATTGTTCCAACTGCTTTTCAGTATACATAAGCCACCTTCTTATTAAGCCGCCTTACTACAATGCAGGCAAATCCGCGCCCGCACGCAATGCTTTAAAGAAAAAGACGGCGGAGCTTTCCGCCGTCTGTCTTGCAATTATTCGATGCCTTCGTTGAGCTTTTCGAGGAGCTTATCGAGGTCGTTGCCGTGAACGAACACCGCTTCTTCGATAGTTTCGCCGTGAGCCATGGCGCAACCTATGCAGTGCATACCAACCGACTGAAGAATTTCCGCGCTGTTGGGATTGAGTTTAAGGCAGTCAACAATAAGCGTATCCTTGGTTATCTTTGCCATAAGAATATCTCCTGTTAATTATCTTTTTTATTTTCGTCAAATATTATACCACGGTTAAAAATTTTTTACAAACGTTTGAAAGGGGTTTCAGAACGCAATTATTTACGGGCAGTCCGTCCAAGGTCGTCCGCAAAATACGGCAAGTCCGTGCAGAAGCGTTTTCAGCAAATAATTTTTGACTATATATATTTGCAATATGTAAAGTTTTATTGTTAAAAATATTCTATAATGCAATTTTTACTTTGCTAAATATTGAATTTTACATAAGTTCAACATTGTTCTGTTCGCAGTATTCAAGGTTCTTTTTATCCCATACGGAAACCTGAACCTCGCCTATATGTAACTTTTCCAGAAGGAACATCGAAAGGCGCGACTGACCTATTCCGCCGCCCATAGTAAGCGGCAGCTTGCCCGCGGCGAGCGCTTTATGGAACGGAAGGGAAAGTCTTTCCATGCAACCTTCTTCACGGAGCTGGGATATAAGACTCTTTTCGTCGACACGGATACCCATAGAGGATACTTCGAACGCGCAGTCGAGCGGAGGATAATATAAAATTATATCGCCGTTGAGCGACCAGTCGTCGTAGTCGGGAGCGCGCCCGTCGTGTTTTTTGCCTGAACGGAGTCTGCCGCCTATGCCCATCACGAAAGCCGCGCCCGTTTTGCGCACAAACTCAGTTTCGCGCTGTTTGGAGATGAGTAAAGGATATTCGTCCTCAAGTTCCTGCGCGGTGACAAACGTTATCTCTTCGGGAAGAAAGTCCGAAAGCACGGGATACTGCTCCCTGAGCTTTGCCGCCGTAGCTTTTATCGCGCGGTATATTTTGCGCACCGTCTCTTTGAGATAAGCTATGTTCCTGTCCTCGCGGCCGATTACCACCTCCCAGTCCCACTGGTCGACATATATAGAGTGAAGATTATCCATATCCTCGTCGCGGCGGACGGCATTCATGTCCGTATAAAGACCGCTGTAGCGCGAAAAGCCATACTTTGCGAGCGCATATCTTTTCCACTTAGCAAGGCTGTGAACAATTTCCACCGTTTCGCCCGTGGCTTTCACGTCGAATGAAACGGGTCGCTCCACGCCGTTAAGGTTATCGTTAAGTCCGCTTTCGCGCGTGACGAAAAGCGGCGCGCTTATTCTCGTAAGGTTGAGCGCGGAAGCAAGCTCGCCTTCGAACGTGGCTTTAAGGTATTTTATGGCGTGTTCCGTCTGCATCAGGTCAAGTTTGGATTTATACATTTTTGCTCCCCTCATATTTTATATATTTTAATAATTATACTACTTAATTTATAAAAATGCAACAATTATGCCGCGGCGGGTTTTTATGCCCGCCGCGGCATTTTTAATCCCAAAGTTTTACGCTCAACCTGCAAATCGCAGGCATGCGAACAGCAAAGCAAGCAGGTAATTAATCCGGGTCGCAGAATTCATGCAAAATAACAAGCTGAGCGCAAATTTTAAGGCAGATTATAGCTGACCGACAAAGCAAAAGTTCAGCGGCATCAGATTTCAGGAATGCTTGCAAACCCGCGCGCAAGGTCTTCCTCCGTGGGGATGTAATCTTTCATCGTGCCATCGTTGAACTGCTTGTAAGCCGCGAGGTCGAAGTAACCCGTGCCCGTAAGGCCGAAAAGAATGACCTTCTTTTCGCCCGTCTTTTTGCATTCGAGCGCCTCGTCCATGGCAACCTTTATAGCGTGCGAAGATTCGGGCGCGGGCAGAATTCCTTCACAGCGGGCAAACTGTTCCGCCGCTTTGAATACATCCGTCTGCTTTACCGCCTTTACCTCCATGTATCCGTCGTGATAAAGCTTGGAAACGACGGGGCTCATGCCGTGATACCTCAGGCCGCCCGCGTGGTCGGGAGAAGGCATGAACTCGCAGCCGAGCGTGTACATCTTGGCAAGCGGCGTTATTTTCGCACTGTCGCAGAAGTCATATGCGTACTTGCCGCGCGACATCGAAGGGCAGCTTGCAGGCTCTACGCCTATGAAGCGTATATTGTTTTTGCCTTCGAGCTTTTCAGCCATAAACGGGGAAATAAGTCCGCCGTAATTCGAGCCGCCGCCTACGCAGCCGATTACAATGTCGGGCTGAACGCCGTATTTATCGAGCGCAATCTTGCTCTCCACGCCTATGACCGACTGGTGCAAAAGGACATGGTCCAGAACTGAGCCGAGCACGTAGCGGCAGTTCGGAGTTTTGACGGCAGTTTCAACGGCTTCGGCTATAGCGCAACCGAGAGAGCCGCCCGTCCCGGGAAATTCGGCAAGAATTTTTCTGCCCGCCTCGGTAGTGTCCGAGGGCGAAGGAATTATATCTGCGCCGTAAGTTTTTATTACCTCTTTGCGGTAAGGCTTCTGCTCGTAAGAAGTCTTTACCATATATACTTTAAGGTCAAGCCCGTAGAATGCGCACGCCATGGCAAGCGCCGTTCCCCACTGCCCTGCACCCGTTTCGGTAGTTACGGAAGTAAGCCCCTGCTTCTTCGCATAGTATGCCTGAGCCGCGGCAGAATTGAGCTTATGCGAACCGGAAGTATTGTTGCCCTCGAACTTATAGTAAATTTCCGCGGGCGTATCCAGCATTTTTTCAAGGAAATAGGCGCGGATTAAGGGCGACGGACGGAAATTGGTGTAAAAATTCCTGATACCTTCGGGTATCTCTATATATTTATCCGTACAGTTGAGCTCCTGCTCAACGCATTCTTTGCAGAAAACAACTTCGAGCTCTTCAGCCGAGCACGGTTTGCCCGTGGCCGGGTTTAAAAAGGGTTCGTGCTGTTCGGGCATGAAAGCTTTAAGATTGAGCCAGGTTTTAGGCATCTCCTCTTCGGAAAGATACATTTTGTAGGGGATTTTTTTTGCAGACATAGTTTTTTACCTCCGTGAATTTTGTCTGTAGCCGACGGCTTTGCCGCGGCGGAAAAAATCTTTAATAGCCTAAACCCTAAAAAAAACAAAACACGGGTAAATCCGTTTGGGACGAATTTATCCGTGTTGCCACCCAATTTTACTGTCTTGTTTATAAAAACAGCCTTATTTGCAGGCATCTGACAATGCCCTCTTTCTGTAACGGGAAAGACCCGTCGGACGCTACGCAGAAAACTATTTCCTTCACATCCGCTCTCAGTAACCCATTCATCCGCAGCCACCGCTCCGCTTCCACCGTCCGGAACTCTCTTAAAAGCCGACTATTCGCAGATTACTCTTTACTTCAACGATTTAGTCTATTAAATTGACCCCATTATAAACGCACGCAAGTCATTTGTCAATAGGATTTTTAAAATTTTTTTCCGCAAAATATAATTTTTTTGCAATGAGCACAAATAAAACAGCGTGTCCGATGCAATAGCGGGCGGCATTGCGTGTCTTTGTGCGACTTGCGAGGCGTTGCGCGACAGCGCAGGCATTTTTGCGCGGCTTTATTAGTCGTGGTGTAACTTGCAAACCGTTGTGCCGCTTGCAGACCGTTGCGCGGCTTGCGCGGGGCGTTATACCTTTATTTATTCTCTCCGCCTTTTTCAACGTCTTCTATGGTGAGCTGAACGCCGTCGGCATTTTCAGCTTCAAACTTGCGCCTTCTGACTGAAAGCGAGCTGTCCGCAATAAACAGCGCGAGCACGGGAACGAGCAGCGCCGAGCAGATAAGTATGCACATATTGCCGAGTCCGTCGGCGGCAAGCGCGCCGAGCGCCGCACCGCAGGCAAAACAGAGCACGACAAAGGCATATGTGGCGCTCTTTTTATATTCGCTTTTATCCTTGTCGGACACGCCGCGGACCAAATGCATTACCGTCTGACGGATATTGTTTGTGCAGAAAGTCGTAGCGAGAGCAACGCCGCGGAGCTTTGTGAACGTGTTGTACTGCACCGCGCAGACAAAAGCTACGCTGACATAGGTAAACCAGTCGGACGCGTCTTCCGGTATGAATGCGAGCGCGGCAAGGACTACTATTTCCGCAGCCGTGACGACGAGCGGCCAGTTTACTTTTTTGAAACGGGCTGGTATTACAGTCGACAGAATTATTCCCACTATGTAGGCGAGGATAGAGTAAAGATATCTCAGTCCGCCCGAAAAATTTCCGCCGACAAAATCTATCACCATCATGACGAGGTTGCCCGTCTGGGCATTGCAGAAAACCCCACCGTGCAGAAGGAATGTGAATGCTTCAAGAAAGCCGCCGATTACGGCGAACATGGCAAACACGTAAGGAGTAATGTCCCTTTTATAATTATTGAACAGCATAAAAAATCCCTTTGCAAGAGCTTTTTATACCCCCGCCGCACGGTACGTGCGGCGGGGGCTATTTTATTATATAAACGCGCGGCAATATGCCGCAACTATTTTTAATTGACCCGCACATATGCGCAAATCAACACTTTTGAACAGAGCGCCTGATATGCCGCAATCAACGCTTTTTGCCGCGCCTTATGCGCTTTAATGAAAAGCGCGCCTTTTTATACTTTACCTTAAGCGAAAGCCCGCGCGGGCATACGCTTTGCGCCGTCGCATCGCACACAAACGAACCTAAGGCGCGCATATCCGAAACAAAATTCTTTCTGTCAAGCAATGCACCGAGCACAAATCCGAGCACCCAGAACAAAAGGATAAGCGGAACGGCGTACCAGAGAATGGGCGTGTACGGTCTGCCCGTTGCTGCGTCGCCCATAAAAATATCGGGCGTAAAGAAATCCATGACGGGCACGAGCCACGCAAAACCTTCGTTCGGGTGCATCATCCAGCAAGGGTTTATATCGTACAGTATGCTGAAGAAATTACCCGCCGACCAATCGCCCATAAGTCCTACGGTATAGAATACAAGGTCGTTGAAGGCAATCAAAATAAGCAGTCCGAAAAAGATGAACGGCAGTTTCCAGAAGTCGCGCCAGAAAAACTTGTACAATCCCCAAAGCGAAGGCAGAAGCGACGTCGCCACGAGCAGTCCGTGGCAGAGATAGTAACGCAGAACGTCCCATTGGAAAAAGGTCTGACCTATGTACCAATGCGGCACTATCATTGTTATTACGCCCGCCACCGTACCCACATATGAAAGAAACTGCTTTAAAGCCCTGCTTTTTGAAAGCAGAACAAACGGCGTGATTATTATGAGCGTCGCACACATATTGTACGCCGTATTTATAAGGTCGGGGTACGTGTTGCCGAAATAGTGCGGATAAATAAACTGCTTTAAAACGTGTTGCAGTATATTTATAAGCGCCAACACGAACACCGCCGCCGTTTTTACGCGCGCCGAACATCTGCGCAACGCAAAAAACAGCGCGACTACCACAGCGGCCGTCACTATGAATGGTATGAAGTACGCCGCCGATCCGTAATTTATTATCATTTTTCCCTGCTCTGAGTGCGGCGGCGCGGCGCAAAAAGGCGGCGCGCCGCCGCAAAATTGATCATACGGCTATAGTATAGCACACCGCCCGCGAAAAAATCAACAATAACGGACATTGCATTTATCCCCGCAGTTTTCGCCCCACATTACAGATTGCGCTCATTCTTTCTCTGCTCCGCCCCTCTCTCCGCCCTGAATTGCGCGTCCCGCGCAATGCCGCCCTACCCTTTGCCATTCATATTTGCATATATGTCCCCTTGCACTCACTTTTATTTATGCACCTGTAGACTTATGCCCCTGTACTCCGACTTAAACACAGCGGCTGAAGCATAACAGAAAGGCATGGAAAGCAAGGCAAAAAAGGCATTTTACATTGACGCGGCAAACGGGTATAATGATAGAAAACAGATGAGCGCGGCGTTTGAAGCTTTGCGCGCGCGGTTATGTATAATATTATGAACAGAATAGAAAACAAAAGATTTGATGAAGAGCGTGCACTGTACGCAAGCGAAAATACCGAAATTATAAACTGCCGCTTTGAAGGTCCCGCCGACGGCGAGTCGGCGCTTAAGGAATGCAGGGACATAATAGTTGAGAACTGCTACTGCGATTTAAGGTACCCGATGTGGCACTGCGACGACATTAAAATAAAGAACACCGTTCAGACGGAAAACTGCCGCGCCGCGCTTTGGTACGACTTCGGCCTTACGCTGGAGAACTGCAAGCTCGGCGGAATAAAAGCCGTGCGCGAATGCAGAAACGTTACAATAAAAGGCTGTGAAATAAATTCGCCCGAGTTCGGCTGGAGAAGCGGCGACATTAAAATTGAAAACACCTCGCTCTGCTCGCAGTACGCGTTTTTTGAATGCAAAAACATTGAAGCGGAAGGGCTTGAGCTTACAGGCAAATACACGTTCCAGTACATAGAAAACGCGACGTTCAGAAACTGCCGCTTCGATACGAAAGACGCGTTCTGGCATTCCAAAAACGTAACCGTCTACGACAGCTTTGTAGGCGGCGAGTACCTTGCGTGGTATTCGGAAGGGCTCACGCTTGTGCGCTGCCATATAAAGGGCACGCAGCCCCTTTGCTACTGCAAAAACCTTAAACTTGTGGACTGCACCACCGAGGACTGCGACCTGGCGTTTGAATACAGCGACGTAGAAGCGGAAATTAAGGGCGGGATAGTTTCGGTAAAAAATCCGCAGAGCGGAAAGATATGCGCAGACAAAATTGGCGAGCTGATAGTCACGAAAGACAGCCGCAGAAAAGTTGAAGCCCAAGTATTTGAAGGCGACAGACAAATTTACCCTGTAAAATAAGCAGAATTAAAAAAGCCGCGGCGGGTGCAATCCCGCCGCGGCTTTTTTAATAAAGTCACAATTTTATTTCGCTGCGCCGCTGATTATTTAAAGCGTACGCCTTTAAAGTTTAACTATTGCAAAAACCGCCCCTAAAGCGTGAGTCATTCGGGCAAAAACGCCGCGCATTTTCGCGCGGCGCTATTTTTCCCTGCCCTCTGCAAAGGCGCGCGGTAACCGCAAGTTACTCCGCGAACCAGAACAGCTCCTCAAACTTCTTATCGAGCGCTATGCATAAAATTGCCGCAAGCTTTGCGGTGGGGTTGAAAGCGCCCGTCTCTATGCTGCTTATGGTATTGCGCGAAACGCCGACCATCTGAGCGAGTTCGCCCTGCGACCAGCCGCGCTCCTTCCTTGCCTCCTTTACGCCGTTTAAAAGTTCAAGCTGAAATTTTGCCGCCATAAAATTATTCCTCCCGCGCGCACTAACGCGCTGTATACAAGTTTTATTTGCTGTTTTATTATATAACAGCATAGTTTACTTGTCAACACTTTTTATAAATAATTTTATATCGCCAAAAAAGCGCTAAATGCGCTCCGCGCCGGCGACAAATTCGTCCCCCGCCGATTTCAGAAATAACTGCGTGTTATTCTGCAGCAATTTAATAAGTCGCGCACAATTTTTCAAACAAAACTTTATGCTGAGACAGAATTTATCCATTCAAACTTTGCAGAGCTCAGGTTTCCGCCGAAGATGCTTTGACTTTTTCCTCGCGGAAGTTCTTTACATACAGTTCGTAGTAATAGCCGCGTTTTGCAAGCAGTTCTTCGTGCGTGCCGCGCTCGGTTATTTTTCCGCCGCGCACTACGAGTATTATATCCGCCGAGCGTATGGTGGAAAGCCTGTGAGCTATGACAAAGCTCGTTCTGCCGCGCATAAGCTTTTCTATGGCGTCCTGAATAAGCTTTTCGGTAAGCGTATCGATTGAGGATGTCGCCTCGTCCAGCACAAAAATCGCGGGGTCGGCGAGGATTGCGCGCGCAAAGGATAAAAGCTGCTTTTCGCCCGTTGAGAGATTGTTTCCCCCTTCGCCTATAACGCTGTCGTACCCGTTGTCGAGCCGAGCAATAATTCTGTCGGCGTTCACGCTGCGGCAGGCAGCGTCAAGCTGCTCGTCGGTGGCGTCTTCCTTGCCGTACAAAAGATTTTCGCGCACGGTACCGGAAAACAGGTGCGGCGTCTGCAGAACGTAGCCTATGTGACTGTGAAGCCAGCCTACGGAGCGCTCGCGCGCGTCACGACCGTCTATGAGCACCTGACCTTCCGTAGGTTCAAAAAAGCGGCACACGAGGTTCACAAGCGTGGATTTGCCTGCGCCCGTCTCGCCAACTATCGCCACATTCGTGCCCTGAGGCACCTTCAGATTAAAATGTTCAAGGACGTACTCGTCGCCGTCGGGATATCTGAAAGTCACGTCCTTAAGCTCTATATCGCCGTGCAACGGCTCCCAGTTCTCCTTTTTGGGATTGAACGTATCGCCGTACTTTTCAATAACTTCCGCCCTGTCGGAAACGTCGCTCTTTGTTTCAAGCAGCGCGGTAATGCGCTCCACGTTTACCTTTACGGTAATCATATCGGCTATCGCGTCTACCGACCACTGCACGGGCGACATAATGCCCTGTGCGTAAGTCATGAAAACAGTGAGAGTGCCCAGCTTTATCGCGCCGTCTGCCGTGAGCACGCCGCCATACCACAATACGAGCGCGAGCGCCGCTGACGAAGCGAAGGCGATTATCGTATAAAAGAGCGCCCTGTTGTGCCCGAGCCGCGTCGCCTGCCTGTGCATTCTCGACGTGTTGTTAAAGAATTTTTTATCCAGCTTATCCTCTATGGCGAGCGTTTTGGACGTTTCAACGCCCGTTATGCCTTCGTTGAAGCCGCCCGTAATTTCAGAATTGATTTCACGCACGCGGCGGTTGAGCAGGGTAAGTCTGCGCTGGAAATAGCACGACGCTATAGCCACGAGCGGCACAACCACTATTACGCACAGCGCGAGAAGGGGATTGAGCACGAGCATTATTACTATCGCGCTGAGCACGTAAGTAAAATTCCAGCCGCCCTGATACACGTCCCACGAAATTATTGAAGATATGCTTGAAGTATCGCTCATTACGCGCGCGTGTATCCTTCCGACGCTGTTCACGTTGAAGTATGAGACGGAGAGCGTCTGAAGATGGTTGAACGTGGTGCGGCGCATATCGCGCAGAACGTACATTTCCAGCTTGCAGCAGCTGAAAGACGCCACGTAGTCAAGCGCCATAGTGACCAAAAGGCATACGACGTACAGCGCAATAAAGGGCGCAAGCCCGTCGAGCGACTGCTTTGCTATGAAGTTATCGAACGCGTACTGCTGGAAAAGCGGCATTACCGTATTGAAAATGCCGACCGCCACCGTTGCCGCAATCATGCCGATAAACATTAACTTGTATGGCGAAAGAAAGGGCGCAAGTTTTTTGAGCCCCGAAAAGCCCTTGGGCGCTTTGCGCGCATCCGATTTTGTTTCCGACTTATTCACCGCGCTCCTCCTTTTCAAGTTCTTCGGGCATGCTCATCTGCATGTCGTATATGCGCCTGTAAATGCCGCCCTTTTCAATAAGCTGCGAGCTTGTGCCCTGCTCTACAATCTCGCCGCCTTCCATTACTATTATGTTGTCCGCATTCATTACGGTAGTTATGCGGTGGGAAATAAGTATTACCGTCGCGCCGCGGAATGCTTCGGAAAGGCGGGCGCGTATGGCGGCGTCCGTATCGCTGTCTACGGCGGACAGCGAATCGTCGAATATGAAATACGGCGTCTTTCTTACAAGCGTGCGCGCAATGGATACGCGCTGTTTCTGACCGCCCGAAAGCGTTACTCCGCGCTCGCCGACAATCGTATCATAGCCCGACGAAAAGGCGCGGATATTTTCATCCACGCACGCCGTGGCGGCGGCGTTCACCACCTCTTCGCTATTTATATCTTCGCCCGCGGCGGATATGTTTTCGGTTATCGTTCCTGAATATAGATAGCCTTCCTGAAGGACAAAACCTATGTTCTGCCGCACGGTTGCGGGCGGTATGGTGTTGATATCCCTGCCGCCTATGAATATGCTGCCGTCTTCTACGGGGTAAAGCCTGTCAAGAAGGTACATAAGGGTGGACTTGCCGCTGCCCGTGCCGCCTATAACGCCGAGCGTCGTGCCCTGAGGCACCTTAAAAGATACGTTTTTGAGTACGGGCTTGCCCTCTTCGTAATAAAAGTTTACATTTCTGAACTCTATATCGCCGGAAAGCCCTCCCTTTTCGCCGTACACTTCCTCGTCGGCGTTCATTATTTCGCCTATGCGCGCTATGGATACGCCCGCGCGGCTCATATTGGAAATAATTCTGCCGAGCTGGCGCACGGGACCCATAAGCATTGTGTTGTACGATATGAACGCCACAAGGTTGCCCGCGGTTATGCTGCCGTCAAGGCAGAACAGCGTGCCTACCACTATAAGAAGCATGCCCTGAAGCGCGGCAAGAAAATCGTTGGTAGTCCAGTACATGGCGAGGAACTTTTCTATATGCACCCAGAGCCCCGTGTAGTACACGTTCTGCTTTTCAAACTTGTCGCGCTCGTATCTCTCCCTGCCGAATGCGCGTACCACCCTTACGCCTGTAAGATTTTCCTGCGCTATGGTAGAGAGCACGCCCTCCTCCTCGTCGCACTTTCTGAAAGATTTGCCCGCGCGCGCGTAAAAGAACAGCGAATATGCCATAAGCAGCGGTATGAACGCCGCCGCAATCAGCGCGAGCTTTACATTCATCATGAACATGAGCGTAAGCGAAAGCACAACCATTATCACAATGCGGAAGAGCGAAGTAAGCTGGTTGGAAATGAAGTTGGAAATTGCGTCGGCATCGGACGTGCAGCGCTGGATTATGTCGCCCGTCTGGTGCGAAACGTGCCAGCCGAGAGGCAGGCGTTGTATGTGCGAAAAGAGGTTGTTGCGCATGCCGCGCATCAGCGACTGGTTTGCGCGGGTGTTGAAGTAAGTCACGCAGTACTGAAAAACTGCCGTAACGAGCGCTATGACGGCTATAACTGCCGCTATAATCCAGAAGTTTGCCTTAAGGTTTTCCACTCCCCCGAGAAGGGAAGAAAACACCTCAAACACGCCCTCGGGCTCTTCATTTCCTATAATGCTGTCTATCGTGAAGCTTATTACCTGAGGAATGACCACGCTTAAAAAGGTTACCGCTATGCCGCACAAAATGCTTATCAGAAAGAGCAGTCTGCAACCTTTAAGGAAGAACGCGAGCATTCCCGCATTGGTGAATTTTTGTTTTTGTCTGACTTTTTTCATATAAGGTTAAATCAAGTCCCCGCCCGCCGCCGCAAAAAAATTGCGGCGGCGGGCAAAGTCTATCAGATAAAAATTGCATTATTTGCGGCATATGTGCCGCTGTATTTTATAAATTGCCTTTTATAAAGGCGATTGATAACGCATTTATTGCAACATCACTGCGCCATATTATTTAGCGTCGATGTTGAAATAAGAAATTATCACATCTTCGTCATTGAAGCTGAAAACATCGTTTTTTGCGGCGGCGACAAAATCTTTTCCGAGTATATCGAACACATTGCCCGAAATTCCGAATTCGGGAAGAGTGCCGACAAGCTTGCCGTCCTCGTAGAGGTATGCAAGCATCACCGGCATTGCTATGTTGCCGTCGGGGGTCATATCCCCGCCCGATGTGACGCTTACATAAATGCCCCGCTTTAACACCTCAGAGAGCTTTTTGCCGCCCGTTTCTACCTCTAACCCGCGGAAATTCGAACATACGGGAACGCCGTCGAATTCGGCGTAGCCGCAGCCCGAAAGAGGCATATTGAATTCCGCCGCCGTGCGCCTGTAAGTTGCCAGTCCGCTGAGCACGCCATCTTTGACTAAGTAAAATTTGTCGCCGGGGAGCGTTACCCCTTCGTCGTCGAAAAAGCAAACCGCAGGATTTTTGCCGGGCGTGCGATTTATCAGAATATTTACGTCGTCGCGGAAGACCTTCTGCCCAAGTCTGCCCGCAAATATGCCCGCGCCGCCCGAATACATCTCCGCAGTCATGTCCCCGAGCATATAGCTTACAGCCGACAAGTCTATTATAACGGGAAGTTTTTCCTCGGGCATTGGCAACTTTGCAGAGTATACGTCCAGCAGGGCGGAAATATCGGAAACTATGGCGTCCTCGTCGTAATAATTTCTTTTAGCGCCGTAGGCAAGGTCCATGATGTTTGCCGAACTTACAGACTTTATCATAAGTCCCAGGCTGAAAGAACTGCAGAAAAAGCTGTAATCGGTGCCTGCAGAATCCTTATATTCAGACGAAGAATTTTCAAGAATTATTTTATCGCTGAAAATAAAGTCGGGGAAAGACTTTTTAAGCCGCGCGGCAAGATGTTTTACCGCACCGAGGAAATCTTTTTCGGCAATAATTTCGCGGGAAAAGTCCTCGCGCCGCTCGTCCCCGCCGAATAAAGGCGAGGGATAGGGTATTCCCTGTACAAGCGCGGCGCAGGCTTCTTTTTCAAGCTCGGCGTCGTCGCCTTCGCCGATTCTGCCCGCAATGCCGATAAAGCCGCCGCTGTAGCACCTTATAACCGTCTTTTCGTCATCGTTAATGCGGAGCGAAGATACTTCGCCCGCCGCAAGCGTCGCCGCGTAAGAGCGCGTACGGTTAACTAATTTCTGTTTTTCCATGATTTACCCCCCCCTCACTGCACGTTCATTTCGGAAATGCTTACATACGGCCCGCCGTAGGATACGCTGAGCGGGAACTGTTCGTTTTTACCGCAGCCGCCGAATATGTTGGATATAATCTGAGACTTGTCCGAAAGCCCGTCTATAAGATTGAGAGTGCTGAACACGTTGCCCGATATTACGGCTATTTTTACGGGCGCGCCTATCTTGCCGTCCACAATTTCGTACGCGCGGGCGGGCGCTATCGTGAATGTGCTCATACCCGAACCGTGCTTGCAGCTTTTTATATAGTAGCCGCGCTTCACGCGGGAAAAGAGCTCTTCTTCAGGCGTTGTGCCCGCCTCTATAATCGTGCTCGTCATGCGGACAATGGGTTCGAAGTCGCAGTTTACGGCGCGCGCGTTGCCCGTCGCCTCCTCGCCGAGGTCTGCCGCCGTGGAAGCCGAATGCAGTCTGCCCGCAAGGCAGCCGTTTTTTATCAGATACGTCTTGCCCGCGCGCGTGCCCTCGTCGTCAAACGGAACGTAGCCCGAGCCGCTCTCCTTTCCGCTGTCGTATATCGAAAGCATTTCCGCGCCGACCTTTTTGCCGAGCGTCCACTCCTTTTTCATATTCTCGTCGCCGAGCATGAAGTCGGCTTCGGATTTGTGTCCGAAGGATTCGTGCGCGAATACTCCCGCCGTAACGGGCGACAAAATTACGGGATATACCCCCGCCTTCACCGATTTTGCGTTGAGAAGGAAGTTTTCAAGCTCGGCTATGAAATCTTTGACCGCGCTTCCGGATATTTTAAGTTCTTCAAAGCTGTCCGCCGAATATATGGCTGCGTCGCTGAAATTATCTTTTTCGTTTGCGAGCGCCGCGGATATGACCGCTCCGCAGAGCTGAAAATCGTATTTTATTTCCGCGCCCTTGGACGAGAAAAACTCAAATACCGAATATCTGTCCGCATATGCCGCAATGAACATCTTTACGTAAGGCGAACTCTGCACGGCGGGGAACAATCTTTCAAGCAGCGCGCGTTTTTTTTCGGCGGAGACGTCTTTTACGCAGTTATCCGCAAACCTTAGTACCTCCGCCTTGTTGGACTGAAGCTTTCTGACGACGGGGTCTTCGGCAATATCGGGGTCAGGCTGCGCCATAGCGCTGAGCTTGTCGAGCTCATCCTGAATGTTTTCAGTGCGGCACGTAGAGGCGTAATACCACATCTTGCCGTCGTATACGCGTATGAACGCCTTTTTTACCGAAGTATGCCTGCACTCCTCCAGCGCGCCGTTGCGGTAGCGCACGGAAGTTGTGAACCTGTCTTCTATTCTTACGTCGGAATACAATCCTTCTTTGAAATTATACATTATTTTCCCTCGCTGAAAGTAAGAAAAATTTAAAATGATTGCGGCATATATGGCGGTCAATTTTATTTTTACGCCTTTTTGCGCAACCTGAACGACAAATTTTCAATATGCGTATGCCGCCCGCGTACGCGGGCGGCATAAATTTACGGCACAGGCCGTTATACATTGTAATAAAGTATCAGGAATATCAGCCCGATAAGAATGTAAACTCCGCCGCATATTAAAAGATAGGCAAACGAACGCTTGCTTTCCTGCTTGCGCTTTCTGTAATCGTAAAAGGTTTCCTTGTCCTTTTCGTCCTGTTTGCGCCTGAACAAAAGCAAAACTTTCCTCGTACCGTAGCCGAGCATATCGAACGTGCCGCCGTTGCTGCATACCACGAGCAGTCCGAAAAGAAGCAAAAGCATGCCCGGAACGACGAAACAGTCGCTCAGAGCGCGCATTACGTCCGCCGCCGTATCCTGCCAGTAAAGCGACTTGGCGAACGAAACTATTAAGGCGATAGCAAGCCCGACGCCAAGCGTCACTGAATATCTTATCAGCTTTTTTTTCATAGTGCAACCTTACCGACAGGTGAATTTTAAGCTTCAGCCAAGCTGTTTTTTATATTTTTTGAACTCTTCGCTGTTGCAGAGCACGAAATGCCCGGGCGCAACCTCGCGCAATGTCGGTTGTTCGACAGAATAATCGTGCTCGGCAAGCGGATTGTAAATAAACCTCTTGCGCGTCTTTTCATACTCGGGGTCGGGCAGGGGTATGGCGGAAAGAAGGCTCTTCGTATAAGGATGAAGCGGGTGAGCGAACAGCTCGCCAGAGGTTGCAAGCTCAACCATTTTGCCGTAGTACATAACGCCTATCCTGTCCGAAAAATACTTTACGACCGAAAGGTCGTGAGCTATGAAAAGTATCGTAAGTCCCAGCTTGTTCCTCAGGTCGTTCAGAAGGTTGATAACCTGAGCCTGAATGGATACGTCGAGCGCGGAGACGGGCTCGTCGGCAATTATCAGCTCGGGCTTCATTATTACCGAACGCGCAACGCCTATGCGCTGGCGCTGTCCCCCGGAGAATTCGTGCGGGTACCTGCCCGCGTGCTCGGGAACGAGACCTACAAGCTCAAGCACGTCGTAGACCTGCTTTTCTATATACTTTTTGTCCTTTACGCCCTCGATTACAAGTCCTTCGGAAATTATGTCCTTTACCGTCATGCGGGGATTGAGCGAGGCTATGGGGTCCTGGAAAATCATCTGTATCTGCGTGACCAGCCTCGAGGGATTGTAGCGCTCGTTGACGTAAAGCCTTATTATAAGCGCCGCCGCTGCCGCCACGAAGAAGGATATTAAAAGCGCGTTAGCCGCCGTAGATACGGGAGCGTAAGCCTGCGCAATCTCGGGATTGTCGGCATTGTAATAAACCCTGAGGCGCACCGTCTTTTCCGACGTGGTTACGCCGAGGTCGGGGTTGAAGTAATTGAGCACCACTTCGTATTCCGTAGTTTCGTCGTCTTCGCCCGTTACGCTGTATTTTACGGTAGTCGTTCCCGCCGCCTCGTCAGACTGCGTTACGACTGCCGAAACGGAGCTGTAGTTGCCGTAGACGTTGTTGAAGGAAACATACTGCCATATACTGAGCGCAAAAAGCGCCACCGCCGCGGCAAGAAGGGCAAACACGGTTATAATCCACGCGCGCCTCGGTATTCTGGGCTGATTGATTACGGCGCGGTACTTTTCCTTGTCCTCCGCGGAAAGGTTTTCAACAGAACCCGCCTTTGTAAGCGCTTCAGCGTACTCCTGCTTAAGCTTTGCAAAGTATATCTTTTCGCAATTCTTCTGGTCGTTTTTAGCAGAGCGGATTAAAGCTTTCTGCTCGGAAATCGTCTTTTTGAGCTCTTCCTTCGCCTCTTTAAGGTCGGCAAGGCAAATCTTTTCAAGTTCCGCCTTCGCCTGAGGGTTTGTCTCCGCCCCGAGCTTTGACTTTACTTCGGCTCTGAGCGCCGAATACTTCTCCTTTGCCGCCCTTATGGCTTCTTTATAGGAGCGCGTGCCCGCGCATATCCTCTGACCTTTGAAATATACGTTGCCCGACGTTATGTCGTAAAGTTTGATTATCGAGCGGCCCGTAGTCGTTTTGCCGCAGCCGCTTTCACCGACGAGGCCGAAAACTTCGCCTTTTTTTATGTCGAAGCTTACGTCGTCAACCGCCTTGAGTTCCTTGCCCGCACCCATCTTGAAGTACTGGCAGAGGTGCTCTACTTTAAGCAGAACTTCTTTTTCGTTATTCGGCATCAGAAGCACCTCCCATCTTTTTCTTCATGCGCTCTATCCTTTCGGTGACCGTCTTGGGCGGCTCAACTTTAGGAGCGCTCGGATGGAGCAGCCACGTCGCGGCGTAGTGCGTATCCGAAATTCTGAACATGGGCGGCTGCATTTCGAAATCTATCTGCATGGCGTACTTGTTGCGCTCTGCAAATGCGTCGCCCTTGGGCGGATAAATCATGTTGGGCGGAGTGCCTGGTATGGCCTCCAGCTTTTCCTTGGTGTCGAGGTCGGGCATGGAAGAAAGCAGCGCCCACGTGTAAGGATGGGCGGGTCTGTAGAAGATGTCTTCCGCAGTGCCTATCTCCACTATCTTGCCGGCATACATGACCGCAACCCTGTCCGCCATGTTGGCGACGACGCCCAGGTCGTGGGTAATGAATATTACCGAAAGCTTGCGCTCCTCCTTTACCTTATTGATAAGTTCGAGTATCTGGGACTGAATGGTAACGTCGAGCGCCGTGGTGGGTTCGTCGCAGATAAGTATGTCGGGGTTGGCGGAGAGCGCTATAGCTATTACTATGCGCTGGCGCATGCCGCCCGAAAATTCGAACGGGTACTGCCTGTAGCGCCTTTTGGGTTCGGATATGCCCACTTCTTCCAAAAGTTTTATTGCGCGCGTCTTGGCGACCTCGCGCGTCATTCTGAAGGCTACGTTAGAAGCTTTTTCCTTGAGGTAATCGATGACGGCGACCGTCTTTGCGCCGAAATCTATATCCTTTTCGGCTATATCCGCTTCAAACCGCGAGCGCACCCTGTCTATTATGACGCGTATGTCGGCTTTTGCCGCCTCCAGGTCCACGAGGTTCTTTTCCGCGACCTGCCAGTCGGGAGTTCTGCCGCGCTTTACGCGCCTGTCGTAAGACGCTTTCTGGCGGGCGTAGCGCTTTTCTTCCTTTGCGTTGCGCTTTATGCCGCCGAAATAGAGCTCCACGGCGGATTTGAGGCTGGTGGCAAACGTGTAGGACGCGTTGTCCTTTACTATCTCCAGCCTGTCTATTGCGCCTTCGACGGCGCGGATAAGCTGCTTCGACACGGCCACCACTTCCGCCTTTTCAAGACTTTTTCTTTCAAAAGCGAAGGATAAATCCTTAATTGTGCGAAGCGCCTGCTTTTTGCGCTCAACCGCGCGCGCGTGCGAATACTCCAGCGCACCCTTGGCTACTGAGATAAAATCGAGCATGAAGTTATCGTCGAGGTAGCGCCTTAAAAATACGTTGAGCTCGTTCACGCCCATTTCGGGGAGGGGTTCGGAGCTGAACGTGAGATAATAGCCCATTGCAAAGAAATTGGGCATGGGGTATGCGAGCGCCTCTTCAAGGATATCCTTAACCTTAAGGAGGGAAGCTTTTACCGCCTGATAGTCGGTTTTATCCTCCGACTTTATTTTTTTGGTTATATATTTGTTTGCAAATTCGGCGATGCCGGCAAGCGGAGTACGCTTTACCGCCATGCTCAGCGCATTAAGCTCCGCCGTAAGCTCAGCCGCGCGCGAATGAACGACGTAGCGGCTTACGCTGTGCTTTGCAAGCTTTACAATTTCCGATACTTCGGAATGAATATTGGAAACGGCGTTCTTTTCAATTTCAAATGCAAGCTCTTTGACGTCTGCAAGAGCATCTTCCGCCGCCTCCCTCGCCCTGTTGTATTCGTTTTCGAGGTCGAGGTGCTTGTATTCGAACTTATCGAAATTTCTGCACTTCGTTTTGTTGCTTCCCTTAACTTTTTCCGCGTCCGCGCCTGCGGCGAGGTCCATGTTGAGGTTGATGCGCGCAAGCAGAGAATTGAAGTCGCAGCGCGATTCTCTTCGGCTGAGTTTGCCCTTTATGAGCATTGCCTCCGTCATCTGTTTGCCTATGCGCATTATGGGGTTGAGGCTGGACATGGGGTCCTGGAAAATCATGGCTATTTTATCGCCGCGGATTTTATGGAACCCCTCTTCCGAAATTTTCATAAGGTCCTGGCCGTCGTAAATAATTTCGCCGCCTTCCTTTATGGCGTTGTTGGCGAGTATGCCCATTATCGCGCGCGTGGTTACAGACTTGCCCGAGCCCGATTCGCCGACTATGGCAAGCGTTTCGCCCTTGTAAAGGTTGAAACTTATGTCGCGCACGGCCTGAACGTTGCCCGCCGCCGTACGGAAGGATATTACGAGGTCGTTGACCGCAAGTTTTACTTCTTTATTTTCCATATCAGCTGTCTGACCCCCTGAGCGAAGGGTTGAATGCATCGCGCAGTCCGTTGCCGAACAAGTTGAACGATATCATGAGTAATGCTATAACGAGCGCAGGAAACAAAATAATATGAGGATAGTTTGAAAGAGATGCCTGTCCTGCAGAAAGCAAAGTTCCAAGGCTCGTAAGTCCGTTAGCCGGATTATCCAACGAAATAATGCCGAGGTAGGTGAGCGACGTTTCCGAGAGAATTACACTGGGTATATACAGCGCGGCACTGGTGATTATCGTACCGAGCGCGTTGGGGAAAATGTGCTTTACAATAAGTCTTCTGTCCCTTGCGCCAAGCGTGCGCGCCGCAAGAACGTACTCCTGCTTTTTAAATCTGTAAAACTGCATTCGCACGGTCGACGCCGTACCTATCCAGCCTGTAAGAACAAACGCAAATATCAACGCTCCGACTGTCCCGACAGTAGCTGCAAGATGCATATTAAACAGTATTGCCACTACCATAAACGGAATTCCGGACATTATATCCGATATTCGCTCCATTATAAGGTCGATTTTACCGCCGTAGAAACCTTCTATCGAACCATATACAGCTCCTATCAGAAGATTGATTGCCGCTACGCAGATAGCCAGGAAAAATGAAAATCTGGTACCCGATGCAACGCACACAAACAAGTCCTGACCGCTGGCGTTAGCGCCGAAAAGATAGCACGGCTCGAAACCGTTAAGATATATATAGTAATCGTAATAGCAAACCCTCACCCTGTAACCCGTCTGGTTGATGAGCGCGTAGCGATACCTGTCGGAAGCTTCGGGGTCGGTCTTACCAGGGTCGCCGTCTATACGCAGACTATTGTAATTATCTGTACCGCTGGTGCGGTATATAGTCTGAAAATTACCATCCTCATCAAGCACTGGCTCGCCTCTGTGAGAGCCGGTAAGGTAAGTTCTGTACCAGTAATTTGCATCGTTTACATCGTACATAACTTTGCCCGAGCCCTGAGCGGTAGTTATAGGCATGGGGTAAATGACCTGTATGCCCGTTTCATTCTGATATTCCTGCAACGCTTTGTATGCGTCTTCGGTGAGGTTCAGAAATTCATATCCTACCGCGTTATAAGTATCCTGACGGTAAGTGTAAAGAGTTGTGCCATCGGATGTTTCTTCTATGGAATATAATTTAGTGACGGTCTCCCTTCCGCTTTCCACGCCCATAGCCAGATTATAGTAATAAGAAGCGGCACCTGTGCTTACCTTGCGCGAACCATCCCAGAATCCACCAGTAGCGTGGGCAGATATTTTAGGCGCAACGTTCTGGTAATACAAATTGGTATCCGAAACGCTGTAATTAGAGAAAAGCGGTGCAAAAAACGAAAACAGAAGTAACAACAGGATTATCACCATACCGACTATAGATGACTTATTTTTTGCAAATCTGTTCCACGCATCATGCAGGTAACTTATCGGTTTTGTCTGCAATTTCTTATCGCCGAGTTTGACATGTTCGTGAGTAAACTTAAACTTCTCAGCAGGAATATTCATCATTTCGTCAGTCATACTACTTAACCCCCATTCTGATTCTGGGATCTATCAATCCATAGCTTAAGTCTATTACAATGCCGGCAGCAAGTCCGACGGCAGTATAAAACGCTGAAATTGCCATAAAGAAATTATAATCGAGCGATGTTATCGACGTTACATACAATGAGCCTATTCCCGGTATGGAAAATATAGATTCAATAATCAGCGAACCGCTCAGAATGCTTATAAACTCGCCGAGAATCATCGGGAAGATAACCACCATCGCGTTGCGCAAAGCATGACGGATTGTCGCCTGTCTGCGGGTAAGTCCCTTTGCACGCGCAAGCAACATATACTCGCTGGTGAGCACTTCCGAAAGTTCCGCCCTGGTATATCTTGTAAACCCGGCTATCGAACCGAATGCCAACGAGAAAATTGCGGGCATAAGCGACCAAACAACTTCAGGCGCCAGATAATTAGTGTCGGTTGACGCAAGAAGAGGGAACCATCCCAACCTGTAGCAAAGAAGATACTGGATAAGGAACGCATACACAAATGAAGGCACGGAAACAAATACCATTACCAGCGTCGAAATAGTATGGTCCTGCCACTTATTCTTCTTCACTGCGGCATATATACCAAGCAAAAGCCCGATAGGAATGCTGAGTATTAGAGAGTAAAGGTTAACCGCTATAGTCGCCGGCAATTTTCCGGCAATGATATCAGTTACAGACTGCATCTGGTAAATTTGTTCACCGTAGCCCCAGTCAAAGGAGGTGAATATACGCCCCCAGAACAGAAAGAACTGCTCGAGTATGGGCTTGTAATAACCCATAGCTTCTCTTCGCGCTTCTATCAGCTCCACCATTTCCGTCGAACCGTTTACCACCGGAAGCGGCAACATCTTTATAAAGATAAAGCATAGCGACAGAATTATGAAAAGCGTGAGCACTGCAAGAAGCAATCTCTTTATAACATATTTGAGCATAATTTTCCTCGGTATGCGAAAAGTTTGCGGGCAATTTTGGCCCGCAAACTCATACGCACCTGAATTTTATTTCAAAATTTTCTATCAGTGAGTCCTGTAATAATTTTCAAGACTGCCGTTTACTGAATTCTGCGAAACAAACTGAGTCCATTCGCTGTTGGTATAATTGAACGTGATATGCCTTATTCCGCCATAGCCTATAAGTTCATTCACGTATATATCCGTACCATTATTATACTTAGCACTCTGAAGTCCGTTTGTATAGCTGTAATATATAGGAATGTTAACCGCCGTTTCAAGCTGCTTGAGCTCGCAAGCTGCAAGGACATCAATCTTGAATTCAAGGTCTGCTTCGCCTACCGATGTACCAAGTATGGTGTACAGATTGTTTTCATCGTAAGCACTGTCAGCCTGACCATTGTTAAGCCAAGAAGCCCAGTCGTAAAGACTTGCAGTTACCTGCTTTCCGTTATAATCAAGAGTTATGTCAAGCGTCTTGGAAAGAGAATCGAAGCCATAGTTGTTTGAGTTTGCGGGATCGATGTAACTTCCGTATATTATGCTCCAGGGATCCATAGCCGCGCCGCCCCAAGCGGAGAAAGACAGATCCATCTGACCGGCTTTAAGTGCCTGCCAGTAAGCATCTTCGCTGCCGTAACCGGTATACGCTTTAATGCTTACGGACTTGAATGTGCCTTCAGGAAGACATTCAGCAAAGCTCTTGTTGAACCATTCAAGCATTGCTGAAAGCACTGTAGAAAGTTCGCCGGGGTTACCATAATAAATTACAACATCCTGATTGTCGTTATACAATCCAAGCTGTACAGCTTCGGCATATGCTTCTCTGAAAAGCTCGGCTGCATAAGTGGGGTCATAACCGCTTATAGCTTCGTAAGCACTTTCAAGATCATCAAACTTTGTACCGTTCCTGGTTGTCCACGAGCCATCTGCATTCTCGGTAAAGCCGTTGTACAGAAGCGAAACCCTCTTTGCCTGTTCCGTATCACGATACAGAAGTCCCGTTTCGGGGTCAACAACATAACAATAGTTCAGAAGACCAAAGCCGGGCTGCGATGCAGGGGAATAAGCCGAGCAGTATTCAGACCTGCTTATGCTGTACGAAAGAGCCCTGCGGAAGCTTTCAAGCTGAAGAACAGAGTGGTTTTCCGTTGCCGTATCTTCGCTTTCAAGCCACTGCTTATTGTTGCAAAGGAAGAACTGATATGTGTAGCTTTCAGGAGTCTGGGTAAGATACTGACTGCTGCCATAATATTGCATTTCCGTCGACAGCACGCTTACATCATCAAGATTGCCCTGCATGAAATACATCATGCTTGTATCGTGCGAGGATTCGCCGGAGATCATCCTGTAATAAAGGCTAGTCGTCTGGAACTGACCTTCGTGCTTGCCATCGACATAACCATACCAGTAAGGGTTATATGAAAGTTTGAAGTCAGAGTCCCTGTTGAAAGAAGTGAGCTTATAAGGACCGTAAGAAGCCGTAGTTTCAAGCGACGTGCAGTATGTTGAGGAAACAAGTCCCGACTCTGTCGTTGTTTTGCATGAATCGTAGAGGGACTTCTTTACAAGCCACGTGCTGGAAAGATTGTATTTGAGATTGAAATCGTCTATGCTGTCCTGAAGAATGATTACTATTTTGTAATCGTCGGTTTTAATAAGACCTACACCTCCGTTGCCGTTGGCATTGTAGTCCCATCCATAACCTACATCTTCATTCTCAACAAGGAGCGACACATAAGATTCATAGCTGCTTCCGACCTCGAGCATGGAGCCATAAGAAGCCCATATATCGGCAGCAGAAACCCAATCGCCGTCTGCGCCTTCTTCTACTGCAAGGTCACGGTACTTAACAGTATCGGTAATGGCAACCCACTGAGGGCACTCGTTACCATCAGCATCTACCATACCGCTAAGTCCATAGAAATTCCACATATCAATGTACAGAGTTTCGCCCGCCGCGATTGCCGCTGCATTAGTGGCATAACCCTGAGAACCTACAGTTTCGTACGTTGCTTCAGTCTGGCTGTAAAGATATTTGCTTGCGCCGTAAATTGTAAACGTACCGCTGGTATAACTGTCGGCACGGCGGTTGAGCATTGCAGGATCAAGCTGCTGCTGCATTGAATATATATAGTCATCTGCAGTAATGGGAGTACCGTCATCCCAGCAAGCAAGTTCATTCAGCGAAATTTCCCACGCCTTGCGGGTATCTCCGCTGTTTACGCCGTACCTGCCCACATACTGCGATGTTACATCCACAGGAAATGCTGAAGCCATTTCAGTTACCCATTCATATTCACCCGTAGGGTCTCCGTTCTCATCATATACAAGCTGAACATCATAGAACCCTATAGTAATATATCCGAGGATAATTGAATCGGTATTGCTCTCCCATGCGTGAGGGTTCCACGTATTGGGTGAAGCCGCAAATGCCTGATTGAGCGTATACACGTCCTCTTTACTTACAGGGAGCTCAGTCTGATCATCTTCACCGGGAGTTTCAGGTCCGGGAGGGCTGGGCGGAGTGTCAGTAGTGTCCGTCTTGCATGCCGCAACGCCGAAAGTAAATGTAGCTGCAAGAATACATGCAGCCGCGGCTGCGGCAATCTTTTTGAAATTTGCCATGTTCACTTCCTCCAATTTATAAATTTTCACAAGTATTGCGCGATCTCGCGGCACCTTTTTCCGGGCAGCCATAACAACATGTTCACGCACGGCTGACGGCGCCGACTTTTACGCGCCTGCACACTTTTACGTCTGCCGCATACCACACAAGTTATTATTACCCTTCGCGCAATTTTTATTTTTATTAATGAAAGATTTTTATAGGGAGCAGACTGCAGGCAGTCTGCTCCCCGAGTTCTTTGCAAAAAAAGAACTCGGGCGTTAATTTTTATGCACGCCGTATTTTATAAATTTAAAGCGTTTTCGCCTTTCTTTTGCAATTAGCTTACATACTTTTCATAATTTTGTCAACACTTTTTTAAAGCATTTATGCATTTTTGCGCATAAGTTCTTATTTTATGCAATATAAGCTACACTTATTTACATTTTATATCATTATTATATATAGCAAAATGCTGTTAATTATTTCCAAATATAGTATTTAAATTCACAATTATGCATAATTATAAAATTTATGCATTTTCTGACCCGCTCGCGGAAGCTGAGCGCAAACGGCGTTTTCGGCTTCCTGCGGGGGCAAAATGCGTGCGCAATGAACAAATCCGCGTCGGTTTATGCGCTTTTATGCCGAGGCTTAAAAGTGGCTTTAAAGCATTTGACTTGAACGCCCGCCGCACATATAATATTAGCGCAAGGTGAAGGCGGCTTATAACGCTTTGACCCATACGGCCGTCCGAAGGGACGAGCTATTTACGGAGCAGAAATAAATGTACTTGAGCGAAGCGAGCGTAGGCAAAAACTACACCGTTGAAAAAATCGACCTGCCGTTCGAGACGGAGCGCAGGCTGGAAGCGCTGGGCATGACGAACAGAGCGCCCGTTTCGGTTATCAACCGCAAGGGCAAGGGCATACTCATAATAAAGCTGCGCGGAACGCGGTTTGCGCTTGGTTACAACATAACGAAGAACATCACTGTAGAAGAGGCCGAAAAAACCGATGAAACTGTTTAAAAGAAAATCGTGCTGCGGCACGCCGACGGGCGGCGCGGAAGCCAAGACGGCTGAAGGCAGCATGACGATAGGATTTATAGGCAACCCCAACTGCGGCAAAACCACGCTTTTCAACGCGTATACTGGCGCAAATCTCAAGGTTGCCAACTGGCCGGGCGTCACCGTGGAAAAGGTTGAAGGCACTTACCGCGACCACGGCGAAAAGATAAGGCTTGTAGACCTTCCCGGAACTTACAGCCTTACTTCCTACACCATGGAAGAGACGGTGTCACGCAACTTTATTTTAAGCGACGAAGTCGACGTAGTAATAAACGTGGCGGACGCCTCCGCGCTGGAGCGAAGCTTATATCTGACCCTTCAGCTTCTGGAGCTCGGAAAGCCCGTAGTGCTGGCGCTCAACATGATGGACATAGTCGCAAAGCGCGGCATGGAAATTGACCTGCACCGCCTGCCCGAAATGCTCGGCATACCCGTAATACCCGTATCCGCGCGCAAGCGCACGGGTCTGGATATATTAATCCACGCAGCCATTCACCACAAGGACAGCAAGGGACCCGATAAACTCGTTCACGAGCACAAGGAAGTTTCCCACCACGCGCACAACCACCACTCCGAATACACAATGGTTTATTCGGACGAGATAGAGGATAAGATAGACGCCGTGAGCACGGCGCTCGTCGCAAAATATCCCGACCTCAAAAACGTGCGCTGGCACGCAATCAAAACTCTTGAAAACGACAAGGAAATCCTTGAAAAGTACCCCGTGGACATAACTCTGGACAAAAACTATGAATCGGAGATAATCAACGAGAAGTACGACTTCATAGACGAGATAATAGACGAAGTCATGGTGCACAAACAGCGGCAGGACAGGATTACCGACAAACTCGACCGCGTAGTCACGCACAGGATATGGGGCATACCCGTATTCCTCGGGATAATGGCAGTCATATTCTTCCTCACATTCTTCGTCGGCGACCTTATAAAGAGCTTGTTTGAACTGGGCATAGGCTGGCTTACAGACGCGGTGCAGAACGGACTTACTTCCGCGGGCGCGCACGAGATACTCATATCGCTCATAGTCAACGGCATCATAGGCGGCGTGGGCACAATCATAACCTTCCTGCCGAACATATTCATACTCTTCCTCGCCCTTTCCCTGCTCGAGGACAGCGGCTATATGGCGAGGGTAGCCTACGTTATGGAAGGCGTTATGACAAAGCTCGGACTATCCGGCAGAGCATTCATACCGATGCTGCTCGGGTTCGGCTGCACGGTTCCCGCCATAATGGCTTCGCGCGCGCTGGAAAACAAGCGCGACAAATTCAAGGTAATGCTTGTAACCCCGTTCATGAGCTGCAACGCAAGACTTACCGTATACATACTCTTTGCCGAAATGTTCTTCGCGCAGTACGCAATGCTCGTGGCATACTCGATGTACGTGCTCGGACTGCTCGTTGCGATAGGCATATGCGCACTCCTGCACCTTATAGACAGGAAAAAGGCGGCAAACTATCTGCTCATCGAACTGCCCGAATACAAGCTCCCCGACGCGCACACGGTAGGCATTTACGTCTGGGAAAAAATCAAGGACTACCTTGTAAAAGCGGGCACGACGATATTTGTTGCAACAATCATTATCTGGGCGCTGCTGTACTTCGGCCCCACGGGATACGTCGACGACATGGGACTGAGCTTCGCCGCATATGTAGGCAAGTTCCTCGCCCCTGCGTTCGGCCCGATAGGGCTCGGATTCTGGCAGATAGTCGTCGCGCTGATAGCGGGCATATCCGCAAAGGAAGTCGTCGTTTCAAGCTGCGCGGTGCTCTTCGGAATTACCAACGCAAGTTCCGCCGCGGGCATGTCGGCATTCTCCGCCGCGCTCGAGGGAATAGGCTTCGGCGCGCTCAACGCCTTCTGCCTTATGGTGTTCTGCCTTCTGTACATACCCTGCGCCGCGGCGCTGGCTACCATACGGAAGGAATCGAAGAGCTGGGCATGGATGTTCGGCACTGCCGCATTCCAGCTCGTGGTGGCTTGGGTGATAACGCTTATCGTTTGCCAGATAGGACTGCTGATAGTTTAAAAATGTGCGGCAATATGGCTTAAACACTGCCTGTCCGAACAGATTTCAGGCGCTTAAAGGAATTGTAAATTTATGTGGGTGACCATAGTCATTTCGTGCATAGTTGCGGCGTGCGCCGTGCTTGCCGTGATATACCTTATAAAACGCAGAAAAAACAATAAAGGCGGCTGCAGCGGTTGCGGCGGCTGCAGCGGAAGTTATTGCAGCAGTTGCCCCTCCCGCCCCGCCGCGAGCAAAAAAAATCTGCAGTCAGACGAAAAAGCGGACAATCAGGAACAGAAAGATAAAAAATAATTGTAACTCATGCCCCGCGCATATGGCGTTACTTCAGCCATATGCGCGGGGCAATTTATTTTACATTAACTTTAAAGGACTTGCGGACGCTTCCGGCGTTTACGCATTGGCGGCGCAAACTCACAGGTGTTGTCGTTGCAGCTTTCAGAAAATTTCAGCCCGTCAAGTCCGGCACAGATGGCTAAGGTCTGCCGCAGCGGCGCAGTCATTCTGTCGTTGCAGTTAAAAAAATTTAACCAGGGTATTGATTTTAAAGCGGAGTTATGGCATAATATACAAAAGCGGGCCGCTCACACACGACGCGCAACCTTGCATGGGTCGGCTTTTTGCCGCGGAGTCTTCCGCATAAAACATTTACGGGAGAGTGATATCATGAAAGGAACAATCAATTTTATACGCCATATAAGTAACATGGCAACCGCCGAAGGCAAAAAACGCATACTGTACGCGTTTGCCAACATCATCATAATGGCGATAGCCGTCGGTGCTGCGATAGGCGTGAAAATGCTGTGGGAAGGCATCGACTCGGGCAACGTTAACTTCGTTGCCGGAATAGTCGGAATTATTTTATGCATTGCCCTCGGCATATTCTCATTTCTTCAGGGATTCGTGGCACAGCTCGCGCTTGTGGTGATTGCGGGCATAGGCATAGCCAACCCTGACCAGCGCGGCGCAAACGTTGCGGCGTTTTTAATAGCCTTTGCAACGTCCGTTGGTCTGATTATTGCCGCCGTGATACTGCTTACCAAACTTTGAATTTTAAGTTTGAATTACATTCGTTGCGGCATATTATGCGCTGTATTATATTTTCTGCAGCACAAACGGTACTATTTTTGTAAAAATCAAAGCAAGCGACCCGCGCCTTAAAGGCGCGGGTCGCTTATTATAATTTTAAAAACCGTCTTAAAAATATTTTGTTTAAATCCCGTCGCAACTCATAAAGCTTCGGCAAGCGCGGCGGCCTTTTTGCAGCCGTCGGTCTTGTCTATGTCCCCGACGAGCAGCACCCCGGGGACAAGCACTTCGCCCACCGATTTCCACTTCAAAAGCGCGGCTGTGCGCTCATAGGGGACGCGCACTCCGTCCATAACAGACATATCCTCTTCCTCGCAGCAGGCTATAAGCGCGCATTCTTTGCCAGCAACGTCCTTTCCGCCCACGCAGAGTGCGTACAGTTTATCGATGACCGCCTTAATCTGCGCGGGAAACGAATACCAATAGACGGGCGTCGTGAATACAACCGCATCGGCCTCAAGTATGGCGGGAGCAAGCTCGTTGAAATCGTCGTCAAAGCTGCAGGCTTTGCCCGTCTTGTAGCACGTTTCACACGCGTGGCAACCGCCTACTTTTTTGAATGCCGCGTCAAACCTGGTAACAGAATGCCCCTTTGCCTCCGCCGCGTTTATAAACGCTTCGGTCATGGCAAAACTGTTGCCGTTTTTCCTGGGACTGCCCGTTATAACAACTATTTTCTTACCCATAATCAAGCCTCCTTATTTCTTTATAGTATCAGAATTCTGGTTGTACGCTTTTGCAACGCACTTCCATTCGCCGTTCATCTTGAGAAGCAAAAGGTAATCGGTAAAATTTATGCGGTTACCCCAGTTTTCTTCGAGCACGCGCACTACGGCAAGCGTCTCCTCCAGCGCGATAACATCTATGCGCGCCCTGAAATTTTTGTCGCCGCCCACGGTATCCACATTGCGGTAAAACTGCTCGATTGAACCGTGCTCGAGCTTTCCGTCGAGATAGCCGAAAAGCACCGCTTCGTCAATGAACAGCTGCTTTGCATAGCTGCTGTCGCCTTCTGCAACGCTCTTTACAAAATTTTCCGCCGCCTTTTCTACGGCTTCATACTCTTTGATTTCAGACCTCATAAAAAACTCCTCTATTCAATTTATAAAATGCGTGCGCACCCTTGCTTCATATGCGGGAAAAGGCACGCCCGCTTTTTTGCCTGCCTCTATGCACTTAAGAAGCCACGCCATATTTTCGCCGAGCGTGCGCATTGTCTGCAAACCCTCTTTGTCCTTGCGCACATCATCTGGCGTGAATCCGTGAACCTGATTCCAGTACTGCGAACCCACTACGTGCATATTGGAAATTAAAAAATATTTATTCAGCCTGTCGAATGCGGCGCTCGCTCCGCCCCGCCTGCAGGATACAACCGACGCCGCAAGTTTACCGGCCATTCGCGCTTCATTAGGGTAAAACAATCTGTCCAGAAAAGCCGTAAGCTGACCTGTCGGCCCCGCATAATAGACAGGCGACCCCACCACTATTCCGTCGTACCCGTCAAGCTTTGCCGAAACTTCGTTGACAAGGTCGTTAAAGACGCAACGACCCGTAAGCTGACACTTTCCGCAGGCAATGCAACCCGCAATCGGCTTTTTACCGAGATAAAGAATTTCCGTTTCAATGCCGTGCTTTTGCAGCGTTGCGGCAACTTCGGCAAGAGCTGTATATGTACACCCCCTTTCGTTGGGACTGCCGTTTATCAGCAAAACCTTCACTTCAAACCTCCTTTTGGTCTTGACAGTATAAATTATATGCTATATACTACTATTGTCAAGTACGCACAATAAAGTGCGATACTTACAAAAAGTAGAGTGTGAAGGCGGTCGGTATGGAAATTAAAAAACAAAGGTGCATAGCAAGCGAAAAACTTTGCGATACGGGGTTCAGCTATACCCTTTCGCTTATAAGCGGAAAATACAAAATGACTATTTTGTACACGCTTATGGAATTCAGCGTAGTGCGGTACAACGAACTGCAGAGATATATCAGAGGCATATCGTATAAAACTCTCAGTCTTTCTCTCAAAGAGCTTGAAAACGACGGACTTATCGTACGCAAAGAATATCCGCAGATACCGCCGAAAGTTGAATACAGTCTGTCCGAACGCGGCAAATCGCTAATGCCGATACTTGACGGAATGTGTGAATGGGGAGACAAAAACAGACAATAAAAATTTCAGCAATTAATGCACCCGCCTTTTTGTCTAAAAGGCTGAACTTAATTGGCAGTTGCGGCGATGCTCGAGCGGGCGGCTACGCCGCTACGCTACTCGTTTCCGATTAGGTGCACCACGAAAAAAAGCGGGTCGTAAACGACCCGCGACATTAACCTTGCACCGCAAGGAATACTGCCGTTTCCCTGAGGGAGCCTCGGCAGGGCACGCCTTACGGCGATGCT
>CALVWV010000031.1 GCA_944368065.1 uncultured Clostridia bacterium | reverse complement strand
ACGTTATGATAAAGACAATAGCAAAACCTTCTGAAAGAAAGGTAACGGGCTGCGGCGAATGCAGAAGCACCTGCCAGTCGGCTTGCAAGACCAGCTGCACGGTAGGCAACCAGAGCTGCGAAAGAATCACAAGAGAAGAAAGACCGGATAAAGAAACTAAGTAAATTTTCATATCGGAAATTTTTTAAGGAGCAGAAAAGTTTCTCTGCTCCTTAAATTCTGCTGTAAGGCGCAAAATCAGCGCATTAAGCCGCGGTCGGAATTTTTCCGGCCGTTTTTGCGGCGCAGCCTAAGCTTACGCTTCACGCTGATTGAGCGGCGTTTGCGCTTTTGCGGAACAACCCCGTTTTTGCGGCGCATAAATTCTGCGGCGCATAAATCCTGCGCAACAAAACACGCTTTAGCGGCGCATAATTTTTCCGCGCCTTACCGCGCCTTAATTTATTTTACGCCCGCGCAATCACGGCGCGGCTTAGATTCTGCTTTTTTATGATACACGTATTCAACTATAAAACACATTACTACATCTACGATACAGGCAGCGCAAGCCTTCACGAATGCGACGAAAAGACTGCCGCATATTTAAAGGCAAGGGAAACGGGCGAAAAGCCCGCGCTTTCCGAAGCCGACATAAAGGCCGTATCTGCCGACATTGAGACGCTCGAAGGGGAGGGACTTCTCAACGCGCCCGAACCCAAGGCGTATCCCGTAAAATCCAACGAGGTAAAGGCGCTCTGCATACATATCTGCCACGACTGCAACCTTCGCTGCCGCTATTGCTTCGCGGACGAGGGCGCATACCACGCCAACCGCGAATTCATGAGCCTTCAGACGGCTAAAAAGGCCATAGATTTCCTCATTGAAAACAGCGGCAACCGCAAAGTGCTGGAGGCCGATTTCTTCGGCGGCGAACCTCTCATGTGCCTTGACACCATAAAGGAGACGGTAGCTTACGCGCGCGAACAGGGCGAAAAGTACGGCAAAAAGTTCCTCTTCACGACGACGACGAACGGCGTGCTTTTAAACGACGACGCAACCGACTTTTTCAACCGCGAAATGGAGAACGTTGTTCTCTCTCTCGACGGCAGAAAGGAAGTGCACGACGCCATAAGAAAGACGGTGAACGGCAAGGGCAGCTTCGATGTCTGCTTCAGAAACATCAAAAACTTTGTTTCTACGCGCGGCAATAAAAGCTATTACGTGCGCGGCACGTTCACGGCAAAGAACCTCGATTTCTCCAACGACGTAATGTTCCTTGCAGACAGCGGGTTCGACAGCATCTCCATGGAGCCCGTGGTTACGGACATTCCCGACCTTCAGATAAAAAAGGAACATCTTCCCCGCATATGCGAGGAGTACGAGGTGCTCTGCGAAAAATATCTCGAAGCTTACAAGTCGGGCAGGGGCTTCAATTTCTTCCATTTCAATATAGACCTCGAGGGCGGGCCCTGTCTTTCCAAGCGCGTTTCCGCGTGCGGCGCGGGCAACGAATATTTTTCCGTAGTGCCTGACGGCGACCTTTATCCCTGCCACCAGTTTGCGGGCAACAAAGATTTTTACATGGGCAACGTATACGAAGGCAAGCTGAATGCGGACATCCGTTCAAAGTTTGCTTCGTCCTGCCTTTTCACGCGCAAGAAGTGCGAAAACTGCTTTGCAAAATTCATATGCAGCGGCGGATGCAGCGCAAACAACTACAATTTCATGGGCGATATAGAGCTGCCTTACGAAATTACATGCGCGATGATGAAAAAGCGCATAGAGTGCGCGATGCACATTCTCGCGGAGAAGAAAAAGTTTTCCGCTTCGCACTGAAATATAAGGGCGCGCAGTGCGCGTTCCGGCGTGCGGAAAATGCCGCGCTCATTAAATTTGCGGCCCGATGCTCAGCATAAAATGAAAATTGCATAAAATTAGTTCAAATTTTGGCATTACAATTAACTAATTGATTGACGGCGCGCGCAAAATTTAATATAATGAAGAAGTTAATTTACTGATAAAACAGCGCGCAATGCATAATCTGCGCAAAAAAGATTTTCACGCGCGCGGGACCAGTTCATTTTACTACAAAAAAGAAGTTAATTTTTATTTTTTAAGCGGCGGGAAAAACGTCGTTTAAACGATAAGGAGAATGCAGATGGGCAAAATCAAATCTGCCGTTATAACCGCGATAGTCGCGCTCGCAACTCTGGCGCTTTTCCTGTTCGGAGTAGTGTCCTGCGCACTCCCCGGCGGCGTTAACAGGTATAATTCCATACTTGCAGGCATACACCTCGGCAGCGAGCTTTCAGGCGATGCATACGCCGTGCTCCTTCCCGACGGCGTAATCTCTGCCGAAGAGTATGAGTTCACCGTCGCCGAAGATTCGGGCGACAAGGCTGCCGAATACAGGGAGGATTACACAGCGGCTCCCGGCGGCGCTTACTATGTAAAGAACACCGTTCTCGACGGTTATGCCGAAGACGGTTCGGCTGACACCGCTGCAGAGCGCACCGCGGCATTTGACGCGCTTGAAAAGGACGTGCAGGCAGACGCTTCCATACTTGCAAAGAGGTTTGCCGACAGAAATCTCACGTCTTATTCTGTAGGCGTTCTTGACGGATTTGCCATACGCGTCGCCGTACCCACGAACTTCAGCTACGCTTCCTACAGCGGCAGCGATACGACTTCCCGTTCTTCCGACTTAAACGTTGCAAGCGCGGCGATAAGCTATCTCACGCTTGGCGGCGAACTCACGCTGAGAAACAACGAATACGGCACGAGGGACGAGGTGTCTGCGGCGCAGCAGGCTGCAGGCAGCAGCACCGTAACGCGCAACATAATCAGCGCGTCTCTCAATGTCGAAGACCTTTTCGAAAGCGCTTCCTACTATGCGATGGGCGGCTCGTACGCAGTTAAGGTAAACCTTACCGAAGCGGGCGCGGAAGAACTTTCCCGCGTGTCTGCGATAATTGCAGATACCGAGCAGGTAAGCGACCAGTCGATAAAGTTCTATGTCGGCGAAACGAGCGTCATTCAGCTCACCTGCGATACGCAGCTTACGGAAAGCAGCTTCTACATCGGCGTAAACGATGCGGCAACGGCGCGCAACTATGCGTCCCTTCTCAATTCCGTGGCTACGGGCAATCCCCTTGCATTCGAATACAGCTACGGCGAGGTTATATACACCACAACGGCGGGCGGCGCAAACACCGCAATGTTCCTTGCGATAGCCGCGCTCATCGCGCTCGTGGTTGTAATGGCGTTCTCGGTTGCATGCTATAAAAAGCTCGGACTTATGTTCTCGCTCATG
Source organism: uncultured Clostridia bacterium (assembly GCA_944368065.1). GTDB lineage: Bacteria > Bacillota > Clostridia > Christensenellales > Borkfalkiaceae > Coproplasma. The sequence goes on along the minus strand of CALVWV010000031.1, from coordinate 43,617 downwards.
GCGCTTCTGTTCTCCTCGCTGATGATAGCCATAGTATATCTCGTCGGCACTACGCTTACGATTGCCGGCGTATTCACGTCATTCATGTGCCTGGCTCTGTTTGCGGGAAGCAACTTCTTCTCGTTCGAGCAGATAAGAAAGGAGAGCAAGGCGGGCAGAACCATACAGGCTTCGGTAAAGCTCGGCTATAAAAAGACGCTTACCGGCATACTCGATACGCACATCGTGCTTCTCATTATTTCGATAATACTCGCGCTCGTATGCACCGGCGAAGCGGCGGCCTGCGGCATGATACTTCTCATCGGCACGCTTGCGTCGTACATCCTTCACTGGTTCACAAGGTTCATGTGGTACGTAACCATGACGCCTGCGCGCGACAAGTATAAATTCTGCGGTTTCAAGAGGGAGGCTATCGAAGACTATGAATAAGTTAAGATTATCCTCTAAAATGCACCTTTTCATAATAATCTCGTGCATAGTTGTGGCGGTAGGCCTTGCAATGGGACTGGTGTTCCATTTCACTTCGGGTTCGTTCTTCAACTGGGGCGGCGATTATGCTTCTTACCGCAGCGTTGAAGTAAAGTATTCCGTTCACGAAATCAGCACTGACGAAGTGCTCGAGCTCAGCGATAAAGCTTTTGCGGACAACGGCGTTGAATATTACACATTCGTAACTTCGGGCATGTCCACGGAAAGCCGCGTTGAATACAGATTCACCGCTTCGCAGAGCGTCGAAGGACTTCAGAAAGCTGCCGAGGCAATAAACGCCAAAGTCAGCATAGAGGCGGACAAAACGGGCTTTGCAACGGCATATGCCGACCTCAGTTCGGTATTCAACAGCAACAGAGACATAATGTATGCAGGCATAGCCGTAGCGGCAGCGGTGGTATTCCAGTTCATATACTTTGCAATAAGGTATAAGCTCACCATGGCGCTTGCAGCATTCATTGGCGATGTGCACAACCTTGCGCTGTTCTATGCGCTTCTTGCGATAACGCGCGTACAGGTATCCTCGTCTGTGATAGCTCTTTCGGTATTTGCGGTACTTCTTACAATGATAGGTTGCGGCGTGCTCTTCGAAAAGATGCGCAAAAACTTCCGCACGGACGAATACAAGGCTATGCCTTCGTTCGATCAGGTCGACTCCGCCTCGCGCGAAGGTTTCCTGTCCGTAACCATAATATACGGCTTCATAGCCGCGGCGGCAATAATAATGCTTGTGCTCACAGCGATTGCTGGCGGCACGGTATTCGGGCTTTTCATGCCTTGCTTATGCGCGGTTATAGCTCTTGCCGTAAGCGAATACGGCACTATGTTCTTCGTTCCTTCGGTATATTCGCGCCTTAAGCTTCGCGCGGACAAATATGCCGCAGGCAGAGCGGTAAAGTACGTAGGCGCGGCAAAGGCTGCAAAGTCTGCCGACTGAATTTAAAATTAAAAGGCGGGGTTTACCTCGCCTTTTTTTGCTATTTATAATAATATGCGCGGAAACATGCACAAAAGCCGCCGCAAAGCTTATGCTTTTGCGTAAGGGCTATATAAATTCCGACGCAAGTCAATAATGCAATGAAAAGAATATTGCCAGAATTCAATTTCACAGACGGCCAGCTTGCCGAAATAAATTCGCTCGCAACGCGGTGCGGCTTGACGCGCACGGCGGCGGCGATACTGTACGGCAGGGGCATAGATACGCCCGCCAAGGCCGAAGCTTTCATACATCCTTCAAAAGAGCACTTCATTTCGCCATTCAAAATGCGCGGCATGAGCGAGGCGGCGGAGCTTATCCGCACGGCTAAAGAGGAGGAGTGGGACGTGCTCGTCTACGGCGACTACGACGCCGACGGCGTCTGCGCGGCTACCATTATGGGCGGAGCGCTCAAAGATTACGGCGTAAACGTCAGGGTATACGTTCCCGAACGTCGCAACGGCTACGGCGTTACCACTGCGGCTATAGACGAACTTTTCGAAGAGTATTTTCCCCAGCTCGTAATCACCGTAGACTGCGGCATATCCAACGCCGAAGAGGTGGAGTATTTAAAGGAAAGCGGCTGCGAAGTCATTGTTACCGACCACCACGAGCTCCCCGAAAACATTCCCGACTGCATATGCATAAATCCCAAGTTCGAGGACGGTTACCCGTACGATAACCTCTGCGGCGCGGGCGTTGCCTTCAAAGTTGCCTGCGCGCTTTTGGGCGAGGCGGCATACAAATATCTCGACTTCGCCGCGCTTGCCACCGTTGCGGACAGCGTTCCCCTTCTCGGCGAAAACCGCGACATAGTGGCTGAAGGACTTAAAATAATAAACACCGCACCCAGAAAGTGCTTTTCCAACTTCCTTACCAAAACTCAGGAAGAAGCGGACGCGCACACGCTCGCCTTCACCATAGCGCCCAAGGTCAACGCCGCGGGCAGGATGGGCGACGCGTCTTCGGCTCTCGCTCTCTTTTCGGCTACTGACGAAAAGGAAATTTTCGACCTCTCCGCAAGGCTTACTTCGTACAACCAGGAGCGCCAGCTCCGCTGCGACGAACTATATGCGCAGGCAAAGGCAAAGCTTTCTCTCCGCGGGGCGTACGGCAGAATAATAATGCTGTGGGACGAAAGCTGGAACTCAGGGTTCGTCGGGATAGTCGCGGCGCGGCTTGCGGAAGAGTACGGCAGACCTGTGATACTGTTCGTCAACAACAACGGCATGCTTAAGGGTTCGGCACGCAGCATAGAGGGAGTAAACATATTCGAAGCGCTCAGGGCGTGCTCCGAATTCATAAGCGAATTCGGCGGCCACTCCCAGGCGGCGGGCGTAAACGTCACGGAAGAAAATTTTGCCCTTTTGGAGGGCGCTCTGAACGACTACATGGAGCGCACCTACACCGCCGAAGATTTCATACCCACGGTATTTGTGAGCGGCGGGCTGGACGGCGAGGATTATAACCGCCTTGCGCGCGAGCTTGAAACTTTCGAGCCGTACGGCGTGGGCAACAAGCGCCCGCTGTTTACTGTGGACGTGGAGGAGTGTTCTCCCCGCCCCGTAAAACCGCTTTCGCCCCACCTTGCTTTAAAGTGCGGCGGGCTTGAGCTGATGTTTTTCAGCGGCGCAAAGTATTCCGAACTTCTGCGTTGCCCCGCGCCCAAAAAGCTTGTCTTTGAATACAATGTATCGCGCTTCCGCGGCAGGGAGTACGTCCGTGGCTTCGTGCGCGACGTGATATACTCTTCTGACTGCGGCGCATATGCCGCCGACTGCATAGCCGCAAACAGCGTTATGCGCGCATGCTCGGACGGGGCAGACTGTTCGCCGGCATACAAAACCTGCGCAGAGATAGATAAAATAATGGCTGAGGAAGATGGCGGCTACGGCACTCTTTACATAGCCGAAGACTACGCAACGCTTGCAAAGTATAAAAATTCTTCGCGCTATTTTGCCGACATATTCAATCTTTCGGCGCGCAACCTTGCAGACACGGTGCTCGTCGCGCCCCGCCCCGACTGCGATTTTTCCGGCTACAAGCGCATAATCTGGCTCGATAAGCCGCTTAAAATCACGTACCCTTCGGCGGCGGATAAAGAGGTTATCGTCTGCTCTGACATAGACGGAACTGCTCCGCTTGCGGGGATAGACAGTTCGCGCGCCAACCTTCTAAAAATCTTTTCCTACGTTTCGGCAAACTGCGCGTCGATGGATGGCGCAAGCGCGGAGGAGGCGGCGTTTTCCGCAAAATCTCCTTTCAGGCGCAGCGAACTTCTCTTTGCGCTCAAGGTGTTTGAAGAGCTCGGGCTAATTTCCTTTTCTGCCCGACCCGTAGTATACAGGGGCATAAAAACCGACCTCAACAAATCCGCTCTTTACCGCGCGGTGCAAAGTTTAAAAAGCTGAATGCCGCAACATTCAATAAATTTATGAATGTGTACCGCGCATGCGCGCGGAAAAATAAAATTTTTTAAAAGATAATATGAAAAACGTTTTAGACAAGATTTACGAAAATTATTCCGAAGAAGACAGGGAGATGCTCCTTTCGGCGTACAAGTATGCCGAGCAGATGCATGCCAATCAGAAGCGCGCCTCGGGCGAACCATACTTCACCCACCCGTGCGCCGTGGCTGAAATACTCATTGATTTGGGACTGGACGCGCCCACGGTAGCCGCGGCCTTCCTTCACGACGTCATAGAGGATACCCCCGCCACAAAAGACGATATCATAAACCGTTTCGGGCAGGAGGTATATACCCTTGTGGACGGCGTCACCAAGCTGGAAAAAATCCACTATCAGACGCACGAGGAAGAGGATATAGAAAATTTCCGTAAAATTTTTGTCGCAATGGCTAACGACGTCCGCGTAATTATCATAAAGCTTGCGGACAGACTGCACAACATGCGCTCGCTTAATTTCCTTTCGGACGAGCGCCAGCAGAGAATAGCCAAGGAAACGCTTGAAATTTATACGCCGCTTGCGGGCAGGCTGGGCATATCGCAGATGAAGTGCGAGCTCGAAGATTTATGCCTCAAATACCTCGACCCCAAGGCGTACGAATACCTTGTGACCAACATTCACCAAAAGCTGGAAGAGCGCCGCTCGTTCATAGACGCGTGCGTGAAAGAGCTTAAGGAAATGCTTGATGAAAGCGGCATAAAGGGCGAAGTGTTCGGCAGACCCAAACACTTCTATTCGATATACAAAAAGATGAAAAACACGGGCAAAACGCTCGACCAGATATACGACCTTTCGGCCGTGCGCGTAATCGTAAACACCACAGAGGAGTGTTACGAAGTGCTCGGCAAAATCCATAAAAAGTGGAAGCCCGTGCCCGGCAGAATAAAGGACTATATCGCAATGCCCAAGCGCAACATGTATCAGTCGCTGCACACCACGGTTGTTACCGACTTCGGCAAGATTTTCGAAATCCAGATAAGGACGTTCGAAATGCACCATATGGCTGAATACGGTATCGCGGCGCACTGGCGCTATAAGGAACAGAAGGGCGGAACGGACAACAATTTTGACCAGCGCCTTGCGTGGATACGCGACGTAATGGACTGGGAGGGCAGCACGGGCAGCGCCAAGGAATTTGTTGAAAGTTTAAAGACTGACCTTTACACCAACGAACTTCTGGTATTCACCCCACACGGCAAAGTAATATCGCTGCCGCTCGAAGCCACGCCCATAGATTTTGCCTACGCCATTCACTCTGAGGTAGGCAACAAGTGCGTCGGCGCAAAGGTTAACTCAAAAATAGTGCCTCTGAATTCCGTGCTTCATACGGGCGACGTCGTCGAAATTTTAACTTCGCCCAACAGCAAGGGTCCTTCGTGGGATTGGCTCAAGTACGTTAAATCGGGTTCGGCGCGCGCCAAGATAAGGCAGTTCTTCAAAAAGGAAATGAAGGAGGAGAACGCGCGCACGGGCAAGGCTATGCTCGATGCCGAAGCGCGCCGCAGGGGCTATTCTCTGGGCGACCTTTTAACGGACGAATCGTTTGAAAAGCTGTCCGAAAAGCTGGTATTTGCATCTGAAGACGAGATGTTCGCGTCCGTAGGTTACGGCGCGGTAAGCGTAAACCAGATAATATACAAATTAATAGACTATTACAAAAAAGTTGTACCCAAAGCTCCCACGGCTCTGCCCGACAAGGGCGGCCACGCGCAGGATTCCAGCGTAATCGTGCGCGGCATGAGCGGACTTATGGTTCGTTTTGCGCGCTGCTGCAATCCCGTTCCAGGCGACGACATAGTCGGCTTTGTTTCCCGCGGCAGGGGCGTCATTGTCCACAGAAAGGACTGCCCCAACTTAAAAGATTACGACCCCGACCGAATACAGCCCGCGCAGTGGACGGCTGACACGGGTTCGGAATTTATCGTAGGTCTTCGCGTGGTTGCGGACAACTGCGACGGCATTGTGGCTTTCGTCACTTCGGAAATTGCGGCAATGCACCTTTCGCTCACGCAGATAGTGGGCAGGCTTGACAAGAACAAGCAGACGGTAGTCGATATAAACGTGCGCCTCAACAAGCGCTCCGACCTCGACCTTCTTATTAACCACATAAAGCGCGACAAGCGCGTTATAGACGTTTACAGAACTTCGGGCTGATATAAGTTCCCGCCGCCTGTAAAAATAGTCATATTGTTTTTGCAGACTAATCTGCAAGTAAAAATACAGCTCTTTCAAGGGTTCACAATGCTTAAAGTTTATAAAATTTACCCGTCGGGTTTCGCATCAAATTCATACGCCGTCACAAAGGACGGCAAGACGTGCGCCGTCATAGACTGCGCGCAGGAGCGCGTATGGGACAAGTGCGCCGAGCTCGGGCTCGTGCCCGAGGCGGTGCTTTTAACCCACGGACACTACGACCATATAGGCGGCTGTGCCCGCTTCATAAGGTGCGGCGTGCCCGTCTATGCGGGGGAAGAGGAGGCGGAAAACATGTTCACGCCGCCGTATACCTCGCTCAGCTGGCAAAAAACAGAAAAATTCCCCGTCCGCACTCTGCGCGGCGGGCAGACGGTTACCGTCGCGGACATAGATTTCAAGGTCATTTCAACCCCTGGGCACACGTCGGGCGGAGTATGCTACCTTGCAGAAGACTGCCTTTTCACGGGCGATACCCTCTTTTGCCGGAGCATAGGCAGAAGCGACCTTCCTACGGGCAGCTATTCCCAGCTGGTGACCAGCGTAAAAAAGCTGTATGCCCTTCCCGGTGACTACAAAGTTTACTGCGGTCACGAGGAGGATACCACGCTCTCATACGAGCGCAAGAACAATGCATTCGTGAGGGGCGAAGATGCTTGAAACAAACGCAGAGTTTCTCCGCGCCGAGATTATGGACGTACTGCGCCTTTTCGGCGAAGAGGAGGGCAGCTTTACCCATACCTTCATCCGCGAAGGCGAAAATTTTGTAAACACGGTAAAAAGCGGCGATGTAAGCCGCACATATTCGGACAAGTGGCAGGCGGAAGACGAACTCGAATTCAGGCGCTGTGCAAAGCGCTCGGCAAAGCTCGCCTTTTACCTTTATTTGAGCGAACAAAGCGGCAAAACGTTTCCGTGGGGCGCGCTCACGGGCATAAGACCTACAAAAATGGCTTATGCCGAACTTTCTAATGGCAGACCCTTTCAGCCGCTCTTTGAAAAGTTCTGCGTAAGCGCGGAAAACACAGACATCATCTCCCGCGTGCTTGCGGAGCAGAAAGAGATTTACGATAAAAACAAGGGCGTCGGCTCGGATATATTCGTAAGCCTTCCGTTCTGCCCTACAAAGTGCGAGTATTGCTCATTTATAACCGCGCCGATGCCCGCGGTAAAAAAGTATGCAGAAAAGTATGTAGACTGCCTTGTGGAGGAGATAAAAAGCCTGAAGCCTTACGTCGGCACAATCAACTCCGTATACGTAGGCGGCGGCACGCCTTTCTGCATGGAAGCGGAGCAGTTGACCCGCATATATGCCGCAATCAACGAGCTTGACATATGCGGGGCGGAGTTCACCGTCGAGGCTGGCAGACCGGACACTTTCACCAAAGAAAAGCTTGAAATAACGCGCGGCGCGGGGGTCAGCAGAATATGCGTCAACCCGCAGAGTTTTTCGGACGAAACGCTTGCTGCGATTGGCAGAAAGCACACTGCGGCGCAGACCCTCGCCGCGTACGAAATGGCGGCAAAGTACGGCTTCGACATAAATCTTGACCTGATAGCGGGGCTTGCCGGGGAGAGCGCCTCCGATTTTGAAAAATCGCTTAAGACGGCGATAGCGCTTTTGCCTGCAAACATAACGGTGCATTCGCTCTGTCTGAAGTCGGGTTCAAGGCTCAAGGAGAGCACTTCCCGCCTTAAAATTGCGGATATCGACGAAATGATAGCCTGCTCGCGCAGGGAGCTGTACGCCGCGGGATACGCGCCGTATTATCTGTACCGCCAGAAGTATCAGGCGGGCGCAAACGAAAATACGGGCTGGTGCACAAGCGGCAAGGCGTGCGTTTACAATGTGGACGTAATGGAGGAGATATGCTCCAACATCGCCGTAGGCGCGGGGGCGATAACCAAGCGCGTTTTCGGCGGCGGCTCAAGGATAGAGCGGCTTGCCTCGCCTAAAGATATCCCCACCTACATAAACAAGTGCGCGGAAATTATTGAAAAGAGGGAAGAACTTTTTTCCTGAAAAACAGTTTTGCCCGCCTTTGCGCGCTCTGCGCTCTTTAAACCGCGTGCTTCGCTCTTTAACCCGCGCTCTGCGCTCTTCATTTTGCAAGGGCTGACCGCGCAATGAAAATTGAGTTTTACAGGCGTTTGTTTTTGTTAAATTCATGACTTTTGCACAGCGCATTTTTGTTAAATTGCCGCATGAGCGAAAATTTTTGCCAAATCATTTAAAAAGCTTGCAAAGCGCACATATATATGCTAAAATAATCTCGTTACGGTTACAAAGCGGTGCGAATACTCCACGCCTGACTTTGTTGTCCGCAAATAAAGTTCCATTACAGGAGGATAATTGAAAATGGATAAGCAGGAAATAATCGCAAAATTTGCAACTAAAGAAGGCGACACAGGTTCGCCCGAGGTTCAGATAGCTCTCCTTACCGAGCGCATCAACCACCTCAACGATCATCTTAAGGTTCACATTCACGACAATCACTCGCGCAGAGGTCTTCTTAAAATGGTAGGTCGCCGCCGCGGTCTTCTCGATTACCTTAAATCCAAGGATATAGAAAGGTACCGCGCCGTTGTCGCTGCTTTGAACTTAAGAAAGTAATTTTTTGATGTATAAAAAGAGCGCTTAATTTTTTATGCCGCTCTTTTTTTCATAAATTTGTCTGCGGCGGGGTCGCCGCAGGCGCAAGAACAGACAAGGAGTGTATAAATGAAACAGGAATTCAGACAGTTCAGGACCGAGATAGGGGGTAGGGAAGTCGTTATAGAGACAGGCAAGTACGCCGAACAGGCTAACGGCGCCTGCGTCGTACGCTGCGGCGATACCGCCGTACTCGTTACGGTCTGCATGTCCGCAACCCCCAGAGAGGGCATGGATTTCTTCCCTCTTCAGGTGGACTATGACGAAAAGATGTATTCCGTCGGCAAAATCCCCGGCGGCTTCAAAAAACGCGAAGGCAGGGCAAGCGACAAGGCCATACTTACCTCAAGGCTCATAGACAGGCCTCTCCGCCCGCTCTTCCCCAAGGGACTTTACAACGACGTAACGGTTATCGCTCAGGCTCTTTCCGTTGAGCCCGACATCTCTCCCGAACCTCTCGCTATGATAGGTTCTTCCGTTGCGCTCTCCATATCCGATATTCCCTGGGCAGGTCCCACGGGTTCGGTTGTGGTAGGTCTCGTTGACGGCAAATATGTAATCAACCCCGACCTTGCTCAGAGGCAGGCAAGCACCATTCACCTCAACCTTGCAGGCACCAAGGACGCAATCCTTATGATTGAAGCGGGCGCAGACGAAGTTTCCAACGAGGAAATGGTAGGCGCTATCATGTTCGGTCACGAAGAGATCAAAAAGATCTGCGCATTCATCGACGACGTTATAGTTCCCGCAGTAGGCAAGCCCAAGAAGGAAATGGAGCTTTACCACGTTCCCGAAGAGCTCGACAAGGCAGTGCGCGAATACGCTTCCGAAAAAATCGACTGGGCTATCGACACGTTCGACAGGCAGGAGAGGGAGGAGCGTCAGGCTCAGGCAGAGAAAGAAGTTCTCGAGCACTTTGCAGACATCTATCCCGACAACGTGCGCGAAATAAAGGACAGCCTTTACTACCTCACCAAGGAAAAGGTGCGCGCAAAGATATTCGACAAGGGCATCCGTCCCGACGGCAGAGGTCTTAAGGACGTACGTCCCATCTGGTGCGAACGCCACGTGCTTCCCCGCGTTCACGGCAGCGCGGTATTCACCCGCGGCCAGACCCAGACCCTTACGACCTGCACCCTCGCAATGCTTTCCGAAGCTCAGAAGCTCGAAGGTCTTGACGAGGAAGTATCCAAGAGATACATGCACCAGTACAACTTTCCCGGCTACTGCACGGGCGAAGCAAAAGCTCTCAGAAGCCCCGGCAGAAGGGAAATAGGCCACGGCGCACTTGCAGAGCGCGCGCTCATTCCCGTTCTTCCTTCCGAAGAGAAGTTCCCTTACGCAATAAGGGTGGTAAACGATATCCTTTCTTCCAACGGTTCTTCCTCGATGGCTTCCGTATGCGGCTCTACCATGGCGCTCATGGACGCAGGCGTTCCCATCACTGCACCCGTTGCAGGCGTTGCAATGGGCCTCATCAAAAACCAGGAAACGGGCGAATTCAGGGTTCTTACCGATATACAGGGACTTGAAGACTTCCTCGGCGATATGGACTTCAAGGTAGCGGGCACCGTAAAGGGCATAACCGCTATCCAGATGGATATAAAGATAAAGGGCATTTCCGAAGAGATAATGCACGCCGCAATCGACCAGGCTAACGAAGGCAGACAGTTCATACTTTCCAAGATGCTCGAATGCGTACCCGAAGTTGCACCCGCGCTTTCGGTATACGCTCCCAAGATCATCAGCTTCGAAATCGATCCCGAAAAGATCGGCGACGTTATCGGCAAGCAGGGCTGCGTGATAAAGAAGATAATGGAAGAGACGGGCACGGACATCGACTTCAACGACGACGATTCCGGCCGCGGCTACATCTCCACGACAGGCCCCATAGAGAATGCAGAAAAGGCAAAGGCTATAATTCTTTCCATCGCGCACGATCCCGAAGTAGGCGATATGTTCGTCGGCACGGTTGTACGCATTCTTACCTTCGGCGCATTCGTTGAATTTGCTCCCGGCAAGGACGGCATGATTCATATCTCCAAGCTTTCCGACAAGCGCGTAGAGAAAGTGGAGGACGTAGTCAACATCGGCGACGTAGTAAAGGTAGAAATAATCAAGATAGGCGAAAAGGGCATCGACCTCAAGCTTCTTGAAAAACTTTCTTAAAACAAATAAAACGGCCGCCGCGGTTTAAAGCCGCGGCGGCTTTTTTAATGTGTTGCGTCTGCGTAAAAATTGCCGTTATCCGCGGCATATCCCGCCCCCAATCGTACTTTTCAATAAAAAATTGAGCGTGTGTTGACTGCGGCATATTCCCGCGCGATTTATATAAAAAATTATTTAAAAAAACTGCATTTTAATAGCGGATGCTTATGTAAAGTAAGTCACCGCGCCCGCAAAGATTGCGTAGGCTATTTCTTTCTGGTAGTCTGCGCTTATAAGCAGTTCTTCATCCTGCGCGTTGGATAAAAAGCCGCACTCCACTATGACGGATGGACTTTCCGTGCACTCAAGCATATAGTAATCGCCTATGAGCGGGCTGTTCTTTTTGACTGCGCCCTCCATGGAGTTCAGACTGTTTTGTATGCACAGCGCAAGCTCTTTTCCGCTTTCGCTGCCCTTGTCGAAGAACACCTGCGCGCCGCGGCGGGAGTAGTCTGAATAAAAATTCTGGTGCACGGAAATAACCATATCGGCGCCGCACTCGTTTATGATGTCGCGGCGCTTTTTCATATCCCTCAATTTGAAACCTTTTGTCGGCAGACCGTAAAGCCCAGCCTGGCTCTTTCTCGTAAGCACGGCGCCAAAGCCCGCGCTTTTGAAATATCCCGCAAGCTCGCGCGAGATTGCAAGGTTGATATCGCTCTCCTTGACGCCGCTGTTTCTGCCGCGCACGCCTGCGTCTATGCCTCCGTGCCCCGCGTCTATGACTATCACAGGCGCGCTTTTGGCCTGGGCGGAGGATATCCCGCCGCATAAAATTCCAAGCGCTCCGCTGAAAACTGCAAGCGCTGCAACAAGCGCGACTGCGCCCTTTTTAACGGTCAACATTTTCACGCTATATACTACTGATTGTTTGATTTTTTTATGACTTGATGGTATAATAAAATCAAATATAAAATGGTGGCGTATGCTCGGAAAAGACGATTTTCTCCCGCCGGAAGGCGCGCGCAATTTAAATCCCGTGGTGCTCGCATTTGTCGGCGACGCCGTATATTCCCTGTATGTGAGGGAAAAACTCGTCCGAGGAACGGACTTCAAGACGGGTATGCTGCAAAAGCTTGCCTCGGACAAGGTTTCGGCACACGGGCAGAGCGGACTTTCTGAAAAGCTTCTGCCCCTTTTCACCGAAGAGGAGGCGGACATATTCCGCCGCGGAAGGAACGCAAAAAAGACGACGCGCTCCAAGCACGCAAGCGTAGGCGAGTACAACCGTTCGACGGGGTTCGAGGCGGTGCTCGGCTATCTGTATCTTACGGGACAATATGAAAGGATAGACTTTCTTTTAAAGGACTGATATGAAAACCGAAGGCAGGAACGCCGTACTTGAACTTATAAAGAGCGGCAAACCCATAGAAAAAATAGTAATGGAAAAAAATCCGCAGGGCTCGCTTTCCCGCATATTTGCCGAAGCGCGCCGCGCGGGCGTGCGCGTTCAGTTTGCCGAAAGCAAGGCGCTGGACAGGATGAGCGCGACAGGTCATCATCAGGGCGTCATAGCTTTCGCAGCCGAGTACGAATACTGCGACATTGAAGACATAATAGCGGCAAAGGGCGAAAAGGGCGGCTTCGTGATACTTTGCGACGGAATAGAGGACGTGCACAACTTAGGCTCAATAATAAGGGTTGCGGAGTGTGCGGGCGCAGACGGCGTGGTTATTCCCGCAGTAAAATCTGCCGTCGTGAACGAAGCTGTTATAAGAATTTCCGCCGGCGCTGCAAACCACATGAAGGTTGCAAAAGTGCCTTCGCTGAACGCCGCCGTGGATAAATTAAAGCAAAGCGGCTACTGGCTTTACGCATTGGAAGCCGACGGCGAGAGCATTTATTCCGCCGACCTTACCGGCAACGTAGGCCTTGTAATCGGCGGGGAAGACAGCGGCGTAAGGCGCTTGACGCGCGAAAAGTGCGATAAGGTGCTGTCGCTTCCCCTTCTCGGCAGGGTAAATTCGCTGAACGCCTCTGTAGCGCTCGGCATAGCCGCATACGAAGTGGTCAGATGCAGACTGAAAAATTAAGCGACGAAAAGCTGGCTTTGTTGTCGAGAAGCGGCGATAAAAACGCTACCGACCAGCTTTTAAAGCGCTATAAAAACATGGTTCTTTCCGTCGCGCGCAGATTTTTCCTTTCTGGCGGCGAAACGGAAGATCTGGTGCAGGAAGGAATGTGCGGGCTCTATTCCGCCATACAGGGCTATTCGGAAGGCAAGTCGACGTTTGCCTCGTACGCAATGCGCTGCATCAGGAACAGGATAATAGACGCCGTCAAGGCTACGGGCGGCGCCAAACATTCGGCGCTCAATAACTTTCTGCCGATAGTAGAGGTAGGGGAAGAGCTGTACTCTTCGTCCGATTCGGAAAACCCCGAAGACGAGCTCATAAAGCGCGAAAACAGGGGCGAATTTCTGCAGAAGATAAGCAGAAATCTTTCGTCTTTCGAATTCAAAGTAACGGTTATGTACATGGACGGGCTTACCATGGCGGACATGTCGTCGGCTACGGGCAAACCCGTCAAAAGCATAGATAACGCCCTTCAGCGCGCAAAGCGCAAGCTGTCGGGACTGTTTTAATTTCAAAGCCTGCGCGGCATGATTTTTTTCGGTTGCGCGGCTTAAAGTCAGAAGTCAAATAACCTTAAGGAAGCGGCAAATGGCATATCTCGCGTTTTACAGAATGTTCCGCCCCGACACTCTCGATAAAGTTGTGCGGCAGGAGCATATCGTAAAAATTTTAAAAAACCAGATAGAGAGCGGCAAAATAGGTCACGCTTATCTTTTCTGCGGCCCGCGCGGCACGGGCAAGACGTCCGTCGCTAAAATTTTCGCCCGCGCGATAAACTGCGAGCACCCCGTAAACGGTTCGCCCTGCGGCAAGTGCCCCACGTGCCTTGCGCTCGCTTCGGGCGGCAACCTCGACATATCTGAAATCGACGCCGCGTCAAACAACGGCGTAGACGAAATGCGCGATTTGCGCGAAAAGGTGCAGTATCCCCCCGTTGCGGGCAGGTACAAGGTTTATATAATCGACGAAGTCCACATGCTGACGGCTTCGGCGTTCAATGCGGTTTTAAAAACGCTTGAAGAGCCGCCCGCGCACGCCGTGTTCATACTCGCCACTACCGAGCCGCAGAAAATTCCCGCAACCATACTTTCGCGCTGCATGCGCTTCGATTTCAAACTCATACCCCAGCACGACCTCGAGGGGCTTTTAAAGGGCATACTCGCAAAGATTGGCAAAGACTACGAGGAAGAGGCGGTAGCCGCCATAGCACGCGCAGGCGCGGGCAGCGCGCGCGACACTCTTTCCATAGCTGATATGTGCGTGTCTTATTCGACGGGCAAGCTCACTTATTCTGACGTAAACGCCGTGCTCGGCAGCGCCGATTTTTACAAGATAGCCGACGTCGTCAGAATGCTTCTCGGCGATAATTCGGGCGGAGCTCTCTCTGCCGCCGAAGAAGTGTTTGCAGGCGGCAAAAGCGCGGGAGTTTTCGTAAAGGACATTCTTTCGTTTCTTAATAACGTGGCAGTCGCAAAGATGTGCAAAAACGCAAAGCAGATTTTGAACCTTCCCGACGAAATGTTTTCGGCGATAAGCCAAATAGCCGAAGCCGACGGGCATAAAATTCTGCGCGCGACGGAAATTTTCGTAAAGGCAGAAGGCGACATGCGCTACGCCGCAGACGCGCGCGTTGTGCTCGAAACGGCGATACTGCGCTGCACTCTGCCTCAGACCGATTACAATATAGACAGCCTTATAGCGCGCGTTGCCGCGCTCGAAAAAAAGCTTGAAAGCGGCGCGGCTTTCAGCGCTGTGCAGCCTGCAGAACCCGTGCGGAGCGCGCCTTCTTCGATTTATGCCGAACGTGCGCCTCATGCGGAAGCGGCAAAAGCTTACGTGCCTTCCGCGCAGCCCGAAAGGGAGACACGCGCAGAAGAAGTGCAGTCGGATATGTTCAGCGGCAGAACGGGCAAAGCTACGGCGTTCTGGGCGGATACCCCGGCAAAACAGCCTTCCGCGCAGAAAGCGCCCGCGGCAAAACCTTCGCTCGAGGAGAGCAAAGAGGAGGACGTATTCGCACCCCGCAAAGCTCAGGCGCCCGCGGCGGCTCAGACGTCTTCTCAGACGCCCGCTCAGCCCGTCGGCGGACAGTCGGCAAAAAGCGTGCATGCTGCGCTTCTGCGCGCGCTTCGCACAACGCATAAAAACGCAGTCCTGTTTACGCTTTGTTCAGACCTTACGTGCGTGCAGGAGGGCGGAAAGTTTGTATTCACTACCGAAAATGAAACGGTAAACCGCGCCATAACGCGCGCAGACAACGCAAAAATTCTCTCCGAAGTGCTCGCCGAAGCGGGCGTTTCGGACTACGAAGTCCGCCTCGTCAAAAAGGACGACGCCTATAAGAAGGCAATCGACGCCTTGAAGGCAAACTTCGGCGGAACGGACATAGATATCAGGTAATTTTCGCCCGAAAAGGGCAGATATAAAGCAAAATATTTTTGCAGATAAATTATAAGGAGATTATTTTATTATGGCAGCATTCAGGGGCGGAATGGCAGGCGGCATGAACAACCTCGTAAAGCAGGCTCAGAAAATACAGGAACAGATGCAGGCGGCTGAAAAGGAGCTTGAAGAGCTCGAAGTCGTAGGCGTTTCTGGCGGCGGCGAAGAGGGCGACGAAACGGTCGTAATCTACATGAACGGCAAAAAGGTAATAAACGGCGTGGAGTTCGGCAGCAAGATTTCGGGAATGATAGACCTTTCGGACGAAGAAGACGTTGAAATGCTCGAAGACCTCATTCTTGCGGCGATAAACGACGGCTACAAGAAGGCGGACGAACTTTACGAAGAAAAGATGGGCAAGTTCGGCGGAGCAAGCCTCCCCGGCATGATGTAAAAAGCCCCGCTTTATTTCAGCGCGGCTTGAATTAAAGGATAAGATGGATATATTCATAGAGCCCATCGGCAGGCTTATAAACGAATTCACCAAGCTTCCGGGCGTCGGCAAAAAGACGGCGCAGCGGTACGCTTATAAAATAATAAACATGAGCGCGGAGGAGGCGGAAGGCTTTGCAAAAGCCATAACCGACGCAAAACGCAAGGTAAAGTACTGCAGGATATGCGGCAACTTTACCGAAAACGACGTCTGCGACATATGTCGCCAGCGCGACAAATCGACTATTTGCGTCGTGAAAGAGCCCAAGGACGTAATCGCGCTTGAAAAACTGCGCGAATACAAGGGCGTGTACCACGTTCTGCACGGCGTCATAAACCCGATGGAAGGGGTAGGCCCGAACGATATCCGCATAAAGGAACTTCTTTCAAGGGTCAACGAAGGCGGGGTAAAAGAAGTGATTATGGCTACCAACCCCGACGTGGAGGGCGAGGCGACGGCTATGTATATAGCAAGGCTGTTAAAGCCTTTAGGCATAAACGTCACAAGGCTTGCTCACGGCATTCCCATAGGCAGCGAGCTCGAATACACCGACGACGTAACGCTCTCCCGCGCGCTGTCCGAAAGGAAGTCGATTTAACAAATAATCCGCGGCAAAAATCTGTGCGTGCCTTAAAGCGCACAACGTTCAATCATACAGCGCGCCCTTTTGCGGCGCTTTACATACAAAGAGGTTTATAATATGAAAATTTCCGTTCTCGGTTGCGGCAGATGGGGCTCGTTCATAGCGTGGTACCAGTCTGCCATAAAGGGCAACGACGTCATAAGCTGGGGCCCCGAAGGCGAACCCTCTTACGAAATTTTAAAAAATACGGGCAGGAACGAGTACGTCGAACTCGACGGCAGAATAAAGCTCACCTGCGACCTTGAATACGCGCTTAAAGAGAGCGATATCATTATAATTTCCATAAGCTCGCAGGGACTGCGCGGCTTCATGCAGAAGATAATAAAGTATCCCGTGCAGGACAAAATTTTTGTGCTCTGCATGAAGGGCATAGAGGAATCTACGGGCAAGCGCCTTTCCCAGGTGCTTACCGAAAGCGGCATATCGGGCGAAAAAATCGCCGTGTGGGTAGGCCCCGGGCATATACAGGCATTCGTGAAGGGCATACCCAACTGCATGGTCATAGACTCTTCCAACGAAGAATTAAAGCGCTACCTTGCCGATAATTTCAAAAGCAATCTGATACGCTTTTATTACGGCAACGACCTTATCGGCACGGAGATAGGCGCGGCGGCGAAAAACGTACTCGGCATCGCCGCGGGCATACTCGACGGAAGCGGATACGTAAGCCTGAAAGGACCGCTTATGGCTCGCGGCGCGTACGAAGTAGGCACGCTCATAAAGGCAATGGGCGGCAACTTTATGTCGGCATACGGTCTTGCCCACCTCGGCGACTACGAAACGACGCTGTTTTCCGAGTATTCGCACAACCGCCGCTATGGCGAAATGATGGTGCACGGCGCCAAGTTTGAAAAACTTGCCGAAGGCGTAATGACGGCAAAAGCAATGAAAAAGCTGGGCGAAGCGCACGGCGTGGAACTCCCGATAACCGAAGCTGTGTACGAAGCCTGCTTTTTATCCCACGCATTCGAAAGCGGCGACGGCGCGAAAGAGTGCATGAACATAATCTTAAAACTTTTCGACAGGGCGACCAAAAGCGAGTTTGAATTCTGATTGCTTTTTGCTTTGTCGTTGCGGCGCCGCCCGCGCAGCGGGCGGCGCTTATAAATGCAAACAATTATAAAAATTTTTTATTGCTTTACAAAAAAAGAAAAAACTTTGCAGCCGCGCATTTACGGTTGCATATTTTTAATTTACGTTTTAAAATAGTTAACTGAAAAAATTTAACGGCTTGAAGGGTTTATATGATAAGAAACGATTTACGTAATGTGGCAATCATAGCGCACGTCGACCACGGCAAGACCACGCTTGTAGACGCGATGCTCAAGCAGAGCCACGCTTTCAGAGAGAATCAGGCAGTAGAAGAAAGGGTTATGGACTCCAACGCAATCGAGCGCGAGCGCGGCATAACCATACTTGCAAAAAACACGTCTGTGCACTATAACGGCGTAAAAATCAACATAGTCGACACCCCGGGACACGCCGACTTTTCGGGCGAAGTTGAAAGGGTTATGATGATGGTAAACGGCGTGCTCGTCCTCGTTGACGCCGCCGAAGGACCCATGCCCCAGACGCGTTTCGTCGTTCAGAAAGCGCTCGAAATGGGTCACAGACTAATAATAGTCGTAAACAAAATAGACCGTCCCGACGCCCGCCTCTCCGAAGTTCAGGACGAAATTCTTGAGCTTCTGATGGAGCTCGACGCAACAGACGACCAGCTCATGAGCCCCGTGGTATGGTGCTCGGGCAGAAACGGCACGGCGACGCTTGACCTCAACACCCCCGGCAAGGACCTTATTCCGCTGTTCGATACAATAATTTCTCACATTCCTCCCATGGAAGTGGACGAAAAGGGCGGCGCGCAGCTCCTTGTATCCTCCATTGACTATAACGACTACGTCGGCCGCATAGGCATAGGCAGAATAGAGCGCGGCGAAGTGCTTCAGGGACAGAGCGTAGTTGTCACCAACTACAACAACCAGCAGATGAAGATGCCCGGAAAAATTGCCAACCTCTACCAGATAGAAGGACTCAACAGAGTTCCCTGCGAAAAGGCTATCGCCGGCGATATCGTATGCTTTTCAGGCCTTGAAAAAATAAACATAGGCGACACCGTATGCTCGCCCGACTGCGTGGAAGCGCACAAGTTCGTAAAGATTTCAGAGCCTACGGTTGAAATGACGTTCTCCGTAAACGATTCGCCTTTTGCGGGCAAAGAGGGCAAGTGGGTAACCACGAGGCACCTTCGCGAAAGGCTTTTCCGCGAACTTCTGAAGGACGTTTCCCTCCGCGTAGAGGAAACGGAGTCCGCAGACAGCTACCGCGTATGCGGCAGGGGCGAAATGCACCTTTCCATACTTATCGAAAACATGCGCAGGGAGGGCTACGAATTCCAGGTATCCACGCCCCGCGTTCTCTTCAAGGAGATAAACGGCGTCAAGTGCGAGCCTATGGAAAGGCTTATAGTAGACGTTCCCGACGAATATTCGGGCGCCGTATTCCAGAGCATGGGCGAAAGGAAGGGCGAACTTCTGCACATGAGCGCGGTAGGCAGCCGCACCCGCCTCGAATTCATAATCCCCGCCCGCGGACTTTTCGGCTACAAGAGCGAGTTTTTGACCTCCACCAAGGGCGAAGGCGTGTTCTCCAGCATATTCTTCGAGTATCAGCCTTACAAGGGCGAGTTCTCGCGCAGGAGCACAGGTTCGCTCGTCGCATTCGAAACGGGCGAAGCGGTAACGTACGGACTTTACAACGCGCAGGGACGCGGAACATTGTTCATAGGACCCGGCACGGCGGTATATGAGGGCATGGTAATAGGCGAAAGCCCCAAGAACGAAGACATAAACGTAAACGTCTGCAAGCAGAAGCACCTTACCAACACGCGTTCGTCCTCCAGCGACGATGCGTTGAGGCTCATTACCCCCAAGCGCATGAGCCTTGAAGAGTGCCTTGAATTCATCGCCGACGACGAACTTCTTGAAATCACTCCCAAGAACATACGCATAAGAAAGCGCATTCTCGACAGCGAGCTGCGCGCAAAGGCAAACGCCAAGCTCAGGAAGGGCAACGCATAATGGCGTTGTCCGCATAAAACGCAATAAACAAGCATATATAAATACTGCCGCAACGCGGCGGTATTTTTTTTGCCGTCCGCAATTTTTACGCGGCGCATAAGGAGGCGGCTTTGGAAGGCGTTGCGCATACATTGCTTATAGAGGAGTGCAAAAAAATTTCCGCCACTGGCATAGACAGCGTGGACGGGTTTACCCACTCGCAGATAATTTTAAGCTATTCGGGCGGCAGAATAATAGTGGCGGGCAGCTCGCTCAAAATAGTAGCTTTTTCCAAGGGCAGCGGCGCGTTTGCCGCCACGGGCGAGATAACGGGCGTAAAGTACGCGGGCAAGGGCATAAAGCTCGCGCAGAAGCTTTTCAAGTAACGCCGAAGCGTCAAAGCCGAATAAAATCCGCGCGGCTGCTTGCCGCGCGATAAAATTTTTTTATGTACCCGAAGGCGCGTTATTTTCTGCGCAATCAGGGCAAAAGTTCAAGTATGCAGTTTAAAATATTCATAATCTGCCTTGCCTGCGGCGTTTTAAGCGGCATAGTTTACGACGCACTTTACATAATCCGCCGCGCGGCATGCGGCGCGCCGAAGGCAAAGCGCACGCTTAAGGACAAGGTTGTAACCGCTGTCTGCGACGTTATTTACGCCGCCGCGCTCTCTGCGTCCTTCATTTTCTGTTCGGTTTTCTTCTCTTTTCCCGATGTAAGGCTGTATATGCTTGCATCCTGCCTGCTCGGCGCGGCGCTGTATATCAAAAGTTTTCACATAATGGTTGCTTTTTTGATAAATAAATTGTATAATAGAACTACCAAAGTAGTAAAAAGTTTTAAAAGCGCGCAAAAGCCGCGCCGCTTTGGCAAATCCGAGAGGTAATCTTAATGAATGTACAGAAGCGCAACCGCCTTATAGCGGCGGGCACCGTAACGATAGTTCTGTTGCTTATAGTGCTTGTTGCAATAATGATTTACCAGCTTGTGGTTATAGTCAATCTGAATAACCGCAAGAAGGAGCTCGAGCAGCAGATTGCGGAATATTACGAAAGCATCAACGACCCCGGCGGTCTTAAGGACCAGCTTGAGTATTACAAAGATTACGACGCACTTTATCAGCTTGCCGTCGAGTACGAAATCATCGGCAAAAACTGAAAATTCGCGGCGCGCCGGCAATGCGGCGCGCGGCATTTACGGGAACAAGACAATATTTACAGAAAAAATATGAAAATTTCAGCGATAGACGTTGGTTCGAATTCCGTTCGCCTCATGGTTATGGCGGACGGAAAAACTTTATATAAGCAGATAGATACGACCCGCCTCGGCGAAGGTCTTGCAAACAGCGGCGTGCTTAAGCCCGAGGCCATAGAGCGCACGGCGCGTTCCGTCCAGCTTTTCGCCGCCGCGGCGGAGCTCAACGGCGCGGGCACTCCTTACGTGTTTGCCACGGCTTCCGTGCGTTCGGCAAAGAACGGCGCGGAGTTTGTAAAGCGCGTAAAGGAGCTGTGCGGCATAGACGTCGACGTCATAAGCGGCGAAGAGGAGGCGGCGTGCGGCATTGCGGGCGCGCTCCGCGGCAAAGACGGCGGCATTGTTGACCTCGGCGGCGCCAGTACGGAAATCACCGTCGAAAAGGGCGGCAGAACTACGTATTCAAAGAGCGTGAACATCGGCACCGTCCGCCTTTTCGATATTGCGGGGCAGGACAAAGCGGCGCTTGAGTCCGCAATCGCCGAGCGGCTTGAAGATTACAATAATCCCGACCTTTCTGATACCGAAATGTACGGCGTGGGCGGCACGGCGACGAGCCTTGCGGCGCTTTATCACGGCCTTGAAAAGTACGACCCGAAGGTGGTTGACGGCACAGTGCTCACGCAGCAATGGCTTAAAGAGGAAGCCGACCTTCTTTTAGCGCTCACGCCCGAGCAGCGCAAGGGGATAAAGGGAATGGATGTGCGCCGTGCAGACGTGATAGCGGGCGGCTGCCTTCTTCTGTACAGAATTCTTAATAAATTCGGCGCAAAAAATATCACCGTGTCCGAAAGCGACAATCTCGAAGGCTACGTGCTTTTAAAGGGGCTTGCAAAGTGAGGACGGCGGTTACTGTAACGGCGGCCGTTCTTTCGCTCGCGCTGGCGGCTGTCGGCTGCTGGCTCGTCTATGAAGACGGCGGCGTGTGGCCGCTTGTCGGCTATATCGTGCTCTGCATTGTTTTCTTCCCCGTCTCTGTAATAATTCACGAGCTCGGGCACGCGCTTTTCGGCGCGATGAGCGGAATGAAAGTCAGGCTCAGCCGGATAAATCCCTTTTTGCCCTCCTCAAGCTGCACCGTTATGCCCCTGAAGTCAAAAAATGTGAGGGGCAGACTGATTATAACGGCACTGGGCGGAATTGTCTTAAACGCCGTTTTTCTGGCTTTCGGCGCGGCTGCGTTTTTCTTCGGCGGACTGCTTGCAATGCTCTCTTTCGTCGCTCCGTCGTCGCTCTATCTTCTTGCGATAAACGCCCTTCCGCTTGAATATGCCGACGGCAAAACGGATATGCTCGCCGCGGTCGAAGCGGTAAGGGGGGACCCTTCCGCAAAAGTTCTGTTGCGCGTGCTTGAAATTCAGGGCATGGTCTCCGAAGGCACAAAGCTTGAAGACATAGACGAGGAGCTTTTGTACTCTGTTCCGCAGCTGGCGGAGGATGACGCGGCTTTCATTATGCTCGTATCTCTGCGCGCCGACTACTACAGGGCCAGGGGGGACGAGGAAAACGCCGCAAAGTGGGAGCAAAGGCTTTCTCAGCTTAAAGAATACCTGCCCGAAGGTTATTGTGAAGAATAAAAGCGCATTCAAAAGCGTCGGAGCGAATCCGTTGCGGCTTAAAAGTAATCAGCTCAGACCCATAATTTAAAAACGTGGCGCGCCCGCAGAATCTGCGGGCGCGCCACGTTTTTTTCAGCTTATTCTGTAAAGTTTTTCAAAGCAGTTGGGGCACAACCCGCCCCAGCTTGCAGCGCAGCTGCGGCATACGTGATTGCCGCAGGCGGGGCATTCAAACCCGTCTTTGAACGCGGTGTTTCCGCATAAAAACGCGCGCATTTTTCCTTCAGTCATAATTCCCCCTTTTTTGCTGTAAAAAGTATGTGCAAACGCCCTTTTTTGTATGCCGCAAAAGCAAAAAAACGCGGCAGAAGTTGACAGCGATTATATAATATGGTAATATATATATGAGATAGTTTTATATATCAGAAGCCGTAAGGTGAAAAATAAAAAACCGAGAGGTTGACTATGCCTGAAAAAGTACAGAACAATTACGATGCGAACAGCCTTGTCGCGCTCAAAGGTCTCGAGCCCGTGCGCGAAAACCCCGGCATGTACATCGGCACTACCGACGAAAAAGGTCTTCACGGCCTTGTAAGGGAAGTTATAGATAACTCCATAGACGAAGCCCTTGCGGGCTATTGCGACCGCGTGGACGTAACACTGACAGCAGACGGTTCCTGCGTTGTAAAGGACAACGGCAGGGGCATACCCACGGGCATTAACGAGCAGGAGGGCATAAGCGGCGTAGAGCTTGCGCTCACCAATCTCAATGCGGGCGGCAAGTTCGGCGGCGGCAACAAGCACGGCGGCTACAAAATTTCTTCCGGTCTTCACGGCGTGGGCGTATCCTGCGTTAACGCGCTTGCCGATACCCTCGTAGCCGAAGTATGCCAGAACGGCCACCGCTACAGGCAGGTTTACCACTGCGGCATTCCCGAAGAACCATTGAAGATTGTCGGCGACACCGACGAAACGGGCACGCTCATTTCCTTCCACCCCGACGCTACCGTGTTCGAGACGGTGGAGTTCAACTACGAAACGCTGCGCACCCTCTTAAGGGAGCTTTCCTACCTCAACAAAGGTCTCACGCTGACGCTCACCGACCTCCGCGGCGAAAAGCCCCGCACGGACTCTTTCTGCTACGAAGGCGGCGTGGTGCACTTTATAGAGGATATAAACAGCGGCAAACAGGTGCTCTTTTCCAGCCCCGTATATTTCGAAGATTCAGAAGGCGACGATAAATTCCTTGAAATAGCCATTCAGTACAACGACGGTTATGCGGAACAGATTTTCCCCTTCTCCAACAATATCCGCCAGCCTGACGGCGGCACCCACCTTGAAGGCTTCAAGTCGGCGCTCACCAAGGTAATCAACGACGCAGGTCACAGGCTCAACATTTTAAAGGAAAACGACAAGCTTTCCGGCGAGGACGTGCGCGAGGGCATAACGGCGGTGGTATCCGTAAAGATTGCCGACGCACAGTACGAAAGCCAGACAAAGGCAAAACTCTGCTCGACTTACGTGCGCGGCTTCGTATATAAAGCCACGGTCGAAAAGTTCGGCACATACCTTGAAGAGCATCCCGCAGAGGCGCGCGAGCTCGTGCTCCGCTGCATAACCGCCCAGCGCGCGCGCGACGCGGCAAGGCTTGCCCGCGAAGAAACGCGCCGCAAGGGCGTGCTTGAAAGCACCAAACTTCCCGGCAAACTTGCCGACTGCTCGGACAAGCGCCCCGAACTGTGCGAAATTTACATCGTCGAAGGCGACAGCGCGGGCGGCACGGCAAAGCAGGGGCGCGACAGGCGTTTCCAGGCAATACTTCCGCTCCGCGGCAAGATACTCAACGTTGAAAAGGTGCGCATAAACCGCGTGCTCGAAAACGAAGAGATAAAGGCAATGATAACGGCGTTCGGCTGCGGCATACAGGAAAACTTCGATGAAAGCAAGCTGCGTTACGACCGCATAATAATCATGACCGATGCCGATGTAGACGGCAGCCACATAAGAATACTGCTTCTCACGTTCTTCTTCCGCTATATGCGTCCCCTTGTCGAAAATGGACATGTGTACGCCGCCCAGCCGCCCCTTTACAAAGTATCGGGCAAGGGCATACCCGACACCTATCTTTACGACGACAAGGCTCTTGAGGAATTCAGGGCCAAGTACGACGGCAAGTTCGAGCTTCAGCGCTACAAAGGTCTTGGCGAAATGAACAAGGAACAACTGTGGGAAACGACTATGGACCCCGCAAGGCGCACGCTTGTGCGCGTCAACGTGGAGGACGCGGTGGAGGCGGACAAGATGTTTGCGCTTCTTATGGGCGAACAGCCCGAACTGCGCCGCCGCTTTATAGAAGAGAACGCTAAGCTCGTTGAAGAGCTGGACGTATAAGGAGTTAGTTTATGGCTAAAAAAGAAACCAGCCCCGAGCTTACCGAAGAGTTTAAAAAGACCCTTTCAATGACCAAAATGCTCGACGTGGAGGTGGACGAAGAATTAAAGCGTTCGTTCATCGCCTACGCCATGGCGGTAAACGTATCGCGCGCCATACCCGACGTGCGCGACGGCTTGAAGCCCGTTCACCGCAGAATACTTTATTCGATGCACGAACTCGGCCTGTACAACGATAAGCCGTTCCGCAAATGCGCGCGTATCGTCGGCGATTGCTTAGGTAAATATCATCCCCACGGCGACAGATCCGTGTATGACGCGCTCGTAAGGCTTGCGCAGGATTTCTCCATAAACTTCCCGCTTATCGAAGGCCACGGCAACTTCGGCTCGGTGGACGGCGACCCCCCTGCGGCGATGAGGTACACCGAGGCAAGGCTGTCAAAACTTGCCGCCGAAATGCTCCGCGACCTCGATAAAGAGACGGTTGACTTCTACCCCACGTTCGACGATACCGGCATGCAGCCTTCGGTGCTTCCTTCGCGCTTCCCCAACATGCTTGTAAACGGCTCTGACGGCATTGCGGTGGGCATGGCTACAAATATACCGCCCCACAACCTCGGCGAGGTTATAGACGGCGTTATCGCCATGATAGACAATCCCGAAATAGACGTCGACGAGCTCATGCAGTACATTCCCGCCCCCGACTTCCCTACGGGCGCCATGATAATGGGCAGAAGCGGCATAAGAAAGGCTTACCGCACCGGCCGCGGCAACATCATAATCCGCTCCAAGTGCGAAATAGAGGACTACCAGAGCGGCAACCAGACGCGCACTCGCATAATAGTAACCGAAATACCCTATCAGGTAAACAAGGCAAAACTTATCGAAACCATCGCCGACCTCGTAAAAGACAAGCGCATAGAGGGCATATCCGATATCCGCGAAGAGAGCGACCGCGACGGCATGCGAATTGTAATAGAAATAAAGAAGGACGCCAACGCGCAGGTAGTTCTGAACCTTTTATACAAGCACACCAACCTGCAGGTATCCGACGGCATAATAATGCTCGCGCTCGTGGACGGCACTCCCAAGGTGTTAAACCTCAAGGAATGCATCTATTATTACCTCGAGCACCAGAAGGATATAATAGTCCGCAGGACAAAGTACGACCTCGGCAAGACGGAAGAGAGGGCGCACATATTGCGCGGTCTCGTAATAGCCCAGGCAAGCATAGACGAAGTCGTTGAAATATGCAAAACCGCCAAAGACAAGACTGACTGCGTTGAAAAGCTGATGGCAAACTTCGTCCTCGACGAGCGCCAGGCCAACGCCGTTGCCGAACTCAGGCTTTACAGGCTGTCCCACCTCGAAGTTGATAAGCTCACCGACGAACTTTCCCAGCTCGAAGCGCAGATAGCCGACTTTAAGGATATTCTCGCCAACGAAAGCCGCGTGCTCGAGATTATAAAGAACGACCTTCTCGACATAAAGAAGAGGTACCCTTCCGAGCGCAAGACGGAGATCGCCGTAGACTTCGGCGAGATAGAAGACGCCGACCTTATCCCCGTGGAAAACGTAGTCATATCGCTCACTCACTCGGGCTATGTAAAGCGTCTGCCCGTAACCGAGTACAAGGCTCAGCACCGCGGCGGAATGGGCGTTACGGCGCACAAACCCAAGGATGAAGACTTTGTCGAAAGGATGTTCGTATCCTCCACGCACGACGATATCCTGCTGTTCTCCAGCTTCGGCAAGGTATATTCCATAAAGGGCTACGAAATTCCCGAAGCCGCCCGCACGGCGCGCGGAAGGGCGATAGTAAACATCGTCCGCATAGCCCAGGACGAAAAGATTACCGCCATGATTCCCATAAAGGAGAATGCAGAAGGCTACATCGCCTTTGCAACGCGCGGCGGCATGATTAAAAAGACAAAGGTGGAAGAATTCTTCCGCATAAACAAGAACGGCAAAATAGCAATAAGGCTCAACGAAGGCGACGAGCTTATCTCCGTACAGTTCACCACTGGCGATAACGAGCTCATGATAGCCTCTTCCGACGGCAAGTGCATAAGGTTCCCCGAAAGCGGCGTGCGCGCCATGGGCAGGGATACCGCGGGCGTAAAGGCAATGCAGCTTGCCGAAGGCGACAAGCTTGTAGATATGCTCGTCGTGGACGAAAGCAAGGATATTCTCACCGTAACATCGGGCGGCTACGGCAAGCGCAGCTCGCTCGAAGACTACCGCGTTCAGGGCAGGGCGGGCAAAGGCATAAAAGCAGGCGTGTTCAACGAATCGACGGGCAAGCTTGTAAACCTCAAGCAGGTCACCGCAGACGACGACATAATGATAATTTCCGATGCGGGCGTAATAATCCGCATGCATTGCTCGGACATCTCGCTCATCGGCAGAAATACGCGCGGCGTGCGCCTCATGAAGCTTAAGGAAGGCTCCGTTGCCACCGTTGCCGTAACCGAGCGCGACGACGAAGCGGAGGCGGAAGTCCCCGAAGAAACGGCAACCGAGGAAGATATCGCGGATGTTTCAGACCTTTCCGAAGAGAACGGCTCCGACGAAGAATAAGAGTTATAAAGCATAGCTTTTTTGCGGCTTTAATTTTTGATTGACCGCATACTATGCCCGATATAACGCGCAAGCCGCTTTATTACGGCTTGCGCGTTATCTTAAACGCACAAATAAAATCATTTTGCTTTTTAAGCGGCAAACTGCTTGCAGGTTGCTTGAACGGCATAATCAAAAATAAATAAAATAAGCCGCCGCGGCATAAAGCCGCGGCGGCATTTTATCTGTTGAATGTTATTTCAGCGCATAGCCTGTAAGTTTTTATTTACCGGCTTTTTTGTGCTTCCCGTGGATGACGGCATTATGATTTCCATAATCTTTATCAGCGCAGAGGACAGCGGGAACGCCGCTTCTATCGCAACTACGATTACCAGAACCCTTGCATAATTCCAGTCGAGTCTGTCCCAGCCGAGGTAGAGTATTGAAGCAAGCTGAGGTACCGAATAGCATACTATCGCCACGGCCAGCATTGAAAGGAAGAGTACCACGCGGTAGCCGTTGAAAGGCTGGCATACGCGGTACAGCATCACCATGCCGCCGAACGTCAGCGCTATCATGCACATAGCCTGCCTGTATGCTCCGAATTCGTCAGAAGCTACTGTGCCCGTTATATACATCGCCATTACGCACAGTATCATCAGCACGCCGCCCGCTATGGCGCGGCTCATTACGTGCGTAATAAACTTGCCCTGCACGCGCGAGTTGTTCGGCTGAAGGGAGAGGAAGAACGAGGGTATGCCGATGACGCACACTTCCAGAAGAAGCACGTTGGAAGGCAGGAAGAGGTAAGGCTCGCTCATGAATATGCAAAGCGCCGCAAGAATGGTGGTGAACAGCGTCTTCATCAGGTACAGCGAGGACGAGTTTTTGATGTTGTTTATAACTCGTCTGCCCTCTGCAACAATCTTGGGCATTGAGTTGAAGTTGTTGTCCATTAAAACGAGGTGGCTCACGTTTCTCGCCGCTTCGCTGCCGGAGGCTACGGAGATTGCGCAGTCGGCTTCTTTCAGCGCGAGTATGTCGTTCACGCCGTCGCCCGTCATTGCAACGGTATTGCCTTCAGACTTTATAGAGCGCACGAGTATGGCTTTCTGTTCGGGCGTAACCCTGCCGAAAACGGTGTAGCTGTTTGCAACGTTTTCAACTTCTTTTTCGTTGAGCCCTTCAAGCGAAATGAACTTTTCTGCATTCTCTATTCCCGCGCGCCTTGCCACTTCGGATACTGTTACGGGGTTGTCGCCCGAAATAACCTTTACTGCGACGTCGTTATCCCTGAACCATTTTATGGTTTCTATCGCGTCTTCACGTATGTTGTCGGCAATGGAAATGATTGCAACGGGCTTTAAAACTGCGGGCAGTTTGTCGCCTGCTATAGGGGTGTTGGAGTGCGCCAGAACGAGCACTCGCATGCCCATCTGCGCATACTGCTTCATAATTCTTTCAACTTTGGCGGGCAGCGGCCGCAGAACGAATTCGGGCGCGCCGAACACAAAAGTTCCCACCTCGTCGAACGTCACCGCGGAAAGCTTTCTTTTTGAGGAGAAGGGTATCTTTGCAATCGGCGAAAGTTTGTCGCTGTGACCGAAGTGATTGTAAAGCGCGATTGACGTCTGGTTGTTGTCCTCCAGCGCGGCGAGCATTGACCCCATGATATCATTGAGCGAATAGTCGCCGACTGTATTTAAAATTATGCAGTCGCTCACCTTCATTCTGCCGTCGGTAATCGTGCCCGTTTTGTCCAGACACAGCACGTTGACGCGCGCAAGCATTTCAAGCGAGTACAAATCCTGCACCAAAGTGTTGTGCTTTGCAAGCCTTATAACGCCTACGGCGAGCGCCATGGAAGTTAAAAGCAGCATGCCCGAAGGAATCATGCCTATGACGACGGTGCAAGTGCGCTGTATGGCGTAGTTCACGCGAACGGAAAAAATCCACTTTTCGACTTCCTGCGCCTGGGCGGGGTCGAAGTTTGCGTAGGTGGTGAAGAATATGCCTATCGCAATGGGTATAATCAGCACGCCGATAACTTTTATTATCCACTTGGTGCTGTTCATCAGCTCGGAATTGGGGCGCTTGTATTTCTTTGCCTTGGAGGTAAGCTTCTGCAGGTAAGTTTCCTTGCCCACCTTTTCGACGCGGAATTTTCCGCTGCCGCTGGATATGAAGCTGCCCGCATATAAAATATCGCCGATATTCTTTTTTACGGATACGCTCTCGCCCGTCAGAAGGGACTCGTTTACCTCGACGCTGCCTTCCGCGAGTATGCAGTCGGCGGGCACCTGATTGCCCGTTTCAAGCATGATTACGTCGTCTAAAACTATTTCGCTTAATGGAAGTTCGGCGACCTCGCCGTCACGCATGACTTTCGCCGTATTCGCGGCCAGAATGGAAAGTCTGTCAATGGAAAGTTTGGAGCGTATTTCCTGAATGATGCCAATGACGATATTGGCGGTTGTTATTATTATTACAAGGTAGTTGGTAAAGCCCTTGGTGTTGGCAAGTATAAGCGCGATGAAGGCAATAAGGCACAGCAGGTTGAAGAACGTGCATATGTTGCCGATAAAAATGCTAGCGTAAGATTTCGAGTATTTTTTATTTGTGTCGTTGAATAAAAACTGCGAAAATCTCGTCTGCACCTGGGCGGCGGTAAGACCCTTGTCAAGCGCGGGGGAATACCTGTCGACGTGCGTGTTTATTTTATTTTTAGGATGGCGGCGGAAATATTTGAAAAGTTTATCCTTATCAAAATCCTCGTCCTCGGCGGCGGCTTCCTCGTCCGCGGAAGAGGGGGCGTTATCCTCGCTTGCTGCATCAGCTTTAACGCTTTGGGTATCGGCTTCAACGCCCTTGATATCGGCGTCTGCCTGTGCATTTCCCTGCGTAAGGTCGCTTTCAGCGGCGGCGGCTTCGCTGATAGCCTCCGCGGAAGTTTTTTCGGCTTCCTCCTTGCCCTCAACGGTCTTCGCCGTTCCGTTTCTGTAATATATTTTGCTCATATTGCTCCTTTAACTTAAAGAGTAGCTGTTAAAATTATAACACGCCGCGCAATTTTTTTCAACAGAATAGTGCACGTTAACTCTTTTTTAATTGCTTTTGATTTTTATTTGGTTTATAATTTAAGCATATTTCCAGGAGACGTTTTATATGATAGACATAAATCTCATAAGGGACAATCCCGACCTTGTAAGGGAAAACATAAAAAAGAAGTTCCAGGATAAAAAGCTTCCCCTCGTAGACGAAGTAATTTCGCTCGATGCAGAAAAGCGCGCCCTTCAGCGCGAAGGCGACGAGCGCCGCGCCCGCCGCAATACCCTTTCCAAGAGCATAGGCGCTCTCATGAAGGAAGGCAAAAAGGACGAGGCTGAAAAGGTAAAGGCGGAAGTAAAGGAAAACAACGACCGCATTTCCGTTATAGAAGCGAGGGCGGGCGAGATAGACGCTCAGCTCAGAAAGGATATGATGGCTATCCCCAACATAATCGCAGACGATGTTCCCATCGGCAAGGACGACAGCCAGAACGTGCAGTGGAACACCTATCTCGAGGCCAAGGAAAAGCCCTTTGAAGTGCCTTATCACGTCGACATACTCGAGCGCCTCGGCGGCATAGACCTCGACAGCGCCAGAAGGACGAGCGGCAACGGCTTCTATTATCTTATAGGCGATGTTGCAAGACTTCATTCAGCCGTTCTCACATATGCCCGCGATTTCATGATAGATAAGGGCTTTACCTACGTAATTCCCCCGTTCATGATAAGAAGCGACGTCGTATCCGGCGTTATGAGCTTTGAGGAAATGGACGGCATGATGTATAAAATAGAGGGCGAGGACCTTTACCTTATAGGCACGTCCGAACACTCCATGATAGGCCGCTTCATGAACACCGTGCTCGACGAAAAGCAGCTTCCTCTGACGCTTACGTCCTATTCGCCCTGCTTCAGAAAGGAAAAGGGCGCGCACGGCATAGAGGAGCGCGGCATTTACCGCATTCACCAGTTTGAAAAGCAGGAAATGATAGTAGTATGCAAGCCCGAGGAAAGCGACGCCTGGTACGAAAAGCTGTGGTCTTACACGGTAGAGCTCTTCGTATCCATGCAGATACCCGTGCGCACGCTCGTATGTTGCTCGGGCGACCTTGCCGACCTCAAGTACAGGAGCCTCGACGTCGAAGCGTGGAGTCCCCGCCAGAAGAAGTATTTCGAAGTAGGCAGCTGCTCCAACCTTACCGACGCGCAGGCGCGCAGGCTCGGCATTAAGTTCAAGAACTCCGCAACGGGCAAAAACGAGTATGCGCATACGCTCAACAACACCGTTGTAGCTCCCCCCAGAATGCTCATTGCCTTCCTTGAAAATCATCTTCAGGAAGACGGCAGCGTGTTCATTCCCGAAGTTCTGAGAAAGTATATGGGCGGCAAAGAGTATATAAAGCCCATAAAATAACTTTTAAAAGTTTCCGCATTTTTACGGGACATATCCAGCTTGGTTTTGCGGCGGCGCGCTTTCAGCGCGCCGCCGCATCTGATATAAAGCTTATATATTAGTCTGCTGGCAAAATCATCGCCGCGGACACAAATCTCAGGAGAAATATATGCAGGTACGCAGAGCAGAAAATAAAGACATTCCGGTAATACTCAACCTTCTCAGGCAGGTGAACGAAGTCCACGCAAAGGCGCGCCCCGACCTTTTCCGTTTTAATACCAAGTACGACCGCGACGGAGTCGCTGCGCTCATTTCAGGCAAAAACAATGCCGTTTTCGTGTGTGAAGACGGCGGCGCAGTTGAGGGGTACGCCATATGCTTTTTTAAGGAAAACAGGTGCGACAGCCTTATGCAGGACATAAAAACGCTTTACATAGACGATATCTGCGTTGACGAAAGCGCGCGCGGCAAAGGCGTGGGAACGGCGCTTTACAACGCCGTGGTAAGCTTTGCAAAGCAAAGCGGCTTTTACAATATAACGCTCAACGTGTGGTCGTGCAACAAAGCGGCGGAGGCGTTCTACAAAAAGTGCGGTCTTGTCCCGCAGAAAACGACTATGGAAAAAATACTCTGATAAAAGCGGGAGGCGCAGATTGCGTCTCCCGCAATTTTATGTTGCACGGGCATTGTATTTATTTGTTGATATTTTTGTATCGCTATGCTATAATGGAATATATCTGCAAACGCGTCAAATTATTTTTAACGCTGTACAAAAACGCAACTTAAAAGGTGTCACAGTTTATTTATGAGTCTTGTTTTCTTCGATATTGAATGCGCCAGCGTATATAAAACGTCGGCAAAAATCTGCGCGTTCGGCTACGTCGTATGCGACGAAAATTTCAACATACTTGAAAAAGAAGATATTCTTATAAACCCTAAGGGCTCTTTTCATTTAACCGATTCCAAGGGCGAAAAGGGGCTTGTGCTGCCTTATAAGTACGAAGATTTCAAAAAACACCCAGATTTCCGCGCCGTATATCCTAAAATCAGGAAACTGCTTGAAGACAAAAGCAACATAGTGGCAGGGCACGCCACTTATAACGACGTCAACTACCTCAATCTCGAAACGCGCCGCTTCAAGCTTCCTTCTTTCAGCTTTGAATTTTCCGATACCCAGCTTATATACATGACGATGACGGGCGGTTTTGCCCGCCAGTACGGCCTTGAATACATAAGCAAAGATTTAAACGTTGAGTTCACTCCCCACCGCGCCGCGGACGACGCGTACGCGACTATGCGCATAGCGGAAGCAATGTGCCGCAACAAAGGCTGCGGCTTTGCCGAGCTTGAAAGCATGCTTAAAATAACCCGCGGCCGCATAGAAAATTATTCGATAGTCAAACCGCGCTCAACGGGGTATTCCGAATATACCGAAGAGCGCCGCGCCGCCAAGGAAGAGCGTAGCCGCGCCCGCCGCGATTTTTACGTATACCTTTCGCGCAAAAAGCGCCGCCCCGAGGGCAGGTTAAAGGGCAGAATTTTCAATTTCGCCCGCTGCATAGAAGACGACCTTTCCCTTTCGGAACCGCTTCTTGACAGAATTTACGCCGCAGGCGGAGAATATACTCAGAAACTTGCGCAGTGCAACGTTTACTGCGCGCCCGAGGGTGATGCTTCCACGCGCACGCGCACCGCGCAGGGCAAGGAAGGACTTGAAATTCTCACCATGGAAGAGCTGGAGGCATTGCTCGGATGAACGATTTTAACCTCCCCGAAGCTTTTTTAAAGCATATGCGCGCAAGTCTCGGCGGCGATTTTGAAGAATTTTTATCTTCTTACAACCTTCCGCCCGCACGCGGCATACGCGCAAACACGCTAAAGATAACCGCGCAGCACCTTGCGGAAATTTTGCCGTTCGACGTGCAGCCCGTGCCCTGGTGCAAGGACGGGTTTTATATACAGGAAGAAAAGCCTGGGCTGACCATAGCGCACGCCGCGGGGCTTTATTACGTGCAGGAGCCTTCTGCAATGTGTGCGGCGCCCCTTTTCGGCGACCTTAAGGGCGGGAAAGCCGTGCTCGATATGTGCTCGGCACCGGGCGGAAAGGGCACTCAGCTTGCGCAGGCTATGTGCGGCGAGGGCGTGCTCTTTTTAAACGAAATCAACTTTCCGCGCGCAAAAATACTCTCACAGAACGTTGAGCGCATGGGAATAAAAAACGCCGTAGTGACGGTTGCAAGTCCCTTGCAGCTTGCCGGAAAGTACCCCGCCTGCTTCGACAGAATTTTAGTCGACGCGCCTTGCTCGGGCGAGGGAATGTTCAAAAAGGAAGAGGCGGCAACTGGGGAATGGAGCGAGGAAAACGTAGAAATGTGCGCGCGCAGACAGGCGGAAATACTTGAATGCGCAGACAGACTTTTAAAGGCAGGAGGGGAGATAGTATATTCCACCTGCACCTTTTCGGAAGCCGAGGACGAACTTCAGGTTGAGAACTTTTTAAGTCTGCATAAAAATTATTTGCTCGTCCGTCAGGAAAAGCTGTATCCGCATAAAGTCCGCGGCGAGGGGCATTTTGCAGCGCTTTTGACGAAGGGCGAGGGGGAGGAAAACTCCTTTGAAACTTCTTTAAAGCCCGTGCCTTCGGCAAAAGAAAAGCTTTACCGCGCGTTCGAGCGCGACTTTCTTTCCGTAAAGTTTGAAAATCTTTTTGCGGCAGGCGATGCCCTTTATTCTTTGCCGGAAGGCGCGCCGGTGCCTTCACTTCAGACTCTGCGCGCAGGCGTCAGACTGGGCGAATTTGTAAAGGACAGGTTTATGCCCGCACATTCGCTTGCGATGTGCCTGAAAAGCGGCGAAGCGGAGTTTGCGGAGCTGGACGAAAATACCGCCAAAGATTATCTCAACGGACTTACATTTCCCTCAGATAAAAGCGGATGGATTGTGGCTTCATATAAAGGCTATCCGCTCGGCTGGTGCAAGGCGGGCGGCGGCACGGCAAAAAACCATTACCCCAAAGGACTCCGCATAAATCTGCACGGAATTAACTGAATTTAAACAAGCGCGCGGCTTTTTTAAGCCGCGCGCTTTCATTTTGTCTAAGATAACCACTCGCTGAGCGAGTGGATAAAGAGCTTACAGCTATGGATAAAAAATAACTCCTGTAATACAATTTTAGCGACTGGCAATCGCAACAAAAAGTAAAACAGGAGGTATCCAGTGAAGGACGTAGATAGTTTATCACATACAAAATGGAGATGTCAATATCACATAGTGTTTGCGCCGAAATATCGCAGGCAAATAATATACGGTAAATGTCGAAATGAGATAGGGAAGATATTAAGGCGTATATGTGAACGATGCGAAGGGGTAGAAATAATAGAAGCAAATGCATGCGAAGACCATATACATATGCTTATAACAATTCCGCCGAAAATGAGCGTGTCAAAATTCATGGGCATATTGAAAGGAAAAAGTAGTCTGATGATATTTGACCAATTTGCCAATTTGAAATACAAGTATGGAAATAGGCATTTTTGGTGTAGAGGATATTATGTAGACACGGTAGGCAGAAATAAAGAAGCGATAAAAAAATACATAGCAAACCAATTGCAAGAAGATAAACTTGCAGAGCAACTAAGTATGAAAGAGTATATAGACCCGTTTACGGGTGAGTCGACAAAAGAAAGCAAGTAAAAGCAGCCACCCGAAGGTGGCCGCTGTAAACGTGTTGCGATTGCCGGAAAATTCAAGCACGAGTAGTGCTGCCGGTATCATGCGCTTGAAGCGCCTACTCAAGCCACCGGCTAAGCCGGTGGTACTTGACTATGCCTTACGGCATTCAGATTGTTAATTTTCAAGCCGAAATCAGGCGCGTCCCAAGCTAAAGGATTTCACGCCGATTAACATAAGCAGTTTTTAATGCTGCACAATTTCAAGCCGTCAAAGCTCAAGCGACATAAACGGCATAATTTCAAGCGGATAAAGCTCAAGGTACATTAATGCGGCATAATGTAAACCACAGTGTCAAATCTTAATAAAATTTAAGCGGCGCCCGCGCAATTGCCTTGCGCGGGCGCCGCCCTTTTGCGGCTTGCCGCCGCAGTTCAACGATTTATAATCGCTTATTTGTCTTCGCTTTCGCCTTTTTCCTGGCTTTCAGCTTCAGGAGCCTCGCTTTCCTCAGCGGGAGCTTCGCTTTCTTCCTCGGCGATGTGCTCTGCGGGAATTTCCTCTTCGGCGGGTTCGCCGTCGGGCATTGTCTCGCTTGCGGGTTCAGCGTCATTTGCGCTTTCGGCATTTGCGCCGTTCTCGCCGTTTGCTTCGCCGCTTTCAGCTGCGCCGTCAGCTTCGTGAGCCGTTTCGGTAAGTCCGAGTCTGCGTATATAGTGCTTGCGTTTGCCGGTATATACGTTGCGGTCGGTGTGCTTGCGCGTGCGGCGCTTCTTCTTGAGCAGATCCCTTATGAACATGGACAGCAGAGTGAAGATAAGCACAACTGCAAGTATTATGGAAGCAACGAGCAGCCATACGTTGGTATCGGTTTCAGTCGTTTCTTCTTCGTCTTCGGTAGTATCGTCCGTCGTGCCGGCCTCAACGGTAACGGCGGTAGCGGAGTAGTCTACGAAAACGTTGAATGAGTTGTCGCTGTAATCGTTGTAGCTGAGGTATACAAGCGTCTCGCTGTAGTCGTCAGCGGAGTAATCGTAACCCGACTCGCCCTCGGTTGCGGTATCTGCATTGAAAGGAATGTAGCCCGCGTCGTCGTACAGGGAGTAGGTGTAGTACATTGCAACGTAGCCTGCAGGTCTGTCGCTTTCGCCGAGCTTGCCTTCTTCAACGAATTTATCGAAGAGACCTTCGTAGTAAGCGATGTTCTTGCCTGAGGTTGCGATAAGGTTCTCGGAAAGAAGTCCCTTATCATTGAACAGTTTTACATATTCGTCTATTATTTTGTCGCTGTATTCAGAGGTAAGACCTGCATACGTGTCTTCGTCAACGGTGAGGTTGCTGAAGTCGAACATCACGTAGCTTCCCGCAACGCTGCCGTCTTTGCTTAAGCCGACATTTTCGCCGTCAGCTGCAACGCCCGAGGTATCCCTTGCGCCGCTCCAGAGCTCGAGCACGTAGTTCATGCTTTCGTCGCCCGTGTGAACGAAGAACGTTACCGTCTGCCATTCGTCGGAGATGTAGTTGCCGTCCTTGTCGTAGCCGAGAGCGGAGGTATCGAAGCCTGCATTTCCTGCCGCGCTGTAATCAGTTCCGTCTATGCCGAACAGCTTACCGTCCTTGTCGTATCTTCTGTCGATTACGGTTACAAGCTGTTTGTCTGTATCGGTGTTGTCGTAGCGGAGGTCTGCGCCGCCGTTAGCGCTTCCTATAACGAATGCGGAAACGGGTTCGGAGTAACTTACGGTGCTGTCGCCGTTGTCATCGGTTTCGGTTATGATATAGTGGTAAGCGCCGTCGAAGTAGTTGAATACTCTCGTCGTGCTTCCGTCGGAGTTTGTCGCCACGAGGTAGTGGGGCGACTGCTGACCATTCTTTGCAGCTTCCTCTGCGCTTACGTAATAGATTTCGTTGCTGTCGAGGTCTTCGAAGAGGGTAAGCTGTCCGTCCGCCGTGTAGTGGTCGGCGCCTTCGTCGTAATAAGTTCTTTCGTAATTGTAAAGGTTAGCGAAGAGCTTACCGTTCTTGTCCTCGTACAGACCGTCTTTGCGCAGGTAGTAAACTATGTGGTCGCGCGAGTTGTAGGAATCGCTGTCGTAGTCGGGTTCGCTGTCGAGCACGTTGCCCATGCTGTCGTACCAGAAGCTGTAGCCGGGCAGGCTGAAGGAAGAAACTTCGGTGCGGTTGTCGTTATCGGTGAGATATACGTACGCAACTGCGCCCTTGCTTACCTTAACCCTTACGGTTATCGCCTGATAGCTTGCCGAAGCAACGGTGGTGGTGCTGTCTGCGATGAAACCGTAGTTCATTGCGGCAGCGCTTTCGCCGAACTGCCTTATAGTGTTGACTATGAGCAGGGGCTGAATGGTTTCCGTACCGAACAGTTCGTTCCATACCGCTTCCGCTTTGCCGAGCGCTTCTGTTATGGTGTACTTGCCTTCGAGCAGGTCTTCAAGCCATACGAACTTGTTTTCGGTATCGCTTTCAGCCGCTTTGAGGTAATTTTCGAAGTAATCTTTGTTTATAAGGCCTGCGTTTTCGTTGGAGTTTCTCTTGTCGTAGCCTTCGGTGTCAATCTCGTCCTTGTAAACGACTGATGCGCTTGCGCCGTTAACGCCGTTGTAGGAGGAAGGACGGGAGATGTTTGTTTCAATGTTGTTGTTTACCGCGCCGTAAACTTCGTCCATGTAGTTGTTGGAGCGGTTGTCCGTGCTCTGGAAGGAGAAGCTTCCCGCATAAGAGCTGGTGGACGCGAGGTCGAATACCTCTTTGTCTACCGTGAACGTCTGAACGTTTGCGATAGCCGCGTAACCGGATTTGTAAGCCGAAGCGCTCGTATCTTTGATGGTGGAGTTGCCGAAGCTGAAATCGAGTTTGAACGTCTTTTCCGTTTCAAGCGGGTTCTCCACAAAGAAGAAGCACTGTACCCAGCCGTTGTATATGTCTTTCTCGTCGCCTACGTCGAACGTAACGTCCGTCGTGTCTACGGTAAGAGTGGAGGCGTTGTTCTCATCGGCTTCGTCGTAAAGCTTTATGGTTGAGGCGGTGAATCCGTCCATATCCGAAGTCTTTACCCAGAAGGAAACAATCATGTAGCCGCCGTTTTCAACGGTGAAGCTGTTCGTCTGGTTGTCAGAGCCGTTCTGAGTGCCGGAAATTTCAGCGGTGTACGCCGCTCCGCGCGAAGAAAGAATCATGAACGCGGTGCCGGTCGTGTTGCCTTCGGCGTCCTTGGCTCCGGGCAGTTCAGCCGCATTGCCGAGCACTTCGGAAATCGTCGTCATGTACTTTGTCACGCCGCCGCCGTACTTTGCGTCGCTTGCCGCTTTAAGCTCGTTTGCAAGGTCTGCAAGGTTAAACGCGCCTACAATGTCGTTCGTGGTTGCGATGTCGAGGTTGTAGTTGGTGTAAGTCGTGCCTTCCGTCTTCTTCTGTACGCCGTAGAACTCGTTCACTTCGGAAGATGTCACGTAGTGGTCGGAGTCTTCGGTGAGGGAAGCGGCAACGGAGGCTGCGTCAAGACCGATGTCCAGCCTTGCCTGCCTCGAGGTGAGGTCTATATAATAGTAGTTGTCGTTCTTGTGGTCGTCGAAGCTGAATTCTTTGTATTCGTCCTTGTCTGTAAGGGTGCAGGTGGTGTTTTCAAGCAATCCTTCTTCATCGGCGGCAAGGTAATTTTCGCAATCGTTTATATTGGGATAAAGCGTAGCCTTGACGTCGTCGAAGAACGCGTAGCCTTCAAGCACTTCGGCATAGTCGCCGTCGTCGTCAGCGCGGCCGAGGCCGAGTTTGAGCGTTATGGTGCTGGACGCGAAGTCGCAGCCCTGAACGAACACGGTGTACTGTACCCAGCCGTTATTTTCGTCGGAGTTGAGAAGTTCGGTGTTTATGGCGTCGATGTAGAAGGTGTCTACGGTATTTCCGCCTACTGTCTGGTCTACAGCGATATATGCGCCGAGCTCTTCCGCAGGCGTTGCGCCGTCCTTATCGAACATAAGGTTTTCCGTCTTTACCCATACGGAAATTTCAGCCGCGGTGTTGGGCTCGAGGGTGAGTGTCGTTGAGGATGTATATGCCTGCGCCGTGCCGTACCTTGCGTCGTCGTTCACGTAGTTGTGAATCATAAGAACGTGGCTTTCGTAAGGCGTCTTGAGTGCTTCGTCCTTGAAGAAGTTTCCGTCCTCGTCCTTATAGAGCGGCTTTTCGCTGCCGTCCGCGTCGATGTAGGAATAAGTTTCGCTGCCCGCTTCGCCCTTTACGACTATGTCGTGGGTGAGGGGATTTTCGATGAGCGCCTTATCCTCGTCCGAAGCGTCGCTTTCAAGCGCGGCGTGCGGGTCTGCGTAAGGGATGTCGCGTACGCGCATTCCGTTGTAGTCAACGTATTCGTCTTCGTAGTTTTCGTCGTCCTCGTCAAGATTGTCATTGTACTCAAGCTTGGAGGCAAGTTCGGGGTCGGCAATTCTTCCCCAGCCTTTTTCGCTCGTGTCTACAATGCCGTTCATGACGTAGTTCGTCCTGCCGGGAGTGGAAGCCGACCAGCTGTCGGGCGTGTAAATTATATGAGTTTTGTCCTCGCTGTCGCCGAAAAACTCAAAGTTGCCGTTCAGAATGGTCTGCTTGTCCGTGGAGGAGGAAGTGCTTTCCCCGCTGGAGGTATCTTCATCTTCAGCCGTGCACGCTGCGGCGAGGCCGAGAGATACGGCCATAACGCCCGATAAAAGCGCGATGGTAAGCTTCCTCATTCCGGATTTTAAGTGATATCTTTTCTTGTACATATAACACCTGCATTTATTTGTAGTAAAGCAAAAACTTTAAAAAACCGTACTATGATATTTTAATATAAAAGGTGATTATAAGCAAGCATTTTTCCGACCGTTTAAATGAAAAAACGGTTAAATTTAATTAATTTGCCCAAACTTTATAAAAGGAGCGCCCCTCGGAGGGGCGGAAGAGGGTTATGGTCAATCTCAAGAGCATTTTGCGCGGCGCATTTACGGGCGTAGCGGTAGGGGCGGCGAACGGACTTTTCGGCGGCGGCGGGGGAATGATAGCCGTTCCCCTTCTTTCTGAAGTCATGGGTTACGAAGAAAAGGCAGCCCACGCGACTGCCATACTGATAATCGCGCCCGTAAGCCTTGCAAGCGCCATAGCTTACGCGGCGGCGGGGTTTGTTTCTGTCGATATAATTCTGCCCGCCGCCATAGGCATGACGGCGGGCGGCGCGCTCGGCGCGCTCTTTCTGAACAGAATATCCGTCTCTGCCGTCAAAGCCATATTCATAGCCGTAATGCTTGCGGCGGGCATAAGGATGGTGCTGCCTTGAGTTTTATTTTTGTGCTTTTGTTTTCGCTTGCGGCGGGACTTCTCGGCGGAATGGGCATGGGCGGCGGAACGATACTCATACCCGCGCTCACGCTCTTTCTCGGCGTCGAGCAGCACGTGGCGCAGGCGGCAAATCTTATAGCTTTTCTGCCAATGTCGCTGCTCAGCTTAAAAATTCATTCCTCTAACGGGCTTGTAAAGGCGCGCGGTTCGCTTTTCATAATCATTCCCGCGGTCGTTTTGTCCGTGCTCGGCGCGCTGCTTTCCGCCTACACACCGTCAGAATCCTTAAGGCGCTTTTTCGGCGCGTTTTTGATAGCGCTCGCCGCAAAGCAGGTTTACGATATGCGCAACGTGATATTCTCCGTCTTCAGGAAGAAGTGAGAATATCATAAATCAAAAAAGGCTGCCGCGGCTTCAGCCGCGGCAGCCTGAAAATTTATTCGGCATCCGCCGCGGATTTTGTTGCCGCGCGCGTAGAGCTGTGCCTGCGCCGTTTGAAGGCACTTTTTATTTTGTAAGTTTTTGCCTCGGCGCGCCTTTTCAGGTATGCTTTCAGCGGTTCAAGGGAATACGTGCCTGAAACGAGGAAGGTCACCGCCGTGAATGCAGCCAGAATAATTCCGCAGACTATCATGCATAAAAGCGGCGGAAGGTAATTTGCAAGCAACCCTTCAAGCAGTCTGCCGAACGCGCAGCTCAAAGCGCACGCTGCGGCGGCGCGGAAAAAGTACCCCGCAGTTTTTGTGCCGCGGCACAGCTTTTTCAGAAGCCGCAGATTGAGCGCGGCGGTTATTATAAAGCTCGCCGCAAGCCCGGCAGCGTAGGAGTATATGCCTATGACGGGCGTAAGCGCCGCAAGGCAGGCAAGCATCGCCGCCGCGCCGCAGAAGTAGAAAATGAGGGTGGATTTTTCCCTGTTCATAGAATTGAGCACGGTGCCCGTAATCATCGAAAGGCACATCGGCAGCAGAATAAAACAGCAGTTTTCGACTATTTCGCCGCTCAGCGGTTCGGAAAAGAGCACTTCGCCCGCGTCACCTCCGAGCGCAAACAAAAGGGGTATAAGCATGGCGGCTATAAGAATGGCGGCTTTGAGCGATTTTTCCACGTCGGCTTTTAAAAGTTCCGTTCTGTTTTTGTAGAAATTTTCAGAAAGTTCGGGCGCCAGCACCACCGCAATGCTGCCTATCAGCGAAGACGGTATAAAAAGTATAGGCACGGCCATGCCTGCCGCAATGCCGTAAAGGCTTACGGCTTCGCTGTCCGTCATTCCGCACATGTGCACGAGGAGGAAGGGCATGAGCACGGCTACGAGCGAATTCAGCAGCGAAGTTGAAGTGCGCATTGCCGTAACGGGCAGGGAGGAGGAAAGAAGAGGTTTGAGCTGTTTCGAAGGATTTACAAGCCTGCCGCCCTTTTTAAAATACCAGAAAAGCGATACAGCAAAGGAAAAAACATAGGAGACGAATACGGCTATGGCGGCGCGTCTCGCGCCGTCTGCCGCCCCGTCGGCGCCGAATACCAGCGCGCAGCCGAGCCCCACCATAAGCGCGTCTTCGGCGAGTTCTATAAGCGAATATGGCATGAACTGCCTGTCGCCCCAGAACGCGCCGCGCATTACTGAATAGACGGAAGTAATTATAAGCCCGGGCAAAATGATAAGGAATACTTCAAGGCATCTTTCGTCTGAAAAGAGGAATCCGAAAAATTTCTGTCCGCAGAAAATTATTACGCAGATCGGCACGGTAAAAATCAGCGTGCTCACAATTCCCGCCGTAACAACTGCGTTCTTGCCCGCCGTGTTTCCTAAGGCGTTCTGTTTTGTGATAAGGCGCGAAACGGTTATCGGCACCCCGCTCGAAGCCGCCGTGAGAAAAACGGAGAATACGGAAAGGGCTATCTGATAAATACCAAGCCCTTCGGCGCCTATCGCGCGCGATAAAATTATTCGGTATACAAAGCTCAAAGTCTTTTCAACAGTCGAAAAGAACGTAACCTGTGCCGTTGTTTTGTAAATACTTGTACTCATCAACAATATTCTACAAATTGCGCGCGGCAATTATGAGCGCGGCGTACGCTTTGTCCGCAAAAAATTGCAGCAATGCGGATTTTGCTCTCGGATTTCGCTTTAAGAGTAATTTTTTTCTCGCTAAGTTTTTCTTCAATCCAAAAAAATTGTGTCCTGCGCGCACATTCGCAAGAGAAGCCGCATAATATATACAGATGTATGAGCTTAAACTTGAAAAAAGCCGCTTTTACAGGGTAAAGCAAGGTCAGACGGCGGCAACAATCTCGCGGACTTTCGGCTGTCCCGTTTCCAAAGATGTTTTCTGCGGTCAGGTTCTCGTCCTGCCGGAAGGCGACTTTTTCGTATATCAGGCGCGCGTGGGCGACACGTTTGCCTCGCTCGCGGAAAAGTTCAGCGTCCCGGAAAGTACGCTCAGAGAAATTAACGGGCTTATTTATCCCACGTGCAGATTGTATATCCCGCGCATAAGGTGAAAAGTCCTCAAAGATTTCTTTTCAGGTCTGCCGTCTTTTTTCAGGCAGGCGCAACATGTCGGCGTGCAACATATAATGAACTATAAAATTACTGTGCCCGCGGCGGCGGAAGCCGAAAAAGTAAAGCGTAAAAACTTTGTTCTTTCCGTGCGGGCGCTTTCCAAATAAAGACGGAGGTTAAAAATGTCATTTTTTTCCAATTTTCAGTCGGATAAATGTCCCGGCGCAATAAGCGGCAACCCGCTTAACGGAATGTGTGAAAAAGTGTGCATTCAGGCGCAAAAGATA